>DATKMV010000001.1:0-58095 GCA_035541695.1 Steroidobacteraceae bacterium
GCGCAGACCGACGGCAGGAGTGCCCATCATGAAGTTTCTCTCCCGAGTCGCCCCGCTCGCCCTGCTCGCCGGCCTCCTCGGAGCAGGGCCCGCCCCGGCGGCCAACTTTTCCTGCTCCTGGGCGAGTGGGGTCAGTGGGTCCTGGTCGAGCGCCGCCGACTGGTCGACCTGCAACGGAACCGATCCGAACAACTCCGGCGGCAACACCTACGATGCCACGATCGCCGTTGCCGGACTCTACACCGTGACTCTCTCGAGCCCGGTAACGATCGGCACGCTGACCCTCAATAATTCACAGGCGACTCTGGCGAACACCAGCGTCCTTACCACGACCGGCGGGGTGACGTTCCAGGCCGGGAAGATCCAGGGCGGCACCATCGTGCGCAGCGGCGGTACGACCGCTCTTACTGTGGCCCCGGTGAGCAACGGGACGCTCGATGGGGTGACGCTGCAGGGCAGTCTCGATGTAACCGGTAGCACCTCGACGCTCTACTTCACCAATGGCCTCGTGGTGAAGGATGCGAGCGGGACAAACCCGGGGGTCATCAACGTGACCGGCAGCAGCGCCGATCTCTACGCGCTCACGACCCAGACTCTCGACAATGCGACCGTGCACCTCGGGGGGGCGACGGGGGTAGGCTATCTGTACGCGGGCGCCGCGAGCACCCTGACCCTCGGCTCGGGACTGCACGTGCTCGCCGATGGCTCCGGCTCCTATGGTTACATCTACGGCGCGAACTTCATCAACAACGGCTCGATGAGCTTCAGCAACGGCAGCGTCAGCAATACCATCGTACCCACGACCTTCACCAACAACGGCACGGTGACGGTGGCGAACGGCACCTCGCTGCAGATCGGCAGCAACAGCGCCACGTCGAGCCCCACCTTCATCAATACCGGCACGGTGACCGCGAACGGCAGCGGCGGCACGACGGGACTGACGATCGGCACACCGAGCAACCCCGGGGTGCAGCCTGGGATGGAGTGGCGCAACAGTGGCACGATCAGCGTCACCAACACTAACCTGAGGCTTGGTGGGTATTTCAAGACCTCGGACATCGGCACCATCAACCGCACCGGAGGCACCACCGAGCTGCTCGGCTACCTGGACAATAGCTCCAGCACGCTCAATGTGCTGGCGGGCATGAGCATGCAGGGCGGCACCATCCACGGCGGCACGGTGGCGAACGCCGTCGCGGCCGGCCTGTATACGGTCAACAGCACCGCGGGCACGCTCGATAACGTGCAGGTGAATGGTCCCCTGAGCATCACCGGCACGAGCACCACCGCTTACTTCAACAATCTGGTGGTGAAGGACGCGACCGGGACGAGCCCGGGTGTCATCAACGTCACCGGCAGCAGCGCCGACCTTTACTCGCTCGCGACGCAGACGCTGGATAACGCGACGGTGCACCTCGGCGGCACGGCCGGGGTGGCCTACATCTACTCCGGCAGTGGCACGCTCACCCTCGGCGCGGGGCTGCCGGTGCTCGCGGATGGCTCGGGCTCGTACGGCTACATCTACGGCGCGAACCTCGTCAACAACGGCTCGATGAGCTTCAGCAACGGCAACGCCAACAATATCATTGCGCCGGTCAACTTCACCAACAACGGCACGATCGCCGCCTCCAACGGCTCGGCTGTCGACGTGCGGCCGACGACCAGCTTCACCAACTTCGCGGCGGGAACCTTGACCGGTGGCAGCTACCAGGCATTCGCCGGCTCGCAGTTGACGCTCGCAGTGCCCGCCGGCCAGACGCTAACCTCGCTCGCGGCGGAGGTAGTACTGAGCGGCGCGGGCTCGGTCATCCGCACCCGCGATGTCTCGACCAATGCCTTCACTGCCATCGAGACTTCATTGACGAGCATCGCCTCGGCGGGCTCGCTCAGCGTGCTTGCCGGACGCAGCTACACCACCACCAATGCGCTCACCAATGCGGGGACGCTGCAGCTCGCCGGGGGCGGCACCTTCACGGCGGCAGGCCTGACCAACAGCGGCACGCTCACCGTTGGATCGGGCAGCACGCTCAAGATGGGTGCGGGCGGCACGGGCGCTCTCACGCAGTCGGCCGGCACGACCACCATCGACGGTGCGCTCACCGCGGGTACCGTCACCATCAATGGTGGCACGCTGCAGGGCATGGGCACCGTCGGGGGCGTGAGCACCATCGGCTCGGGCGGCACTCTCTTCGGCGGTAGCGGCACGACCCCCGCCACGCTGACCCTCTCGAGCCTCACTCTGAGCGGCACGATGGGTCTCATTGCCTCCTCGGGTACTTCTTATGGCGTCATCAAGGTCACCGGCAGCGGCGCCGGCGCCTTCACTCTCGCGAGCGGCAGTACGCTCAACCTCACCAACCTCGACGCCCTGAATCTTCCCGTGGGGACGATGCTGACGATCGGCACCTCCGGTTCGCCCGTCAGCGGCGCTTTCGCCAACGTCATCGGCCAGACGTACGATGCGGGTGCGCGCACCTGGAACGTTCTCTACAACCAGGGGGGCGATAACATCGAGCTCACCTCGGCGTCGGTCACGCCGGTCGGCAACCCCGCGCAGGCGAGTGCGGCGACTCCGAATCCTATCGTGTTCGGCAACCTGCGGGTCGGGGCCACGGCACCCAGTCAGACCCTCTCGATCGGCAACACTGCGACCGCCCCGGCGGATGGGCTCAATGCGTCCATCTCGACCGCAACGAGCGGACTTACGGCGAGCGGCAGCTTCACGCACCTGGCGGCGGCCTCGACCAACACCACGAGCCTGGTCGTCGGAATGAGCACCGCGGCGGCCGGGGCGCGCAATGGCTCGGCGACGATCGCCCTGCAGTCGGATGGCGTCACGACCGGGTCGGTGAGCTCGCTCCCCTCGCAGGTCATCAACGTGACGGGCGGTGTCTACCAGACCGCGCAGCCATCGATCTCGACGAGCGTAAGTCTCGGTAATTTCCACGTGGGCGCGAGCTCGCTCAGCCAGGCGGTGGCGATCAGTAATCCGTACGCTTCCGGAGTGCCGACCGGGTACCAGGAAGGCCTCGATGTGGCGAGCGGCGCAACGGGCGGGCAGGCCACGGTCTCGGGCGGCCCGATCACCAATCTCGCGGCCGGGGCGGCGGCTTCCACCGCGATCAGCGTCGGGCTCAACGGACTCAAGGCGGGCGCAAACTCAGGGAGCGTGACGCTCGCCTTCGCCTCCGACGGCGCGGGAACCTCAGGCCTCTCGACACTCCCGCTCGGCAACCAGGTGATCAATATCTCCGGCACCGGGTACAACCTGGCAGCCGGCTCGGCGACACCGGCCCCGGTGGTGATCAACAACCAGCGGGTGGGCGGCGCCGCCAGTCAGGCGCTCGCGGTGGCGAACACGGCGCCCGCCGGATCGTTCACCGAGGTGCTCAATGCGAGCTTCGGAGCGAACACGGGAGGCGCGACCAACAACGGCGGCTCGATCACCGGCGGTTCCGGCGCCGGCGGCATCGCAGGCGGCGGCTCCAACAATACGGCTATGAGCGTCGGCGTGGACACCAGCTCATCCGGCGCAAAGTCGGGCACCGTGACGGTGAACTACGTGTCGAACGGCACCGGCACGAGCGCACTCGGCAACACCGGTGTCGGCTCGCAGAGCATCAACGTGAGCGGCAATGTATACCAGCAGGCGGGCGGTCAGATCCTGACCGCGCCACTCAACTTCGGCACGGTGCAGGTCGGGCAGACCGTCAGCCAGACACTGGCCGTGAAGAACACCGCGAGCGGTGTGACCGGCTTCGTGGAGGATCTCGGCGCGAGCTTCGGTAGCAGCAGCGGCACCGGTGCCAGCCTCATTTCCGGGAGCGGATCGATCACCGGGCTGGCCGCCGGCGCCACCAACAGCAGCGGCATGACCGTCTCGGTGAACACCTCCGGGGCCGCCACGGTAAACGGAGCGATCGCGGTGAACTTCGTCACCGAAGGGACGGTGAATGGGGTAAGTAACGGGCTCGGAGTCGCGAGCGTCGGCTCCGCGAGCTACGGCGTCGCCGGCACGATCCAGACCCAGGGTCAGGTCATCAACGATGCAAACCCGGTCGTCAACAATTCGCCGCTCGACCTCGGGGCGACGCGCGTCGGCGGTGCGGCGCTGGCGGGTACCGTGAGCCTCACCAACAAGGCCGGCACGCCTCCGCAGGCGGCGCTCGATGCCAGCATAACCGGGAGTGTCCCGATCACCGCGAGCGGCAGCGTGAGCCTGCTCGCACCCGGGGGCACCGACTCCACGCACCTGCAGGTGGGCATCGGCAGCAGCACCTCCGGTGCCCTGAGCGGCACAGCGACGCTGGCACTCATCTCCGATGCGAGCAACGTAGGCGGATGCGGCAGCAGCTGCCAGTTGACCTTGCCGTCGCAGACCGTGACCGTGAAAGGAAATGTCTATCAGACTGCGGGGGCGCAGCTGAACACCACCACACCGCTCTTCAGCGGCGTCGGCATCGTGCACGTCGGCGACACCCTCACGCAGACGCTCTCCGTGACCAATACCGCCAGTGGCGCGTTGAACGACAGCCTGGTGGCCCACGCGAGCGGCGCATCCGCCGGGTACACCGCGAGTGGCTCCGCCGCTATTGCGGGCGGAGCGACCGACACGAGCAACCTCAAGGTGAGCGTCAACACCAGTACCGCGGCGCTGCTGAGCGCGGGCACGGCCAGTTTCAGCCTGGCGAGCCACGACAGCCAGCTGAGCGATGTGCCGCTCGCTGCGCTTTCGGCGTCGGTCGCCGGCGTACAGGTGAACAACTACGCCAATCCGATGTTCGCGCTCGATAGCGGCTCGGGCAGTCTCGGTCATACCGGAGCCCAGTACCTGCTGGATCTCGGCAACCTGACACAGGGTTCCAGTGCCACCACCGACCTGCTGTCGATGCTGAACCACACGGCCGGTCCCTCGGACCTGCTCAAGGGGAGCTATACGGTCCTCAGCACGCCGGCGGGGCTCACGCTGACGGGCTTCGATGCGTTCTCCGGACTCGATGCGGGCCAGGGCCAGTCGGGGCTGGACGTGACGTTCGACCCGACCGTTCTGGGGGCGTTCAGCGGCGCGGTGGAGCTCGTGGCGATGGGCTACAACGCGAGCGGCTATACCGAGCCCTTCGACCTTACGCTGACGATCGAAGGGGACGTCGTGAAGAAGAGCGGCGTGCCGGAGCCGGGTGCGCTGGCGCTGGCGCTGTGCGGTGGCGCAATGCTCTGGCTCTTCCGTACACGGCGCACCCGCCCGAGCGCATGCTGAAGAGCTATCAGTACTGGATCCTGATGGCAGTGACGGCAGCATCCCTGCTGCTCGTGGTATTGGACGCGAGACTGGTGATGAGCAACCGGGTCCTGCGAACCGAGGTGGACAGCCGCGGCAAGTACATTCAGCAGAGTATCCAGCTGCAGGGACTGTACCAGGAGGTAATCAAGGCTCTCGCCGACCTGGCAGTGCGCAACAAGGATGACGAGCTGCGTGATCTGCTCAGCCGGCAGGGCATCAGTGTGACCGTCACGCCGCCGGCACCTTCAGGCGCCCGGCAGCCGCAGGCCCCCCGGCAGCCGTGAGTGACGCCCAGCAGGTGGGGACCAAGAGTCCGTTCCTGCCGCTGCTGCTGCTCGCCTGTGGGTTCTCAGGCTGGATAGCGTTCCAGATGACCCAGCTGCTCGCCGAGCGCGAGGCGCTTGCGGCACTGAAGCTCTCACAGACCGAGCCGCTCGAGCAGTCGCGCAAGCTGCGCGAGGCGCTCGACTCGGTCGCCGCCAGTACGCAGCGTCTGGCGGATGCCGGCAACGCGAGCGCCAAGGTTCTGGTGGAGGAGCTGCGCAAGCGCGGAATAACCATCGATCCCAACGCCCATACAGTGCCCCCGCCACCGTAGGCCCCACCGACGCCGCCACCGTGAAGGCGGCCGCTTGCGCGAACCCCTGGGGACACGCACGTCAGACACGTTTTGGAGCCATGCGCATGAATCATGCGCATGGCTGCGAGGAGTGATGCGCGTCACGAGCCCATGCGCATGAATCATGCGCATGGCATCCAGGAGTGGGTCACGCACGGGTACCTCCGCCTGCCCCTAATTCGCTTTAGAAACTAATAGCCAGTATAATTTCTATAGCAATGAGTAACCGGCATCCCTCCCGAGTCCATCCTGCGTCGGAGGCGGCGGAGGTGCTGTCGCGCGCGACGGTGCGCGCCGCGCGTTTTCTCGGTCTCGCGCAGTCGGATCTGGCGCCGGTGCTCGGGGTGAGCACTGCCACGCTCTCACGGCTCGCCCATGGACAGCGGCTGCTCGAGCCGGGCTCCAAGCCCTGGCAGCTCGCGGCGCTGTTCGTGCGGCTGTTTCGGGCACTCGATGCCATCGTGGG
Source organism: Steroidobacteraceae bacterium (assembly GCA_035541695.1). Taxonomy (GTDB): domain Bacteria; phylum Pseudomonadota; class Gammaproteobacteria; order Steroidobacterales; family Steroidobacteraceae; genus 13-2-20CM-66-19. The sequence goes on from DATKMV010000001.1 coordinate 6,367, forward strand.
GTCGGACGATGCGGCGGCACAGGCCTGGCTACGGAGCGAGAACACCGCACTCGGTGGCGTACCGCTCGATCTGATCCGCGAGCCTGCAGGCCTGGTGCGGACCGTTGACTACCTGGACGCCGCGCGCGCTCGCATCTGAGGCGCGCGCCTATGGGCGCGAGCTATGGCGCGTGGTCGAGGCTCAGCACACTGCCTCGACGATGCGGCTGAGCGATTCGCTCGAGGAGCAGGCGGTGCTCGAGACGGTACTGGAGGAGAGCAAGCCGCCCCTGCCGCCCGCAGTACGGCGACTGCACTACCTGCTCGCGACGCCTTATCGCTACCGCCCGCACATCGGCTCGCGATTTCGCGCCGCGCTCGAGCCGGGCGTCTGGTACGGGGCGGAGATGCTGCGCACCGCGCTCGCGGAGAAGAGCTACTGGCGGCTGCGGTTCCTGCTCGACTCGCCGGGGACGCCCGAGCTGAAGCCCGTGCCGCATACGGCTTTCAGAGCGGGCGTACGCAGCCGCGCCGCCATCGACCTGACTCGCGCGCCGCTGGCCCGCGATCGTGCGCTGTGGATGCACCCCTCGAGTTACCTCGATACGCAGACCCTCGCCACGGCCGCGCGTGAGGCGCACATCCAGCTCCTCCGCTATGAATCGGTGCGCGATCCGCAGCACGCCGCCTGCGTAGCGGTGCTCGATCCTGCGGCCTTCGGCCGTGGCAAGCCTCACGCGCTCGAAACCTGGTTCATCGCCGCAGGGCGCGAGCGGGTGCGCTGCGCGCTGCAGGGAAGCGACGTGCCGCGGTTCGAGTTCATGGCCGCGCAGCTGCTTGGCGGAGCCTAGCGTCCCGGCGGCCGCGTGCCCTGCGCGGGACTCACCATTGCGATCACGCCGAAGGCCGGATGGTCGAAGTAGTTGCGCTCGTAGAAACGCACGCGGCGACTCTCGTTGAGGGTGAAGGGCGTGTCGGGAGCGGCACCCAAACCCTGCGGCGGCGAGGCCATCGCGTAAGTCAGCGCCATTCCGAGATGCAGCCACTGGCCGCGCTCGAGGAAGATGCTGCCGGCGAGACCGGGTACTTCGATGCCGAGCTTCTGCATGGTGAAGCCCGCACGCGTTCCCCACGAGCTGGCAGTCTGCGACCAGGCGGCGTGCGCCACCGGAACGTACAGCCCGCTCGCGCGCAGGCGATTCTCGAGCTCACTCAGCTGCCAGGCGGAAGAGGGTAGCACCGCGACGAAGTGTCCGACCTGCGCGACGCCGCTCGCGGATTCCTCTCCCGCGATGTTGCGCGCGCCCGCTTCCGCGCCCCAATCCTCCGGCCCGCCGAGCGCGCTGCTCGCGCGGAACACGATGATCTCGATGTTGTACACGGTGCTGCCGGGGCCGGGGGGCGTCGCCGGCGCCGGCGCGGGCTCCTGGGCGAGCGATGGAGTGAGAGCGCACAGCAGTAACGCGACGAGCAGGGCACGCATGCGAGTCATTGTACATGCCCGGTGTCACTGCAGGCCGGGCCGCTCTCCCAGGCGCCGCAACAGCTGCGAAGCAAACTCGAAGCGTGCGCTCTCGGCCGGCAGTGCGCGCGACACGCGCAGCTTCAAAGGACCCTCCAGTCGGTACTCGCGCGCGCCCCGCTGCACCATGCGCACGAGCGTCGCCGGATCGACGCCGGAGCGCTCCTCGAAGAGCACCGAGCCGCCCTGCGGACCGAGGTCGAGCCGGCGCACGCCGAGCGCGCGCGCAGCGAGTTTCAGCTTGGCGATGCGCAGCAGGTTTTGCGCCGCCCCCGGCAACGGGCCGAAACGGTCGTGGATCTCCACTGTCAGCTCATCGAGCGCCGCCTCGCTCGGTGCGGCGGCGATGCGCTTGTAGAGCGAGAGGCGCACGTGCACGTCGGCGACGTAGCTGTCCGGCAGGAATGCGGGCAGCCGCAGCTCCACCTCGGTGGCGGCGGCGAGCGGCTGCTCGAGCAGGGGCTCACGGCCTGCCTTGAGCGCCTGCACCGCATGCTCCAGCATGTCGAGGTACAGCGACAAGCCGATCTCGGTCATCTGCCCGCTCTGCTGCTCGCCGAGGAGCTCGCCGGCGCCGCGTATCTCCAGATCGTGAGTCGCGAGCACGAAGCCGGCACCGAGCTCCTCCATCGACTCGATGGCCTCGAGTCTCTTCGCGGCATCCCGTTGCAGTGCCTGGCGGGGCGGCGCGATGAGGTAGGCGTAGGCGCGGTGGTGGGACCGCCCCACGCGGCCCCGCAGCTGGTGCAGCTGGGCAAGCCCCATGCGGTCGGCGCGGTTGATCATGATGGTGTTGGCGCTCGGCACGTCGATGCCGCTCTCGATGATCGTCGTGCACACCAGCACGCTGAAGCGCCGATGGTAGAAGTCGACCATGAGCTGCTCGAGATCGCGCTCCCGCATCTGGCCGTGGCCGATGCGGACACTCGCCTCCGGCACGAGTGCCTGCACCTCGGCGGCGATCTTCTCGATGCTGCGCACCTCGTTGTGCACGAAGTACACCTGGCCGCCGCGCCGCAGCTCGCGCAACGCCGCCTCGCGCAGCGTCGGCGCATGCCACTCGATCAGGAACGTCTTGATCGCGAGCCGGGCCGCGGGAGCGGTGGTGATGAGCGACAGATCGCGCAGCCCGCCGAGCGCCATGTTGAGGGTTCGCGGGATCGGCGTGGCGGTCAGGGTGAGCACGTGCACGTTGGCGCGCAGCGCCTGCAGCCGCTCCTTGTCGCGCACACCGAAGCGGTGCTCCTCGTCGATGATGAGGAGCCCGAGGTCCTTGAAGCGCGCGTGCGCGTGCAGCAGGCGGTGCGTCGCGATCACGACGTCGACCTTGCCCTGCTCGAGACCCTCGAGCACTGCCTGAGTCTCACGCGAGTTGCCAAAGCGTGACAGGCCCTCCACGCGCACCGGCCAGTCGGCGAAGCGATCGCGGAAGTTGGCGAGGTGCTGCTGCACGAGGAGCGTCGTCGGTGCGAGCACCGCGACCTGCTTGCCGGCATGGGCGGCCACGAATGCCGCACGCATCGCCACCTCGGTCTTGCCGAAGCCGACATCGCCGCACACGATGCGGTCCATGGGGCGCTCGGCCGCGAGGTCGGCGAGCACCTGGCGTATCACCTGTGCCTGGTCCTCGGTCTCCTCGAACGGGAAGGCGTTGGCAAATGCCTGGTAATCGAGGTCGCTCACCCGCAGCGCAAGTCCCGGCTGTGACTTGCGCCGCGCATGCAGGTCGAGCAGCTCCGCCGCCACGTCACGGATCTGCTCCGCCGCGCGCCGCCGGGCGCGCGCCCACTGATCGGTGCCGAGCTTGTGCAGCGGCGCATGCTCCGGGGCCGCGCCCGTGTAGCGGCTCACGAGGTGCAGCGCATGCACCGGGACGTAGATGCGATCGCCGTCCTGGTACTCGAGCACCAGGAACTCGCCCGGCTGCCCGCCCACCTCCATCGGCTGCAGCCCCAGATAGCGCCCCACGCCATACTCCTCGTGCACCACGGGGGAGCCGGGGTTGAGGTCCTGCAGGTCGCGCAGCAGCGCCTCGGGGTCCGACACGCGCTTGCGGCGGCGCTCGACGGGCGCGCGCGGACCGAACAGCTGCGCTTCGGCGACCACGGCAACCGGCGGAGCGGTGAGCGTCAGTCCGCTGAGGTCCGGCGCCACGGTGAGCGCGAGCCGTGCATCGCCGGCCGCAAAAGCATCCCAACTCTCGACCACCGTCAGCTGGTGCTGATGCGCACGCAGCATCTCCTGCAGCACCTCACGCCGTCCCGCGGAGTCCGCCGCCAGCAGCACCCGTCCCTCGAACGCGCGCACGAACGAATCGAGGGGCGCGAAGGGCTCGGCAGCGCGCACGTCGATGCGCAGCTCGCGCGGCGCTACCGTCGGGAAATTGCGCACGCTGGGGGCATCGCCGAGGAGCTCGGTGTCCGCCTTGAACGGATCGAGCACGATGCCGGCGAACGGGCTGAGCTGCGTGTCGAGCTCGGCTGGCTCCAGGAACAGCTCCGCGGGCTTCAGCAGCGGTCGCTCCAGATCGTGGCGGCGCTCCTCGTAGCGCTCGAGTATCTCCTGCCAGCCGCGCACCAGCGACCCGGGGAGCGAGGCATCGTGCACGATCACGGCGTCGGCCGGCAGATAGTCGAAGAGCGTCGCCATCGAATCGAAGAACAACGGCTGATAGAACTCGATGCCCGCGGGCGCGAGCCCTTCGCTCACTCCGCGGTAGATACTGCTGCGGTTGGGATCGCCCTCGAAGCGCGTGCGATAGCGGCGGCGAAAATCCTTGACGGCCTGAGGATCGAGCGGCACTTCGCGTGCCGGCAGCAGCCGCACTGCCGGTAAAGTGTCGAGGGAGCGCTGCGTATCGGGGTCGAAGCGACGGATCGCCTCGATCTCCTCATCGAACAGGTCGATGCGCAGCGGAGCGGCCGCGCCCATCGGAAAGACATCGAGGAGCGAGCCGCGTACCGCGAACTCCCCGGGACTCACCACCTGGCTGACGCTGGCGTAGCCTGCCTCGGCGAGTCGTTGCCTGAAGGGCTCGAGCGCGAGCGGCTGGCCCTTCACCAGCTCGAAGGCACGGCCCTGCACGTACTGCCGTGGCGGCAGCCGCTGCATCAGCGTGTCGGCGGTGACGATCAGGCAGCCGCCGCGCGTGTGCGGCAGATCGAAAAGCGTCTGCAGGCGCTCGGAGATGATGTCCGGGTGCGGCGAGAACAGGTCGTACGGCAACACCTCCCAGTCCGGCAGCCGCAGGAGTGGTAATGCGCCCGACGCAAAGAAGCGCAGCTCCGCCGTGAAGCGCTCGAGCTCGCGCGCGGCATCCACGATGAGGACGTACAGCCGCGGATCCTGGCGCGCCGCTTCGGCGAGCGCGAGCGCCGCGGCGCTGCCGTACAGCTGGTGCCAGCGCAGGCGCGGCGTGGCGCGGTCGGGCGTTGGTGGATGGAGCAGGGCGGACATGGGTCGAGCTTACCCGCGGGGGACGCTGCCGGGCTGTCCGCAGCCCGAACCCGACCTCAGGCCGGAACCGGCCCTTCGGTGAGCTGCATACGGGTGACGCGCGGCACGCAGTAGATGTCGATCGGGTGCGAGCGGCCACGCAGCTGCAGCGCGGGCAGGGGGGTTGCACCGACGTCCACGCCGCGCGCATCGAGCGAGTGCTTGAGGGTGCTCGAGAACAGGATCTCGCCTGCGCGCGCCCGCTGGCACAGCCGCGCCGCGATATTCACGGTGTCACCGATGATGGTGTAGCACATGTAGGCGGACGAGCCGACATTACCCGCCACGACGTCGCCCTCGTTGATGCCGATGCCGAGGCCCGCTTCGACGTGATAGCGCTCTTTCCAGACGCGCGCCAGCTCGGCAAACCCGGCGAGCATCTCACGCGCCGCGCACACCGCGCGCTGTGGGCTGTCGGGTTGCTCGAGCGGCACGCCGAAGCCGAGCATCAGGCAGTCACCGGCCATGTGGAACACGGTACCTTCGTGACGGAAGGTGATCTCGGTGAGAAGCGAGAAGTACTCGTTGAGCAGCGGCACGACGCGTGGCGGATCGAGCTGCTCGGAAAGGCTGGTGAAGCCGCGCAGATCGGCGAACAGCACGACCACATGTGCACGCGCATCGGCCGTCGCGAGCAGCGTATCGCGCAGCTGCGCGTCCTCGAGGATCTTGTCGGCGACCTTCGGTGAGACGTAGCGGCGGAAGGTCTGTCTGAGGATCTCCTCACGCCGGTGGATTTCCGCTTCGAGCTGTGCCGCGGCCGTTTTCCGCCGCATCGCGCCTGAGCGTATGAGCGCCTCGATGTGCGCCCTCAAGCCTTCATCCGATGCCACTGAATCCCCAAGGCATTTCTCTTCTCTTGAGCGTGAGCCTAGCATACCCGAGCGATAAATTTCCGCCGGCGTGTGCGCAGCACGGCATCCGGCCCCGCGCGCCCTGGCGGGACCGGACGGAAAGATGGAAAGGTGATGGAGGGTGCCCGGCGCGCGGTCAGGTGCCGGCGGTCCCGGGGGTCGCCGCGGTGGCAGCGCCCATCGAGTCGCCGATCACGACCGAGTCGATGACGCGGTCACGCTCGAAAACCACGGAGAAACCGTTGTAGTCCCAGCGCGTGATCGGAGGCTGATGCGGCGCGCCGCCGACGGTGGCGTGACGCGTCACCGGCGCACCGAAGGCCTTCTCGACCTCGTCCATGGTGAGGCCGCGCTTGGGCCGCTCGATATGCGAATCGCGCACCTGTACCTCATCGTTCACGACGATGGTCTCGGCGCCGGCGGCGCTCGCGAGCGCCCAGCCACACAGCAGTGCGACGAGAATGCGGGTCTGCATGCGAGGACTCCCTGAAGCTGCTCGCGCGACTATAACACTGCACGAAATCTGTCAAAGTCCACGTGGGGACCAGCCTCGCAATCTGTGACCCAAGTCTGATAACCGCAGACTGTGGTTAAATCGCGACGATGTTTCATCCCCTGCCGGTTTACGTGGGCCTGCGCTACGTGCGCGCGCGCTCGACGCGGTTTTTCGTGTCCTTCATTACCTGGGCCTCGCTCATCGGCGTGTGCGTCGGGGTGGCGGCGCTGATCGTCATCCTGTCGGTGATGAATGGCTTCGAGAGCGAGCTGCGCGAGCGGCTGCTCTCGCTCAACGCTCCGGTACGGATCACGGCGGCACCGACCTACGAGCGCGCCGGTGCCAGTGACACCGGCAGTGCGTCGCAGCCGGAGCCGGACTGGGCGGGCATTGCCGCGCACGTGCGCGCCACCCCCGGGGTCACGGACGCGGCGCCGTATGCCGAGGTTCAGGCACTCGCGGTGCACGGCGCGCAGATGCTGCCGGTGCTGTTGCGCGGCATCGATCCGGCGGCGCCCGTCGCCGCCGGCGACCTCGCGCACTCGATCACGCAGGGGCGGCTGGCGGACCTCACGCCGGGCTCGGCACGCGTCATCGTCGGCGAGGTGATCGCCGAGCGGCTCGGCGTCTCACCGGGCGATGGCCTGACGCTCCTCGTGCCGACCGTGGATGCCGCCGGCACCCCCACGCCGAAGCTGCGCGACCTGCAGGTCGCCGGCGTGTTCGAGGTCGGGTTGCAGGACCACGATGCGACGCTGCTGTTCGCGAATCTCGCCGACGTGCGCTCACTCGGGCCCGCCGGCACCGTGAGCGAGGGTCTGCGGGTGCAGCTGCGCGACGTGCTCGCCGCACCGGCGATCGCCGCACGGCTGCGCGCACAGCTGCCCGCAGCGCTCGAGGTGAGCGACTGGACGCGCGATAACGCCAACTACTTCCGCGCGATCCGTATCGAGAAGACGATGATGTCGCTCATCCTGCTGCTCATCGTAGCGGTGGCGGCGTTCAACATCGTCGCCATGCTGGTGATGGTGGTGACCGACAAGCGCACCGACATCGCCATCCTGCGCACCCTCGGCGCGGCACCCCGGCGCGTCATGGGGATTTTCATCACTCAGGGCCTGGTGATCGGCTGGCTCGGAGTCGCTCTCGGGGTGGCGCTCGGCCTGCTGCTGGCGTTGCACGTCGACAGCATCGTGCCCTTTCTCGAGCGTACCTTCCGCTTCCAGTTCATGGATGCGGACGTCTACTACATCACCGCCATTCCCTCGGAAGTACACTCGGCGAACGTGGCGGCCATCTCGCTGGCGGCGGTGCTGCTCACCGCGCTCGCAACGCTCTATCCGGCGATACGCGCGGCGCGCACGGCACCCGCCGAAGCGCTGCGCTACGAATAGCGTCATGAGCGCCTACGAGTGGCTGATCGGAACCCGTTACCTGCGCTCGACGCACCGGCGCGGCTTCGTGTCATTCGTGGCGCTCATGTCGGTGTGCGGGCTGATGCTCGGCGTCGCCACGCTGATCGTCGTGCTGTCGGTGATGAACGGCTTCGAGCGCGAGCTGCGCAGCCGCATTCTGGCCGTCACCGCACACGCGACGCTCGCCGGACTCGATGGCACGCTGCGCGACTGGCGCGCCGTGCAGGCTGCGGTGCGGCGCGAGAGCGGCGTGCAGGCCGCGGTTCCGTACATCGAGAGTCAGGCGATGTTTGCGCGTGGCGCCGCCATGGCGGGCGCGCAGGTGCGCGGCGTGCTGCCCGAGGAGGAGCGCGCCGCCACCGGCCTCGCGCAACACCTGCGCGCCGGCCGCCTGGAGGATCTCACCCCAGGCGGCTACGGCATCATTCTCGGCACGGCACTGGCGCGCGAGCTGCGGGCCGGCGTCGGCGACAGCGTCGTGCTGATCGCACCGGAAGGCACCGCGACACCGACGGGCGTCGTGCCACGGATGCGTCGTTTCCGCGTGGTCGGGGTCTTCAGCAGCGGCATGTACGAGTTCGATCGCGGGCTGGCACTGACCCACCTCGAGGATGCAGCGCGGCTGTTCCGCTTCAGCGGCGGCGTGAGTGGCCTGCGCCTGGTATTCAGCGATCCGCTGCGCGCGCCCGCGCTGGTGCGCCAGGTCGCGCGGCGGGTATCGCAGGAGCTCGGCATCCAGGGCTTCTACGTCACCGACTGGACGCAGGACCATGCCAATTTCTTCCGCTCCATCGAGATCACCAAGTCGATGCTGTTCGTCATCCTGCTGATGCTGGTGGCGGTGGCCGCCTTCAACATCGTCGCGACGCTCGTCATGATCGTGAAGGAGAAGCAGACGGACATCGCCATCCTGCGTACGCTCGGCGCGGGGCCGCGCAACGTGCTGCTCAGCTTCGCCGTGCAGGGTCTGCTGATCGGGCTCGCCGGCACGCTCGCCGGCGCGGCACTCGGCACGTTGCTTGCCGACAATCTCGAGACGCTGGTGGCGGGGCTCGAGCGACTGCTCGGCACGCAGTTTCTCGACGCACGCGTCTATTACATGAGCGATCTGCCCGCGTACGTCGAGCTCGTGGACGTCCTCAAGGTCTGCGCCGTGGCACTGCTGCTGTGCGTGCTCGCCACGATCTATCCTGCATGGCGCGCGGCGCGCACCGCGCCCGCCGAGGCGCTGCGCCATGAATGAGACCGTGCTCGAGGCGCAGGGGGTGCACAAGAGCTTTCGGCAGGGCCCGGTGGTGCTCGAGGTGCTGCGGGGTGTCACGCTGCGCATCGCCGCAGGCGAGCGGGTTGCGATCGTCGGTGCCTCGGGCTCGGGCAAGACCACGCTGCTGCAGATCCTGGGCGGGCTCGATCCGCCGAGCTCCGGTGTGGTACGCGTAGCGGGGCGCGACATCCATTCGCTGCGCGAGACGGAGCGGGGGGTGCTGCGCAACCGCACGCTCGGCTTCGTGTACCAGTTCCATCACCTGCTGCCGGAGTTCTCGGCACTCGAGAACGTCGCCATGCCACTGCTCATCCGCCGCAGCACCGTCGCCGCGGCCCGCAGCGCCGCGCGCGCGCTCCTCGAGCGGGTGGGCCTCGCGGAGCGGCTCGATCACCGGCCGCATCAGCTCTCCGGAGGCGAGCGCCAGCGGGCGGCGGTCGCTCGCGCGCTCGTGACGGCGCCGAGGGTGGTGCTCGCCGATGAGCCGACCGGCAACCTCGATGGAGCCAACGCCGAGAGCGTGTTCGCGCTGATGCTGGAGCTCAATCGCGAGCGCGGCACGAGCCTCGTCGTGGTGACTCACGACGTACGGCTCGCGGGCCGGATGGAGCGCGTCTACGAGCTCGCCGGCGGCACGCTCAATACCTGAGACCTGCCTTGAGCGGCGGCGTCACGCCGAGGCGGACTGCGCCGTCTCACGCGCGTGACGCGTGCGGTAACGGCTGCGCACCTGCCAGCGCCACACCAGCTCGAGCACCAGCCAGCCGAGCACCCCGCATACCAGGGCGCAGGCGATGCAGCCGACCACGAACGGCTGCCATACCGGGACGAGCCCGTGACGGAACCACTCCCAGGTGGGATGGAACCGGAAGTGACCCGGCGGCCTGTGCAGCAGCGCGGCGCCGACCCGGTAGGCGAGATAGTAGACCGGCATGGCGGTGAAGGGATTGAGCAAGAACGTGGTGCCGCAGATCACCGGCATGTTCAGGCGCCAGAGCATTGCCACCGTGCAGGCCGTCAGCAGGTGGACCGGCAGCGGGATGAAGCAGATCGCGAGGCCCGCGCCGAAGGCGTACGTCACGCCGCGGCGGTGCAGGCTCCAGAGATGCGGGTCGGCGAGCCGCGCGCCGAACAGCCGCACGAACCACCGGTCCTGCAGCGATTGCGGGGCCGGACAGATGCGTTTCAGCAGCTCGCGCGGCATGGAGCGCCGGAATGTACCAGAACGGTGCCCGCGGCGATGTGGCGCACGCCCGGGACGCAGTTCCTTGAGCGTCCGCCTCCGTTCGGTATGATGCCGCCTTCGCTGTTGCGGCTGGTGTGAGGAATCTCGTCGGATGTGGGAAATAGTGCGGGCGGGCGGCCCGCTCATGTGGCCGATCATCCTGTGCTCGGTCACCGCGGCGGCCATCATCCTGGAGCGACTGTGGACGCTGCAGGACAAGCGCGTGCTGCCGCGCGAGCTGCCGCAGAAAGTCTGGCAGCTCATCGAGTCGAACCAGGTGAACGACAAGGTGATCGCCGCGCTCGAGCAGAACTCCCCGCTCGGGCGGCTGCTCGCCACCGGGCTCGCCAATCGTCACCGGCCGCGCGAGATGCTGATGGAGCGCCTCGAGGACACCGGCCGTCACGTGGTCCACGAGCTCGAGCGTTTTCTGAACACCCTCGGCACGATCGCCGGGGTCTCGCCGCTCCTCGGCCTCCTCGGCACGGTAACCGGCATCATCCGCGCCTTCAATGCCATCGAGGCGGGCGGCATGGGAGACCCGCGTGCGCTCTCCGGCGGTATCGCCGAGGCGTTGATCGCGACCGCTGCCGGACTGTGCGTGGCGATTCCGGCGCTCATCTCGTACCGCTATCTGCGCGGGCGCGTGGACGGTATCGTCGTGGAGATGGAAAAGCACGCCATCCGCATGGCCGACGCGCTCGAGGCGGCTCGCTCGCGCGAGCGCGCCGCACCGGCCGCCGTGGCCGTGGCCTGATCAGCGCGGCCCTCCATGAACCTCAAGCCGCGCCGCCACGAGGAGCCCGAGATCAACGTGGTATCGCTGATCGACGTGGTGCTCCTGCTGGTGGTGTTCTTCATCCTCTCGAGCAAGTTCACCGACGAGGGGCGGCTGCGCGTGCATCTGCCGCAGGCGAGCGCGGTGCCTACGCAGAAGGTGAGCGGTGACCCGCTGGTGGTGAGCGTCACCCAGCAGGGGACCTATCTCGTCAACCAGCGCGAGCTGATCAACTCCAGTCCCGAGACGCTGCGCGCGGCGCTGCTCAAGGAAGCCGGCAGCAACCGTGCCGTGCGCATCACCCTGAGGGCCGATGCCCGGGCGACGCACCAGTCCGTCATCACCGCCATGGATGTCCTCGGGCGCCTGGGCTTCGCCGAGGTTAATATCGCAACGGTCAAGGAAGAGCCCGCAGGCAAGCCTTGAACGACACCCGCCGAGCGCCACGCGTTGCAGGCCGCACCGGGGCCGCCAGCAGCGCCGCTGCGCTGCCCACCTATCGGCGCTTGCTGGGCTATCTCGCACCGCACCGCGGCCGCTTCATTCTGGGCACGCTCGGCGGGGCGCTGTTTGCGGCCACGATGACGAGCTTTGCGCTGTTTGCCAAGAAGTTCGGCGACGGCACGCTCGTTCGCCAGGATCCGCGCACCATTCTCTGGATCCCGGTGGCGCTCGTCGGGCTGTTCGTGCTGCGCGGTCTGGGCGACTTCACCCAGACCTTCTTCATGGGGCAGATCGGGCGGCAGATCATCAGCCGCCTGCGCCGCGATACCTTCCGACACATCCTGCAGCTGCCGATCGGTTACTTCGACCGGCACTCCTCCAGCGTGCTGCTGTCGCGTCTCACCTATAACAGCGAGCAGATCGCGCAGGCCACCACCGATTCGCTGGTGGTAGTGGTGCGCACTGCGCTCACCATCGTCGGATCACTCGGCTTCCTGCTGTGGCTGAACGCGCGCCTGACACTGATCGCGCTGATCCTCGGTCCGCTCGTCGGCTGGCTGGTGTCGATCATCAACTTCAAGTTCCGCCGCTATGGCCGGCGCATCCAGGACTCGATGGGTGATGTCACGCGGGTCGCCAAGGAGACGCTCGAGGCTCCGCGGCTCATCAAGGTCTACAACGCGCAGCAGCACTTCAGCCGCCAGTTCGACGCGGTCGATGCCCACAACCTGCGCTCCAACATGAAGCTGATTCTGACCCGCGGCATCTCCAACCCGGTGGTGCAGCTGCTGACCGCGATCGGTGCCGCGGTGGTGCTGTCGATCGCCATTCGCGATGCAATCCTCGGCCGCATGAGCATGGGCGATCTGCTCGGCTTCCTCACCGCGCTCGTCAGCATCGCGCAGCCGCTGCGTGACCTGGTCGGTGTGGCCGGTCCCCTGCAGCAGGGCATCGCCGCCGGGCAGAGCCTGTTCGAGGTGCTCGATGAGAGAACGGAGCCACAGGGCGGCACGTTCCGCACCCGGCGCGCGCGCGGCGCAGTGGAGCTCGAGCACGTATGGTTTACCTATCCGGGCAGCGCGAGTGGCGACGGCCACAGTGACCCACCGAGCGCGCTGCGCGATGTGTCGCTGCAGGTCGCTGCGGGCGAGACCCTGGCGATCGTCGGCCGCTCGGGCAGCGGCAAGTCGACGCTCGTCAACCTGCTGCCGCGGTTCTACGACGCCAGCGCCGGCAGCGTGCGCATCGACGGCCGCGATGTGCGCGAGTTCGAGCTGAAGAACCTGCGCGAGCAGATCGCGGTGGTGAGCCAGGAAGTGGTGCTGTTCGATGACACCATACGCAACAACATCTCGCTCGGTCGCGAGGTTGCGGATGCGGACATCGAGCGCGCCGCCGAAGCCGCGCACATCCTCGAGTACATCCACAGTCAGCCCGGGGGGCTCGATGCCATGGTCGGCGATCGCGGCATGCTGCTCTCGGGCGGACAACGCCAGCGGATCTCGATTGCGCGCGCGCTGCTCAAGGATGCGCCGATCCTGATTCTCGATGAGGCCACCTCCGCGCTCGACACCGAATCCGAGCGCCACATCCAGGCGGCGCTGGCACAGCTGCTGCTGCACCGCACGACCTTCGTCATCGCGCACCGTCTGTCCACCGTCGAGCAGGCGGACCGCATTCTGGTGCTCGATGCCGGCGCGGTCGCCGAGAGCGGCACACACGCGCAGCTGCTCGCCCAGGGCGGCCTGTATGCGCAGCTGCATCGGCTGCAGTTCTCCGACTGACGGGGCGCGCTTGCTCGAGCGACGGCTGACGCAGCTGTGGTATGCGGAGGGCTCGCGGCTCCTGCTGCTGCAGCCCCTCGCGTGGCTGTTCGGCAGGGTTGTCGGGCTGCGCCGCCGCGCTTATGAGGCCGGTTGGGTGCGTGCCGCCAGCGCCGGCCGGCCGGTTGTCGTCATCGGCAACCTCACCGTGGGCGGCACCGGCAAGACGCCACTCACGCTCTGGCTCGCCGGTGCATTGAGCGCGGCCGGTCTGCGCGTTGGCATCGTCGCACGTGGCTACGGCAGCGCCGCGGGCCGCGGTCCACGCGATGTACGGGCGGATTCGCGCTGGCAGGACGTCGGCGATGAGCCGCTGATCCTGGCACGGCGCAGCGGCTGTCCTACGGTCATCGGCAGCGACCGCGTGGCCGCGGCGCGCCGTCTGGCGCTCGAGGGCGTGGAGGTGATCCTGGCGGACGACGGGCTGCAGCACCTGCGCCTGGCGCGCGATTGCGAGATCGCGGTGGTCGATGGCGAGCGGGGCGTCGGCAACGGCCGGCTACTCCCGGCGGGGCCACTGCGCGAGTCCGCTGCCCGGCTGCGCCAGGTGGATGCAATCGTCGTGAACGGCAGCAGCACAGGAGGCTCGCTCACGGAGCTCCTGCCCGCCAGCACTCTGCACATGCAGCTCACCGCCAGCGAGGTGGTGAGTCTCGATGAGCAGCGGCGGCGTCCGTTGAGCTCCTGGCGCGGAGAGCGCGTGCATGCCGTCGCCGGCATCGGCAATCCGCAGCGCTTCTTCCGCGACTTACGCGCCAGCGGGCTCGAGGTCATCGAGCACGCCTATCCGGACCACTACCCCCTGAGCGCAGCGGAGCTGACATTCGCGGACGCTCTGCCGGTCCTCATGACCGAGAAGGATGCCGTAAAATGCGCGGCATTCGCCAGCCCGCGCCTGTGGTACGTACCGGTCGTAGCGCAACTCGCGCCGCCAGACGCACAGGCGCTGCTCGACTGCGTACTGGCGAAGGTACGCGCGGCCGGACGCGCCGGAGGCTCTTAGCTGTGGATGCCAGGCTGCTCGAGATTCTCGCCTGCCCGGTGTGCAAGGGACCGCTGCAGTTCCGCCGCGACGCGCAGGTATTGGTTTGCCGCATGGACCGTCTGGCTTACCCGATTCGCGATGCGGTGCCGGTGATGCTCGAGGAAGAGGCGCGTCAGCTGGCGGCGGACGATCCGCTGCTCGATCGCTGAACGGTGCCGCCTCCACTTCCCGCCGCCGCTCCGCCCTCGTTCCGCGTGGTGATCCCCGCGCGCTATGCCTCGACGCGCCTGCCCGGCAAGCCGTTGCTGCCGATCGGCGGCAAGCCGATGCTGCAGTGGGTCTACGAGCGGGCGCGTGCCGCGGGCGCGCAGGAGGTGCTGATCGCCACTGACGACCGGCGGATCGAGCTCGCGGCGCGCGCTTTCGGCGCGGAGCCGGTGATGACCGCGAGCGAGCATGCCTGCGGTACCGATCGCATTGCGGAGGTGGCACGCCAGCGCGGCTGGCCGCCGCAGTCGATCGTGGTCAACCTGCAGGGCGATGAGCCGCTCGTACCACCGGCGCTCATCGCGCAGGCAGCCAGCCTGCTCGCGGCGGAGCTGCAAGCCGAGGTGGCAACCCTCGCCACGCCGCTCGAGTCGCTCGCGGAGCTGCTCGATCCCAACATCGTCAAGGTGGTGACGGATGCACGCGGTATGGCCTTGTACTTCAGCCGCGCTCCGATCCCCTGGAATCGCGATGGCGCGCCCGGCGGCCTCCTCAGCCAGCGCGATTTCGCCGGCGCTCGCCGCCATCGGGGCATCTACGCCTACCGGGTGGCGGCGTTGCTGCGCCTCGCGCAGCTACCTCACGGGGTGCTGGAGGAGCGCGAGAAGCTCGAGCAGCTGCGCGCGCTGGAGCATGGTGTGCGCATCGTCATCGGGCAGGCGCTCGAGCAACCCGGGCCGGATGTGAACACGCTCGCAGATCTCGAGCACGTCAGGGCCCTCATCGGCAGCTCTCCGTCCGGCAGCTGAGCCTGAATATGTCTTCATTTTTCGCAGCGGCGGGGGGCGGAACTCCAGGGGCCGCGTGCGGGTCAAAAATGAAGTAACTTCCGTGTGTTACGTTGTCAACGGCGGGGTTGCAAGCGGCGTTTGCCGGGTAGGCCTTCGAGTGGAGCTGTCTCGATGAAGATTCCGACTTTCACTGCCGGACGCAGTGCGCTGCTGACACCCCTGGCAGCTTGCGCGGCGTTGTTTGCCGCCTGTGCCACGACGCCGCCACCTGAGCAGCGACCGGCACCACCACCGCCACCGCCCGCCGGCATGGTTTATCAGCCGCAGCCTGCATCGCCGGTGAGCGCGGATGTCTATGCGTATCCGCTGCGCGGTCAGCCGCCGCAGCAACAGGACCGCGATCACTACGAGTGCAGCATCTGGGCGACACAACAGACCGGCTTCGATCCGAGTGCGCCGGGGGTGCCTCCGCAGCACCAGGTGCACGTGGTGAGCGGTCCGCCGCCGGGCTCGGGCACGGCGGCCGGCGTCGTCACCGGCGCAATTCTCGGCGCGGCGATCGGCGGCCCGTGGCACGGCCCCGGCCCGGCGCTCGCCGGCGCAGTGGTCGGAGGCGCGATCGGCACCGCGGCCGAGCAAAGTGCACGGCAGTCCCAGGTCGTGACGGTGACCGATCAGCGCGCCGCCGCGCAGATCCAGCAACGCGCCAACAACTACCGCCGCGCTCTCAGCGCCTGTCTCGATGCACGCGGCTACAGCGTCAAATGATGCGCCGAATCGCTGTGGGTTGCGGGCTCCTGGTCCTGGGACTGGCGCTCATGAGCAGTGCGCACGCGCAGCGGCCCGAGCATGGTCACGGCGGACACGTGCGTGCACCGTCCTCCTACGGCATGCATTACGATGGCCGTTACAACCACGACCGTTACTACACGATGCGCGGCACGCAGGTGGTCGCGGTTCCGGGCAGGCCCTGGGTGGTCGCTCACGGCGGCGCGCATTATTACTATTCGGGCGGCGTCTGGTATGCGCCGCATGGTGCGACTTTCGTGGTGGTGGCTCCGCCCGTCGGCGTGTTCGTGCCAGTGCTGCCGCCTTTCTACACCACGGTATGGTTCGCCGGGGTACCGTACTACTACGCCAACGACACCTACTACGTTTACAGCGGTCCGCAGGGTTATGAAGTCGTGGACCCGCCCGCCGATGAGGGCAGCGCAGTGCAGGGCCCGCAGGGCCCGGCCTATCCCGGCGCGCCGCCTCCTGCCGAGAGCGGGGCGCACCCGCAGGGAGAGGACCTGTTCATTTATCCGCAGCACGGCCAGTCACCGGATCAGCAGGCGAGCGACCGCTACGAGTGCCACAAGTGGGCCTTCTCCCAGACTGGATTCGATCCGACGCAGCCCGGCGGCGGGGTGGCCCCGGATGACACCGTCGCCAAGGGCGAAGCCTACAGGCGGGCGATGCGCGCGTGTCTCGAGGGGCGCGGCTATAGCGTAAGATGATTCCGTGCGGATCCTGTTCGTCTGTCTCGGCAATATCTGTCGATCGCCGACCGCCGAAGCGGTGATGCGGGCCATAGCTGCGCTCGAGGCGCCGGAGCTCGGTCTCGAGGTCGATTCGGCCGGGACCGCGGGCTACCACATCGGCGAGCCGCCCGACCCACGCATGCAGGCTGCGGCGGCACGGCGCGGTTATCAGCTCGGTGCGCTGCGCGCGCGCATCGTCGAGCCCGCTGACTTCGAGCACTTCGATTTCATCCTGGCCATGGATCGCGAGAACCTCGCGGTGCTGCAACGAAGAGCGCCGGAGAGTGCGCGAGAGCGGGTGCGCCTCTTCCTCGAGCTTGCACAGCACGATGAGCCGCACGAGGTTCCCGATCCGTATTACGGCGGGACCAACGCGTTCGAGGAGGTGCTCGATCTCGTCGAGGGCGCCGCGCGCGGACTCCTGAGCTACCTGCGGCAGCGCGCCCGCGCCGCCTAGAGGCGCGGGACGCGTGCCGCTTCACCTCGATCATTCCTCCGGACCGCGGCTGCCGCCCTCCTTCTGAGAGGGGGCCGAGGACCAGACGACATAGGGCTTGGCGGATGGGCCGCCGGGCTCGGGCTTCGGGCTAGGCTCGAAATGCGCGATCGGCACACTCTCGTGGGTGGGCGCGGACTCGCGCGGCTCGGCATGGTATTCCTGTACCGGTGGCTCCGGCGGGACCCGACGCGATTCACGCGTGTCATCGGCAGGCTGTTCGTGGTGACCGTTGCCACCCATCGCACCCGCCGCCGATGGCTCATGCGATGGCGAGGCCATCTCGTTCGAGCCGCCCGGTCCGGTGCCGGCGCCCGACCGCGACCCGCCGCCTCCGCGGCGCCCGCGGCGGCGTCCGCGCCGTCCGCGGCCACGGCCTTCGCCGCGGTCGGGGCGCGTCTCGCCCTGCGCCACAGAACCGGGCGGCGCATTCGGGTCCTGGGCCTGGCTGTCGGCTGAAGCGTTACGCTCGCCGTTGCCGCGATCGATGTTGCGCTCCGGTGCGAGGGCCTCGGGCCGGCGCCCGCGGTTACGATCACTCTGATCCCGATTCCGCTCGCGATCCCGTCCATCCCTGCGACCATCGCGGTCGCGACGTGCCCCCTCGGCATGCCGTCCATGCCGTGAGGGCTCTCTGCGTCCATCGCGTCGCTGTCCCTCCTCGCGCCGCGGTGCACGAGCCGCGGAGGCCGATCGCGCCTCGGGTGCGGGCTCCGGGGCGGGCTCCTGCTGCTGCTCGCCCGCCAGTATGCGCTTCACGCGCGACCAGAACCCGGCGGGAGCGGCTGCGGGTGCGGCGGGGGCGGGCGCTGCCGGCTGCACGGACGGCGGTGCGGAGCTCGGCGGCAGGAGCGGCGCTACGGCTGCAGCTTCCTGCGGGGGTTTGCGGTCCTGCGTCCCCGGCTCCGCGAGCTCGGGTGCCGTCGGCATGAGGTAGGTGGCTTGACGCTGCTCCGGCAGCTCCATCTCATCGTCGCGGACCCGCCGGATCGAGTATTCGGGAGTCTGGATGTTCTCGTTCGGCACGATGATCAGCTCCGCTTCGCTCTTGTCCTCGAGCGTGCGCAGCCATTCGCGCTTCTCGTTGATGAGGTAGGTGGCCACCGATACCGGGACCTGCGCGATGACGCGCGCGGTGCGGTCCTTGCGCAGCTCCTCGCCGATCAGGCGCAGCACCGCGAGGGTCATGGATTCGACGCTGCGGATGCTGCCGATTCCGACGCAGCGCGGACAGACGATGTGGCTCGACTCCCCGAGCGAGGGTCGCAGGCGCTGCCGTGACATCTCGAGCAGTCCAAAGCGCGACAGACGCCCGATCTGGATGCGCGCGCGGTCCATCTTCATCGCCTCGCGCAGGCGATCCTCCACCTCCCGCTGGTTCTTGCTCGATTCCATGTCGATGAAATCGATGACGATCAAACCGCCGATGTCGCGGATACGCAGCTGGCGCGCGATCTCGTCCGCCGCCTCGAGATTGGTGTTGGTGGCGGTGGTCTCGATATCGCTGCCGCGCGTCGCGCGCGCCGAGTTGATGTCGATCGACACCAGCGCCTCGGTGTAGTCGATGACGATGCTGCCGCCGGAGGGCAGCTGCACCTTGTGCGCATACGCCGACTCGATCTGGCTCTCGATCTGGAAGCGGGTGAACAGCGGAATGTCATCGGTGTAGAGCTTCAGCCGCCGCTGCGCTTCCGCCGGCATGAAACGCTGCATGTACTCCTGCGCCTTCTCGAAGGCCGCCTGGCTGTCGACCAGTACCTCGGCGATGTCATCGGACAGGTAGTCGCGCATGGCGCGGGTGACGGCGTCGCTCTCGCGAAACACGAGGAAGGGTGCGGGCCGGTCCTTCGAGGCTGCCTCGATCTGCTCCCACTGGAGCTTGAGATTATCGAGGTCCCACTGCAGCTCCGGTGCGGAGCGTCCTACACCCGCGGTGCGGACGATGGCGCCCATGCCATCGGGGATCTGCAGCTGGCTCATCACCTCGCGCATCTGGTCGCGGTCCTCGCCCTCGATGCGGCGCGAGACGCCACCGGCGCGCGGGTTGTTCGGCATGAGCACGAGGAAACGGCCGGCGAGGCTGATGAAGGTCGTGAGCGCTGCGCCCTTGTTGCCACGCTCCTCCTTCTCGACCTGCACCATGACTTCCTGACCCTCCGCGAGGAGCTCGCGGATGTTCATGCGGCCGCCGGCCGGGCTCTGACGGAAATACTCCTTGGAGACTTCCTTCAGCGGCAGGAAGCCGTGGCGCTGGGCGCCGTAATCGACGAAGCACGCCTCGAGGGAGGGTTCGATGCGCGAGATACGCGCCTTGTAGATGTTGGCCTTCTTCTGCTCGCGGGAAGGTAACTCGATACTCAGGTCAAACAGTTTCTGTCCATCAACCAGAGCGACGCGCAACTCCTCTTCCTGAGTTGCATTCACTAGCATTCTCTTCATGTGCCCCTACTGTGCGGTGAAGGGCCGGCAAGCACACCCCGGGAGGCCCCGGGCGTCGATGCCCGCGGCAGCGAAGATTTCCTAAACCGTGCGAATGAGCGAAAGTTTCGTTATTCACGTTGATGACCGCAGTCCAATGGGGCGGTCGTAAAGGTAACCTTCGGCGACTCAACCGACGGCGCCCGCTGTGGAGTCCGATAATCGGGTGTTCGACACAGCTGATGCGGTCTTGGCGGCCCAAGCGATGGCCTCCGTTCGGGAGACCAACTAAAGGGATGGCGGCCTACTGCCGCCACCGATTGGCGCGTCCGCTCGGCGGACGCCGGCCGGAGTATACTCCTGAGATCATTGTAGAAACAATGTCTTACGGCAAAAGCAGCTTGACACCCCCAAATCCGGCCGAACGACGCCAGGGCGTGCAGCATTTCGAGGTGAGCGAGGAGGACGCCGGGCAGCGGCTGGACAACTACCTCCAGCGCCGCCTCGGCGGGCTGCCCCGCAGCCGTGTATACCGCCTCATCCGCAAGGGTGAGGTGCGCGTCAACGGCCACCGTGTGGGCCCGGAGCGGCGCCTGCAGCTGCAGGATCGGGTGCGAATTCCACCGGTGCGGCTGACTGCCGCGGAAGATCCGCGCGCACCTCCGCGGGCTCTCATCGAGCGTCTCGTGGGGGCGATCGTGCACGAGGACGCGAACCTTCTGGTGCTGGACAAGCCCAGCGGCGTTGCCGCTCACGGTGGTAGCGGCCTCAGCTTCGGCGTCATCGAGGCTCTGCGCGCGGCGCGTCCGGGCGAGTCACTCGAGCTGGTGCACCGCCTCGATCGCGATACCAGCGGCTGCCTGCTGATCGCCCGACGCCGGCCCGCATTACGCGAGCTGCACGCGCTCATGCGCGAAGGTGCGTTCGAGAAGCGCTACCTGGTGCTGGTACGGGGCAAATGGGAGCTCGGTGCGAAGCGCATCGATGTGCCGCTGCGGACCGACACACGCCTGGGCGGAGAGCGCACGGTGCGCGCCGGACCCTCTGGCAAAGCCGCCGTGAGTGATTTCCGGCCGGTGCAGTTCTTCGGCAGGACCGCCACGCTGATGGAGGTCACGCTGCGCACAGGACGGACGCATCAGATCCGCGTGCACGCCGCACACGCCGGCCACCCGGTCGCGGGAGATGAGAAGTACGGCGATGCAGCCTTCAACGAGAAGCTGCGCGCTCTGGGCCTCGAGCGCATGTTTCTCCATGCCCACAGCCTCGGGTTCTCCTGGCCGCGCGGCGGAGAGTTCAGCATCAACACACCGCTCCCGCCGGAGCTGGCCCGCCTGATCGATGTGCTCGGCACCGGCAGCGCGCGACGCGATGAGCTCAGGGAATCTCCAGGCCCGCCGCGCGCAGCGCGGCGCCGAGCCAGATGAGCGGCAGGCCGATGAGAGCGGTCGGGTCACGGCTCTCGATGCACTCGAACAGCGAGATGCCGAGAGACTCTGCGCGAAAGCTGCCCGCACAATCGAGCGGCCGGTCACGCTCGATATAGCGCTCGATCTCCGCGCTGCTGAGCGCGCGAAACACCACCGTGGTCGTATCCACGTGCGCGAGCTGCACGGCGAGCGGCCCGCCGAGCACCGCGCAGGCGGTATAGAAGAGCGCAGTTCCGCCGCTCAGGCGCTGCAGCTGCTCGCGCGCTCGCGCAGCAGTGCCGGGCTTCTCGAGCAGGACCTCGCCGCAGGCGGCGACCTGGTCGGCGCCGATGACGAGCGCCTGCGGGTGGAGGCGGGCGCCCGCTCGTGCCTTCTCGAGCGCGAGCCGCAGGGCGCGATCGGCCGCGGACTCCCCGTGCAGGCTCGCTTCGCTCACCTGCGGGGGCAGCGTCTCGAACGCCAGCCCGAGCCGCGAGAGGAGCTCTCGCCGGTAAATGGAGGTGGAGGCGAGGATCAGCGCGGCCACGAGGTCCTCACGGCATGGGAATCGCCTTCAGGAAACAATGGTTTAGGCCAGATCCGGCTTTGACTTGGCGAGGGTCGATACCTATTATACGCGCCCCATGCGAGGCCCCCCCTGGTCGCAGCCTCTCGAGGTCGACCGTCTCGCCGCTGGCGGAGCCGATGTCGATTTCGCCGTTCCGCTCGCCGAGCTTTCCGGCTTGCGCTCGCTGCGCGCCGGTTTGGGCGGCAGCGTGCAGGGGCGTGCACATTTCGGGCGTGAGCAGGGCGTGCTGGTCGCTGACCTGACCTTCCGCGGGACGGTGACGGTGCAGTGCCAGCGGTGTCTGCAGCCGATGGAGCGGCCGATCGAGGGAGAAAGCCACATCGCGCTCATTGGCTCGGAGGGGGTAGCGGCCGCAGTGCCTCTCGAGCGGGAGCCGGTGCTGGCGCCGGGAGGGCGCATCAGCGTCGGTGAGTTGCTCACGGAGGAACTCCTGCTGGTGCTGCCGATCGTGCCGCTGCACGAGGATCGTGAGCATTGCGTGAGCGAGCGAACGGACACGGGAGCAGCGCCCGTTGGGGAGACCCAGAGGCCGTTCGCGAATCTCGCGGACCTGTTGAAACGCTAGAGTTGCAGATTTGGATCTCAGGAGCTGACCATGGCCGTTCAGAAAAGCCGCAAGACCCCATCCCGACGCGGCATGCACCGCTCACACGACGGACTCGCGAAGCCCGCGCTCTCGAGCGATCCGCAGTCCGGCGAGACGCATCTGCGCCACCGTATCACCCCGGATGGTTTCTACCGCGGGCGGCGCGTGATCGAGAAGCCGGCCGAGACCGAAGAGCAGGACTGAGCGCGCGTCGCAGCCTGCATACTCCAGGGCTGGCGTGCTGCCAATCGCCATCGACGTGATGAGCGGTGACTATCCGCCGCGGGAGTATCTTGCCGGCGCGCTGCGTGCGCTTGCAGACGATCCGCAGCTGCACGCGCTGCTGGTGGGCGAGCCGACCCTGATCCGTGCGGCGCTCGCGCCGTTGCCCGCCGCGGTGCGCGAGCGCGCCGAGCTGGTGGCGGCCTCGGAAGTGGTCGGCATGGAGGAGAAGCCGCGCGAGGCGATCCGCCGCAAGAAGGATTCCTCGATGCGCCTCGCGGTGGACCAGGTCCATGCCGGCCGCGCCAGCGCATGCGTGAGCGCGGGCAACACCGGGGCGCTCACCGCGATCGCTCATTTCGTACTGAAGACGCTGCCCGGTGTCGAGCGCGCCGCGATCATCTCGGCCATACCTGCGGCGCACGGCCACACCTACATGCTCGATCTCGGCGCCAACACCAAGGCGACGCCCGAGCAGCTGCGGCAGTTTGCAGCCATGGGGGCAATCGTCGCGCGCGACATCTACGGGGTCGCGACACCGCGCATCGGACTCCTCAATATCGGCGAGGAGGACATGAAGGGACACGAGGTGGTGCAGTCGGCGCATGGATTGCTCGGCGCGAGCGGTCTGAACTATGTCGGCTTCGTGGAAGGCGACGATATATTCTCCGGCGATGTGGACGTGGTGGTCACCGACGGCTTCACCGGCAACGTCGCGCTGAAGACCATGGAAGGTGCCGCCGGACTGATCGCCGACCGCCTGCGCCAGGAGTTCCAGATGTCGGTGCTCGATCGACTGGCGGGTCTCGTCGCGCGCCGGACATTGCGCCGCGCGGCCGCCGGTCTCGATCCGCGTCGCTACAACGGCGCCTGCATGGTCGGACTCTCGGGGCTCGTGGTAAAAAGTCACGGCCGCGCCGACGGTGTGGCGTTCGCGCGCGCCATCGGCACTGCGGCGCTCGCTGCGCGCCGCGGGCTCATCTCGCACATTGCGCAGGCGCTGCATTCGGAAGGGGCGGAGACTTGATTTATTCGCGTATCGCCGGCACGGGCTCCTACCTGCCGGAGAAGACCATCACCAATCAGGACCTGGAGAAGATGGTCGATACGACCGATGAGTGGATCCGTACGCGCACCGGCATCGAGCGACGCCACGTGGCCGCTGAAGGCGAGACCACCGTCGACCTGGCCGAGCATGCCGCGCGGCGGGCGATCGAGGCGGCGGGCATCGCGCCGGCGGAAGTCGACTTCATCGCCTTCGGCACCACCACCCCGGACCTGATATTCCCCAACTGCGGGACACTGCTGCAGCAGCGCCTCGGTTGCCGCGGCGTGCCGGCCTTCAGCCTCGAGACCGCCTGCGCGGGCTTCATGTATGCGCTGTCGATCGCGGACAAGTACGTGCGCTGCGGCGAGGCCCGGCGCGCGCTCGTGATCGGCGCGGAAACGCTGTCGCGCATCACTGACTGGAGCGATCGCGCCACCGCGGTGCTGTTCGCGGACGGCGCCGGCGCCGTGGTGCTCGAGGCGGCGGCGAGCCCGGGAGTGCTCTCGACCCAGCTGCACTCCGATGGCGAATATAAGGACCTGCTCTATTGCGGCAGCGGCATCTCGAAGGGCCTGGAGGCGAAGCCTGCCATCCGGATGACGGGCAGCGAGGTCTTCAGGATCGCCGTCAACAAGCTCGGGCAGGTGGTGGACGAGACCCTCGGCGCCAACGGCCTCGATCGCAGTGCACTCGACTGGCTGGTGCCTCATCAGGCCAATATCCGCATCATCCAGGCCACGGCACGCAAGCTCGAGTTGCCGATGGAGCGGGTGATCGTCACCGTTCAGGATCACGGCAACACCTCCGCGGCCTCCGTACCGCTCGCGCTCGATGTCGCCGTGCGCGACGGACGCATCCGCCGCGGCCAGCTGTTGCTGCTGGAAGCGTTCGGCGGTGGCTTCACCTGGGGGGCCGCGCTGGTGCGCTACTAGGCGCACCAAACAAAAAAACGCCGCGCAACTGCGCGGCGTTTTCATTTCTGCGGGGAACCGCTTACTTCGACACCGACCGCTTGAACATGCGATCGATCTTCTCGTTCGTCGCGTCACAGCACGACTGGCTGGCATGCGCCGCCGCCAACGCCTGGTTGGCCGTGCTCTGCGCACCGCTCGCCGCCTGGCTGGCCGACTGCGCAGCGCTGTTGGCCGAGTCGGCCGAGCTCTTCGCACCCGCCACGTCACTGGCCGTCTTGGCTACCTGGGCTTTCAGATCGTCGATCTGTGCCTGGATTGGCTTCAGATCCGTGCAACCGACTATACCGGCCACTGCTGCAACGGCAGCCGCGACCTTCACAACGCTCGCGCACTTCATAAACGTCCCCTTTTGGGTTGTTGATTCGAAGTTCCTGAATAACGGATGCGACTCCGGTGAGCAAGTCCGTATTCGCCGAAAGGCAACTGCATCAAATTTGACCGGGGAATGCAACTCCAAACACCGGCTGTCTTTTTCATGCGACAGCCGGCAGCGCCACGCGGGTCGCAACGGTGCAAGGAAGCGGTCTCGAGTTGAATACGGATTTGCCGCAATTTTTCGTGCGAGCGCAGCGGCAGCGCGGGCGCGACGCTGTGCGCCCTCATGCGAACGTGTTGGTGCCGCGGGCACACTCTACTTGAGGATTTTTAACCGGGCCGTGCGGCGCGGCGAGGCTCGAGGCGCAGCTGTCACGTCGCCTTGCCCTGCAGGGCCCTGACGGGCATCGGGAAGCGGTCTCTGCGAGAGCGGATCGTCGCGCTTGCTGCCGCTGCCAATCTGGATATAATCACAGTAGCTGTATATTTGAACAGGCAGCTCAAGATGTCCGACCTCACCCCACGCCAGACCCAGATTCTGCGTCTGATCCAGCGATTCATCGCCGAGACGGGCATGCCGCCGACCCGCGCGGAGATTGCCCATGAGCTCGGCTTCCGCTCGGCCAACGCTGCCGAGGAGCATCTTCGGGCGCTCGCGCGCAAGGGTGTCATTGCGCTGATGCCCGGTACCTCGCGTGGAATACAGCTCAAAGACACCATCCGTGAGCAGATGGGATTGCCGCTCATCGGGCGTGTCGCTGCAGGCAAGCCCATATTTTCAGAAGAAAATGTCGAGGCGCGACTGCAGATCGACCCCGCAGTATTCCAGCCCCGGCCCCATTACCTGCTGAAAGTGATCGGCATGAGCATGAAAGATGCGGGCATCCTCGATGGGGATCTGGTTGCGGTACATCGCACCTCCGAAGTGCGCAGCCGGCAGATCGTGGTCGCGCGGCTCGAGAATGAGGTCACCGTCAAGCGCTACCGCCAGGAAGGCTCCGTCGTATGGCTGCTGCCGGAGAACAGTGATTTCGAGCCGATCAAGGTGGATCTGAAGGAGGAACCGCTGCTCATCGAGGGGATCGTAGTCGGAGTGGTGCGCCGCGGCCGTGCGAGCGGATTCGTGTGACGACATCTCGCTGCGCTCCGGCAATTCCTTTTGAGGTTCGAGCGAAGTTCCTGCGTGAGCTGGCATGGCCGTCGGCGATCCGAAAATCACCCGCCTGCTCGAGCATCCCGCCATCTGGCGTGGCCGCAGTGCCGCGCGGCGCACCGGCCTCAGCACCGGATTTGCAGCACTCGATGCACACCTGCCCGACAGAGGCTGGCCGCGCACCGGTCTGACCGAGATCCTGGTTTCACGTTTCGGCAGCGGTGAGCTGACTGTGCTCATGCCCGCACTGGCGATGTTGACGCGCGCCGTCGCGGCACGCTGGTGTGTATGGGTGGCACCGCCGTTCGTGCCGTTCGCCCCGGCACTCGCTGCCCGCGGCGTGCTGCTGGACCGGGTCGCGGTGGTCGCCGGCGCACGCCCCTCAGATCCACGGACGACGGCAGACCCATGCCTGTGGGCTTTCGAGCAGACACTCGGCTCCGGCGCCTGCGATGCAGTGCTCGGCTGGATGCGGCGGGTGAGGTCACGGGATATCCGCCGTCTGCAGCTCGCTGCCGAGCGCGGCCGCACCCTCGGAGTGCTCTTTCGTCCGCGCACCGCCGCGCGCGAGGCCTCGATGGCCGTGTTGCGCCTGGGAGTCGAGCCGCTTCCGGGCGGAGTGCGGCTCACTCTCCTCAAAGGGCGCAGCGCTCAGCGTGGCGTGCTCGATCTCCGCTGGGCCGGCAGTGTCCCCGACCCGGGCGGGTGCGGCAGTTGAGATCATGCGACCTCAGCTCCTCATCCACCCCGTTTCCGACACGGCAGATGCCTCATCCGCACCGGCGCCGGTGCCGTTACGCAGCGTACGGCGCAGACTGCAGGCTTCGCCCGCGCGCGAGCTTTGGGCTGGCCTGCACCTGAGCGGATTCGATCCACGCGGACTCGAGCCGCTGGCGAGCCGGGCGCAACGCTTCACTCCGCGTGTGAGCCTCGCACCACCCGATGGCCTGCTGCTCGAGGTCGCCGGAAGCCTGCACCTGTTCGGAGGACTGGCGGGTCTGGAGCGAGAGCTCACCGGGGAGTGCCTGCGCTTTCAGGTACGACCCGTGCTCGCCTTCGCTCCTACACCGCTTGCGGCGCTCACCGCCGCTCGTGCCGGCCGGGCCCTGCACATCACCGACCCTGCGCAGCTCGTCAGTCAGCTCGCACCGTTGCCCATCAGTGCCTTGCGTTGGCCCGAGGAGACCCGTGCGCGCCTGGCGCGTGCCGGAGTGCGAACCCTCGGCGCTGTGCTGCGTCTGCCACGCGCCGGTTTTGCGCGCCGCTTCGGTGTGGCACAGCTCGCGATGCTCGATGCCCTCATCGGCCGCACACGCGAGGTGCGCCCCCTCCATGAGCCGCCCGTGCGCTTCCGGCGCCGTCAGGAGCTCGATTCCGAGCTGAGCGATCATCAACGGCTCCTGGCCGCACTCACTCCGTCATTCGATGCACTCGGTGCTTTTCTCACCGCGCGCCAGCGTGGGGTGGCGGAGCTCGAATGCCGTTTCGTGCACCGCAATGTCCCGGCCACGCACTGCGTGCTGACACTCGCCGCGCCCTGCAGCGACGGAAAGCAGCTGCTCGCGCTGTTTGCCGAGCGGCTCAACGCCTTGCAGTTACCCGAGCCGGTCCGTGCGCTGGAGTTGCGCGCGGATCAATTGCCGCCGCAACGCTCACCCTGCCGAGGGCTGTGGCAGGCGGGCGAGCTGGGGGGTGAAGCCGGTGCAGGCAGTGAGGAGCTCATCGAGCGCCTGCGCGCTCGTTTGGGCCCGGATGCGCTGCAGGGTCTCGAAGCGTGGGCGGAGCATCGGCCCGAATGCGCCTGGCGAGCCACGCGACCGCCACCCCTGGCGCCGCGGCGACCGCCCGCCGCGCGCGCAATGCCGGAGACGCCCGAGGAGCCCGCTGCCCGCCCGTTGTGGCTGCTGCCGCAGCCGCAGCTGCTGGACTCGCAGGCGGGCTTGCCACGGCGTCGCGGAGCGCTGCGGCTGCTGAGCGAGCCGGAGCGTATCGAAAGCGGCTGGTGGGACGGAGAGGAAGTCGCGCGCGATTACTACAGCGCCATGGATCGCTACGGAGTACGACTGTGGGTGTTTCGGGAGCGCGCCGCGCCTCATCGGTGGTTCCTGCACGGCGTTTTCGGGTGAGAGATGACTGCACCCGCAGCTTGCGAGCCCGCCTATGCGGAGCTGCATTGCCTCAGCAATTTCACCTTCCTGCGCGGCGCGTCCCATCCCCACGAGCTGGTCGAGCAGGCGCATGCACTCGGCTACGGCGCACTCGCGATCACCGACGAGTGCTCGGTGGCCGGGGTGGTACGTGCCCACACGGCGGCAAAACGCTGTCAGCTGAAGCTCATCATCGGCGCAGAATTCCGCCTGAGCTGCGGGCTGAAATTCGTGGCTCTCGCCATCGATCGCAGCGGCTATGGCCAGCTGTGCCGTCTGATCACCCGCGGACGCCGCGCCACCGTCAAGGGACGCTATACGCTCACGCGTGCGGATGTTCAGGAGCTCGGTCCGGAGCAGTGCTTCATCCTGTGGATACCCGCAGGCAGAGCGCGCCCGGATGAGCTGCGCTGGCTCGCTGCACGTTTCCCCGGGCGCGTGCGCATCGCAGTCGAGCTGCTGCGCGAGGGGCGCGACCGCGCGCGCCTCGCCACGCTGTCACGCCTCGGTGCCGAGTACGGTATCGGACTCATCGCCTGTGGCGATGTGCACATGCACGTGCGCGAGCGCCGGCGTCTGCAGGATGCGCTCACCGCCATTCGCCTGAACGAGCCCATAGCGCGGCTCGGGACACGGCTCTACGCCAATGGCGAGCGCTATCTGCACGAGCGCGCGCGTCTGCGAAGGCTGTACCCACCGGAGCTGCTGGCCGCTACCGTCGAGCTCGCCGAGAGTTGCCACTTCTCACTCGATGAGCTGCGCTACGAGTACCCGCATGAGCTGGTGCCCCCTGGAGAGACCCCGGCGAGCTATCTGCGCCGCCTGACGGAAGAGGGTGCCCGCTGGCGCTGGCCGGACGGCGTGCCGCCCGCCGAGCGGGCCGGCATCGAGCACGAGCTGGCGCTCATCGAGGAGCTGCATTACGAGCCGTACTTCCTCACCGTCCAGGATGTGGTGGCTTACGCACGCCGGCAGGGAATTCTCTGCCAGGGGCGGGGCTCGGCCGCGAACTCACGCGTCTGCTACTGCCTCGGCGTCACCTCGGTCGATCCGCAGCGCGGCGCCTCGCTGCTGTTCGAGCGATTCATCTCGCGCGAGCGCAACGAGCCGCCCGACATCGACATCGACTTCGAGCACGAGCGGCGCGAGGAGGTGTTGCAGTACGTCTACGACAAGTATGGCCGCCATCGTGCCGCGCTCGCCGCCACGGTCATCATGTATCGGCCGCGCAGCGCGCTGCGCGATCTCGGCAAGGTCTTCGGCCTCACGCCGCAGCAGTGCGGGGCTCTGGCGAAGGTGATGCAGTGGTGGGACGGCAGCGCGAGCATTCCCGAGCGGGTGCGTGAGGCCGGCTTCGGTGCCGAAAGCGCCTGGCTGCGACGGCTGCTGCCGCTCGCCTGCGAGCTGACCGCCTTTCCCGGATTCCCGCGGCATCTGTCGCAGCACGTCGGCGGCTTCGTGATCGCGCAGGGCCTGCTGGAGGAGCTCGTGCCCATCGAGAACGCCGCCATGCCGGGGCGAACCGTGGTGCAGTGGGACAAGGACGACCTCAACGATCTCGGCCTGCTCAAGGTGGACCTGCTCGGCCTGGGAATGCTGACGGCGTTGCGGCGCGCCTTCGCACTCGCGAACGACTATCGCGGCACGCGCTATGCACTCGGCGAGCTGCCCGCCGAGGATCCCGAGGTCTACGACATGGCGTGCCGCGCCGACACCATCGGTGTCTTCCAGATCGAGTCGCGTGCCCAGATGGCGATGCTGCCGCGGCTGAAGCCGCGCTGTTACTACGATCTCGTCATCGAGGTGGCGATCGTGCGGCCGGGCCCTATCCAGGGCGACATGGTGCATCCGTACCTGCGTCGCCGCAGCAAGGGAGAGGTGGTGGAGTATCCGGGCGAGGAAGTGCGAGCCGTGCTGCACCGGACGCTCGGCGTGCCGATTTTTCAGGAGCAGGTGATGCAGATTGCGATCGTCGCGGCCGGCTTCTCCCCGGGAGAGGCCGATGCGCTGCGCCGCGCGATGGGTGCCTGGAAGAGAACCGGCGGGCTCGATTCGTTTCGCGAGCGCTTGCTCGGCGGCATGCGGGCCAGGGGCTATTCACAGGATTTTGCCGAGCGCATCTATCAGCAGATGCTCGGGTTCGGCGAGTTCGGATTTCCCGAGTCGCACGCGCTCAGCTTTGCGCTGCTCGTCTACGACTCCGCCTGGCTCAAGTGCCACGAGCCCGCGGCCTTCACCTGCGCACTGCTGAACAGCCAGCCGATGGGGTTTTATGCCCCCGCCCAGCTGGTGCGGGATGCGCGCGCGCACGGCGTGGAGGTGCGCGCGGTGGATGCGTGTACGAGTCACTGGGACTCGACGCTCGAGCGGCGGGAGGATGGCGAGCCGGCCCTGCGCCTGGGGCTGCGTCTCGTGAAGTCGCTGTCGCAGGCGGGCGCCGCGCGACTCCTGGCGGCACGCGCGGCACGGCCTTTCGCCAGCATCGAAGATCTCGCCGCGCGCGCGGCACTCGATCGCGGAGATCTCGAGGCGCTCGCTGCGGCCGGGGCCTTCGCCGCGCTCAGCGGCAACCGGCATCTTGCCTTCTGGGAAGTCGCCGGCACGGAACGGCCGTTACCGCTCGCGCCGCCCGGAATGCTGCCCGCGAGCGAAATGGAAGGGCGGCCGCTGCTTACCGCACCGACCGAAGGGCAGGCAATCGCTGCGGACTACGCCTCCCTCGGGCTCACCCTCGGCCGGCATCCACTCGCGCTACTGCGTGCGAAGCTGCGCGCCCTCGCGCTCATGCCCGCAGCCGAGCTGCACGCGGCCGCTCACGGCACGCGCGTGCGCACCGCCGGCATCGTGCTCATGCGCCAGCGCCCGGCCACCGCGAGCGGTGTCACCTTCCTCACCCTCGAGGATGAGAGCGGCCAGGTGAACGTCATCGTCTGGGAAAGCATCGGCCGCGAGCAACGCCGTCCGCTCCTCGAGGCGCGGCTGCTCGAGGTGCACGGGGAGCTGCAGCACCAGGAGGGCGTCATGCACCTCATCGCCCACCGCCTCATCGACCGCTCACGGCTGCTCGGCGAGCTCATCACGCGCTCGCGCGACTTCCACTGAGCGAAGCGGCCCGGGCTAACGACGCTTACCGCGCTTGCCGCCGGCCTCGCCCTCATCGCCGATCTCATAGTCCTCGAAATCGCTGGTGAGCTCGGCGGTGTGCTTCTCCTCGAGCAGGCGCTCGAGGCGCCGCCAGGCGGGGTCGCCCCCTCGCTGTCCGCGGCGCTTGGCAAGATCGAGGTCCTTGATGACCTGATCGAGATCCACGTCCTCGTCCTCGATGACGGGCTCGTCGGCCTCTTCGTCCTCGAATTCGTCTGATTCCGGCTTCTCGCTCATGCGGGACGGCAGTCTGCAGGAATTGGACGGCGCGAACTTAAATCAGCCGCGCGCGGACTGCAATGTCACGGACGGGGTTTGTGAAGTGCGCCCCTCTTTGGAGGGGCACCGGCGGTCGGCTCCCTCAATGGATGAGCTGATTGATCTCGAAGATCGGCAGCAGCATGGCGAACACGATGCCCATGACGAACAGCCCCATGCACACGATCAGCACCGGACCCAGCAGTCCCACGAGCGCCGCCAGCAGACCGTCGAGCTCCCGTTCCTGGCTGATGGCGGCGCGCTCGAGCATGCTCTCGAGCTCGCCGCTCGACTCACCGCTCGAGATGAGATGGATGGTCATCGGCGGGAACAGCCGGCTCGCGGCGAGGGAGCGGCCGATCGGCGCGCCCTCGCGCACGCGCGCCGCCGCCTCGCTCACCGCATCACGCATCGGCAGGTTGGTGACGACCTCCCCGGCGATGCGCAGCGCCTCGAGCACCGGCACGGCGCTCGCCGAGAGGATGCTGAAGGTGCGCGTGAAGCGTGCGGTATTGAAGCCGCGCGCGAGCTTGCCGACGAGCGGCAGACGCAGCTGCAGCCGGTGGAAGCGCCGCCGTGCGTCCGGGTTGCGCAGCCAGCGCCGGAACAGGGCGATCGCCAGCACGATCGCGATCAGCAGATAGACGCCATAGGCGCGCAGGAAGCCGCTGGTCGCGATCAGCAGCTGCGTCGCGAGCGGCAGCTTCGCCTTGCTCGACTCGAACACCGAGACCACCTGCGGCACCACATACACGAGCAGCGCCGATACGATGCCGAAGCACAGCAGCGTCAGCACGATCGGGTAGAGCATCGCCGCCACGACCTTCTGGCGCAGCTGATCGCGTCCCTCGGTGTAGTCCGCGAGCCGCTCGAGCACGTTGTCGAGATGCCCGGCCTGCTCACCGGCGGCGACCGTGGCGCGATAGATCTCCGGAAACACGCGCGGAAACTCGGCGAAGCCATCGGCGAGGGTGTGCCCTTCCATGACGCGCGCGCGCACGCCGAGGACGATGCTCTGGATGCGCGGCTTCTCGGTCTGCTGCGAGACCGCCAGGAGCGACTCCTCGAGTGGCAGGCCGGCGCGCACCAGGGTTGCGAGCTGGCGGGTGAACAGCGCCAGGTCCGTCGCCGAGACCCGCCGCACGAGGCTGAAGGAGCGCTGCCGCCGCGCCTCCTTCTGCGCGACCTCGGCGACCGTGACCGGCAGCAGCTGCTGCTCGCGCAGCAGCTGGCGGATGTGCCGGGGCGTATCCCCTTCGAGTATCCCCTTGCGCTCCTTGCCGGCGGCATCGAGCGCTACGTATTCGAACGCGCCCATGGTTCAGATTCGCTGGCGCAAGCAGTCGATACCTCAGTCCTCGCGCGTGACGCGCAGCACTTCCTCGATCGTGGTCTCGCCGCGCAGCACCCGCGCGCGCCCATCGTCGCGGATCGAAGGGGTGGTGAGGCGCGCGTGCCGCTCGATCTCCTGCTCGGAGACCCCGTCGTGGATCATGGTGCGCATGCTGTCATCGACGATGATGAGCTCATAGATGCCGGAGCGGCCGCGATAGCCACCGGCGCTGTCGCGCCCGGGGCGGTAGAGCGTCGGGGAGGGCTCATCGGGTCGCAGGTTGAGCAGCCGCCGCTCGTATTCACCGGCCTGGAAGGGCTGCTTGGTCTCGGGATTCAGCACGCGCACCAGGCGCTGCGCCAGCACCCCGATCAGGCTCGAGGAGAGCAGGAAGGGCTCGATGCCCATGTCGCGCAGGCGCGTGATGGCACCGGCGGCGGTGTTGGTATGCAGCGTCGAGAGCACCAGGTGCCCGGTGAGGCTCGCCTGCACCGCGATCTGCGCGGTCTCGAGATCGCGGATCTCGCCGATGAGCACCACGTCCGGGTCCTGGCGCAGGATCGCCCGCAGGCCGCGGGCGAAGGTCATCTCGACCTTGGTGTTGACCTGAGTCTGGCCGATGCCATCGATGTAGTACTCGATGGGATCTTCCACGGTCATGATGTTCTGGGTGTTGTCGTTCAGGCGCTCGAGCGCGGCGTAGAGGGTCGTCGTCTTGCCGGAGCCGGTCGGGCCGGTGACCAGAATGATGCCGTGGGGCTTGTGGATCAGCTCGTCCATGGACGCCTGCGTGTGCGTGTCCATGCCGAGAGAATTGAGATCGAGCCGCCCCGCCTGCTTGTCGAGGATACGCAGCACCACGCGCTCGCCGTGCCCCGAGGGTATGGTCGAGACGCGCACGTCCACGGCTCGCCCGGCGATCTTCAGGCTGATGCGGCCATCCTGCGGCAGGCGCTTCTCGGCGATATCGAGACGCGACATGACCTTGACACGCGAGACGACGAGTGGGGCCACGGCGCGTCGCGACTGCAGCACCTCGCGCAGCACGCCGTCGACGCGGAAGCGGATCACCAGGCGGTTCTCGAACGGCTCGATGTGGATGTCGGAGGCATTCTCCTTCACCGCCTGGGTGAGCACCGCATTGATGAGGCGGATGATCGGAGCATCGTCCTCGCTGTCGAGGAGGTCGGCCTGCTCGGGCAGGTCCTGCGCGAGGTGCGCGAGATCGGTGGTCTCATCGAGCCCCTCGACCGCCTGCATGGCATCGGAGCCGGCCTCGTAGGCCCGGCGCAGCAGCGCATCGAACTCGGCCTCGGGAACGCGCTCGAGGCGCAGCGAGCGCCGCAGGTAGCGCCGTACCTCGGCGAGCGCCTGGGGTGAGGCGGTGTCGCGGTAGATGCACTCGGCGACGCCATCCACGACGCGGCTCACCAGCACCCCATGGCGCTTGGCGAAGGCGAATGACAGGCGGCGGCCCGAGGCAGGTTCGGCCAGAGCGGTGCCGCCCGGTACGGTGTCGTTCATGGCCTGCCTTGCGGGGGTGGGGCGCTCCCGTCGGGCGGTGCGGAGCCGGCCGGCGTCGCGGTGCTGTCCGGAGCCGGCGCTCCCGGTGGCATGGCGGTGCCCGGCGGAACGGTCAGCGCACCGGGGGCGGGCTGAGCGGGTGCACCCTGAGCGGGCGCCGCTTGCGGCGTGCCTGTCGGGCCCGGCGCGTTGCTCGCGGGCGCGGCGGTGTCCTTGCCCGGCGGTGGGCGCGGCGGCAGCGGCGGGAGCTTCCCGGGTGGCACGCCGGGCAGGAGCGGGGGCAGGTCGCTCGGGCTCGTGTGGAACAGCGGCTGCTGCTGATCCTGCATGTAGTTGTACTTGAGCTCGGTCTCGTAAGCCGCCTGGTTGGCGTCGCGCATGATCTTCGGGCGCAGGAAGATCATGAGATTGTTCTTGGTGGACGTCTGGTTACGGGTCTTGAAGAGCAGCCCGAGGATCGGAATGTTGCCGAGGAACGGCACGCGGCTCTCGCCCTTGGAGGTGTCATCCTCGATGAGCCCGCCGAGCACCACGATACCGCCATCCTCGATGAGCACCGTGGTGCTGACGGTGCGCTTGTTGGTCACGAGGTCGACCGCGCCCGCCGGCTTCTGCCCGAGGCTCGAGCTCTCGATGGAGATCTTGAGCATCACCTGGCTGCCCTCGGCGGAGATGGTCGGCGTGATCTTGAGGATGGTGCCGACTTCCTCGCGCTGGATGGTCTGGAAGGGGTTCACCGCACCACCGACCACCGCAGTGTTGTTGGCGGTGTACTGCCCGGTGATGAAGGGCACCTCCTGCGCCACCTTGAGCTCCGCCTCCTGGTTGTCCATGGTGAGCGCGGAGGGTGTGGAGATGATGTTGTCGTTGGTGTCGGAGCGGATGGCACGCACGATGGCGGCGAAATTCAGGCCGCTCGCCGCGATGCGCCCGACGCCGAGCGTGGTGCCGGTGAGGAGCGAGCTGGTGACTGTGCCCGGGTTCTGCGCGGCGCCGGCGAGATCGACGATGCTGCTGCCGCCGATCGGGCTCACGAACGCTCCGACGGGGACGCTGCTGTTGCTGCTCTTGTCGTAGGCCGCCCAGTTGACCCCGAGCTCGGAGTCCTTGTTGTAGTCGATGTCGGCGATGATCGCCTCCACCAGCACCTGCGGCCGGCGGATGTCGAGCTTGTCGATGATTGCCATGATGGCGCGCATCGTCTTCGCGGGCGCGGTGATGATGAGCGCGTTGTTGGTCGGATCCGCCCACACCATGGCGTTCTTCTCCGCCGACTGGGCCGGGCTTACGGCGGCCGCGCCCTGTACGCCCGGGCCTGCCGCC
This sequence comes from Steroidobacteraceae bacterium, assembly GCA_035541695.1. GTDB lineage: Bacteria > Pseudomonadota > Gammaproteobacteria > Steroidobacterales > Steroidobacteraceae > 13-2-20CM-66-19. The sequence continues at coordinate 42,107 of DATKMV010000001.1, forward strand.
GCTGCGGCGATGCCGGTCATCTGCTCCTTCAGCTTCGGCGCCAGCTTCTCCGCATTCGCGTAGTGCAGGTAGCGCACGCGCGTGTCGCCGCCCGCCTCGAGCGGGGTGTCGAGGTGCGCGATCAGCGCGCGCAGGCGCAGCCGCTGCGCCTGGTCGCCGCCGATCAGCACGCTGTTGGAGCGGTCATCCGCGACCACCTTCACCGCGGTGCCCTCGGCGGCGGCCGCGCCCTGGTAGAGCGAGTTGACGACCCGCACGACCTCGGCCGCGCTGGCATTCTGCAGCGGCACGATCTCCACGTCCTGGTTACCCACCTGATCGATGCGGCGGATGATGCGCATCATCCGGTTCACGTTGCTGGCGTGGTCGGTGATGATGAGGATGTTGGAAGCGGGGTACGCGACCAGGTGTCCGTACTGCGGGATCATCGGGCGCAGGATCGGCACCAGCGCCGGCGCATTGACGTTGCGGACGTCGATCACCTGCGTGACGATCTCATCGGAGGTGGGACTCACCCGATCGGGGAGATCGATGGACGGCAGCGTACGGGCGTTGGTGTCCGGGAGGATCTTGACGACGTTGCCCGAAGGCACGGCGATGAAGCCGTACACCTGCAGGATGGAGAGGAACGCCTCGTAGAAGGCATCCGGCGACATCGGCGTCGAGGAGAGCATCGTCACCTGCGCGCGCACGCGCGGATCGATGATGAAGTTCTTCCCGGTGGCGGCGCTCACCGCCTCGGCGATCTGCGTGATGTCCGCGTCCTTGAAGTTTGGCGTGATGCGCTGCGCCTGCTGCGCCGAGACGAGCGACACGCTCAGCAGCAGTGCGAGCGCGCACGCAGCAAAGGAACCTGGACCCTTCACGGAATCATCACCTGCACGAGCCCCCCGTCGATGGCTAATGGCCGTCGCCATCCGCCGGGGCGGGAGGCGCCGGCTGCTGCGCCCGCTCCCACGGAAAAGCCTGGCCCGGGTTGCCGGGTGCGCCAGCGCTGCCGCCCGGGCTCACCGCGGCGGGGGCGACGCCGCCTTCCTGCGCGGCCAGGCTGTCGGCCTCCTGCGCAACCTGCGCAATGTTCAATGTGAGATCCTGCGGCTGGCCGTTGCGAATCACCGTGACGTGTGCCTCACTCGAGGTACTGAGCGTGTGCAGGATCTGCTCGCCGCGGTCGCGGTCATCCAGTGGCGTGCCATTGATGGCGGTCACCTGGTCCCCGGGGCGCAGCCCGAGGCGCATGAAGGCCGCACGGTCGCGCCCGGGATAGACCCGGAAGCCGTTCATGTGCCCGTGGTCCATGACCGGCTGCGGTCGCATGACATCCGCGAGCAGCCCCGGCTGCTCCGCGATCATGCGGCGCATGCGCTCGATCGAGGAGTTCTCACCCTGCAGCATGGCGGAGGAGGGCGGCGGCGCATTGCCGGCGTTCACCTGGTGCGGCAGTGCGAGCGACTCGAGCTGGCCGTCGCGCTCGATCACGACGCGATCGCTGTATACCGAATGCAGTTTCGCCCCCCCCGGTACGTTGTCTCCGACCGCATACACCTTGGCGGTCTGTGCGCTCTGTCCAAGGATCGCCAGGCCGTTTTGAGGATCATTGCCGGCAATGGTTCCGGTGAGCACGAGTGGAATGCTGGTCTGGGGAGCGTTGGCGCCATCCTGCTTCGGTGCCGCCGCGGCGCCGAAGAGGTGCGCATTGGTGATGGCGGCCAGATCGAGCGGCCGGGCGGCGGCGGGTGCGCTCGCGGTGAGCTTGGGGCTACGGCGGCCTGCGCCGGCAAGATCGGTCACGATCAGTGCCGCCTGCACGCCGAGGGCGAGCGAGAGGACCCAGGTGGCCACTCGCGGGCCTTCCTTGAGCAATAGTGCCCGCCAGCGGTCCTGCGCCGGGAAGCTTTCGAGCCAGGAAGCGGCATTCATAGACTTAAGCGCAAGCGATCGATCGCGGCCTTCGCCCCACACAAGCGGAGTGCGCCAGGCCACAGCCCCGCGCAATCATACGGGGCTGGCGCTTGGGCTCTCAAGCAATTGTTTCTGCAGGAGTAACTACGCCTCATTCTGGCAGGCTTGTGTTGCCGTTTCGCGACCCCTATAAAGACATCCATGCCTGATCCGCATCCGGTGCGCCCCGACAGCGGTGTCCTCGTCGAGGAGGCGAAACCGGAGGTCAAACAGCCACCCCTGTATCGGGTAGTCCTGCTGAATGACGACTACACTCCCATGGAGTTTGTGGTCGATGTGCTGGAAAAGTTCTTTACGATGAATCGTCCGACCGCTACGCGCATCATGCTCGAGGTACATACGAAGGGTAAGGGCGTATGTGGGGTCTTCACATACGAGATCGCCGAAACTAAGGTGGCGCAGGTGACCACCTATGCACGCGACCACCAGCATCCGCTGATGTGCACGCTCGAGGAGGCCTGAAGCTGCGCTGACCGGGAGGACCGGGACGGGAACTAACGACTGGCGCCGGATGCCCTATTGAAAGGTTCGATGAAGTGTTATCCAACGAGCTCGAATACTGTCTCAACGACGCGTTCCACCAGGCGCGCGAGGCCAGGCACGAGTACCTGACGGTCGAGCATCTGCTGCTCGCCATCCTCGACACTCCCAAGGTACGCGAGGTGCTGCGCGCCTGCGGGGCCGACCTGGCGAAATTGAAGCAGGAGCTGCGCGACCACATCGAGCAGTCGACCCCGCGGCTGGAAGAGGGCGAGGAGCGCGAGGTACAGCCGACGCTCGGCTTTCAGCGTGTGCTGCAGCGCGCCGTGTTCCACGTGCAGTCGAGCGGGAAGAAGGAGGTCGGCGTCGGCAATGTGCTGGTCGCGATCTTCAGCGAGAAGCAGAGCCACGCCGTGTTCCTGCTCAATCGCCAGCGCGTCACGCGGCTCGATGTCGTCAACTACATCTCGCACGGGCTCTCGAAGATCGCCGAGGAGAAGACCTCGGAGAAGGACGAGTCCGCGACCGACGCCGAGCGCGAGGGCGAGGGTGGCAGCGCCCTCGAGAAGTACACCAGCAACCTCAACCGCATGGCGCAGGAAGGCCGCATCGACCCGCTCATCGGGCGCAAGCTCGAGGTCGAGCGCACCATCGAGATTCTCTGCCGCCGTCGCAAGAACAATCCCCTGTACGTCGGCGAGGCTGGCGTCGGCAAGACTGCGATCGCCGAAGGCCTCGCGCGGCTCATCGTCGAGGGTCAGGTCCCGGAGGTGCTCTCGGACTGCACGCTCTTCGCGCTCGACATGGGTGCCCTCATCGCCGGCACCAAGTACCGCGGCGACTTCGAGAAGCGCCTCAAGGGTGTGATCACCGAGCTGAAGAAGCTCCCCGGGGCCATCCTCTTCATCGACGAGATCCACACGGTCATCGGCGCGGGCGCCGCGTCGGGCGGCGTCATGGACGCCTCGAATCTGATCAAGCCGGTGCTCACCAACGGGGAGATCCGTTGCATCGGCTCGACCACCTATCAGGAATACCGCCACATCTTCGAGAAGGACCACGCGCTCGCGCGTCGTTTCCAGAAGATCGACGTGGTCGAGCCCTCGGTGGCCGAGACCATCGACATTCTCTTCGGCCTCAAGCCGCGCTTCGAGGAGCATCACGGCATCACTTATGCGGACGAGGCCCTGCGCGCCGCCGCCGAGCTCGCCGCGCGCCACATCAACGAGCGCCATCTGCCGGACAAGGCCATCGACGTGGTCGATGAGGCCGGGGCGCGCGCCCGGCTCAAGCCGGTCGCCGAGCGCGAGCCGACGGTCGAGGTGCGTCACATCGAGGATGTGGTCGCCCGCATGGCGCGCATCCCGGCAAAGAGTGTCTCGACCTCCGATCGCGAGATCCTCAAGAATCTCGAGCGCAATCTGAAGCTCGTCATCTTCGGCCAGGACCGCGCCATCGAGGCTCTGGCGTCCGCCATCAAGATGGCGCGCTCGGGCCTCGGGGAAGCGCGCAAGCCCGTCGGCAGCTTCCTGTTCGCCGGACCCACCGGCGTCGGCAAGACCGAGGTGACGCGTCAGCTCGCCATCGCCATGGGTGTCGAGTTCCTGCGTTTCGACATGTCCGAGTACATGGAGCGGCACACCGTCTCACGGCTGATCGGCGCGCCTCCGGGCTACGTCGGCTTCGACCAGGGCGGACTGCTCACCGAGGCGATCACCAAGCACCCGCACTGCGTGCTGCTGCTCGATGAGATCGAGAAGGCGCATCCGGATGTGTTCAACCTGCTGCTGCAGGTGATGGATCACGGCACGCTCACCGACAACAACGGCCGCAAGGCCGACTTCCGCCACGTCATCATCGTGATGACCACCAATGCCGGTGCGCAGGAGATGGCGCGCCCCTCGATCGGCTTCACGCATGCCGACAACGCGAGCGATGGCATGGAGGCGATCCGGCGTATCTTCACTCCGGAGTTCCGCAATCGTCTCGATGCGGTGATCCAGTTCGCCGCGCTCGATCCGGTGACCATCGAGCGGGTGGTCGACAAGCTCATCCTGGAGGTGGAGTCGCAGCTCGAGCAGAAGGGCGTCACCATCTCACTCGATGACGCGGCGCGGCGCTGGATCGCCGAGAAGGGCTACGACCCCAAGATGGGCGCCCGGCCCATGGCGCGCACCATCCAGGAGCACATCAAGCGACCGCTGGCGGAGGAGCTGCTGTTCGGGCGGCTGGCCGGCGGCGGCCACGTACGCGTGTCGGTTGCCGCCGATGGCTCGGCGCTCAGCCTCACCTGCGAGCCCGCACAGACGCCGACCGTGCCCGCATAGCCGGGCGCGCCAAGCGCGGTGTTCCTGGGGTGGGGTTTAACGCCCGCGGTAGATGATGCGGCCCTTGGTGAGATCGTAGGGGGTCATCTCTACGGTGACGGCGTCACCCGTGAGGATGCGGATATAGTTCTTGCGCATCTTGCCGGAGATGTGCGCGGTCACCACGTGGCCGTTCTTCAGCTTCACTCGGAAGGTCGTGTTGGGCAGGGTCTCGACGACCTCGCCCTCCATCTGTATGGCGTCTTCTTTGGACATACCGCCCTAACGGCTTTACGGGGCGCGAATTGCACCACAAGCGCGCTGCTGTGGCTAGCACTACGGCCCCGACGCGCCGCTGTCAGGGTGGCAGCAACGGCGCAGCGCCACCGTGCGCATGCTCACGCAGCAGTGCCTGGAACTGACTGCGCGGAATGGTGCGGGCGCCGAGGCTCAGGAGGTGCCGCGAGGGCAGCTGACAGTCGATGACTGCGATGGCGTTGCTGCGACAGGTCGCCACCAGGTGCGCAAGCGCGGCCTTGGAGGCATCGCGCGCGCGACTGAACATGGATTCGCCGAAGAAGACACCGCCGAGCCGCACTCCGTACAGCCCCCCGATCAGCGAGTCCGCGCGCCGCACCTCGATGCTGTGAGCGCAGCCGAGGCGGTGCAGCTCGAGGTAGGCGGCACGCATCTCGGGGGTGATCCAGGTACCGGGACTCGCCGCGCGCGGGGCGGCACATCCATCGATCACCGCCGTAAAATCGGTGTCGACCGACAGCGTCAGGCCGCCATTGCGCAGCGTCTTGGCAAGACTGCGCGTACAGTGAAATTCCTCGGGAAAGAGCACTGCGCGCGGGTCGGGCGACCACCACAGAACCGGCTGTCCCGGGGAATACCAGGGGAATATGCCGCTGCGATAGGCAGCGAGCAGCCGCTCGGGGGAGAGGTCGCCGCCCGCGGCGAGCAGCCCCGCGGGCTCCTCGAGCGCCTGCTCGGGCGGGGGAAACCATTCCGGCGCGTCGTGCGGGGAGAGCCAGGTGATGGTCTTCATGCGAGGCGCCCGAGGCCACGACGCTCCCGATAGGGTACGTGCCCCTGCACCTCGAGCGCATACGCATCGACCGCCGCCCCTTCGCGCTCGAGGTACTCGGCGATCGCGCTGCGGAAGTCGGCATCGGCGATGTAATGCGCCGACCAGGTGATGGCGGGCTCGAAGCCGCGGCTCACCTTGTGCTCGCCCTGCGTGCCGGGCTCGAAGCGCGCGATGCGCCGCTCGATGCAGAACTCGATCCCCTGGTGATAGCAGGTCTCGAAGTGGAGGCTGTGGTACTCCGCGGCCGCGCCCCAGTAGCGTCCATAGAGCGTCTCGGCGCTCACGAAAAAAATGGCCACGGCGACCAGCGTGCGACCGTGCAGGGCCAGCTTCACCATCAGCGACTCGGGCATGGTGCGCGCCACCTCGCCGAAGAAGGCCTGGGTCAGGTACGGCTCATGGCCGTGACGCAGGAAGGTGTCGCGGTGCAGGGCGTAGATGCGGTCGAGCAGCGCGGCATCGAGCTCTCCGCCGAGACGGGTCTCGAAATGCACGCCCGCCTCCTGCACGCGCCGCCGCTCGCGCCGCGCCTTCTTGCGCTTCTCCGCCGTGAAGCTCGCCAGGTAGTCCTCGAAGCTGGCGTAGCCGCGGTTGGTCCAGTGAAACTGGCAATCACGTCGCAGCAACCAGCCGCGGCGCATGCAGGCCGCGCGTGCCGGCTCATCGAGAAACAGCGCATGCACACCCGAGAGCCCTTCGCTCGTTGCATGCTTCTCGAGCTCCGCGAGCAGGCGCAGCGTCTGCTCCCCGCGATCGAGGTCCGGGCGTACCAGCAGCCGCGGCCCGGTCGCCGGAGTGAACGGTATCGCGAGGGTCAGCTTCGGGTAGTAGCGCCGCCCGAGCCGCTCGTAGCCGCGCGCCCAGGCGAAGTCGAACACGAACTCTCCGAAGGAGTGGGTCTTCACGAACGCAGCGGCTGCCGCGGCGAGGCCGCCGGCATCGCGAAACGTGAGGTAGCGCGGCTCCCAGCCGCTCGCGCGGCCGATGGAGCGCGAGTGCTCGAGCGCCGCGTGGAACTCGTAGCGGGTGAAGGGGTTGTGCGCCGCGCCGAGCGCATTCCACTGCGCGGCGTCGAGGTCGCCGATGCGCCGGTGAAACTCGGGGCGCTGGTGAAACTCGGGCGTGCTCACGTCGCTGTCTGCACGGCTGGTGCGCGCTGCGGCTCGCCCGCCAGCATCTCGAGGTAACGGTCCGCATCGAGCGCGGCCATGCAGCCCGCGCCTGCCGAGGTGATGGCCTGGCGGTAGACGTGATCGGCAACGTCGCCGGCGGCGAATACGCCCGGCACGCTGGTCGCGGTCGCATCGCCATCGAGGCCGCTGCGCACCACCAGGTAGCCCTCGCGCATCGCGAGCTGGCCGGTGAAGAGCGCAGTGTTCGGCGTGTGCCCGATCGCGACGAACAGCCCCGTCACCGCCAGCTCGTGTCGCGCGGTGCCCGCGAGCGGCCGCAACCGCACGCTCGTCACGCCGCGCTCGTCATCACCGAGCACCTCCTCGATGCTGTGATTCCACACGACCGAGATCCGGCCGGCGTGGACCTCGTGGAACAGGCGATCCTGCAGGATCTTCTCCGCGCGCAGCTTGTCGCGGCGGTGTATCAGGGTGACGTGCTGCGCGATGTGCGCGAGGTACAGCGCTTCCTCGACGGCGGTGTTGCCGCCGCCGACGACCGCCACCCGGTGTCCCCGGAAGAAGAAGCCGTCGCAGGTGGCGCATGCGGAGACACCGCGGCCGCGGAACTTCTCCTCCGAAGGCAAGCCGAGATAGCGCGCGGCGGCGCCGGTCGCGATGATGAGCGCATCGCAGGTGTAGTGCGCGAGGTCGCCGCGCAGCAGGAAGGGACGCACCGCGAGGTCCACCGACTGCACGTGGTCGTTGACGATCTCCGTCGCGAAGCGCTCGGCATGGCGCCTCATGCGATCCATCAGCGCCGGGCCCTGCAGACCCTCCACATCGCCGGGCCAGTTGTCGACGTCGGTGGTCGTCATCAGCTGGCCACCCTGCTCGACTCCGGTAATCAGCAGTGGCGCGCGATTGGCACGCGCGGCGTACACCGCTGCGCTGTAGCCCGCGGGCCCGGAGCCGAGAATGATGAGGCGGCTGTGGCGCATGCTCGTCATGGGTATCTCACGGTACCAAGCCCTATAATGGCCACCATCTATATTAAGGCGGAGCATCGGGTATTGGCGGAATCTTCCGCGCCGGCGCGCAGTGCGTCGCGCTTTAATGCAGCGGTGAGCCGCGGGCTGCGCGAGAGCGCGGTGATCGCGCTGGCGATCGTGGCGCTGGTGCTGTTCATGGCGCTCGCCACCTACAGTCCCGAGGATCCGGGTTTTTCCTTCACCGGCGCCTCCGGCATCGTGCACAACCGCATCGGTGTGATCGGCGCCTGGGTGGCGGATGTGCTGTTCTTCCTGTTCGGCCGTCCGGCGTTCCTGTTCCCGCTGGTGCTCGCGGCCGCCTGCTGGGGCCTGCAGCGGCGGCTGCGCACCGCCAATGGCAGCTCGCGCGCCAACACGCTGGTGCGGGCACTCGGCTTCGCACTGCTGCTGATCGCGAGCTGCGCGCTGACGACGCTCCACTGGCAGCCGGGGGCGCTGCGACAGAGCGCCGGCGGTGTCGTCGGCAGCGTCGTGGGCGGCGGGCTTGCCGCGGGTGTCGATTTTCTCGGCGCGACGCTCCTCATGATTGCCGCCTGGATGGCCGGGGTGTCGCTCGCCTTCGGCGTGTCGTGGCTCACGATCATGGATCGGATCGGAGCGGCGGCGTGGGCGGGCGTCGGGCTGCTGCGGGCCCGCTGGAGCTCCGCGCGCGATGCCGCGGCGGGACGCGAGCGACGCCAGGCGCGCAAGGAATCGGTCGAGAGCGCGCAGAAGAAATCCGCGAGCCGGGCGCCGCCGCGCATCGAGGCGCCGCCGGCGGCGGTCGAGAAGAGCGCGCGCGTCGAGCGCGAGCGGCAGGTGCCGCTGTTCGAGCCGCCGCAGGCGAGCGAGCTGCCGCCCCTGAAGCTGCTCGATGACCCGCCGCCACGCGAGCCGCTGTACTCGGCGGAGGCTCTCGAGGCGCTCTCGCGACTGGTGGAGATGAAGCTCAAGGACTTCGCCATCGATGCCGAGGTGGTGGCAGTGCAGCCCGGGCCGGTGGTGACGCGCTTCGAGCTGCGTCCGGCGCCCGGTGTGAAGGCGAGTCAGATCACGGCGCTCGCCAAGGATCTGGCGCGCGCCTTGTCGGTGCTGTCGGTGCGGGTGGTGGAGGTCATCCCCGGCAAGAGCGTGATGGGCCTCGAGATCGCCAACGAGAAGCGCGAGGTCGTGACCCTCGGCGAGATCATCCGCTCCAAAGCGTATGACGAGATGCATTCGCCGCTCGCGCTCGCGCTCGGCAAGGACATCGGCGGCGCCCCGGTGGTGGCGGATCTGTCGCGCATGCCGCACCTGCTGATCGCCGGCACGACCGGCTCGGGCAAGTCGGTCGGCATCAATGCCATGGTGCTGTCACTCCTCTACAAGTCGACCGCCGAGCACGTGCGTCTGATCATGATCGACCCGAAGATGCTGGAGCTCTCGGTCTACGAAGGGATTCCGCACCTGCTCGCGCCGGTGGTCACCGACATGAAGCAGGCCGCCAATGCGCTGCGCTGGTGCGTGGCGGAGATGGAGCGGCGCTATCAGCTCATGGCGGCGCTCGGCGTGCGCAACATCGCCGGCTTCAATCGCCGCGTGAAGGAGGCTGACGAGGCCGGCAAGCCGATCCGCGATCCGGTGCTGATGCTGAAGGCGGCCAATGACCCGGGCATCGACCAGCGCGAGATTCCGAATCTCGTGCCGCTGCCGTACGTGGTGGTGGTGGTCGATGAGCTTGCCGATCTCATGATGATCGTCGGCAAGAAAGTCGAGGAGCTCATCACGCGACTCGCGCAGAAGGCGCGCGCCTCCGGCATCCACCTCGTGCTCGCGACGCAGCGGCCGTCGGTCGATGTCATCACCGGGCTCATCAAGGCCAACATCCCCTGTCGCATTGCCTTCCAGGTCTCCGCGCGGGTCGACTCGCGCACCATTCTCGACCAGATGGGCGCCGAGACGCTGCTCGGCCACGGCGACATGCTGTATCTGCCGCCCGGCACCTCCCTGCCGACCCGCGTGCACGGGGCGTTCGTGTCCGACCAGGAAGTGCACCGGGTGGTCGAGGCGCTGAGGACCCCGACGCCGCCGAACTACATCGAGGAGGTGCTGTCAGGACCCAAGGCGCCGATTCCGGGCCTGAGCGGCGACGAGAGCGAGAGTGGGGGCGACGGCAGCGACGATGCGGAGGCCGATCCGCTCTATGACGAGGCCGTGCGCATCGTCACGAGCGAGCGCAAGCCCTCGATCTCCTACGTGCAGCGGCGCTTGAAGATCGGCTACAACCGCGCCGCGCGCCTGCTCGAGGCGATGGAGCTCGCGGGGCTCGTGGGTCCCTTGCAGGCGAACGGCGCGCGTGACGTGCTGGCTCCTGCGCCGCCCGAGGACTGAGATGCTTGCGCGAAACGGGCCGCTGTTTGCGGCTTTGCTGCTCTGCGTCGCCCACGGTGCGGGCACCGCCGTCGCGCAGTCGCCGGCGGCGCCTGCAGCCAGCCCTCCGGCGAGCACCGCGCCGACACCGCTCGACAGGTATCTCGATGGTCTGCACACGCTCCGCACCACGTTCCTGCAGACGCTGGCCGACCCGCACGGCCGCGAGATCGACCGCGCAACCGGCACCCTCATCGTGCAGCGCCCCGGGAAGTTCAGCTGGGACATCCATCCGCAGCCGGTGAGCGAGGGCGCGGAGGCGGTGACGAGTGGCAGCGCGAGCGGCGGCGCCGGACAGCTGATGGTGTGTGACGGAACGAACCTGTGGTTCTACGACCGCGACCTGCAGCAGGTCACGGTGAAGCCCGTCGATGCAGCGTTATCGGCCACACCGGCCATGCTGCTCTCGGGCGCAGTCGATGTCCGCAAGAGCTTCACCATCTCCACGGTGGGCGAGCGCGAGGGGCTCGACTGGGTGCTGGTGGAGCCCACCGGTGCGCAGGCTGATTTTCGCAGCGCGCTGTTCGGCTTCGAGCACGGTGAGCTGCGGCGCATGATCCTCGAGGACAAGCTCGACCAGACCGCCACCATCATCTTCGAGAAGATCGAGCGCAACGGTCCGGTCCGACCCGCCGAAGTGAGCTTCCGGCCTCCAGCCGGAGCGGACCTCATCGGCAAGCCGCGCAGATGAGCGATCCGCTGCGACCGCTCGCGGACCGCATGCGGCCACGAACCCTGTCGGAATTCCTCGGGCAGCGTCATCTGCTCGGTCCGGGGAAGCCCCTCGCGGCGAGCATCGAGGGCGGCCAACTGCACTCGCTCATCCTGTGGGGGCCGCCGGGGACCGGCAAGACCACGCTCGCGAGGTTGATCGCCGAGGCCGCCGATGCACAGTTCATCGCGCTGTCGGCGGTCATGGCCGGGGTCAAGGACATCCGCGCCGCGGTCGAGGCGGCGCGCACCGCGCGCTCCCGTCATGGCCGGCCGACGCTGCTGTTTCTCGATGAGGTGCACCGGTTCAACAAGGCGCAGCAGGATACTTTTCTGCCCTATCTCGAGGACGGCACACTGATCTTCATCGGTGCGACCACCGAGAACCCCTCCTTCGAGGTGATCAGCGCACTGCTGTCGCGCGCCCGGGTGTACGTGCTGCGACCGCTCGCGAGCGAGGATCTGCTCGCGCTCCTGCAGCGTGCGCTGCGCGATGTCGAGCGCGGGCTCGGCGCAGTGCAGCTCGAGGCGGAGCCGAGCGCGCTCGACCTGCTCGCGCGCGCGGCCGATGGCGATGCGCGCCGCGCATTGAACATGCTCGAGCTCGCCGCGGGTCTCGCCGAGGCGGCGGGCTCGCGGCAGCTCACGCTCGCCATGGCGGAGGAGGTGGCGAGCGGCACCCACCGGCGGTTCGACAAGGGCGGCGATCAGTTCTACGACCAGATCTCCGCGCTCCACAAGGCGGTGCGCGGCACCGATCCCGACGGCGCGCTCTACTGGCTGTGCCGGATGCTCGATGGCGGCTGCGATCCGGTCTACATCGCACGTCGTGTGACGCGCATGGCGGTCGAGGATATCGGCCTCGCCGATCCGCGCGCGCTCGCGCTCTGCATCGATGCCTGGCAGGCCTACCAGCGGCTCGGTACCCCCGAGGGAGAGCTCGCGATCGCGACCGCGGTCGTCTATCTCGCGTCCGCGCCGAAGAGCAATGCCGTCTACATCGCCATGGGAGAGGCGATGGAGGATGTGCAGGAGTTCGGTACGCTCGATGTGCCGCTGCGGCTGCGCAACGCCCCGACGCGGCTGATGAAGGATCTCGGCCATGGCCGCGGCTACCGGTACGCACACGATGAGCCTGACGCCTTCGCGGCGGGCGAGCGGTATCTGCCGGATGAGCTGCCGGATCGGCGATACTACCGCCCGGTGCCGCGCGGTCTGGAGTTGAAAATCGGCGAAGCGCTGGCACGTCTGCGCGCGCACACGCCACCGAAAGGACACGGCCAGTGATCGATCCGAAGCTGCTGCGCACCGATCCGGATGCGGTGGCGCACAACCTGGCGCGCCGCGGCTTCGTGCTCGATGTGGAGGCGCTCAAAGCGCTCGAGGAGCAACGCAAGCCCTGGGCGGTCGAAGTCGATCGCCTGCGAGCCGAGCGCAACGCCCAGGCGAAGGCCGTTGGCCAGGCCAAGGCGCGCGGCGAGGACATCGGCGCGCTGATCGCGCGCGGCGAAGGGCTCACCGCCGAGCTCGCACGTGCCGAAGGAGAGCTCGAGAAGGTGCAGGCCGCGCTCGAGCAGTGGCAGCTCGGACTTCCCAACCTGCTGCACGAGTCGGTTCCCGACGGCCGCGATGAGAGCGCCAATCGCGAGCTGGCGCAGTGGGGCGAGCCGCGCCGCTTCGATTTTCCCGTGCGCGATCACGTCGAGATCGGTGAGCGGCTCGCAGGGCTCGACTTCGAGGCCGCCTCGCGCATCGCCGGAGCGCGCTTCGTGGTCATGCGCGGCCCGGTGGCGCGCCTGCACCGGGCACTCGGGCAATTCATGCTCGAGCTGCACACGCGCGAGCACGGCTACACCGAGGTGCACGTGCCGTATCTGGTGCGGCCCGAGGCGCTGCTCGGCACCGGGCAGCTGCCGAAATTCGCCGCGGATCTGTTCGCGGTCGAGGGTGGCCCGCAGCCCTACTTCCTGATTCCGACCGCGGAAGTGCCCGTCACCAACCTCGTGCGTGGTGAGATCCTCCCGTCCGAGGCCCTGCCGCTGAAGTACGTGGCGCACACCGCCTGCTTCCGCTCGGAGGCGGGCGCTGCCGGCAAGGACACCCGCGGCATGATCCGCAATCACCAGTTCGACAAGGTGGAGTTGGTGCAGATCGTACGACCGGCCGATTCCTACGCTGCGCTCGAAGAGCTCACCGGGCACGCCGAGACGGTGCTCGAGCGGCTCGGCATCCCGTACCGGCGGGTGGCGCTGTGCGGGGGCGATGTCGGTTTCGGCAGCGCCAAGACCTACGATCTCGAGGCGTGGCTGCCCTCGCAGCAGCGTTATCGCGAGATCTCCTCGTGCAGCAATTTCGAGGCCTTCCAGGCGCGGCGCATGCAGGCCCGCTGGCGCAACCCCGTCACCGGCAAGCCCGAGCCGCTGCACACGCTCAACGGCTCGGGCCTCGCCGTGGGACGCACGCTGGTCGCGGTGCTGGAGAATTACCAGCAGGCCGACGGCTCGGTGAGCGTGCCGGACGCGCTGCAGCCGTTCATGGGTGGAGTGACGCGACTCTCCGCATAGCTATCGATTATCGATAGCTCTATACTGTGATTCGATGAGGCGCCCGTCGCGCAAGGACTCTTCGCTTCGCCCGCGGGATCCGCTGTTCAACAGCTCCGCGCACAAGGCGCTCATGATGCTGGAGACTTTCGGCGGCGAGCGCCGCACGCTCGGCCTCGCCGAGCTCGCCAGCGCAGCCGGCATGTCCATCAGCTCGGCGCAGCGCTGCATCCACACCCTGGTACGTATCGGCTACCTGCGGCGCGATGAGCGGCTGCGTCGCTGGGTGCTCACTCCGCGCGCGCTCGCGCTCACCGAGGCCTACCTGTCCGGGCACGCGCTGCTCGAGCACGCGACCGCACATCTCATCGAGCTCAACCAGGCGAGCGGGGAATCGGTGAGCCTGTCCGAGCCCGACGGGACGGACATGGTGTTCATCGCCCGCTTTCCGAGCCTGCAGCCCTTTCACATTCACATGCCGGTCGGCCGGCGGCTGCCGATGTACTGCACCGCCTCGGGGCGCGCCTATCTCTCCGCGCTGCCACCCGCGAGCGCGCGGCGCATCCTCGCGCGCGCACGACTCACCGCCCACACGCCGCAGACGCTCACCGATCTCGGGGAGATCTGCAGGCGTATCGATGCGGCACGCGAAGCAGGTTATGCCTGGTCGGACCAGGAGTACTACCGCGGCGATGTCACCATCGCCGCCCCGGTGCTCGGCGATGACGGCCTGCCGCTCGCCGCCGTGAATATCTCCGCGCCCACGAGTCGCTGGACGCTCGCGCAGCTGCGGGTCAAGCTCGCGCCCCTGCTGCTGCAGAGCGCCCAGGCCGCCTCGCTCGGCCACACGCTGCGGCCGCCGCGGCGCGTGGCGAGATAGCGAGAGAAGGCGAGATAGCGAGAGAACATGCCGGAGCTCAGCCGCTCGCTGCAACCCCGTCACGTCACGATGATCTCGATCGGCGGCATCATCGGCGCCGGACTGTTCGTCGGCAGCAGCGCCTCGATCGCTGCCACCGGGCCTGCGATCGTGCTGAGCTATCTGATCACCGGTACGCTCGTGCTGCTGGTGATGCGCATGCTCGGCGAGATGGCCGTGGCATTGCCGGCGGTGCGCTCCTTCACGGAGTTCGCACGCGTGGGCCTCGGTCCCTGGGCGGGCTTCGTCGCCGGCTGGCTGTACTGGTACTTCTGGATCATCGTGGTACCGGTGGAAGCGATCGCCGGTGCCACGATCCTGCACGGCTGGCTCGGCCTGCCGGCGTGGCTGCTCGGGCTCGTGCTGATGGCCATCATGACCGGTGTCAATCTGCTCTCGGCGCGCTCGTACGGAGAGTTCGAGTTCTGGTTCGCCTCGATCAAGGTGGCGGCGATCCTGGTGTTCATCGCACTCGCAGCCGCCTTCGCCTGCGGCCTCACCTCGCCGAGCGGCCCGACTTTCGGCAACCTCACGCACTACGGCGGCTTCGCCCCGAAGGGCTGGATCGCGGTGCTCGCGGGAGCCGTGACCGTGTACTTCTCGCTCACCGGGGCCGAGATCACCACGATCGCAGCCGCCGAATCGCGCGAGCCGGCGCGCGCCATCGCCCGCATGAGCAGCTCGGTGATCGTGCGCATCCTCACCTTCTATGTCGGCTCGGTGCTGCTCATCGTCACCGTGGTGCCGTGGGTGCAGGTGCGGCCCGGCGAATCGCCGTTCACCCTGGCGCTCACGACCATGCACTTCCGCTGGGCGAGTCTCGCAATGAGCGCCATCATCCTCACTGCGGTGCTCTCGTGCCTGAACTCCGCTTTCTACGTCTGCTCGCGGGTGCTGTTCGTGCTGGCCGAGCACGGCGACGCTCCGCAGTGGCTCGTGAAGCTCAATCGACGGCACGTCCCGACGCGCTCGGTGTGGGTGGGGAGCCTGGCCGGCGTGCTCGGCATCCTCGCCGCCATCAATTACCCGCAGACGGTGTTCGCCTTCCTCGTGAACGCCTCCGGCGCGCTCATGGTGTTCATCTACATGATGGTCGCGGCGGCGCACATCCGCCTGCGCCGGGCGCGCGCCGCGCGCGGCGAGCCGGCGCCGGCCCTGAGGATGTGGCTCTTCCCGTGGGCGAGCTACGCGGCACTCGCCGCCATGGCGGCGGTGCTCACTGCGATGGCCTTCACTCCCGGGGAGCTTGCGACCGAGCTTCATGTGAGCCTTCTGGCTCTCGCCATCGCGCTGCTCGCCTATTACCTCACCGACGCGCGGCGGCGCTCGCGCACGACACGCCGCCTGCACGGCACACCGAAGGCGCAGCACCCGTGAGGGTTGAGCTTGAGCGCGGGCTTGTGACAGTCTTATGCCGATGCCG
>DATKMV010000002.1:0-28133 GCA_035541695.1 Steroidobacteraceae bacterium
TCTCGAGCTGGCTACCGAGTGCGCCCTCCACGGCTATCGCCGGCTTCACGGCTGGCGGAGGAGCTTCCGAGTCAGGAGGCCGATTCGCCATGCGCAGGCGAATCTGCTCGGGGGTGATGATTCCGTTGGGGCTGAGCGTGAGCGCCCTCTCGAGCACGTTCTCGAGCTCACGCACGTTGCCGGGAAAGGGATAAGCCTCGAGCACCTGGACTGCGTCTTCGGAGATTTGGGTGCCGGGGCCGTCAGCCCTCCGTGCGAGGCGTTCCAGGATCGCTCGGGCGATCTCACGGATGTCGCTGCTGCGCTCTCGCAGCGCCGGCACGCGCAGCTCGATCACATTGATACGATAAAAGAGATCCTCACGAAACAATCCCTGGGCCACGAGGTCGGCCAGGTTTTTGTGCGTGGCGGAGAGGATGCGCACGTCGACCGTCTCTTCGCGCGCCTCCCCGACAGGCCGCACCGTCTTCTCCTGTACGACCCGCAGGAGCTTCACCTGCATGTGCAACGGCAGGTCCGCCACCTCATCCAGAAACAGCGTACCGCCCTCGGCACTCTGCACCAGTCCTTTCTTGTCGGCTACAGCGCCCGTGAAGCTGCCGCGCTTGTGACCGAAGAGCTCACTCTCCATGAGCTCGGTGGGGATGGCGCCGCAGTTCACTGCGACGAAGGCTCCGCCGCGCCGTGGGCCGCTTTCGTGGATCATGCGCGCAACGAGTTCCTTACCGGTACCCGATTCGCCGCAGATGTGCACCGGGGCCTGGCTGCGCGCCACCCGCGTGATCATCTCGCGCAGCTGCTCCATTGCCGGAGAGCTCCCGAGGAGCCGGGGTCCGCCTGGCCCCGAAGCGGTGTCGTCGCCGGTCGAGGACGCCAGCCGCATGGCGCTGCCGACGAGCTTGCGCAGAACTCCGAGGTTCAAGGGCTTCGAGACGAAATCGAAGGCGCCGAGTTTCAATGCCCGAACCGCAGATTCCACGTTGCCGTGCGCCGTGATGACCGCGACCGGCACCGAGGGCCGGTGCTCCTGGATCCAGGCCACCAGGTCGAGACCATCCCCATCGGGAAGCCGCATGTCCGTCAAGCAAAGGTCGAACCGCTCGGCTTTGAGCAAGCGCCGCGCAGTGTTCAGATCGGATGCCGTCCGGGTCCTCAGGCTCATGCGTCCCAGGGTGAGGCTGACCAGTTCCAGCAGATCCGGCTCATCGTCGACGACCAGCACCACCGGTTGCGTGGCCGTAGCACGATCGGTCGCGACGGCCTCAGTCATCGAGTCGCCCACCGGCGCGGATCGGCGAATACGAGGCGAAACACACTCCCTCCCCCAGCGCGGGGTTCATGAAGAAGTGTCGCGCCGTTGCTCTGCGCGAGCTCTCGCGCGAGAAAGAGCCCGAGTCCGGTGCCGCAGCCGCCGCTGTAGAAGGGCTCGAAAATCCGCTCCGCATGTTCGGCGGCTACACCGGCACCGCGGTCGGCTACTTCGAGGAATGGCCGATCGTTGCCGCTCATCCTTCCATATCGGATCTCGAGAACCTCCTCCGGGGAATCGCCGATCGCGTGCTTGAGTGCATTCTCGCAAAGGTTCCACACGATCTGCCGCAACTGGTCCGGGTCGACCCGGACTTCGACCTCAAAGCTCGTCGAGCTGACCACGAGCCGCGCCGCAGGCCACTGCATGGTCTGGCAGAACTCCTGCTGGAACTCCTGTGTCCACAGGTCGAGCGGGACCCGTTCCAGACGCGCCGGCTCACGGCGCGACAGGCGCTGCACATTGTCGATAATTGCGCTGACTCTTTCGGCGTTGGCACGGATGATCTCCGTGAGACGCCGGTCGTCGTCCGAGACATGGGGCGATTCGCCAAGGAGCTGACCCGCGTGGCTCATGGCGCCGACCGGGTTGCGGATCTCGTGTGCGATGCTGGCGCTGAGCCGCCCAAGAGCCGCCAGCTTCGATTGCTGCACCTTCTCCTCCATCAGGCTCGTATCCTCGAGGAATACGAGCACGGGGCCTGGGCTCGAAGCGCCAAGGGGTGCAAAGTGAGGCCGGATCAGACGGGCGCCGTCCGCGGCGACAAACGTCGGGTCAGGGAGCGGCATCGCTCCGGCGCCCGCTCCATTGCGCTGACGCCAGGACTCGAGCAGATATAGGAGACGAGGCGAGGCTTCCCCCACCAACGCATCGGGATAGGCATTCTGGTCGCCGAGAATTTCCGCGGCGGATTCATTGATGAGTCGAATGCGGTCGTGCTCATCCACTACCAGCAGGCTCTCGCGCAGGTGCTGGACGATGTACTGCGAAAGCTGCGCCAGATTGGCGAGATCCACTTCCTGGCGGCGGACCAGCGCCTCGCTCTCACGAAGGCGATTGGCCACGGGCCACGTGGCGAGCGCCACCAGGAACACCGCCGCACCAAACACGCCGGCAGTGACATAGTCGGTCGCCGGGGAAGGGCTGGTGACGCCAACGAACACCTGCTGCACCAATATCGCAAGGGCTGCGACCGCCGCGATCAGCAGCGCGTCTCTCGGACCGGCCAGTACTGTGAGGGCAAGGACCGGCAGCACCAGCAGTATCCCGAGCCCGCTCGACGCGCCGCCGCTTGCGTAGACGATGAATCCGATGGAAAGGGCATCCACCGTCGCATTGACCAGCGCGACGATGCGCAGACTCGTCCAGTGGAGACGCCGCGCGATGATGAGGAGTACGGCGGCAGTGAAATAGGTGATGCAGGCACTGACGAAGAGACGGGGGCGTGCCGCAACCAGCTCCCAGCCGGTCCAGGAGAGCGATTGCATCGACAAAAGTACCAGCGGCACGAGCAGCCGATAGAGGTTCAGCAGCCCGATCACTCGCCAAGCGAGATCACTCGGTGTCACGAAGGGGGCGGCGACGGTGGCCGTTGTGGAGCGCAAGCGACTGGCCGGAGGTTGGACCAGGGCGGGACTGTAGCATCTTGCCATCCGCGCGAACGCGATCCAGATCGCACCGGCATTGCACCCGTATGTCAGTTGCCCGAGGAAGCGCAGGGAGCGAGTCTGGTCAGCAGCGGGCCTTTTCGAGGAGAATGGCGCTCTTTTATCCGCGCTCCTTCCAAAAACATCAATCTTCACGAATACCAGGCATGAATCTTCACGAATACCAGGCCAAAGAAGTCTTGCGCAGCTACGGCATCCCGGTACCGAGCGGCAAGGTAGCCGCGAGCCCCGATGAGGCGGTCGAGGCCGCCAGCGCGCTCGGCGGAACGATCTGGGTGGTGAAGGCTCAGGTGCACGCGGGCGGCCGCGGTAAGGCGGGCGGAGTGAAGCTCGCCCGCGACCCCGAGGCGGTGCGCTCGGCGGCGCAAGGCATGTTGGGGAAGACCCTCAGGACGCAGCAGACCGGGCCCGAAGGGCTTCCGGTCTCGCGGGTGTACGTCGAGTCAGGCTCGGCGATTGCCCGGGAGCTCTATCTTTCGCTCACCCTCGATCGGGAGCGCGGGCGCATCGCCTTCATCGCCTCCGCAGCGGGCGGCATGGACATCGAGGAGGTTGTCCACAAGACTCCGGAGAAGATTCTCAGCGTCTGCGTGCATCCCGCGGCGGGCTTTGGCGCCCACCAGGCGCGCGAGCTCGCGTTCGGACTCGGCCTTACCGGCGGACAGATTGCCCAGTTCCAGTCCCTGACCGCGGCGTTGTACCGGCTCTATCTCGAGAAGGACCTGAGCCTCATCGAGATCAATCCGCTCATCGTCACCGCCGAGGGCGCACTGGTGGCGCTCGATGCCAAGCTCAACGTGGATGACAACGCGCTCTTTCGGCATCCCGAGCTCGCGCAACTGCGCGATGCCATGCAGGAAGATCCGATGGAGCGGCGTGCAGCCGAGCATGATCTCAACTACGTCTCCCTCGATGGCAACATCGCCTGCATGGTGAATGGCGCGGGGCTCGCCATGGCCACCATGGACCTCATCAAGCTCCACGGTGGGCAGCCGGCGAACTTTCTCGACGTCGGAGGAGGCGCGACCAGCGAGCGGGTGACCGCGGCATTCGAGCTGATTCTCTCCAATCGACGCGTACGGGCCGTGCTGGTCAACATCTTCGGCGGGATCGTGCGCTGCGATCTGATCGCCGATGGCGTCATCAACGCGGTGAAGAAAGTGGGTGTCGAGGTGCCGGTGGTGGTGCGTCTCGAGGGGACCAACGCCGACAAGGCGCGGGAGATGCTCGCGCGCAGCGGACTCACCATCACGCCCGCGGTGGATCTCACCGACGCAGCGCGCAAGGTGGTGGCCCTCGCGGCGAAGGGCAAACCATGAGCATTCTGGTCAATCGGAACACCCGCGTCATCTGCCAGGGGTTCACCGGCAAGCAGGGCACGTTTCACTCCGAGGCAGCGCTCGCCTACGGCACCAAGCTCGTCGGCGGAGTGACCCCGGGCCGCGGGGGTCAGCAGCACCTGGGCCTTCCGGTATTCGACACGGTGAAGGAAGCGGTCCGTGCCACCGGCGCAACCGCCAGCATGATCTATGTGCCGGCCTCCGGCGCAGCGGATTCCATTCTCGAAGCGATCGATGCCGGTATCGAGCTCGTGGTGTGCATCACCGAGGGCGTGCCCGTGAACGACATGGTGCGCGTGAAGGCCGTGCTCGCGGGTTCCGCAACGAGGCTGGTGGGACCCAACTGCCCCGGTGTCATCACACCGGGTGAGTGCAAGATCGGCATCATGCCGGGCTTCATCCACAAGAAGGGCCGCGTAGGCATCGTCTCGCGCTCGGGAACGCTCACCTACGAAGCGGTCTTTCAGACCAGCAACATCGGGCTCGGCCAGAGCACCTGTGTCGGGATCGGCGGCGACCCCGTGCGCGGCATGAACTTCATCGATGTGCTGGAGCTGTTCGAGCGTGATCCCGGTACCGAGGGGATCATCCTGGTGGGTGAGATCGGCGGTAGCGATGAGGAGGCGGCCGCACGGTATATCCGGCGCTTCGTCTCCAAGCCCGTGGTGGCCTATATTGCAGGCATCACCGCGCCGCCGGGCAAGCGCATGGGGCACGCCGGTGCGATCGTGGCGGGGGGGCAGGGCACCGCGGCCGACAAGTACGCTGCGTTCGAGGCCGCCGGAGTCCGCACGGTGAAATCTCCGGCGGAGCTCGGAGCGGCCATGGACACGCTGCTGCGCGGCCGCAGCAGCAAGCGAGCTGCGGGCACGGCGCGATCCGGAAGCGGCGGGGATTCAATCAAGAGGAAGCCACGACCTGCGAGGACCCGCCCGCGTGCAGCGGGTGCCAAGACGCCTGCCAAGGCCCGCACGGCTGCCCGCGGGCGTTCGCAGCGCGCAACTCACGGCAGGCGGCGCTGACCGCCAGGTGCTGACGGTGCCACACTCCAGGCCATGGGTGAGACGCTGAAGATCGCGTTGGCGCAGCTCGATCTGCTCGTCGGCGACGTGCGCGGTAATGCCGCGAAGGTCATCGAGAGTGCCAGCCGGGCGCGCCGGAACCTCGCCGCGGACCTCGTGCTGTTTCCGGAGCTCACGCTCTCGGGCTATCCGCCCGAGGACCTGCTCTTCCACCGCGGTTTTCGTCGCCAGATCGAGGCGGGTCTGGCGCAACTGCGCGCGCAGCTCAGCGATGTGCGGGTCCTCGTGGGCTTCCCCGAGTATGCGGGCGAAGTCATTTACAACTCCGCGGCGCTCATCTCGGGCGGTCAGATCGCCGCCATCCATCGCAAGGCGGAGCTGCCGAACTACAAGGTCTTCGACGAGAAGCGCTACTTTCGTGCCGGCAGGCAGCCGACGCTCGCCGAGTGCCAGGGCATCAGCACCGGCCTGCTCGTGTGCGAGGACATCTGGGAGCCACAGTCTGCGCGGCGCGCGCGCGAAGGTGGTGCGGAGCTGCTCGTCGTCATCAACGCATCACCCTACGAGATTCACAAGCAGCGCGAGCGCGAGGACATCGCCCGCACGCGCGTCCGGGAGGTCGGCGTGCCTCTCGTCTACGTGAATCTGGTCGGGGGCCAGGACGAGCTGGTGTTCGATGGCAACTCCTTCGTGATGGATGCGGAGGGGCGCGTGGTGATGCGAGCCCCGGCGTTCGAGGAGGGGACCTGGGTCGCCGAGTTCACCCATGATGCGCGCGGACGCGTCGTCCCGCTTGCCGGGACCGTGGCGGCGGAGCTCACGGACGAGGCGAGTGTCTACAGCGCACTCGTCCTCGGTGTTCGCGACTACGTCGACAAGCACGGCTTCCCCGGTGTGGTCATGGGACTTTCCGGCGGTATCGATTCCGCGCTGACCCTCGCGATCGCCGTAGACGCACTCGGCAAGGATCGCGTGCAGGCGGTCATGATGCCCTCGCGTTACACCTCTGCCATGAGCCTCCAGGACGCACAGCAGCAGGCGCAGCTGCTGGGCGTCAAATACAGCACCTTATCGATCGAAGGGATGTTCGAGGCGACGCTCGCGACGCTCAAGGGGGAATTCGCCGGTCTTCCGGCAGATGCCACCGAGGAGAACATCCAGTCGCGCTGCCGCATGCTGCTGCTCATGGCCCTCTCGAACAAGACGGGGCGGATGCTCCTCACGACGGGCAACAAGAGCGAGATGGCGGTGGGCTACGCCACGCTCTATGGCGACATGGCGGGAGGGTTCGCGCCGATCAAGGATTGCAGCAAGATGCTGGTCTACCGTCTCGCCGCTTACCGCAACTCGCTCGGCCGCGTGATTCCACAACGGATCATCGAGCGCGAGCCTTCGGCCGAGCTGCGCGCCGGTCAGAAGGATAGCGACTCACTACCCCCGTACGAGATACTCGATCCGATACTGGAAGCTTTCATCGAGGAGGACCTGTCGGTGGATGAGATCGAAGCGCGTGGCTTCGACCGGGCCATCGTAGCCAGGGTCCTCGATCTCGTGAAACGCAACGAATACAAGCGCCGGCAGGCCCCGCCGGGTGTGCGGGTGAGCCGGCGCGCCTTCGGACGGGACTGGCGCTACCCCATCACGAGCGGCTACCGCCGCTGAGGCGGCAGTGCCCGCCGCGCTACCAGAACCGCCACCAGGACTTCTTCGCGTCGGCCTGCAGCGTGCGTCCATCGCCCGAGTAGTTCGCCGCATAGACCTCGCGGCTCTGCGTAGCGAGCGCCTGGAGCTGCATGTGGTCGTAGCACTGGATCAGCATGTCGAGCGCCTGCTGCACCGCGGGAGAACCGTCGTACTGCTCGATGGCACCGCGAGCCCGCTGCGCGGCGGCGACGTACGCGCCACGTTTGAAGTAGTAATTCGCGACGTGCACCTCGTAGCTGGCGAGGCGATCGCGCAGGTACACCATGCGTTGCAGCGAATCGTGCGCGTACTCGCTTTTCGGATACTGCTCGACCACGGTCTTGAAGGCCGCGAAGGACTTGCGCGCACTGCTCGGCGGGCGTTGGCTCAGGTCCGCGCGGAACAGATGCTCGATCGCATTCGGAGTGCGCTCGAAGTCGACGAGCCCCTTGACGTACCAGGCGTAGTCGACGCGGGGATGCGTCGGATTCTCGCGGATGAAGGTGTCGGCGGCATCGGTCGCGGACTCCTTCTCACCGGCGCGGTAGTATGCGTAGATCAGGTCGAGCCGCGCCTGGCGGGCTTCATCGGTGAAAGGGAAACGGGCGGTCAGCTGCTCGTAGAGCTTGATGGCGCCGTTGAAGTCGTACGACTCGAGATCCTTATGGGCCTTCTTGTAGAGCTCGGCCGGGGTAATCTTCTTGTCCGCCTCACGGTGCGTGCGGCACCCGCTCAAGGCGAGCATAACGACACACAACGCGAGCAGGCCGCCGCGTGCTGTACCAGCAAGGGACATCCGAAAAGGACCTTTCTGTGGCTTCACGCCCTATGAGGAGGCGAAGTATAGCGAATCCCGCCCTGGGACCTCCGACTGCGCAAGCCCCTGGCGAGTTCCGCGAGCACGCACTCATTCTGCCCGTCGACGCCGCCGGCCTGCGCTTCGATCAGGCCCTGGCGCGCGCGCTGCCGCAGTACTCGAGGGCCCGGCTCAAGGCCTGGATCGAGTGCGGCGAGGTGCAGGTCGACGGGCGCCCGCTGCGGGGCAAGGACCGGGTCCTCGGCGGCGAGCGGGTGCAGATCCGCGCCCGCCTGCCTGTAAGAAGCGAGCTGCGCCCGGAGTCGATGCCGCTCGCTGTCGTCTTCAAGGACCGTGCGCTGCTGGTGGTCGACAAGCCGCCCGGTATCGTCGTCCATCCCGGAGCCGGTAATCCGCAGCATACTCTGCAGAACGCACTGCTCGCGCTCGATCCGCAACTCGCGCTCCTGCCCCGCGCCGGCCTGCTGCATCGTCTCGATAAGGACACGAGCGGACTGCTCATCATTGCACGCACCGTGGAAGCGCATACGGCGCTCAGCGCGGCGCTGCGGGCCCGGGAGATCACCCGTCAGTACCTGGCGCTCTGCACCGGGAGCCTGACCGGCGGAGGCACGATCGCTGAGCCCATCGGACGGCACCGCACCGCTCGCACGCGCATGACGGTGCGCGCGGACGGGCGCGAGGCCGTCACGCATTACCGGATCGAGCGGCGCTTTCGGGCGCACACGCTGGTGCGTGTCACGCTCGAGACCGGACGCACGCATCAGATTCGCGTGCATCTCGCCCACATCGGCTTCCCCATCGTCGGTGATCCGGTCTATGGCGGTCGCCGACGAATCCCCGCGGGCGCCTCGCCACGACTCGCCGAGGCGCTGCGGAGCTTTCCTCGACAGGCGCTGCACGCGGCGCGCCTGGCTCTCGCGCATCCCCTCACCGGGAAGGAAATGCAGCTCGAGGCGCCGCTGCCGAAGGACATGGAAGAGCTCATCGAGATGCTCGCCGCGGAGGCCGCATGACCGACGCGCCGCGGAACCGCTTCGCCGTCCTCACGCCGGAGTGGCCGGCACCGCCGGGTGTGCGCGCCGCCTTCACGCTGCGCAGCGGCGGAGTGAGTGCGCCCCCGTTCGATACCCTGAACATCGGAGCGCACGTCGGCGATGACGCGCAGTCTGTCCTGGAGAACCGCCGGCTCATCCGGACCGCGTTGGCTGCGCCGACGGAACCGGAGTGGATGGAGCAGGTACACGGCATCGAGGTGCTCGACCTCGACGCCGCGCCGCGCGCCGCGCGCCGCGCGGCCGATGCGGCGATGACCCGCGTCACGGGCCGCGTGTGCGCGGTGCAGGTTGCCGACTGCCTGCCGGTGCTGCTCGCCGCGCGCGATGGCTCCGCGGTCGGTGCAGCGCACGCGGGGTGGCGCGGCCTCGCCGGCGGCGTGCTCGAAGCCGCGGTGCAAGCCCTCGCGGTCCCGCCCGAGCGACTCATCGCCTGGCTCGGCCCGGCGATCAGCCAGGCGCATTTCGAGGTCGGTGAGGAGGTGCGCCGTGCTTTCCTCTCTTTGGATGCCAGCGCCGCGCAGGCTTTCGAGCCGAACGCCCGCGGGCGCTGGCAGTGCGACCTCGTGAGCCTCGCGAGAGGACGCCTGCACGCGCTCGGAGTCGCCGCGATCTTCGGCGGCAGATGGTGCACCTACGCCGACGCGGCGCGCTTTTTCTCGTTTCGCCGCGACGGCCGCTGCGGGCGGATGGCGGCGCTCATCTGGCGCGAGTCGTAGCGGTGCCGCTGCTCGCCATCGTGCTGCTCGCGGCGGCCTTCGGCGGCATCGCGAGCGCGGCGTTCGCCGGCGTGTTCCTGCTGGTGCGCGAGGAGCGCAGCGTGCACATTCTTCCGCACTTCGTCAGCTTCGCGACCGGCGCGCTGCTCGGCGCCGCGCTGCTCGCGCTGCTGCCGGACGCCATGGCGGGCGCGGGCGTCGCGGGCGCGCATCGCATCGGTCTCGCGCTCATCGCCGGGCTCGGGGTATTTTTTGTGATCGAGAAGCTGGTGCTGTGGTGGCACGCCCACGCGCATGGCGCCGGCGCGGGCAGCGCACGCGATCATGCCTCCGGAGTCCTGGTGCTGGTCGGCGACAGCCTGCACAACGCGCTCGATGGCGCGCTCATTGCCGCGGCCTTTCTCGGCAACGTACAGCTCGGTGTGCTCACCACGCTCGCGGTTGCAGTCCATGAGATCCCGCATCGGGTCGGTGATTTCGCCATTCTGGTGCAGGCGGGACTCTCCCGCAGGCGCGCGCTGCTGCTCAACCTTGCGACCGGAATCGCCTCGGTCATCGGCGCACTCGTCAGTTACTACGCATTTCGCGATGCGCAACGCGCGCTGCCGTACGCGCTCGCGTTTGCCGCCGCCGGCTTCCTGTATATCGCAGTCGCCGGCCTGATACCCGGACTGCATCGGCGCGCCGATCCGCGCACCAGCGCCATCCAGGTGCTGCTGATCGCTGCGGGCATCGCCGTCATTGCCGGCGCGGAGTGGCTCACCGGGCAGTAGCGCGCCTGTAGCAAAGCCGCTACGCGTCGTCATCGAATGTAAGACGGCCGGATGGGTCTTCGATCATGCTGATGAGGCTGCTCAAGGCGGAGAAGGCCAGCGAAGTCGGCGCGGCGCTGGCGGATGCGTTCGTGCACGAGTCGACGCACGCGCCCGCTCGAGCTCGACCACCGACGCGCAGCTGCAGTTGAGTGCGACGCTGCTGCTGGCCAATGGCTGGCGGGAGGCGCGTGCGGTGCTCGAGAGCGTGCGCAAGCGCGAGCCACGCAATGTCGCGGCGCTCATGGGCCTTGCGCAGATCGCAGGACCCGAGGGCGGGTTCGCGGAGGCGGAGACGCTCTTCAAGCGAGCCATCGAGGTCGACCCGCACTCAGCGGCCGCCTGGGCGGGACTTGCGAGGCTTCGCCGCATGACCCCCGCTGACGCGGCCTGGCTCGAGCGCGCAGAGGAGATTGTGTCGCGTCGCCTCGCGCCGCTCGATGAGGCCGATCTGCGACCTGGACGCGGCGCATGCTCGACTTTCTCGGCCTCGAGTGGGATGCGCGGTGTCTGGATTTCAACAAGACCGAGCGCCCGGTAATGACAGCCAGCTTCTGGCAGGTGCGGCAGGAGATCTACCGCCGCTCGAGCGGTCGCTGGCGAAACTACCAGCGCTTCATCGGCCCCCTGCTCAGCCTCGGGGACCGCACGTCCTAGCGACGGGTCGCGCCCCGGCGCCCCAAGGAATACCCTAAGCCTCGAGGGCGCGCTCCACGGCGCAGCCCTTGAACCTTGTGGTTTTACCCCCACGAATCGGGCATTCCCCCTGAGGGCGAATCTCCATGCGCATGGACAAACTCACCAGCCGGTTCCAGCAGGCGCTGGCCGATGCCCAGTCGCTCGCCCTCGGTCGCGACCACCAGCTGCTCGAGCCCTCGCACCTCATGCTGGCACTGCTCGACAGCACCGGTGGCTCGGTCCGCCCCTTGCTGATGAAGGCCGGCGCAGATGTCAACAAGCTCCGCTCCGGCGTCCTGGCGCTCCTTGATGGGCTGCCGAAGGTCGAGGGGACTCCCGGAGAGATCCATATCTCCAACGACCTCAACCGGGTCCTCAATGTCACCGACAAGCTCGCGCAGCAGCGCGGCGATCAGTACGTCTCGAGCGAGCTGTTCGTGCTGGCCGCGTTCGAGGACCGCGCCCTCGCGCGGGTCTTCAAGGAATCGGGTGTGGTGCGCGGCGCCATCGAGAAGGCGATCGATGAAGTGCGCGGCGGTGAGAAGGTGAACGACGCCAACGCGGAGGAAAGCCGCCAGGCGCTCGAGAAATACACCGTGGACCTGACCGCGCGCGCCTCATCCGGCAAGCTCGATCCGGTCATCGGGCGCGATGACGAGATCCGCCGCACCATACAGGTGCTGCAGCGCCGCACCAAGAACAACCCGGTGCTGATCGGCGAGCCCGGCGTCGGCAAGACGGCGATCGTCGAGGGCCTCGCGCAGCGCATCGTCAACGGCGAGGTGCCCGAAGGTCTCAAGGACAAGCGCATCCTCGCGCTCGATATGGGCTCGCTCATCGCCGGAGCCAAGTTCCGCGGGGAATTCGAGGAGCGCCTCAAGGCCGTTCTCAACGATCTCGCCAAGCAGCAGGGCCAGATCATCCTGTTCATCGATGAGCTCCACACCATGGTCGGTGCCGGCAAGGCCGAGGGTGCCATGGACGCCGGCAACATGCTGAAGCCCGCGCTCGCGCGCGGCGAGCTGCATTGCGTCGGCGCGACCACGCTCGATGAGTACCGCAAATACCTCGAGAAGGATGCGGCGCTCGAGCGCCGCTTCCAGAAGGTGCTGGTCGATGAGCCCTCGGTCGAGGACACCATCGCGATCCTGCGCGGACTCAAAGAGCGGTACGAGGTGCACCATAAAGTCGAGATCACGGATCCCGCCATCGTGGCGGCCGCCACGCTCTCGCACCGCTACATCGCGGATCGGCAGCTCCCGGACAAGGCGATCGATCTCATCGATGAGGCCGCGGCGCGCATCCGCATGGAGATCGACTCCAAGCCCGAGGCGCTCGACCGGCTCGAGCGGCGCATCATCCAGCTGAAGATCGAGCAGGAGGCGCTCAACAAGGAAAAAGACGAGGCTTCGCGCAAGCGCCTGGCGACGCTCGAGGAGACGCTGCGCGCTCTCGAGAAGGAGTACGCGGACCTCGAGGAGGTCTGGAAGGCCGAGAAGGCCGCCGTGCAGGGCAGTGCGCACGTCCGCGAGGAGCTCGATCGCGCGCGGCTCGAGCTCGACGCGGCGCGGCGTGCCGGGAATCTCGGGCGGATGGCAGAGCTGCAGTACGGCAAGATTCCGGAGCTCGAGAAGCGGCTGAGTGCCGCCGAGGTGGCCGAAGACAAGGCACCGACACTGGTGCGCAACAAGGTGACCGAGGAAGAGGTCGCGGAAGTCGTCTCCAAATGGACCGGCATTCCGGTGGCGAAGATGCTGCAGG
Organism: Steroidobacteraceae bacterium; assembly: GCA_035541695.1. Classification (GTDB taxonomy): domain Bacteria; phylum Pseudomonadota; class Gammaproteobacteria; order Steroidobacterales; family Steroidobacteraceae; genus 13-2-20CM-66-19. Next base: position 12,864 of record DATKMV010000002.1, read on the forward strand.
GCGAGAAGGAGAAGCTTCTGCACATGGAGGACGCACTCGGGAAGCGCGTGGTCGGGCAGGACGAAGCCCTGCGCATCGTCTCGAACGCCATCCGCCGATCACGGGCAGGCCTCTCCGATCCTCGCCGACCGAACGGGTCGTTCCTGTTCCTCGGCCCCACGGGCGTCGGCAAGACCGAGCTCTGCAAGGCCCTGGCGGAGTTCCTGTTCGACACCGAGGACGCGCTCGTCCGCATCGACATGTCCGAGTTCATGGAGAAGCACTCGGTCGCGCGCATGATCGGAGCGCCGCCCGGCTACGTCGGCTACGAGGAGGGCGGCTACCTCACCGAGGCGGTGCGCCGCCGGCCGTATTCCGTGATCCTGCTCGATGAGGTCGAGAAGGCGCATCAGGATGTCTTCAACGTGCTGCTGCAGGTGCTCGATGACGGGCGTCTGACCGATGGCCAGGGCCGCACCGTCGACTTCCGCAATACCGTCATCATCATGACCTCCAACCTGGGCTCGCAGGTCATCCAGGAGTACGCCGGCGAGAAGAATTACGCCAAGATGAAAAGCGCGGTCATGGAGATCGTGCAGCAGAGCTTCCGGCCGGAGTTCATCAATCGCATCGATGATATCGTCGTGTTCCACCCGCTCGGCACGCAGCAGATCCGCGCGATCGTGGACATCCAGCTCATCTACCTGCGCAAGCGGCTGCAGGAGCGCAACATGGATCTCACGCTCGATGATGTGGCACGAGACCTGATCGGTGAGGCTGGGTTCGATCCGGTGTACGGTGCGCGACCGCTGAAGCGCGCCATCCAGCAGCAGATCGAGAATCCTCTGGCGCAGCGGATCCTCGAAGGGGAGTTCGTCCCGGGTGACCGCATCCACGTCAGCGCGCGCGGCGGACAGCTCCTGTTTTCCAAGGCGGATGAGCGGCGCGCCGCCCGGGCGTGAGGCGCGAGCGCGCGGCGACTCATGGTCGCGGCACCTTGGCTATAATCTCCGCATAAACACAACCGCAAGAGAGCTCATGCCTTTCTACGAATACGAGTGCAGGTCCTGCAAGTACTACACCGAGGTGATGCAGAAGATCAGCGACGCGCCGCTCACGCGCTGCCCTTCCTGCGGCAAGCGCGCGCTGAAGAAGCTGTTGTCCGTGCCGGTGTTTCGCCTCAAGGGAGCGGGGTGGTACGAGACCGACTTCAAGTCGGACAAGGAGACCAAGCGCAACCTCCTCGGCGCCGAGAAAGAGGAGTCGAAGAGCGAGAGCAAGTCCGAGAGCGCCGAGCCGAAGCCGGCCGGCACTGCGCCCAAGGAGAGCAAGGAGACTGCGGCAGCCGAGGCCAAGAGCTCAAAGTCGGTTTCGACTGCAGCGGTGGCAACGCGGCATCGCGCGACGCCACGCAGCGGTGCGGCGCGGCGGCCCGCGCGCGCGCCGCGCGGCAACAAAGCGCGCAAGAAGCGGCGGTAATCTCTCATGAGCACTCACGGCGTCACGAGGAGGCGCAGCCTGCGACGCTACCTGGTTGCGGGCGTGCTCGTCTGGCTGCCGATCCTCGCCACGGTCTGGGTAGTGGACTTCATGCTGCGGCTGATGGATCTCACGCTGAAGATCCTGCCGCCCGCGTACCGCCCGGAGGCCCTCGTCGGCTTCCCATTGCCCGGGTTCGGCGCGGTGTTCGCACTCATCGTCGTGCTCCTCACGGGCCTGCTGGTGACCAACCTGATCGGGCATCGCCTGATCGCGTGGGGGGAGGAGCTGGTCAACCGCATTCCGGTGATCGGCACGGTGTATGGCGGGGTGAAGAGCTTCGCGGAGAGCGTCTTCTCGCAGTCCAATGCTTTCGGCAAGGTGGTGATGATCGAGTACCCACGCGCGGGGGTCTGGAGCATCGGCTTTCTCACGGCGGAGGATGTGCCGGCGGTGAGCGCACGCCTAGAGGAGCCACACGTGGCGGTCTACATCTCCTCGGCTCTCAACGCGACCGCCGGCTACCTGGTGATGGTGCCCCGCCGCGAGGTGGTGGAGCTCGACATGTCGGTCGACGCGGCCATGAAGATGATCATCACCTGCGGGATCGTCGTGCCGCAGGCGCCTCCCCGCACCGCCTCGCTCGCCAAGCCCGCGGCCTGAGGCAGCGTGCACGCCATGCGGCTTCTGGCGCCGCGAGCGCCGTTGTCAGCTTCGCAGGTCACGCTCGCGCCACCGGGTCCCGCGGAGGTCCTCATCCGGGTGGAGGCCTGCGGCGTCTGTCGCACGGATCTGCACCTCCTCGAGGGTGAGCTTCCTGACACCCATTGTCCGATCACTCCGGGCCACGAGATCGTCGGAGTCGTGCGGGAGCGCGGCGCGGAGGTGACGCGTTTCGCCGTGGGCCAGCGTGTCGGGGTGCCCTGGCTCGCCTGGACCTGCGGGGCCTGCCGGTACTGCCGGGCAGGGCTCGAGAACCTCTGCCCACAGGCTCGTTTCACGGGCTACACCCGCGATGGCGGCTACGCCGAAGAGGTGCTCGCCGATGCGCGCTACTGCCTCGCGCTTCCGGCCGGCCCGCCAGCCGCCTCGCTGGCACCACTCCTGTGTGCCGGACTCATCGGCTATCGCGCCTATCGAAAGGCAGGCGATGGCGTGAACCTCGGTCTGTATGGATTCGGCGCAGCCGCCCACCTCCTCACGCAGGTTGCGTGCGCCGACGGCCGCAGGGTGTTCGCCTTTACCCGCGAGGGAGATCGGAGTGGGCAGGCCTTCGCCCGGGAGCTCGGCGCCGTGTGGGCGGGTGCATCCAGCGAGCCTCCACCGCTCGAGCTCGATGCGGCAATCCTGTTCGCTCCGGTCGGGGCGCTCGTTCCGGCCGCGCTTGCCGCGGTGCGGCCGGGCGGCCAGGTGGTGTGCGCCGGCATCCACATGAGCGATGTGCCGGCCTTTCCCTATCGGCTGCTGTGGGGCGAGCGCTCGGTGGCCTCGGTCGCGAATCTCACCCGTGCCGACGGCGAGGCGTTCATCTCGGTCGCCACGCGTCTGCAGCTGTCGGCGACCGTGGAGCGCTTCGCGCTCGGCGACGCGAACACGGCACTCGAGCGCTTGCGCAGCGGCGCGATCCAGGGGGCGGCCGTGCTGGAGATGAGCGGCGGCTGAGCCTCGCGGGTTGCGGCTCTCCGGGACCCTCCGTAACATCGCGCGCCCTATGCGCTCACATTACTGCGGGGACGTCAACGAGCAGCTCATCGGCCAGGAGATCTCGGTGGCCGGTTGGGTCCATCGCCGGCGCGATCACGGCGGGGTGATCTTCGTCGACCTGCGCGATCGCGAAGGCCTGCTGCAGATCGTGTTCGATCCGACCGCCGCCGAGGTGTTTCGCGAGGCGGAGCGGTTGCGGAACGAGTACGTCCTGCGGGTGCGGGGGCGCGTGCGCGCACGGCCGGCGGGCACCGTGAACCCGAACCTCGCCTCCGGAAAAGTGGAGATGCTGGCTTCCGAGCTCGAGCTCCTCAACCGCTCGGAGCCGCTGCCCTTCCAGCTCGATGAGCAGGTGGGCGAGGAGGTGCGCCTGCGTTACCGCTACCTCGATCTGCGCCGCGAGGTCATGAGCCAGCGGCTGCGGCTGCGGCACCGGCTGACGCGCTCGATGCGCGGCTACCTCGATGCACACGGCTTCGTCGATCTCGAGACCCCGATGCTCACCAAGGCGACCCCCGAGGGAGCCCGCGACTATCTCGTGCCGAGTCGCACGCATGCGGGGAAGTTCTTCGCCCTGCCGCAGTCCCCGCAGATCTTCAAGCAGCTGCTCATGATCGCGGGCTTCGATCGCTACTATCAGATCGTGCGGTGCTTTCGCGATGAGGACCTGCGCGCTGACCGCCAGCCGGAGTTCACCCAGCTCGATATCGAGACCTCTTTCCTCTCGCAGGGCGAGATCATGGCGCTCATGGAAGGCCTGGTGCGGCATTTCTTCCGCGAGGTGCTCGGCGCCGAGCTTCCCGATCCGTTCCCGCGCATGAGCTATGCGGAGGCGATGCGGCGCTTCGGCTCGGACAAGCCGGACCTGCGCAATCCGCTCGAGCTCCTCGACGTCGCCGACCTGGTGCGGGATTGCGATTTCAAGGTATTTGCCGGGCCGGCGAAGGACGCGCAGGGGAGAGTGACGGCGCTGCGCGTGCCGGGCGGCGGCAGCATGCCGCGCTCGCAGATCGATGAGTACACGGCGTTCGTTGCGCGCTATGGCGCCAAGGGCCTGGCGTACATCAAGGTGAATAAGCGCGGCGCCGGGCGCGATGGACTGCAGTCGCCGATCACCAAGTTTCTGAGCGATGCGGCGCTCGCCGGCATCCTCGAGCGCACCCAGGCGGCGGACAACGACGTCATATTCTTCGGCGCGGACAGCAGCAAGGTGGTGAGCGATGCGCTCGGGGCGCTGCGCCTGCGGGTCGGGCAGGACCTGAAGCTCGTGGCCGAAGGCTGGCGGCCGCTGTGGGTGACCGAGTTTCCGATGTTCGAGTGGGATCCACAGGAGCGGCGCTGGGTCGCCATGCATCATCCTTTCACGGCTCCTGTGAATGAGGATGCCGCGGCCCTGCAGGCCGCGCCGGCAGCGGCGCTCGCCAAAGCCTACGACATGGTGCTGAATGGCTCGGAGATCGGCGGTGGCTCGGTGCGCATTCATCGCGAGGAGCTGCAATCCACGGTGTTCGAGCTGCTCGGCATCGGCGCGCAGGAAGCGCAGACGAAGTTCGGCTTTCTGCTCGATGCGCTCAAGTACGGCGCTCCACCGCATGGGGGGATCGCCTTCGGCCTCGACCGCCTCGCGATGCTCATGGCAGGCGCGGACAGCATCCGCGAGGTCATCGCATTCCCGAAGACTCAGACCGCAGCGGACCCGTTGACCGACGCACCGACCGAGGTGAGCGAGGCGCAACTGCGCGAGCTCCATATACGGGTGCGCCGGCCGTCGCCTTGAGCGCGGTCGTCTACGTGCACGGCCTGTGGATGCCGGGCGAGGAATCGCTGGTTCTCAAGTCGCGCCTCGCTCACGAGTTCGACCTGAAGCTCCAGACGTTCCATTACTCGGCGGTCGCTGCGGGCATCGGCACGATCGCCGCGCAGCTCGATGAGTTCGTGCGCGCCCTGGCGGCGCCGGAGGTTCACTTCATCGGTCACAGTCTCGGTGGCCTCGTGATCCACCGTTTTCTCGAGCGCTTCCCCGTGCAGCCTCCCGGGCGGGTGGTATTCCTCGGCACGCCGAGCGTTGGAAGCCGAGCAGCCGAGCGTGCGGCCCGCTTCGCGCCGATCGCGCACCTGATGGGCCAGTCGGTAGCCGAGGAGCTGCTGCGACCGCAGGAGCGGCGCTGGACCTCCCCGCGGGCGCTCGGCATCGTGGCCGGTACGCAGCGGCTCGGCCTCGGCCAGCTGATCGCGCATTTCGATGAAGAGAATGATGGCACCATCGCCGTGAGCGAGACCTGCATGCCGGGCGCGACCGACCACATCGTGTTGCCGGTGAGCCATCTCGGCATGCTCGTCTCAGCGCCGGTCGCGCACCAGACGGGGCTGTTCCTGACACAGGGGCGTTTCTCCCATCCGCCGCAGTAGTCACGGCCTCAGCGTCAGCGCAGCAGCATCTTCAGCCGGTAGAGGATCTCCAGCGCAGCCTTCGGAGAGAGCTGATCGGGCTCGACCTCCCGCAGGAATACCCGCAGCTCATCGGGCGGGGGACTGAACAAGGCCAGCTCGGTTTGCGCCGTCTGCAGGTCCCGACCGGCGCCCATCGCACGCTGGCGGTCGCGCTCGGACTCGAGCTGCTCGAGGTAACGGCGCGCTTCGCGTATGACGCCGAGCGGCACGCCGGCAAGCTGCGCCACCTGCAGCCCGTAGCTGCGGTTCGCGGGTCCATCCTTCACCGAGTGGAGGAACACGATCGTCTCGCCGTGCTCGGTCGCATCGAGGTGCACATTCGCGCACCCCTCCACCTCGGCTGCGAGCGTAGTCAGCTCGAAGTAGTGCGTCGCGAACAGCGTGAAGGCCCGTACCCGGGTGGCGATGTCGCGCGCCATCGCCCAGGCGAGCGACAGGCCATCGAAGGTGCTCGTGCCGCGGCCGACCTCATCGAGCAGGATGAGACTCTGTGCGGTGGCGTTGTGCAGTATGTTCGCGGCTTCGGTCATCTCGACCATGAATGTCGAGCGACCCCCGGCGAGGTCGTCCGCGGCGCCGATGCGGGTGAATATCCGGTCGAGCGGGCCGAGCAGAGCGCGATCGGCGGGCACGTAGCTGCCGATGTGCGCCAGGACTGCTATGAGTGCCGCCTGGCGCATGTAGGTGGACTTACCACCCATGTTGGGTCCGGTGATGATCAGCATGCGCCGTGCAGCGTCGAGCCGCAGGTCATTCGGAACGAAGGGCGCCGCAGTGAAGCGCTCGACGACCGGATGGCGGCCGCCCTCGATCACAAGGCGCGCCTCGTCGGTCAGCTCGGGTTGACTCCACTCGAGCGCACAGGCGCGCTCGGCGAGCGCCGCGAGCGCATCGAGCTCCGCGAGCGCGCCCGCGGTGGTCTGCAGCGGCACGAGCGTTGCGATCAACTCCGTCAGCACCTGCTCGTACAGCTCCCGCTCGCGGGCCAGCGCCTTCTCGCGTGCGCCGAGCACCCGGTCCTCGAAGCTCTTGAGCTCGGAGGTGATGAAGCGCTCCGCTGCCTTCACCGTCTGTCGACGGACATACTCCTTCGGTACCCGCTCGGCGTCGCGGCGAGCGATCTCGATGAAGAATCCCTGCACGCGGTTATATCCGAGCTTGAGGCCGGCGATGCCGGTACGCTCGCGCTCGCGCCGCTCGAGCTGCAGCAGAAATTCCTCGGTGTGCGTCCCAATCTGTCGCAGCTCGTCGAGCTCGGCATCGAACCCCTCTGCGATGACGCCTCCGTCCCGCACCAGCACCGCAGGCTCGAGCGCGATCGCGGCGCTCAGCAGGGCAAACGTCCCGGGATGCTCGGCGATGCGCGCGCAGAGCTGCTGCAGCAGCGGGGAGTCGAGGCCGGCGAGCGTGCGCCGCAGCTCGGGAAGGCGGCCCAGCGATGCGCGCAGTTGAGTGAGATCGCGCGGACGCGCCGAGCGCAGGGCGACGCGCGCGAGGATACGCTCGATATCGCCGACGCCCGCGAGATGCTCGCGCACGACAGCGAAGTGACGTCGATCGATGAGGACGCCGAGCGCGTGGTAGCGCTCGCGTAACGCCGGATGGCTGCGCAGCGGACGATTGAGCCAGCGACGCAGCTGCCGCGAACCCATGGAGGTCGCGCAACTGTCGATGACGCCGAACAGCGTGGCGGCGGCACCGCCACTCAAGCTGCCATCGATCTCGAGGTTGCGGCGGCTGGCGGCATCGAGTGACAGTGCATCGCTGCGCTCTTCGACGTGCAGCGCCGTGATGTGCGGCAGGGCGGACCTCTGCGTATCGCGCACGTACTGCAGCAGCCCGCCGGCGGCGCGCAGCGCGAGCGGCAGCTCATCGGCACCGAAGCCTCTCAGATCGAGCGTGCCGAGCTGATCGGTGAGCAAACGCGAGGCGCTCGCCAGCTCGAAGTGCCAGGGCGGGCGCGGGCGCACGGCCGTTCCGGTGCGCGGCAGCTTCTCATCGGCGGATCCTTCGGCGATGAGCAGCTCCGCCGGCTTGAGCCGCTCGAGCTCGGCAGCGAGGGCCCCCGCTCCTTCCCCCTGCAGCACGGTGAAGCGTCCGGCAGCGAGATCCAGCCAGGCGAGCCCGAAGCGGCTCGCCTCGCGCACCAGTGCGGCGATGAGCGTGTCGGCACGCTCCTCGAGGAGCGCCGCATCGGTGATGGTGCCCGGCGTAACCACGCGCACCACCTTCCGCTCGATCGGTGCGCGGCTGTTGGCTTCGCCCAGCTGCTCACAGATGGCGACGCTCTCGCCCTTGCGCACGAGCCGTGCCAGGTAACTGTCGAGCGCGTGTACCGGAACACCCGCCATTGGAATCGGTGCGCCGGCGGATTGCCCGCGCGCGGTGAGGGTGAGGTCGAGCAGCGAGGCGGCGCGGCGCGCATCCTCGTAAAAGAGCTCGTAGAAATCACCCATCCGGTAGAAGAGCAGGATCTCCGGATACTCGCTCTTGATGCGCAGGTACTGCGCCATCATCGGCGTATGCTGTAGGTCACTGTCGTTCAAGACTATTTTTCGGCGCTGTCTTTGGACTGTCCAAAACTCGGTCCTTCAGACAGGGGTTCTTCCTTGTCTCGGAGGTATCGCACCGTCTGCGACGGAGTCGAGTGCATGAGCAGCGAGGTGGGGTTCTTGCCCTGCTTCTTCGCCCAGGTCGCGGCGAGCGCACGGAGGTCATGCAGGCGGACATCGTCGACGCCGGCAGCGCGTCGGGCCTTGTCCCACTGGATCTTCACCGTGCTGTAGTCGGGGGCCTTGCCGCGACGGTTATGCAGCAGTGTCAGCGCGCGGATGTTGCCGTGGAGGGTCTTCGCACGCTCGACCACGGCCCGTAGCTCCGGCGTCCAAGCCACGACGCCTTTGTGCCCAGTCTTCTGCTGCTCGAATCGGATGCCATCGTCGGTGAGATCGGCGCGGCGGATCTTGAGCACGTCGCTGATACGCTGCCCGGTGCGGATGCACAGATCCATGATCACCTGCAGGCGGGGCCCGGCTGCGGCGTAGATCGCGTGGTACTCCCCCATGGAGACCAGCCGTGTGCGCTTTTTCTCCGCGTGCCGCTTGATCCCGACCGCGGGATTGCTCTCGACGATCTGCTGCTCGAGCGCGTAGTCGAAGATCTGCCGCAGCAGCGACAAGCATCGGTTCGCCCAATTGGGCTTGGAAGCGAGCTTCAGCTTCATGGCCGCAACGTCGCGCGGCTTGACCTCGCCGGGGGCGAACTCCTGCAGCCATTCCTTCAGATGCTTCGCGGCGAGGTCGTATTGCTTGGCGGTATTCTTCGCTACCTTCGGGCGAATGTGCGCCATCGCCTGGTCGATGAGTTCCGCCATCCCGCTTTTGGGGGCTTCCTGAATCGCTGCGTAGGTTTCGAGCGCCTCGCGGAGCGTCTTGCCTAGCCGGGTCCACCGGCCGGCGCGCACATGGTAATAGGCGCCATGGCGCAAGTAGACGCTGGCGGGGAGGTGCTTGTCGTGCTTGCGAGGGCGGTTCAATCCATCCTCAATTTCGGCTCCCGCCGGGCGGGGCGCACATTCTGCGTCGCCCGGACGTCTTCCCACAACACGATGAGCGTGCCGTCGGAGCGGGCCTTCGCCGGTATGCCCAAGAAATTAAGCTCGCGCTTTTGCGCGGTCGGGCGCTCCTTTCGCGTGAGGTCGATGAGCTCTTGAGGGGCGAGGATCATCTTGAAGCCGAGGGCAATGACTGGCCCGCGTAACGTCCCACGAGACCGGGGATGGTCTCGCCGGATTTAACCGATAATCAGATACGAAACCCGCAAGCCGGCAAGCCCGAGGCCCCTAGCCCTCGATGAAGCGCACCCGCGCCCGTCAGATGGTTCAGGACAATTTGAAGCTGCTCGGCGGGCTGGGCGGGGCCAGTGACCATGTATCGCTGACGTTCACCGCGCGAAGCGACCCCGGCGTGAGATGCATGGCCTGACCGGTCAACGCAACGGTGACGTCGCGCCCACGAGGATGTCGAGCGTGCCGCTGAACCCACGGCCACAGCGTCCGAGCGCGCAACAGCCCGAGTAGGAGCACGGACAGCCCGACGATGTATCCGCCGATCCGTACCAGACAGTCTCGAGGCAGGCTGGTGAGATTCTCCACCCACGGCTGCAATTGCTGCTTGTAGATCAGCCCACCGGCCAGCAGCTGGAGCGCTGAGATCACAAGACCACGTAACCAGTTATCGCGGAAGCTCATCGAGGGCCGTCCCCAAAGGGGCGCCAGGTGACGCGAGATTATTTTACATCAGGCGCTACGCCCTCACGAGATCACGAATGGAGCTTGGCGAGGTACTCACGCGACCGAGGGATCGCATGTCGATTACCCAATGAATCCTCGATCCACATCCGCACGTAGGGCTCGTCGGCGGCATCTGGGTCGGCCATGATTGCCCCTTCCTTCGTGATCGAAAAGTCGTGCCTCTCGTGCTCACCAAGGCGGAAGCCGCCCTTGTCATGCTCAAGAAATGTCCCTGAATATTCGCCCTGACTGTTGTTCCCACCGAGCAGCCGAAGGATTACTGGCCTGCGGCCTTTGTTCATGACGGTCACGGATATCCTTGCTGGCCCCCACTCCGACTCGCCGTAGAACGCGCTAGTGACTCTCAGGTGCGGTCTATCACGGTAGGCGTTGTAGGCAGCGACTCCAAAGCTGCCGACCGATACAAGCAGCGCAATGCTCGAGACGATTTCTGGATAGCTGGGATTCACGCGCCGTAGTGTACGGCGTATTACACCGCAGCGGATCGATCCGTTTAGCTGCTAACCGGCTCGCGCGGGGCGTTAAAAAAGCCTCGGCGAGCAGGCACGGTCTGCGGTGAGCTTGGCGGCGCGGGTATCTCCGATCTGAAGGCCCCTCGGGATGACGCGACTGCGCGCGGAAGTGACCTGTGGAGTGTTTCGGACTAATCTCATGGCTCAGCGGCACATTAGAGCAACAAACCCGCTGGAGTCCTCATGAAGATCGCGCCACTCCTCATGCTGCCGTTGATGATTGGTCAGTCATACGCATTCGATGCTTGGGGCTTTCGCAGCGGCATGTCAGAGGAGCAGACCGCGGCTGTCGCGCGCCGGGATGGGTATAAGGCGCGCAGGTCAACTACTGACACCGCCCGTTTTCACAGTCTGTGGTTCTTTCGGCGGGGCGCCAATGGCACCGACGAGATTGGGTATGGCGCCAGCTTCTGCGACGGCCGGCTCACTTGGGTAAGCCACGACTACAAGGCGAACATCGGCACGTTGTTCGAGCTGCTGAGCGAACTCAAATCGAGCTACGGCGCACCGACAGTGGAGACCAGCTCTGAAGTGCGCGCTGAGGGCCGAGTCCGCAGCATCGATTTTAACTTCAGGCCGAGGCCGGACGACGTAACGGAGGTAGCGGCCGTCCTGAGTCCGAATACGGATACTGCGTTTGGCATTCAGGTCATCCATCACAACACTGAGATGGGCTGCGAGTAGCCGCTTCGCGCAGCCTAAAACAGTCTGAGACTGGTCGGCGGACTGGGCCCGGAGACGCTGGCGGTGAGCGATCCGGGCGTGAGATGTATGGCTTGGCCAGTCAACGTAACGGTGACATTGCGGCTTGCCGAAATCACACGCTGCGGCTGCTATTCGATCTCGATTGAACCGTCCTCAATGCAGCGCGCGATGGCTACCACCGTGTGTCCGCAGAAGCCCTCCGGGTGCTTCGCGGCCCGTTCCTTGAACTTGTCGCAATCGCAGAGCCACACCCGGTGCCCGTCGTCGGTCTCGACACAGCGCACAGGCTGTCCTTCAACGTCGAACGTCCGCACCTTGGCCGGCTTACTCAAGGATCGACCTCAAGAGTTTGGAGCCTTCGCCGCGCCCAAGGTCGTCGTCGGATGTAACTGGAGGGCAGCAGCGTGTTGAGCGGGTGCGGCGCATGCTTCGAAACTTTACTGGTCTAATGAAGCTCCGTGCACGTCCCCGATGACATCGACCCAACCACGATGAATGCCAACGAATGGCGCGAGTCGAGCGCAATAAAATCTTTGGTGCCTTCCGCGTATCTGGCGAAGACTGTCGTGAGTATTGCGTTGCTAAGGAACGGCGTCGAAGCCGGGATTTCGGTAATCGAAAGCGCATTGCCGTTCCACCGCACAGCCACATCGCCCGCGCCGGGGGCGACGCCCTTCACGTAGACCACACGCGCCGTGCCGTGCCGGAGGTCGATGTTGTCGTAAATCACAACCATGACGTCGTGATCGGTAGTGAACTTGCGCCCGTCGGCCCTGAAGGCTGTAGTTGATTCAACGTCATACGTGCAGCGCAGAGTCCGAGCACGCTGTAGCCGCTCGATTGGATTATCGTCTGCGAGCGCGCTGTTCAAGAAGAAAAGGCAGAGCAGCGAGGCCCATGAGGCAGCAAGCCTGTTCTTTGGATTCATTGTTGCACCCTCGCGGACAAGTTATATGAGGGTACCTCAGAACGCGTTCGTCGCCGCGGGCGCAGACTACGCCCTCTTGCGCGCCCTCTCAAACTTCTCGGCCAGTGCCGCGTACCGCTGCGCAGCAGCCTCAATCGGCGGCCGCGTCGTCAGGTTCTCCATTGTCTTTGCCCGTGCGCCTTCCTGGTGCGCCATGGCGCGGCACGCTCGTACGGCGGTTTCCAGTTCAGTCGCGGAGAGATCGACGGACGGCATGCAGCGAAGTTTGCCGCCGCTCCCTGCGATGGTCCAACCAGTGTCGAGAAGGTACGCGAAGCAGCAGGAAGTACGGGCCGTCTGGCAGCCCACAGGACCGGCGATCTGCCCGGGGCGCATTCAGCGATCTAGATGCGGTGGCGGCTGATGGCATTCCTTGAATTTGAGTCCGCTTCCGCACGGACACTGCGCATCGCCATCGACCGGCGCCTCCCTACATAGCTTCTCGAAAGCCTCAGTTACAAGCCGCAAATCCTGTTCCGGCTTAAATGTGAGTCCCACCATGCAGGTTTGGAGACCCCCATAGCCCCTGATGCCGAATGTTCCAGTCCGCGTATCCGCCGTCAGGGACGAGCCGACGAACGCTATCCCACGGAAGGCCAGCATGCGCGATACGCCGTCGAATGTGAGGTTAGGCCCAGACACGCCGAATTGCTGTCCTTTGCGCCATAACTCGCCGGTGATCTGGACCGGAGTTGCGCGGGCGTCTATTTCCAGAGCTACCCTGCGCTGCGCTCTTCGTAGCTTGACAACATTGTATCCGTACTCGAAATCCCAAGGCAGCGGATCCCCTGTCACCCACTCGTTATCTACCATGCTCAGCAGCACGCGGTCGTCGGCGTCGCGAAGCGACACGGTGAGCAAGAGCCGTCCGGCAGAATCGCGGCGCAGTTCCAGCAGCTGCTCGTCGTCCACCACAAACTTGAACCCGGCGCCGACGAATAGATTGGTGCCAGCGGCTACGGCAATGACCTTGGAAGGCGTCCAAAGCTGGCCGTTGGCGTAGCCGCGCACCGCGTTGTACGGCCTCTGCTTCGCCAAGAGTTGATCTTCCACGGTCCGTGCGCCGACAGTGCACTGGTGATGACAGGTAGGACACACCACCATCATGTTTGCAGCCTCGTGACGAAGGCTCGCGGGGTAAGGCTCGATATGGTGGAACTCAACAAACGGGTGTCCGCAGAAACAGCAGCCAAACGCGGCCTCTTGTCGTAATTGGCGCTTTAGCGGCTCAGGAACGGGCGGCCTGTCCATGTGAGTCAGCCGGCCTCCTCGGTGTGCGCCTGCATGACGCTACGACGCTTCAACGACCCGGACTCTCAGGTGCCCTTCTGCCCGGCAAACCTCAATCATGTCGAATGCCAAAGTCCCGGGTTGGAGGTGCGGCAAGGCCTGATAAAGATCATCTCGATGATCGAGCAGAAGTTGGAGCTCTTGCGGGCTTGCAGGCTCGTACCGGCCTAGTGAGTGCCATTCGCCGGAGGCGGTTTGAAACTCGATACGCACGGCGTCAGAAGTCTAGCAGGGCCTCCCGTGCGGGCGCGAGGCTCAAAAAATTTTTTGGGACCCCCAATAGGCAAAGGTACCCCGGGGGTGTTGGGAAAAGGTGTTGCCGGGGGACCCGGGCCGGAATTTCTTCACGGCGCTGGGCGACGCGGCGTCACGGCGGCACGGCTTGCCGGTCTGCTCTTGCCGGGGCTCGGGTGCGCCCGCGCGCGTAGGCGATATTTTTCAGCGCCTGTTGGCTCGGCCCCCGGGTACGCGCGGGAAATGCGTTTGTCTTTGGTGAACGTTGGGCGAAGGGGCGCTGGCTGTAAAGGGGCGAAATGAGGCAGCCAGGGCTCGAGCGGAAGGACCCATTCGCGGGAAAGGTACTGCTCCGCAGGCTCTCCGCCGTGGGATCCGGCGCCGGCGGTGTTGGTGTTGGGTGCTGCTGGTGCGGGTGGGCTGTTCGTTGGGATGGTGGAGGGCGGGAGCTCCTGCGCTGCAGAGTCTAGAAAAATAGGCATTTGCGCTTGCAGCGTCACATGTAACGTGCTACTGTGTTGGTGTTAGATAGCGAACCGGCGAGCGTGGTTCAGACGCCCGCCGGTTCTGGCACCACAAGTCCACTAGGAGGACTCGCAATGCTTAACGATAGTCTACGCGACCGCCGCATCGGCGGCACATCCGCGCCCCAGTCTGATTATCTCGCGCCCGCCGAGGGCGTCGTTTTCAGCGTGCTGATCGGCGCGCTGGCGTGGGCGGGCGTGATCTCGTTTTGGTGGGCGGTCCTGCATATGGTGCGGCCTTGAGCCCGCGGGATCTGTCGGCATCTCAGCTGGCCGCGTTTTGGTCCGACTACCTCGCCGTGCGAAAGCACGTCGAGGAGGAGTCGGAGCATCTCGTGCTGTGTGGACCGTTCGCGCAGCGACGTCCGCCGCGCCATGCCGGGCTGGATCGTTTCGCTATGTGGCGGGCGCGGATACGTGCCGCGCAGCTGGCGAAGGTTTACGCGCAGCTGCCCTTTCTCGCGGGGTGGCCGTCATGAGCAACAACTACGAAAGGATCACCGCTGCGATTCTGAACGCACTTAGCAGTGAACTCCCGCCTTGGCGCAGGCCGTGGCGGACACTGCGCGCTGCCGGCGCTTCAGGCATTCCGCAGAACGCTGTAACGGGGCATGCCTATCGCGGGATCAACGTGCCGCTGCTGTGGGTCCGGCAGGACGCGGACATGCGCTACTTGACTTACAACCAGGCAAAGGCGCTCGGCGGTCACGTCCGCAAGGGCGAGCACGGCACGCAGGTCGTTTACTGGGCCAAGCGGCAATACACGACACGTGACGATAGCGGCGAGGAGCAGCTGCGCAGTTCGCTGCTCATGAAGGTCTACACAGTGTTTGCGCTTGGTCAAACCGAGGGGGTGGCGCTCCCCAAGGCGCGCAATGCGCCCGAGCCGCTGCCCCCACCGCCGACCATTACGCAGGTCTACAGCACGCTGGGCACAAGCGTGCGCCATGGTGGTGACTTCGCGTGCTATTCCCCCGGGCCCGATGTGGTCACCATGCCGAGGCCCGAGGCGTTCTCGTCGGCCGATGCGTACTCCGCCACGGCATGCCATGAACTCGGGCATTGGACGGGCCACACATCCCGCCTCGCACGAGATCTCACGGGGCGCTTCGG
>DATKMV010000003.1:0-19898 GCA_035541695.1 Steroidobacteraceae bacterium
CGTAGCGCAATGCGTCGCGTGCCGGCTGACCGATGACCGCAACGCCGGTATGCGTGGGACTGCCAGTCCAGAGTCCGCTAAAAAAACCTCGACATCGGTGTAGTACACGTGGTTCGTGACATTCTTTACGAACAGCGTCGCGGAGTACCGTCCGTCATTGCTCCTTATCGCAGCTCGGGACTTACTCCACCCAAGTGGCTATGGCGACGAGTTCGATTGTAGAACGACTCGATGTACTGGGCGATTTCCGCGACGGCAAGCTCGCGATTCTTGTAGATCCTCTTCTTGATGCATTCCTTCTTCAAGCTGCTGAAGAAGGATTCCGCAACCGCATTGTCCCAGCAGTTAGCACGACGGCTCATGCTCGGCCTCAGCCGATTAGTTCGGCAGAAGCGCTGCCAATCGTCGCTCCCATACTGCGAGCCCTGGTCTGAATGAATGATCGTGCGCTTCGGGCGTCGCCGACGGACGGCCATCAGAATGGCATCGAGGGCGAGCTCCCGCCCCAGCGTCGGCTTTGTAGACCAGCCGACGATCGTGACGCGCATAAGCCGCAGCACACGATGCTTGCCGCACGTCTCCCCAGCCTCGCGGAGATCGAGGAATACTCGCGGTGCACCGTAAATGACGTGACTCGCGACGAAGGACGCCCGGATCAACCGCTAGTCGGCCGCCGGAAGGCGTGACTTGCAGGTTACTTCAAACCGAACCGCGCTCGTCTATCGCGATCTTCTCGCGTCTATCGCCGCTTGCGAAAAGCCTATTTTTATAGGTGTTTTTTGTCATCGAGAGTCCTGAACTGGACTCTCGTGGACGAGCTTGGAAAGGGGGGATGTGGAGCGGAAGGGGATCGAACCCTCGACCTTCGCATTGCGAACGCGACGCTCTCCCAGCTGAGCTACCGCCCCATCGGAACCGCAGCACGTGCCCACGCTGCGGCGCGCGATTTTAGCACGCGATGGTACGGCTCCAATCTGATTTTAACCGTGACGCTCGATGCGGCTATCATCCGACCCGGGGGGACGAACGCCGCTTGCTGAAGGGAGGAGAGCATGCTGCCCCTGGGTGGGCGAGCGCCCGAGTTCACGTTGCCGGACCAGGATGATCAGAGCGTGTCGCTGAGCAACCTGTTGCGGCGCGGACCCCTCGTCCTGTACTTCTATCCCGCGGATTTCACACCCGGCTGCACGCGCGAGGCCTGCCTCATGCGGGATCTGCACGGGGAGATCCAGCAGGCCGGCCTCAACGTCGCCGGTGTCAGTCCGCAGCGGCCTGCCACCCACCGCCGCTTCCGCGAAAAGTACCAACTGCCTTTCACGCTGCTGTCGGATGTGGACAAGTTCGTCATCTCCATGTACGACCTGCGCGGGCCCCTGGGGATCGGCGTGCGCCGCGGCACCTACCTCATCGATCAGGCTCGCTATATCCGCGCTACGGTGCTGGCGAACTTCCGCATCAGTGAGCACGAGGCATTCGTCCGGCGCGCGGTCGCCCTGAGCGCCGGGCGCAGCTATCGCGAGCGCACCCCGACCTGATGGGCCGCTGCAGCGACACTGCTCACAATCGCAGTCGCGAGAGGTGAGCGCGGCCGATGCTGGGGACACTCACCACGTAGATGAAATCGGCCTCGTCGGGTGCCGCAGTGAGGGTGATGCCGGTCAGCTCGTGCACCATCTGCGGAAGCGCGGCGCCACTGGCAACGATGAACACGGTGGCGCCCGCATGCTCGTGCAGGGCGCGGTCGGCGGTGACGCGGGCGTCCGCGACCGCGAAGGTCGTGGGCGCACGCTGCAGGCGCGCGCTGAGCGGCGCCGCAGTCTGCTCGGCGCGCCGGTCGTCGCTCCGATAGATGGCATCGAGCTGTCCCGCTCCGGATCTGTCTTCGCCGAACATGCGCGCAAGTCTCTCTGCGCGCGCTTCCCCCTCGGGAGACACCGGCGGATCGTCGATGACCGCCGGGGTCCCTGCAGGGCGCACGAGGAACACCACGGTCGTGGTCGCATGATTGTAGAAGACCCAGCCGATGGCGACCGCCAGCATCGCCACGAGCACACTCAGGTACAGGGGCGCGAGGAAGGGGCGGCGATGTCGAGTAATGCCCGGGGCCTCCATGCCGCCCATCATAACGTCGCGCCGGCAGTCGCGGCTGCTGCTGCGCATCATTTGAGGCGTCGCCCGCGATTTTTCCGGCGACGCTCGGTAATCTGCGGGTGAGGCGATTGCCGGCAACGTGAGCGGGGGTTCAGTGCCACCAGGCGGGCAGACGACGGTCATACAACGCATCCTGGAGCGGCGCGCTCAACGGCTGCCCGTCACCCACGAGGAGACCACCGCCAGCATCGCGGTGATGCTGCGCGTCGTGCCGCCGCCGCGCACATTATTGGTGTGCCGCGACGTCTCGCTGCGTCGGCAGCTCGAGCGGCGCATCGCTGCGGGCCTGCTCGACTGCGAGTCGATCGAGGATGAGCACGAGGCGCTGCAGCGCTGTGGCGCGGAGCATCGCGCAGTCATCGTCACCGACAGTGTGCAATTGATCCGCCTGGCGCGCGCCCGCCTGACGCAACGTCCGCCGTTCGTGCTGTATGTCGCCGAGCTCGATGAGCCGGCCGCGCGGGCTGCCGGACTGCGTGCCGGCGCCGACGAATGCATCGGTCGGCACGCCGCCGAGGGCGAGCTCGATGCCCGACTCGCCTCTGCCCGGCGCATCGCTGAGCTGGAGGCGGTGCTGCGCGTCACTCTCGCCGAGAACCGCAAGCTCTCCGCCACCGACGACCTGACGCGAGTCGCGAGCCGCCGCTTCTTCAGCAAGCACTTTCCTCGTGAGGTCGAGCGTGCCGCCCGCTACGGCCGCGCGCTCGCTTTGATCCTTTGCGACATCGACCTCTTCAAGTGCATCAACGATTCGCTCGGCCATGCAGCCGGCGATCAGATCCTGCGGCAATTCGGCGCGCGCCTGCAGAAGCAGCTGCGGCGCGGGATCGATTGGGTGGCCCGCATCGGCGGCGAAGAGTTTGCGGTGATCCTGCCCGAAACCGGCTACGACGCTGCACTGGAGGTCGCACGCAAGCTGCGCGCCTCCATCGCACAGGCGAGCTTCACGAGCGACGGGCAGAGCATCGCGGTGACCGCGAGCTTCGGACTCTGTGGCCTCGATCGTGTGCCGGCCGGCGAGCGGCGCCTCGCCGAGCGCGTTCTGAAGATCGCCGATGCGGCGCTCTACCGCAGCAAGCATTCCGGTCGTAATCGCGTGACCGCCACCATGTTCAATGCCAGCAGCGAGTGACGCGGTGACTCGCGGGCAAGCGGCGAATGCCCTGGCCAAAACGCACGCACTGTGACGCAAGCCCTTAGGAAGCATCGCGTTTGCTCTCGTGCCGCGGTGCCTGTCCACATGGTTATGCACAAATTCTGTGGATAACTACCGGGGGTGGAAACGCGCCCGACCTTGTGTGAGACTCGCGTTCTTTCGCTTCACGAGCCGCCAATGAAAAAGACAGGCAGCGAAGGGAGCTCCTCCGTCGGCTCCCTCGAGCGGGTGCGTCTCCAGGCCGATGTCGCCAAGCAGCGGGTGCGCATCGCAAAAGACGAGCTCAAACGCGCCCGTAAGCGGCTCAAAGAGGCCAAACGCGAGGCCAAACGGGCCCGCAAGCTCGCGGCGACGGCTCGCAAAGCCTGGAAGCGCGCACGGCGCGCCCAGAAAGACGATGCATCGAAGCCTGCCTCCAGGCGGATCCGGCGGACCATCGTTCTCCGCAGAGCGGCCGACAAGGCGAGAAGCCCCGCCCGATCGAGACGGACGAAAAAATCGGGCGCAGCGAAGCGGCCACTGCGTGCGCGGCGGTCCCGGAGTCGCACTCAGCGCATCGCCGCGACGCGACCGCGCACCGTTGCGCGCGCGGTGGCGCGCCGGTCGCCAAGGAAGCGCGTAATGGCGGCGCGGTCGAGGGCAAGAGCGGCACCGCCACCTGTGCGCGTAGCGATGGCCTCGACAACCGAGCCGGCGGTGGCTGCGCCGCCCGAGAACACCACGGTCACCGCGACACCACCTCCGGAACGGGCGAGCTGAGCGGTCGGAGCTGACCTATGCAGGATGAATTCACCGACGAAAGCGCCCGGCGCGCGAACACCGCGCCCGGCGCAACGGTCGGCGCCGCACGTTACCGTGGTGCCGCCTCGCCTTCGAGCTCACGGATGTTCGCGGCGTACCTGGCCGACATCGAGCAGCTGCTCGATGATCAGCACCGTGAAGCCGCACTGCGCGAGGCGCTCGATCTGCCGCGCATCGCGGTCGCACTTGCCGATCCGCAGCTGCGATCTGCGCCTGAGCAGGTGAAGCGCTGGTGCGAGGAGTGGGTCCGACCGCCCGGAGCAGAGCGCGACGCTCAGGGTCTCGAGTATGAGCGGCTGACGCACACCCTCATCGAGCGCCTTGCGCAGGCTTCGGACGCAGAGCCTGTGCCAATGCGGGCGTTACGGCGCTTGCAGCTTCGCCGCCATACACGGTCGATCCCGCGCGGCTTCCGCGCGTCGCGCTCCGTAGATCTACCGGCGCGTGACAGCGAGCTGTTCGACCTGTGTACGGCGCTCATCGAGGCCGCACGACGCTGGTATGCCCGCAGCGCCTGTCACGACGCCGACGTCCAGGCCAATCTCGCAAGACTGGCCGTGCTGCGTTGAGCCAGGGGACGGCATAAAGCCCGCAGCGGCAGTCGTTTGCGCCGGAAAATTCAGGCCAGCCCGAGCAGCCGCAGCCTGAACGCACATTCAAACCATCCCCGGGTTCGATGCTCGAACGTTTCCGTGCCGTAGCGTCTTGTTATTTCGACTTTTTTCCTTGCGTTAACGTCATTTCTTGCACGCCATGCGTGCTTTGTGGAATATACCGGCGCCGGGAACATCCACAACATTGAGTGCGCGTTCAATGCCACACTCAAGCATGGTACGAATCCCTTCCACCGACCGGGGCGCACGGCCGCCGTTACGCGTCGGCATCGTGCTTGCAAATCGTTTCACGCTCTCGGCGTTCGCCGTATTCGTCGATCACCTTCGCCTCGCCGCCGATGAGGGCGACCGCAGCCGTCCACTGCACGTGCAGTGGTCGATCATGGCGAGCCGTCCGGAGCCTGTCGCGGCAAGCTGTGGAGTGATGCTGCAGCCGACTCACGGGCTGCTGCCGCCGGACACGCTCGACTATCTGGTCGTCATCGGCGGCATTCTGCACGCGGGTCCGCAGGTCGATGAGATCACCACGCGCTACCTGCGCGAAGTGGGGGCAACGCCGGTGCCGTTGATAGGGATCTGCACCGGCAGCTTCATCCTGTGCCGCGCGGGCCTGATGCGGGGACGGCGCTCCTGTGTCAGTTGGTACCACTACCAGGATTTCCTCGAGGCCTTTCCGACCCATGAGGTCATCGCCGACCGGCTGTTCCTTGCGGACGGCCCGCGCATCACTTGCGCCGGCGGTGCCGGTGCGGCGGCGCTCGCCACCTATCTCATCGAGCAGCACCTCGGGCCCGCCGTCGCGCAGAAGGCGAGCCAGGTGCTGCTGTTCGATCGCACCCGCTCGGGAAGCGAAGCCCAGCCCCATCCGCCACTTTCAGAGAGCGTTCGCGAGCCCCGCGTGCGCCGTGCGCTGCTGCTCATGGAGCAGAACCTCGCGCGACCGATCGCAGTCGCAGCCGTCGCCGCCGAGCTCGGCCTGTCCGCGCGCCAGCTCGAGCGGCTGTGCCGCCAGCATGTCGGCATGGGACCGGCATCGCTCTATCGCCAGCTGCGCATGCGTTACGCCAACTGGCTGATCGAGAACACCGACCGGTCCGTCACCGACATCGCCAACGAGGCGGGCTTCGCCGACTGCGCGCACTTCTCGCGACAGTTCAAGGATGCCTATGGCCTCTCGCCGACGAGCCGGCGCCTGCAGCCGCAGCGCGCTGCGGGCGGCGACCACGCGCGTGCACGGGTTTTCGAATAGGCGTCCCCCCCGATTGCGCCCGCCGCGGCGCACAACCCGCCGTAGTGGGAAAACAACAAATGTGCTCGGACGCAGGCATACGAGCCAGGTGACGTGTATATTCAATCGCAACGTGGGGGCGTCATATCCAATCGGCTGACCGCAGGCAGGGCGGCGCAGCCGTGATGCCACGTTTGGGGAGGCACGAGAATGAAATCGAAGATTTCGTACGCGGTTGCGGCAATTCTGAGCGGAAGCGCGGCGGGGGCCTGGGCCCAGGAGCAGGCGCCCGCCACGACCGAAACGACCAGCGAGGGCATCACCGAAGTCATCGTCACCGCCCAGCGTCGCAGCGAGAAGATGCAGGACGTACCGATCTCGATGCAGGCGCTCACCTCACAGACGCTGCAACAGCTGAACGTCACGACCTTCGACGACTACCTCAAGTACCTGCCGAACGTGACCTCCGCCAACAACGGTCCGGGCCAGAACGAGGTCTTCATGCGCGGCCTGAGCGCGGGCTCGCAGGCGAGTCAGGGCAGCGGCTCGACGGGACTGTGGCCGAACGTCGCCATCTATCTCGATAACCAGTCCGGCCAGTTGCCCAACCGTAACCTCGACATCTATGCGGCCGACATCGAGCGCATCGAGGTGCTCGCCGGACCTCAGGGCACGCTGTTCGGTGCCGGCGCCGAGGCTGGGGTCATTCGCTACATCACCAACGCGCCGAAGCTCGATCGCACCGAGGCGAACGTGACAGCGACCTACGGGGTCACCGCCGGCGGAGATCCCAACACTGCGGTGAGCGCCGTGCTGAACGTGCCGCTGATCGAGAACACCCTGGCGGCGCGCGCGGTGATCTACAACGATCGCCGCGGCGGCTACATCGACAACGTGCCGGCCACGTTCACCCGCAAGAACACCGACCTCGGCATGGTGTTCGCCTATTACCCGGCCAACGCTCTCGGACAATGCCCGGATGGCCAGCCGAACAACGGCTACTGCGTGCCCCCCGGCAGTCCGGCATTGAACAACTATCTGATCGCGTCCAACAACATCAACCCGGTGACCTACCAGGGAATACGCGCGGAGGTGTTATACAAGTTCACTGACGACTGGGATCTCCTCATCACCCAGTCTTACCAGGACATGCAGTCGCAGGGCGTCTTCTACCAGCAGCCTTATGCCTCGGACGGCGCGCCGCTGCAGCCGCTGCAGGTCACCCTCTTCAACCCCGCCTACAACAAGGACAAGTTCGAGAGCACGGCCTGGACGGTGAACGGCAAGTTCGGCGACATTCGCGCCGTCTACACCGGTGGCTATCTGGTGCGGCACATCGACCAGACCGGTGACTACACCAACTATGCCCGCGGCGTGTATGCCGACTACTATCAGTGCTACGGTCCGGGAAGCTACAGCACCGTTCCGCTCACCACATCCAAGTGCTACTCCCCGAGCGCGGCCTGGCACGCGACCGAGCAGAACCAGCACTTCCAGAGCGAGCTGCGCTTCAGCACGCCGGATGAGTGGCGTATGCGCGGCATACTCGGCGCCTTCTGGGAGAAGAACAAGCTCTACGACCAGACCGCCTGGAAGTACAAGGAGCTGCCGCCCTGCACCTCGAGCGGCACGGGAGGCGTGGATCCCGGTAATACCGGATGCCTCTCGAACGTCGGCACCATCCCCGGCACGACCGTCAAGTATCCCGGTGTGCAGGACGACAACACGTCCTTCTACCAGGACCAGGTGCGCGAGGTGAAGCAGCTCGCCTTCTTCACCTCGGTGGACTTCGACCTGATTCCGAAGACGCTCACCATAACCGGCGGCATCCGCTGGTTCCGCTTCGACAACTCCATGAAGGGCAGCGTGCTCTCGAGCTTTGGCTGCTTCCAGCAGGGCTTGAACGGCGTCATCGCGACGGGCGCCTCCAACGGCTGCTACATCGCCAACTCTCCGAATCCCTACCCCGCACCGGCCTTCGGCTCGACGTACTACAGCTACAACCTCGACTACGACGGTCTTTCGGACACCGAGACGGGCACCCGCAGCCGCGGCAATCTCACCTGGCACGTGACGCCGGATGTCATGGTGTACTACACGTACTCGCAGGGGTTCCGCCCGGGCGGCTTCAACCAGAACGGCAATGCGCCGAAGGCTTACATTTCGTTGACGCCCGGCACTGGCGCGCCACCCAATGCGGCGCAATACCTCATTCCCCGCTCGTATACCTCCGACAGCCTGAGGAACAACGAGATCGGCTGGAAGACGGAATTTTTCAGTCACCGGCTGCTGTGGAACGGCGCGCTGTACAAGGAGAACTGGAACAACGTGCAGATCGAGTTCTTCAATCCCGGGGTGGTCGGCAACCTGTTCTACGACACCAACGGTCAGGACTTCGAGATCAAGGGCGTCGAGACGCAGCTGGAGGCGCAGATCACGGACGGCTTCACGCTCCAGGCTGCAGCCGCCTGGAACAGCAGCGAGCAGAAGAACTCGCCGGCACTGCTCGTCAACAATCCAGCGGCCCCTGGCTACGGTAAGCCGATCACCAACGCCTGCAATCTCTTCCTGGTCACCTGCCAGCCGGTGCAGAACCCGTACGGCACGGTCGGCTCCCCGAGCGCCGATGCCCCGCCCATGCAGTTCAGCCTCCACGGCCGCTACGAATGGCACCTCAAGGAATACGTGCCGTTCATCCAGGCGGGCGCTTTCCACACCGCGCATTACTTCACGCAGGCCGGTGCGAATCCGACCTACCACCTCGGCGGAACGGTGAGCACCTCGCGCGGGCGCTTCGAGAATCCGGCCTACACGACCTACGATGCGGCGGTCGGTGTCTCGAAGGATGCCTGGCGTTTCACGCTCTCGTGCGAGAACCTGACCAATTCGAACCACAGCACCTTCATCAGCTCGCAGCAGTTCATCACCGCGCAGACCCCGCTCAGGCCGAGGGTCATCAACGGCACGTTCGCATACAGTTTCTAAGCAAGGAAAGCCCAGGTCAGACAGGCGCTTCCTTCCCGGGCGCGCTAAGGTTGCCGCCGGGGTGGCTTAGCGATGTCTGCGGCGCTCGAAACTGAGATCGGTCCGATTCGCGAGCTGGCGAAGGAGCGCCGGTTCGCCGAGGTGCTGCGCGCTGCGGATGCGCTGCTCCTCGCTCATCCCGAGAGCAGCGAGGCGCTGTACCTCAAGGCCGTCGCGCAACGCATGCTCGGGCATACCGCGGCGGCGCTGGCGACGCTCGCCGAGCTCGAGCGCAGACACCCGCGGTTCAGCCGCCTCTACCAGGAGCGCGGTTACTGTTATGTCGCACTGAAGCGCGCCCCGGAAGCGATCGAGGCTTTCCTGCGCGGCGTCAATGCCAACCCGGCACTGCCGGCGAGCTGGCACATGCTCGAGGGACTGTATCGGATGACGGGCCAGGCCGCGGAAGCCCGTGAGGCGGCCGGGCACGTCGCGGCTCTCAAGAATCTGCCCGCTGCGGTGGTCACGGCCACGGCGCTCTTCCATGACGGCGAGCTCGCAGCGGCCGAGAAGATGGTGCGGGACTTCCTCCTGCAGCATGGCCATCACGTCGAGGCCATGCGGCTGCTGGCGCGCGTCGGCATGCAGCACGATGTGCTCGATGATGCACAGCTGCTGCTCGAGGCGGTGCTCGACCTCGCTCCGGACTATCGCGCAGCGCGCTTCGAGTACGCGCAGGTGCTCTGCCGGCGGCATCTGTACCTGCAGGCCCGGGAACAGGTGAAGCGGCTGCTCGCCGCCGAACCCGCGAACCGCGATTACCGCACGCTGCATGCCATGACCTTCGTCGGACTCGGCCAGCATGAGCGCGCCATCGAGCTGTACCGCGATCTGCTGCCCGGTGCGCTGCAGCCGGCCGAGCTGCACCTCTCGATCGCGCACTCGTTGAAGACGCTCGGCCAGCAGGCCGCTGCCATCGGCGAGTATCGCTCCGCGGCGGCGGCACGCGAAGGCTTCGGCGACGCCTGGTGGAGCCTCGCCAACCTCAAGACCTACCGCTTCACGGACGAAGAGCTCCGGCAGATGCGCAACGCCGAGGCGGCCCCGGCCACCGGCGCCATCGACCGTTACCACCTGTGCTTCGCGCTCGGCAAGGCGCTCGAAGACCGCGAGGAATACGCCGCTTCGTTCGGATACTACGCGCGCGGCAACGCGCTCAAGCGTGAGGCGAGCCGCTACCGCCCGGAAGTCATTGAGCTCAACACTCGTCTGCAGATCGCCGTGTGCACCCCGGAGCTTTTTGCGCGCCATCGTGACAGCGGTGCGCCGCAGGCCGATCCGATATTCATCGTGGGCCTGCCGCGCTCGGGGTCGACACTCATCGAGCAGATCCTCGCCTCACACAGCCAGGTTGAGGGAACCCACGAGCTCGCCGACATACCGCGCCTGGTGACCGAGCTCCAGGGCCGCGACTGGCAGCTCGATGATCCACGCTACCCCGCAGTGCTTGCGCAGATGGCGGCGCCCGACTTTCGGCGTCTCGGTGAGAAGTACCTGCACGACACCCGCAGCTACCGCAGCGGCAAAGCGCGCTTCATCGACAAGATGCCGAACAACTTCCGGCACATCGGCTTGATCCACCTCATGCTGCCGAACGCGCGCGTCATCGATGCGCGGCGCGAGCCGATGGCGTGTTGCTTCGGCAACCTCAAGCAGTTGTTCGCCCACGGGCAGGAGTTCGCCTACAGCATCGAGGACATCGCCCGCTATTACCGGACCTACCTCGAGCTCATGCGCCACTGGGATGCGGTGCTGCCGGGACGGGTATTACGGGTGCAGTACGAGGATGTGGTCGCCGATCTCGAAGGCAACGTCCGCCGCATCCTCGAGCACTGCGCTCTGCCCTTCGAATCCGCCTGCGTGGAGTTCTACAGGACCGAGCGCAGCGTCCGTACCGCGAGCTCCGAGCAGGTGCGTCAGCCGATCTACCGTGAGGCCCTCGAGCAGTGGCGGCACTACGAGCCCTGGCTCGGTCCGTTGCGCGAGGCTCTGGGGGACGCGCTCACCCGTTACCGGGAGTAGACGCGGCAGGAGCCGTGCGCGGCATGCTCTGCGCACGGTGACCGAGGGTGAGCGCACTGCAGAGCATGGTGAGCAGACAGCACGCCACCATCGTGGCGAACACCCCGCCCCAGCCCCAACGATCGGCAATCCAGCCAACGCCCGTGCCGGCGATGGCCGAGCCGAACACGTACCCGAACAGTCCGGTGAAGCCGGCAGCGGCACCCGCCGCCTTCTTCGGCACCAGGTCGAGCGATTGGAGCCCGATGATCATGATGGGCCCGTAGATGAGGAAGCCTATGGCGATCAATGCCCCGTAGTCGATCCACAGCGGCCCCGCCCCATTCAGCCAGTAAACGATGATCGCCACCATCGTCAGCGCCATGAAGAGCAGCGTCGCGGGCGCGCGCCGGCCTCCGAACCAGCGGTCCGAGATCCAGCCGCAGGCAATGGTGCCGGGAATGGCCGACCACTCGTACAGCGACCAGCCGATGCTCGACTGCTTGAACGAGAAGCCCTTGGCAGTCTCGAGGTACGCAGGAATCCAGTTCTCCACGCCATAACGCACGAAGTAGCAAAAGGCGTTGGCCACCGCGATCGCCCACAGGTAGCGGTTGCGCAGCACCGCGGTGAACAGGATGGCGCGGAAGCCGAGCGTCCGCTCATGATCCCCGCTGTAGTCCGGCGGAAAGTCGTTGCGGTACTCCTCTACCGCCGGCAGGCCCTTCGACTGCGGCGTGTCCTCGAGCAGGAAATGCACCGCGAGCGCCACCAGCGCGGCGATGAGCGCGTTGAAATAGAACTTGGCACGCCAGTCGTGAAAGAGCGCAACGCCGGCGAGCGCGAAGCTCGCCACGAGCGCACCGCCGACATTGTGCGCCGTGTTCCACACGGAGACCGTCAGGCCGCGCTCGCGCGTGCTGAACCAGTGCACCATGGTCTTGCCGCAGGGCGGCCAGCCCATCCCCTGCACCCAGCCATTCAACACCTGCACCACGGCGATCGCGACCAGTGAGGACGACAGCAGCGGCAGCAGGCCGAAGGCGGCCATGATGCCGCTCGAGAGCAGCAGGCCGAGCGGCAGAAAATACCTCGGGTTGCTGCGGTCGGAGACCGAGCCCATGAGGAACTTCGACAGACCGTAGGCGATCGAGAGTCCGGTGAGTGCGCTGCCGAGCGCGGCCTTGCTGTACTGCGGGTCCTCGCGCAGCATGTCGGGAATGGCGAGCGCGAGATTGTTCCGGACCAGGTAATACGCGGCGTAACCGGCGAAGATGCCCACGAACACCTGCCGCCGCAGGCGGCGATAGGCGGCCGGCACCTGCGAGTGCGGCAGCGGCGTCGCGAACGGCGCGGGTTTAAGCCAGCCGATCACGCTGCGCGAGCTCGTGGCGCGGCCTCAGCGCTGGCGGCTCTCCCAGTCCGGCGCCACGTAGTACGGCGCATCCGAGCGCGGCAGCAGCGGCTTGCCGCGGATGTGGTCGGCTGCCTTCTCGGCCAGCATGATAGTTGGAGCATTGAGATTGCCCGTCGTGATGGAGGGCATGATCGATGAATCGACCACGCGCAGCGCCTCGACTCCCTGCACGCGCGCCTCGGGGTCGACGACCGCCATGGGATCGGACGACCGGCCCATCTTGCAGGTGCAGCTCGGGTGATAGGCGCTCTCGGCTTTCCTGCGGATGAAGGCATCGATCTCGCCATCGCTCTGCACCTGCTCACCGGGCTGGATCTCCCGCGCCCGGTAGCGGGCGAAGGCGGGCTGCGCGAACAGCTCGCGCGTCAGGCGCACGCACGCCCGCATCTCTACCCAGTCTTCCGGGCGCGACAGGTAATTGAAGAAGATCACCGGTTTGTCGGTCGCCGCAGCCGACCGCAGCCGGACCCATCCGCGGCTCTGGGAGCGCATCGGCCCGACGTGGGCCTGGAAGCCGTGCTCCTGCGCGAGCGAGGAGCCGTCGTAGCTCACCGCGAGCGGCAGGAAATGAAACTGGATGTCGGGGTAGCGCACCCCCGCACGGCTGCGGATGAATCCACCGGTCTCGAAGTGGTTGCTGGCGCCGAGCCCGCCGTGCGTCAGCAGCCAGCGTACCCCGATCAGGCCGCGCCGCCACGGCGACATGTGTTTGTACAGCGTCACCGGCTCGCGGCTCGCCACCTGGAAATAGAACTCCACGTGATCCTGCAGGTTCTCTCCCACTCCGGGCAGCTCGTGCACCACCGGGATGCCGACAGCGGCGAGCTCCGCACGCGGGCCGATACCGGAGAGCTTCAGCAGTTGCGGAGAATTGATCGGACCGCCGCACACGATCACCTCGCGCCGCACCCGCACCTCCTCGGAAGCGCCCGCGCGCTGGTAGCGCACCCCGACCGCGCGCCGCCCGGCGAAGAGCACCTTGGTCGCGAGCGCGTGCGTGCGCACGGTGAGGTTCGAGCGCCGCATCGCCGGACGCAGATAGCCGTTGGCGGTGCTGCAGCGGCGCCCGTGCCCGACCGTCATGTCCATGCGCGCCATGCCCTCCTGCTGGAATCCGTTCATGTCGGCACTGAAGGGATAGCCCGCTTCTCGTCCGGCGGCGAGCCAGGCGTCGTGCAGCGGATTGGTGAGCAGGCCCTTGCGTGTGCACAGCTTGCCCTCCGCCCCGCGGTACTCGTCGGCGCCGCCGGCGTAGGCCTCCGCGCGGCGGAAATACGGCAGCACGTCCGCGTATCCCCAGCCGGCCGCACCTTCGGACTCCCAGCGCTCGAAGTCGAGCGGGTTGCCGCGCACGTAGACGAGGCCGTTGATGGAGGAGGACCCGCCGAGCACTTTGCCGCGCGGTGTGTGCAGGCGGCGGTTATCGAGATTGGGCTCCGGCTCGGTGTAGTAGCGCCAGTCGAAGCGCGGCATGTTGAGGGGGATGTTGAGCGCCGTCGGCATCTGAATCCAGATCGAGCGATCCGAGCCGCCGTACTCGAGCAGCAGCACGCTGTCCTGTCCGCTCTCGGTCAGGCGGTCGGCAAGCACACAGCCGGCCGAGCCCGCACCGACGATCACATAATCGAAGGTCTCCTCCGTCACCATCGGGCCAATGGCAGCGCGCGTCTCAATAGGGCGACTCGATCGGGGCCATCGCGACGTAGACGCTCTTCAGCTGCGTGTAGTGCTCGATCGCGGCCCGGCCGTTCTCCCGACCCAGCCCCGACATCTTCACTCCGCCGAAGGGCAGCTCGATCGGCGTGATGTTGTAGTGATTGATCCAGCAGGTACCGGCCTCGAGGCGGGCGATCACGCGATGCGCGCGCGTCAGGTCGTTCGTGAACACACCCGCCGCCAGACCGAACTCGGTCGCGTTGGCGCGTGCGATCACCTCCTCCTCGGAGTCGAATTCCAGCACCGCCATCACCGGCCCGAAAATCTCCTCGCGCACGATGTCCATGTCATCGTGACACCCGTCGAAGATGGTCGGCGCGACGAAGCAGCCACGCGCGAGCGCACCTTCCGTCACCCGCTCGCCGCCCGTCACGAGGCGGGCGCCCTGTGCGCGGCCGCGGGCCAGCAGACCGAGGACTTTCTGCATGTGCTCGGCGGAGATCAGTGCCCCCACCTGCGTCGCAGGATCGAGGGGGTCGCCGATGCGCATGGTGGCGGTGCGTGCCCGCAGCCGTTCGATGAATTCGGCACGCACGCTGCGCTGCACGAAGACACGCGTCCCGTTTGAGCACACCTCCCCTGCGGAGTAGAAGTTACCGAGCAGCGCGCCGGACACGGCATTCTCGAGCTGCGCGTCCTCGAAAATGATGAGGGGGGACTTCCCACCGAGCTCGAGGGTCACCTGCTTGAGCGTGGCGGCCGCATCGGCCATCACGGCTTTCCCGGTCGAGACCTCACCGGTGAGGGACACCTTGCGTATGTGTGGATGGCGCGTGAGGAGCCGTCCGGTCGGCGCATAGCCCTGCACGAGCTGGAAAACCCCCTCGGGCACGCCCGCCTCGCGATAGATCTCTTCGAGCTTGAGCGCGGTGAGCGGTGTGAGCTCCGCCGGCTTGAAGATCATGGCGTTGCCACAGGCGAGCGCGGGCGCGGATTTCCAGCAGGCGATCTGCAACGGGTAATTCCAGGCGCCGATGCCGGCGACGACACCCAGCGGCTCACGGCGCGTGTAGCCGAACGCCTTCGATCCGAGATCGAGGTGCTCGCCGGCGATACCGGCCGCCAATCCTGCGTAGTACTCCAGGCACTCCGCGCCGGAGATCACATCGACGACGCGCGTCTCCTGGATCGGTTTGCCGGTGTTGCGGGTCTCGAGCTCGGCGAGCTCATCGTTGCGCTCGCGCAGCAGCGCGGCGGCGCGCTGCAATATCCGGCCGCGCTCGGCTCCGGTGAGCGCAGCCCAGTGTTTCTGCGCTGCCCGCGCCCTCGCCACCGCGGCATCGACCTGTGCGGTACCGTCCACGCCGAGCACGGCAAGCGACTCGCCCGTAGCCGGATTGATCACCCGGATCGCGGCCACGGCGCCGCTCGCTGCCGGGGCGCTCGCTGCCACGGCGCCGCTCGCTGCCCGAGTGACGGCTCGCGCGCCAGCCTCGTCCACTTCTGCGGAACGCGCCAGCTCGCGCAGGCGACCCTCCACGAACGCGGTCAGGAGCGCGCGCGCGCTCTCGCTGTCGGCTTCCTGCCAGTCCGACAGCGCGGCGCGCAGCCACACGCCATCGATCATGGCGGCGATCATCGCCGCGAGGCTGCGCGCGGCCTCGCCCGGTATCATGAGCCGCAGATCGCTGCGGAGGTTCGACAACATGCGACGCTGGTACGCCCGCTGCACCCGTCGCAGTCCCTCGTTGTGCAGCACCTGCCCCCAGAAGGCGAGCCAGGCGGTGCCGGTGCGCTTGTCGAAGTTCTCCGGGCCGAGGTTGGCGTCGATCACCGCCTGTACGCGTGCACGTGGTGAGCGCGCGAGCGCGAGCCGTGCGCGCATGTGGACCGCGATCGCGCGCGCGAGTGTACGGAAAGTGGCCTCGAGCAGCCCGTCCTTCTCCCCGAAATAATGTGCTACCAGGCCCGGAGAGACGCCAGCACGTCGCGCGATCTCGGCGAGTGTGGTGCCGACGTAGCCGACTTCGGCGAGACTATCGATCGTGACCTCGATCAGCTGCACCCGCCGCGCGTCCTCACCTTCATCCCGGGTCGCCCCGTTGCGGTGTGCAGCATCTCTGATTGATTGGCTGTTCAATCGCTTCCTCCGCAGCCATCAACCACGGTCGCATCGTGTTGCCCGCAAGGCAGCTTCCTCATGCGAGTTATTGTTGAATTTCCCGGATCTTGTGGCGTCTTCCGGCGCTTGACAGCCGATCCATTGAACGGCTATTCAAGTCGCAGGACCGATCATGAGTTCGGTGCCGGCGGGGGTCAAGTGGATGGTTAAGAGCGAAGCGACCGGACCGACCGACAGCGGCATGGAGCACTTCGGCTACCGGGAGTCGCTGGCTCGCAGTATCGGCTCATTCGGCAGCTTCGCTGCCGGCGTGAGTTACATCTCGATACTGACGGGTACTTTTCAGCTGTTCTACTTCGGCTTCGGAACCGCCGGCCCGGCCTATCTGTGGTCGTGGCCGATGGTGCTCATCGGTCAGCTCGCAGTCGCATTGTGCTTCATGGAGCTCGCCGCCAAATACCCGATCGCCGGATCGGTCTACAACTGGTCCAAGCTCCTCGCCAGCCCGGTCATCGGCTGGTCCTCGGGCTGGCTCATGCTCACCGCCTCCATCGTGACGCTCTCGGCGGTGGTGCTCGCGTTGCAACTGAACCTGCCGCGCCTCTGGAGCGGGTTCCAGATCGTCGGCGATGGCAGGGGCGGCTACGATTTCGCGACCAATGCAGTGGTCCTCGGCTCGGTGCTCATCTGCTTCACTACGCTCGTGAACGCCCTCGGCGTGCGGCTGATGGCGATGATCAACAGCGCCGGCGTCTTCATCGAGCTGATCGCAGCGTGTCTCATCGCTTTCTTCCTGGCGCTGCACATCCAGCGCGGTCCGCAGGTGTTCTTCTCCACCGAGGGCTACGGCGCCGGGAGCAGCTGGGGCTTTCTCGGTAATTTCCTGGTGGCCTCGCTCGCCTCCGGCTACGTCATGTACGGCTTCGACACCGCGAGCTCCCTCGGCGAGGAGACCCTCGAGCCGCGGCGCACCGCCCCGCGGGCCATTCTGCGGGCCATCCTGGCTTCCTTCGTCATCGGTGGCGCGATTCTGGTGTTCGCGATCATGGCGGCGCCCAACCTCAAGGATCCGCAGATCGGCAGCAGCGGCGGGGGCCTGCAATACATCGTCGAGCAGGTGATGTGGGGTCCGCTCGGCAAGGTATTCCTGATCTGCATCGTCGTCGCAGTGACGGTGTGCTCGCTCGCCGTACATACGGCAGCGATCCGGCTCACGTTCGCCATGGCGCGCGACAACGCTCTACCGTTCGGCGAGAAGCTCGCACGGGTGAATTCCAGCACGCGCACGCCGATCGTGCCGGCGGTGCTCATCGGAGTGATCGCGGAGCTGATCCTGGTCCTCAATATCGGCCAGCCGAAGATCTTCACCGTGCTGACCTCGATTGCGGTCATCATGATCTATCTGGCGTATCTGATGGTGACCGGGCCGCTGCTGCACAAGCGTCTGCGAGGGCAATGGCCGCCGGCGGATCTCGCCGCCGGTGGCTACTTCACCATGGGCCGCTGGGGCCTGTTGGTCAACATCCTTGCGGTGCTGTGGGGTATCGGCATGGCGCTCAACCTTGCCTGGCCGCGCGAGGCCGTGTACGGCGCGCCCTGGTACAACACCTGGGGTGCGTTCGTGTACATCGCGGTGATTCTCGGAGCGGGTCTGTGGTGGTACGCTGCCAAAGGCTGCCACCACATCGGCACGCTGGAGTCGCACACGCTGAGCCCAGTGGCTGATTCGGCGCCGTAGGACCCCGGTCCCATGGCGGTCGGAGGCGGCTGGCGTTACCATCGCGCCGCGTCTTTCTCGTTCATACGAAGCAACAAAGGGAGCATTGCACATGATGCGTCCGGTCTTTTGTGGCGGAATCGCCGCCACGGTTCTCGTGATCTCCAGTAGCGGAGTCCTGGCGCAGTCGGCGCCGCAGACCTCGGCGGCCCCGCCCGCAACGTCTGCGTCGGCGAGCACCTCCAAGCAGAACAACCTCGCCGAAGAGATCAAGCTCCTGCGCAAGGACGTGCGCTCACAGAAGCAGAAGATCATGGGCGCGGCCATGGGCCTCGACGACGAGCAGGCGAAGAAGTTCTGGCCGATCTACAAGGAGTACGATCGGGAGCTCGCCAAGCTCAACGATGCGCGCGTGGGCAACATCATGGCGTACGCGCAGAACTACAACAACATGACCGAGAACAAGGCCGACGAGCTGGTGAACGGCGCGATCTCGTTCCACAAGAAGCGCATCGACCTCGTCGCCAACACGTACGACAAGGTCCGTGCCGCCCTCGGCGCTCCGCTCGGCGCGCGCTTCGTGCAGGTGGAGAGCATGGTCGACAATCTGATCGACCTGCAGATCCAGTCGAACCTGCCGCTGATCTGGGGTCCGGAGAAATAGCAACGGCGGGCCGTGACGGCCGGACGGGCCGTAACGGCTGCAGCGGCTCGCGAACGCGCTCCACCGGGACTGCCCGGGAGGAGCGCGTTCGACCTCTCCTGCCATATGTCGGATTCGTTCAAATCCCCGGGCGCGCGGGTGCACGTCGGCGGCGGCTGGCGCGGAGAATAATGCCGGCGCGCGCGCCTCGCGCAGGATCAAACGATGCAACGCTTTTCGGGCCTGTCGCTGTTGTGGGGCGGGCTCACCCGCCAGCGGCGCTGGCAACCACAGTGGCGTCGCGCCGAGCCTAAGCCCGCCTACGACGCGCTCATCGTGGGCGGCGGAGGTCACGGGCTCGGGACGGCCTATTATCTCGCGCGCGAGCATGGCCTCACCAACATCGCGGTGCTGGAAAAAGGCTGGATCGGCAGCGGTAACACCGGGCGCAACACGACGATCATCCGCTCCAACTACCTCTTCCCGGAGAGCGCGGCCCTCTACGACCATGCGCTGAAGCTCTGGGAGAATCTCTCGCAGACGCTCAACTACAACGTCATGTTCTCGCCGCGCGGTGTGATGATGCTCGCGCACACGGTGCACGACGTGCAGGTGGCGAAACGCCACGTGCACGCCAATCGCGCCGCCGGAGTCGACAACGAATGGCTGACGCCGCGCGAGGCGCAGCAGTTCTGTCCGCTGCTGAACATCGGCGACATCCGCTATCCGGTGCTCGGTGCGGCACTGCAACGGCGCGGCGGCACCGCGCGGCACGACGCCGTGGCCTGGGGCTATGCCCGCGCTGCCGATGCGCTCGGCGTCGACATTCTCGAGAACTGCGAGGTCACCGGCATCCGCCGCGATGCGAGTGGTGCGGTGGACGGTGTGGAGACGACCCGCGGCACCATTCGCGCACCACGCATCGGCGTCGCAGCTGCCGGGCACACGAGCGTGATCCTGGCAATGGCGGAGGTGCAGCTGCCGCTCGAGAGTTACCCGTTGCAGGCTCTGGTGTCCGAGCCGGTGAAGCCGGTGTTTCCCTGCGTCGTCATGTCCAACACCATTCACGCCTACATCAGCCAGTCGGACAAGGGCGAGCTGGTCATCGGTGCCGGTACCGATGCCTACACGTCCTACACGCAGCGCGGCGGCCTGCATATCGACAACCACGCGCTCGAAGCGATTTGCGAGCTCTTCCCGATGTTTCGGCGGCTGCGCATGCTGCGCAACTGGGGTGGCATCGTGGATGTGACCCCGGATCGCTCACCCATCATTGCGAAGACTCCCGTCCCCGGCTTGTATGTGAATTGCGGCTGGGGCACCGGAGGCTTCAAGGCGACGCCGGGCTCCGCCCACGTGTTCGCGCAC
>DATKMV010000004.1:0-53020 GCA_035541695.1 Steroidobacteraceae bacterium
GATTTTTCTCAACTCATGAAAAATGCAGAGCTTCTGCCGCCTGCGGCAGCAGACTGCGCTGCTGGTAAGATCGATGAACATCGAGAAGACGAAAGTTCGGAACTAAGACGACAACCTGTCCACGAAACCGGGGCAGCTCCAGGAGAGGTCGCGAGGTCAATGAACAGCTTATGGTTACGCGCCACCGGCGCGGGAAGACAGTATGCGCCCGCGTTGCTTGGTGGCGCTGCTGGGCGGCCCTTCAACTTCATCGTTAGGCGCTGGCTCGTGAACCTATCTACCCCAGCCCTGGTAGCGTCGGGAATCTTTCGCTCAGTTAGGCGAACCGTGACACGCCTTGGTAAGAGACGGCTCTGCGGCTTCCTGCTGTTCGTGTCGTTCACTGCATTGGGCTCCGCGCCCAGCCTCAAGGTAGGCGATGTTCCGCCGGATGTCTTCGGAAAGTCTTCAACCGGAGAAGTCGTTCATCTCAGTGACTATCGGGGCAGAATCGTAGTCATTTCTTTCTGGGCAACGTGGTGCGGGCCGTGCCGCAAGGAATTAAACGTATTGGTTAATTTGCAGAAAAAGGCTACTCGAGAAAAGGTGGTAGTGCTTTCGGTGAACTGGCGGCAGAGCTATGAGGAGTTCCGCCAGATCAAGAAGATCTTCAAGGACATGGGCACTGACATCACGCTCATCAGTGACGAACGTGGGCGTACCGGAGAGGCTTATGGCGTAAAGGGGATCCCACATATGCTCATCGTGGGCAGAGACGGCAAAATTGTTGCTATCCACGTGGGATATAGCGAAGAGAAGATTCCACTTCTTGTTGACGAGATAAACGCCGCATGGTCGAAGGAACCATCAGAAGGCTCGAGCCCGAATTGAGTCTGCGGGTCTGGGTTGAGCACTAATGCGAGCTAACAATCGTTGGAGGGCGGCGGCCGTGAAACGCCGTTGGCCAGGTGCCGCAGGCGCGGAGGAAACGGGGTGCGGCTGTGGCGCTTACTTTGTGGATGTGCGCGGTGCCTTACCCTTACCATTGAGGCCATTGTG
This sequence comes from Steroidobacteraceae bacterium, assembly GCA_035541695.1. Lineage (GTDB taxonomy): Bacteria > Pseudomonadota > Gammaproteobacteria > Steroidobacterales > Steroidobacteraceae > 13-2-20CM-66-19. The sequence goes on from DATKMV010000004.1 coordinate 1,039, forward strand.
GACTTGCTCGATGTTGCGGTCTGCGTCTGCTTCGGGGTGGCGGTGGTTACTACACTCCTGGGTCGGGCGCTCCGGCGCTCCATCGAACCTCCACCTGGTCATGTAGCTCTGTGGATCGCCGCAGCTATCGGCTTCGCCACCATCATCCTGGCTGCCTGCCGCCACCGGTAGTGGGGCAACCCGCCGGCAACGGAGGTATTCGTAATGCTTCAACTTCGGCCCAACTGTGAATGCTGTGATCGCGATCTGCCCGCCGAATCCGCGGATGCGGTTATTTGCTCATTCGAATGCACATTTTGCCGGCGGTGTGCCGAGACGATACTCCACGGAACCTGTCCAAACTGCGGCGGGGAGCTGGTGGCGAGGCCCCGCCGTCCTGCAGACAAGCTCACGAAATATCCGGCTTCAACTGCCCGCGTACTGAAGGCAGGCGGTTGCGCGCATCCCGCTTGAGAAACCTCGGGACGGTGAACCGCACGTGTATCCGCATCGGGTGAAAGTCGGAAGCTGTTCCATCGGCGCCTCGCGCCATCAGGAGCTGGACGCAGCGGGCTCCGGCGGGAGGGCGGCTGCTTGACCCCGCTCGAGATCCCGCTCGAGATGAAAGCCAGCGCGGCAGTCCGTGGCCGGGAGGCTCAGAATCGTGGCGCGACTGATGATTGCGCTCGGGATCACGATGCGCGACGTGGAGGACGGTGCGTCGCGTGCGGACACCCGACCTGCCGCTGCAGCCAGCCGCACGGACGTCCGCAGCGTCTCATCCCACAGCTCGCGAGCGCTCGATCGGGCCACGGCGGACGATGCTTGCGCTTCCGAATGAGTCGATGACCGCGATGGTTAGCATGGATCCACCCTGAAGATGCTCCGCAGGACACTGTCCCTCGGTCCTGATCCGACGCGATGTGTCGCTAAGGCCGGCGGACGCCCCGACGCGACCTGACACGTGTCCGTACACCGGATGGATTTCGGACCGCGCCGTTCCGCGGCTATGATCGAGGGCATGTCGGCGATGAAACAAGAGCGTGCGCGATGGGATCATCCTGACGAGGCGACTGCATCGACCAGTGCTCACGGGCCCGGGTCGCTGAGCTGACCTCTGCGGTCGAAGAGAAGCCACGATCCGCGAGTGGCCGACGATGCTCTTGCAGCAAGCAGGCCGCTAATCCACGGGCTGGGGGTGATGGGTGAACACCGCGGTGATCTCGAGAACCGATGTAAGGCCGCGCCGGCCGATGCCGGCAACGTTGCTGATAGGTGTCGGCCTCCTCGACCCCGGGCGCGCGTGTGCGGGCAATACCTCGCCTTCAGCGCGAGGACTCTGGGTGCGCGTCATTGCCCTGTTTGCGGTTGCCGCGTCCGTTTCACCGGCGGCGGTCCCCGGGTGTTCGGTGGATGACGCTGCGGATGTTGCGCGGCAGTTCTGGGAAGGCCACTCGCGTTTCTACGTCAAAGAGGATCCGGGGCTCCGCGCTGTAACGACCGCGCGGTTTTACGAGGCAATCCGGCATGAGTGGGCTTGTGTGGCCAAGAATCCGGCCTGTCTCGGCTATCGACCCTGGCCGCACCCGGACGACAAGCGCTTTGCCACTTACCCGACTTTTTACGTACCGGTGAGCCGACCCGATCTGTCATCCGTGACCAAACCGGAGCACGTTCTGGTCACAATGGCGTATGCGATGACTGATCCCGACGGGGGTTCGGGACCTGACCAATTTGTAGTTCTGACTCTCGTGGAAGCGTCAAAGGACCGATGCTGGCTTGTGGACGATGTGGTGACGCCCGAACACGGTTCACTTCGTATGCGGTTCCGCGGCCCGGACTCCTGAGCCTCCGCCGGGACTCTCCTGCTCCCGGACTCAACCGATCCGCGTCGCTTTGTTACGATCGACCGCTGGAGCGCGCGCGGGACTATGAGGCCCTTGGCGGGGCTTTTTCGCAGCAACACGCGGATCTCGACAGGCGCTGCGTCCGGCTCACCGTGCGCGGGACCTCGCTCATCGCGGCGAATCGGCGAATCTGCCGGCGGCGGCGGGCTCGGTGGGGCTTTCCGCGCATGCGCTGAGACGCTTCCCCGGGAGCGATTCGTAACCGCGAGCCGGAGGCGTTCGGGTCTGGGATGTATCTCAGCAGAGAAGCCAAACCGGAAGACGTGCACGCACTCGCAGCGTTGCTGCGGGCATACATGCTCGAAACCTACTGTGAAGAGTGGCGTGGCAACGTTGCCGGGTTGCTTCGCGACGGCCTCGGGGCTCGCTTTCGCACGCTGATTGCGCAGCTCGCCGAGGAGGCCGAGGGATTTCTTGCCTGGGAGAGATCCTACGATCTGCACTACCTGTTGAGCGGCGGCCATGTTCTCGACCTGTATGTAGACCCCCGGCATCGAGCGCGCGGCGTTGCAGTCCAGCTCATTGCGCGAGCGGCAGCCATCGTGCAGAGCGACGGTGGCGCATTCATCAAGGGCGCAAGGGGGGAGCCGTCGACGCCGGTACGGGAGCGCGCCTCTATGGCCGGTTCGCACCGGCTTTCGTGCAATGACTATATCCTCGGTGGCAAGGCATTCCGCCATCTCGCCGCACGCTCGGATCTGCCCATCAGAAAGCTGGCTCGATCGATGCCGGAGAAGAGGTGGAATTTCGATCCGTAGTTGCAGCTTTCACGTGCGGCCCGGCGGCGGCGCGCGCTGCGGCGCTTGTACACTGGCGCCTCGTGAGCGCCTCGTGACACTCTCTTGAGGAAGCATCGCCGAGGCCTGACCCGCGAAGCGCTGACCTTCCACAGTCCTGCGTCAGCTCCCGCGGCTCCTGCCAGAGCTCTGACCGCGAGGCCGCCGCTTCGACTCGTTGAGCGCCACGGCGGCGCGAATCAGGGCTTTCAACGCCCCCTCATCGATCGGGTCGCCCTCGTGAAAGTCGATGGCCCGCCGGGTATTGCCCGCGAGACTCGAATTGAAGAGCCGCGCAGGGTCCTGCAGCGCAGCGCCCTTGGCGAAAGTCATCTTCACGACGCTCTTGTAGGTCTCGCCGGTGCAGATCAAACCATCGTGCGACCAGACCGGAACCCCTCGCCACTTCCATTCCTCGACGACTGCAGGGTCCGCCTCCCTGATCAGGGCGCGCAGACGACTCAGCATGCGGCCGCGCCAGTCCCCGAGCTCCCGGATGCGCTCGTCGATCAGCTGCGAGGCCGGCTGACTCGTGTGCTTCGCGGTCCTCTTCCTCGCGGGCGTCTTCTTCACGGCTGTTCCATCTCCGCTGCGCCGCAGATGCAGTGCCCGAGCCACCGCAGTACGCGACACCAGCATCCAACGTAAAATGATGCATCGAGTCAAGCGTGCCGACGCCCGTGCCTGCCTTGCACGCAGCACCTGTCGGCGCGCGCGAGCCAGAGGGTTTGAACGAGATCTGGAATACCCGCCCGTGCCGAGATACGAGATAACGGTCCAGGGCCGTGGCATCGTCCTCCCGAGCGATGCAGCTTTCGCGGTCGGATTCCTGCGAATCGTACAGGTCCGGGCCAAGGACCCGGTCGACGCTGAGGCTCGTGCCGTGGCACTCGTCATGGCCGAATGGTGTGCCACCGACCACGCCACGGCGAATCGGGGCGGTGCACCTTCGCTCACCATCCTGCGGACGGGATTGCTGTCAGTGTGGCAGCGGTTGCTCGGCGCACCAGCGGATTTCATCTTCTTTGCGGAAGATGGCGTGGTGGTGAGGCCCGCCGGGGCCGGATGAGCGCGCACAGCCCATGGCACGCATCGGGCTCATCTCCGATACTCATGGCCTGCTCAGATCTGACGCGCTCGAGTTCCTGCGCGGGTCGGACCGCATCATTCACGCAGGCGATATCGGCAGCGCAGCGATACTCGAGCAGCTCTCGGCCATCGCGCCCACCACGGCGGTTCGCGGCAACAACGATACCGGCGCCTGGGCCGCGCGGCTGCCGGAGACACAGTTAGTGCGGAGCGGTGCGGTGCTCATCTACGTGATCCACGATGTCGGTCGGCTGGAGATCGACCCCGCAGCAGCCGGAGTGAGCGTGGTGGTTTGCGGACATTCGCATAAGCCGCTCATTCGCGAGCGCGGTGGCATCTACTACATCAACCCGGGCAGCGCGGGTCCACGCCGCTTCCGTTTGCCGATCGCGCTCGGTGAGATCACGACGGACGGCGCCTCCATCACCCCGCGCCTCATCGAGCTCGGGCCTCAGCCGATGCCTGAGCGTTCCAAGACGCGGCGGCGGTGAGGTCATGGACAGTGCGGTGTCGCCGGACAGGTACGTCATCCGGTCGCCAAAGCAGTTCGAGCTACCCTCGCGACTCAACAGCGCTAATCTAGCGGCCCCCTCCGCAGCATTCGGGTGAGCCTATGGCCAAGGCATACTGGGTTTCCGCTTACCGATCGATCCGCAATCCGGACGCTTTTGCGGCGTATGCGCGCCTTGCCGGGCCGGCACTCGAGGCGGCCGGTGGGCGTTTCCTGGCACGCGGTATGCCCGCCAAAGTCTATGAGGGTGGGCTCGAGCAACGCCTCGTCATCATCGAATTCGCGAGCGCCGCACAAGCCATCGCCGCGCATGACAGTGCCGCATACCAGCAGGCACTGCGTGCGCTCGGGGACGGCGCGGAGCGCGACCTGCGTATCGTCGAGGGTGTGGGCTGAGCCAACCGGGGCGGCCCGAGCGCTGCGATGCGAACCACCGAGAGGGGCTCCCGGATGCTGCCACCACAGCTCACGCAGTACCTCCACGCGCAAATTCCACTGTCGCGGGCGATGGCGGTCTCGGTGCAGTCCATCGACGCAGAGGCGGTGACTCTCGAGGCGCCCCTCGACCCCAACATCAATCATCGTCGCACCCTGTTCGGCGGCAGCGCATCGGCGGTGGCGATGCTCGCGAGCTGGTCACTGCTGCATGTACGGCTTCGCTCGGAGGGGATCGCGACTCGTCTGGTGATCCAGCGCAACACCATGGAGTACCTCCAGCCGATCGAGGGGGCCTTCATCGCCCGCGCGATCCTCCAGCGCCCCGAGGGCTGGCAGAGCTTCATGGCGTTGCTGCTGCGCAAGGGGCGCGCGCGGATCGGCGCGTGCGCCACGCTCGAGCACAACCGGCGCATTGCGGGGCGGTTCAGCGGCGAGTTCGTTGCGCTCGGTGCGGACCCGGCACCGGCGGGCCCAGAGCACGATACGTGAGCTCCGCCCGGTCGGCTGACCGCGCTGTGGCGACACGGGCCATGTCCTGTGCAGCCGCGCTGGCCGCTTCACTGCTCGCGATCCACGCCTCCTCCGCTTCGGCGCAGGCCATAGCCGCCTGGGCACCGAATGACATCACCGTGGCGCAGTCGGTGGCGGGTCAGGCGGGCACCGCGAGCAGCCGCTTCGAGGTCGCGCGCAACGGCGACGCGCGCATCACGATCGACAGGCGCGATGGCGGCGAGCACCTCACCGGTACGATCCTGCTGATCGGCGGACGCTGGATGCTGAGCCGCGGCTTCGCGGCAGCTCCCGACCGTGAGCTCGAATCGCTCGACCTGGCGACGCTCAACTCGCAGCTCGTGATCGTGCTCCTCACCGCGGCACTGCCGAAGGGCGCACCGCCCGCGGGCGCGCCCCAGCATGTGCGGATCGCGGAGAAAACCCGCCCGATCCGCATCGCGACTGCGAGCACATCGGCCGAGTACGCGGCACCGTGGACGGTCGTCGGCACGGTGAGCGTGCCAGGAGCCGAGCCGACGGCGAGCTACCAGCTGTCCTTCACCTACGAGGAGCAGGGCCTCGCGCGTACGGTGGATTACACGGGCAGTGTCGGCACTTCGAAAGCGCCGCCGGAGTTCGCCGACTCCATGAAGCTCCACGGATGGAAGGTGCGCCGCCTGCCGCAGTCGCTGGAGTCTTCCCTGGCTGCCGCGACGCCGGCTGCGCCGGCCGGCTCGGGTGCGGCCACCGTGGCAACGCTCGGGGAGCTGCGAACGCTCGATTGAGAGAGAGGAGACGCTCATGTCCAGGCTCTGTGTCCGAAGCTTCGCGATCTCGCTCGACGGTTACGGCGCAGGACTGAAACAGGACCTGCAGAATCCCCTCGGCGTGCATGGGCCCGAGCTCATGGAATGGCTCTTCAGTACGCACACCTGGCGAGCGATGCACGGCGAGGCAGGCGGTGAGAGCGGCACCGACGACGCCATCGCAGCGCAGGGCTTCGAGGGCATCGGCGCCTGGATCATCGGCCGCAACATGTTCGGACCCGTCCGGGGACGCTGGCCGGACGAGAGCTGGCAGGGCTGGTGGGGGGACGAGCCGCCCTATCACACCGCCGTTTTCGTGCTGACGCACTATCCGCGACCCACACTCGAGATGGCGGGCGGAACACAGTTTCACTTCATCACGGGCGGCCTGCATGAGGCGCTCGCGCAGGCGCGGCGCGCCGCGGCGGGCCGGGACGTGCGGCTCGGCGGTGGCGTCGCGACGATCCGTCAGTACCTGCAGGCGGGCCTCATCGATGAGCTGCACCTGGTGCTGCGTCCGGTGCTTCTCGGGGCGGGCGAGCCGCTCCTCCAGGGCATCGACCTGCGTGCGCTCGGCTACGAGTGCACCCGGAGCGTCGCCGGCGAGCGCGCGACACACCTCTATCTGCGCCGCGGCCACTAGCGGCGGCAAGTCAACCGCTGACCTCTGCGGTCCCGGCGGGGCGCGCGCTCAGTCCGCCTCGGATTTGATGGGCCGACTCATGAGCGCCCGCACCGCCTCGCGCGCCGGCAGCTTCTCATAGAGCACCCGGTACACCATCGCGCACAGCGGCATCTCGACTGCGGCTTGCGCGGCGACGCGCTCGATGGCGCGCGCCGCCGCGTAACCCTCGACCGCCTGGCCGATCTCGGCGAGCGCAGCCTGCGGGCTGCGGCCTGCAGCGAGCAGCAGGCCGAAGCGGCGGTTGCGCGACTGATCGTCGGTGCAGCTGAGCACCAGGTCCCCAAGTCCCGCGAGCCCCATGAAGGTCTCCGGCTGCGCGCCGAGCGCCACCCCGAGGCGAGTCATTTCCTTGAGCCCGCGCGTGATGAGTGCCACACGCGTGTTGGCACCGAACCCGAGCCCGTCGGAGAGACCGGCGCCGACGGCGAGCGCGTTCTTCACCGCGCCGCCGATCTCGACTCCCATGATGTCGTTCGAGGTGTAGGCGCGGAAATTCTCCGATGACAGCTCGCGTGCCAGGGACTGCGCGTAAGCGGCATCGGGCGAGGCGATGGTCATCGCGGTCGGAAGTCCCGCGCCGACCTCGCGCGCGAAGGTGGGTCCCGAGAGGACCGCGATGCGGCGCTCGGCGCCGAGCACTTCCCGGGCCACCTGGTGCGGAAGCTTGCCCGTCGCCTGCTCGAATCCCTTGGTCGCCCAGGCCACGCTCATGGGTGCCGTGAGGAGCGGTGCCAGCTGCGTGAGGAGCGCGCGCAGCGCGGTGCTCGGCACGACCACCAGCACATCGCGGGTACCGGCGATCGCTCGCGCAAGAGCCGGCTCGACTTCGAGCGATGCCGGAAAGACGACCCCGGGGAGGTAGCGCTCGTTGACGCGGCTCGCCGAGAGCCCCGCGAGCTTTCCCGCGTCGCGGCCCCACAGCCGCACGGGGCGCCCGCTGCGTGCGAAGTGTACGGCGAGTGCGGTCCCCCAGGAGCCCGCGCCGAGCACGGCGACCGGTAACGCTCCGCCGCCAGTGCTCATCGTCGCTTCATCGGCGCAGCGCTCTGCGCCCGAGCGTCAGTGGGTGAGGGCTGGCTGCGCCGCGGTGCATCAGTTGGTGACGGCGGGCTGCGCCTGGTTGGCGGCGTACAGCGCGTCGAAGTTCACCGGCGGCAGCAGGAATTGCGGGAAGCCGCCCTGCGTCACGAGCTGCGACACCGCCGCGCGCGCGTAGGGGAAGAGCACCCCGGGACAGATGGTGCTGACGGCGCGCTTGAGATCGGGCTCGGCGAGATTGCGGATGATGAAGAGGCCCGCCTGCTTCACCTCCACCAGGAAAATGGTCACCTCACCGTGCTTGGCGGAAACGGTGACGGTGAGCACCACCTCGCGCACTTCCGGTCCGAGCGCCGTGGAGCTCGTCTGCAGGTCGAGGTTGATCTGCGGGTTCCAGTTGCCATCGATGCGTGGCCCATTCGGGGACTCGTATGAGCAGTCCTTCAGGTAGACGTTCTGCAGGGCGAGCACCGCGCCGGGGTCGGCCGGATTGGAAAGTGGCAAGCCGTCGGCTGTCTCATTCATGGTCTCAAGGCTCCGGTTTCTTCAACAAATTATCGAGTCGGCCCTCGGCATCGAGCGCATGCAGCTCATCGGATCCGCCGACGTGCGTCTCACCGATGAAGATCTGCGGTACGGTATCGCGGCCGCTGCGTGCCCGCATCTCCTCGTACGCACCCGCGACGGCTTCCACATCGATCTCGAGGGGACTCACCCCTTTCGATGCGAGCAGAGCCCGTGCACGAGCGCAGTAAGGACACCAGTCCGTGACATACATGATGACCTTCGGCGCACCCATCTTCGGAAATCAGGCGCGCGACAGCGGCAGGTTGTCCGCCCGCCAGGCGGCAAGCCCGCCGCGCAGTGCAAACACGCGCGTGAAGCCCTGTGCGGCGAGCTGCCGCACGGCCGAAGCGCCGAGCGAGCCGCTGTCATCGTACACGACGACCGTCTTTTCCTTATGCTTCTTCAGCGTGTCACCGGCGCTCACGATCTGCTCGCTCCCCATCTGCCGGGCACCGTTGAGGTGACCGGCCTGGTACTGCTCGAGGGGACGCAGGTCGAGGACCAGGGCCCCCTGGTTCATGAGCCGGATCAGCTCCTGGGGCGACACCGAGCGCAGGCCTTCCGAGCGCATGCGCATCTCGTATACAACGACCAGGGCCGCCAGCACGGCGGTAGCCGTGGCGAGCCAGGGGTGATGAGCGGCGAAGTCGAGGATACGGTCCATGAACGAGCGGGGTAGGCCGCAGGCGAAAAAGGGCGCGCATTATAGCGTCACCCCGCCCCGGGGCACGCGCGCCGCTGCCGTGCGCCGCACTGCCGCCGCGCGGGCGCTGCTCATGGCTGCAACCCTCGCTCTCGGAGCGGCTGGGCTGCCCGCGGCCGCGCCCGCCGCGGCGCATTCCGAGAGCGATGCCCGCAAGGCGGAGGAGCAGCTGCAGGCCGTGAAGGCCGAGATCGAGCGCGTCACGCGCGAGGTGAGCGCCGAGCAGGTCGAGCGCGACCGGCTCACCCGCGAGCTGCGCGGCGCGGAGCTGCAAGTCGCCAAGGCACGCGACTCCCTCTCCGACGTGCGGCACCAGCGCGCCGATGATGCCGCGCGTCGCGCGGCGCTCGCCGCCGAGAAGCGCGCCCGCGAGACGCAGCTGGAGCAGAATCGGGCGGCACTCGCCGGGCAGATGCGGGCGGCGTACCTCATCGGCCGCCAGGAGCCCTTCAAGCTCCTCCTCAACCAGAAGGATCCGGCACTCGCCGGGCGCATGTTCGCCTACTACAGCTACTTCGGCCGCGCCCGCGCCGGCCAGATCCATCTCATCGAGGATGACGTGCGGCGCCTCGCGGAGCTCGATGCGGAGCTCGAAGCGGAGGACGCCAAGCTCGCGGAGCTCGAGAAAGAGCAACGGGCGCACCTCAACGAGCTGGAGCAGGCGCGCGAGCGGCGCAGCCATGTGCTCGTGAGCCTCGAAGCCCAGTCACGCAGCCGGGCACAGAGCCTCGAGCGCCTGCGTGCGCAGCAGTCCGGTCTCGAGAAGCTCGTGCGTGAGTTGCGTGCGGCCATGGAGCGCTTCCCGGTCGAGGGTAACGATGCCTTCACGCGGCTGCGGGGCAAGCTCGCGTGGCCCGTGAGCGGCCATCTCGTGGCCCGCTTTGGCGACACCCGCGCCGGCGGGGTACGGTGGGATGGGGTGCTCGTCGCCACCGAGCGCGGCGCACCCGTGAAGGCCGTCTGCCAGGGCCGGGTCATCTACGCCGACTGGCTGCCCGGGCTGGGGCTCCTCGCCATCGTGGACCATGGCGACGGCTACCTGAGCCTCTATGGCCACAACGAGCGGCTCTACAAGGCAGCCGGTGAGCAGGTCGCGGCGGGGGACACGATCGCCGCCGCCGGGGATAGCGGCGGAAGCCCCCGCCCGGAGCTCTATTTCGAGATCCGCAAGGCCGGCAAGCCGGTCGACCCGCGGCCCTGGTTCAAGGCGTCCGACCCCTAGTCCGTCCACGAGGTGCCGCGGCCGGGCAGCCGTGACCGACCCTCGCAGGGGGTGTGATTGGTATCAATGTTTCCGCAGCCCCTCCCGTCCAGGTGTGTGGATTCGCCAACTCGCGCAAGGATCGCGGGCCGCGGAAGCGCAATGGTGTTCACTGCCATGAGTGCGCTTCCGGTCAACGATTACGTTCCTGGCCAACCCGGTGACCGGTTCGAGCCCTATGTCCGCCTGATCCGCTCGCTGCTGCCGCGAACCACCGGCGTCGCCATGTTCGGACCCGCCGGAGAGCTCCTCTGGACGACCGACGGCCTGGCCGGGCCCGACCTCGTGAACATCGTCGACGATGCGCTGCTTTCGACACGGGCCAACCCCGACAGCGCCGGCCAGATGCGGCTCCTCGATGGCGCCGTCCCGGTGTACCTGTGGGCGCTGCGCGATGACGAGCAGCAGCTGCTCGCGCTCCTCACCGTCGTCACGCGCGCCATCGAGACGCACGAGAGGCGCCACGCTGATTTCTCCTTCGTCGGCCAGCTGCTGGGACCCGCGGTGGAATGCCTGCGACGGGAGCTGATCGCCGGAGCCCGGATCGAGGAGCTCACGCACACCGTCGGCGGCCTCGACAAGGATCTGAACCTGCTCCTCACCCAGGACAGCGCCGGGCTGCCGACCGCGGAGGCGGGCGCCGGCGACCTGCAGCAGCTGCTGCAGCAGACCATCGAGCACCTGCGGGCGAGCACCGGTGCGCTGCTCGTGCCGGAGAAGAACGTGATGCTGGTGCGCTCGGCGGACGCGCGTCCGCCGGACACCCAGTTCTGGATGCGCGCTCACCGCCGGCTGCTGCCGCTCGCGCAGGCGCAGCGTGAGCCGCTCATCCTCAATGAGACCCAGTCGATCGAGGCGCCCGAGGCGTTCCCCTTTCGGGTGCTGTGCTGCTCGCTGCGCTCGCGCACCGGGCGCATCATTGGCGTGCTCGCACTGCTGCGCGAGCCGCTGGCGGAAGCCTTTGGCGCACGCGATGCGCACGTCGGGGAGATCCTCGCGCGCAAGGCCACCGCGGCGATCGAGAGCAACTACGATCCGCTGAGCGGCCTCTACACCCGGCCGGCCTTCGAGCGGCGCGTGAAGAGCGTGGTCGCCGATGCGCGCACCACGCCCTGGAGTGCGCTCTATATCGATGTCGATCAGCTGCACGCCATCAACGAGAACTCCGGGATGCACGTGGGTGATGCCCTCCTCGGTCAGGTCGGTGAGCTGATCCGCCAGCGCCTGCCGCCGGGCGCCTTCGGCGCGCGCATCTCCGGTGACCGCTTCGCGCTCATGCTCCCGGCGCGCGTCCACGACGCGGAGGCCTTTGCGGAGGCACTGCGGGAGGGAACCGAGCGGCTGCCGCTGATGAGTGCCGAGGCGCGGCTCCCCGTCTCCATCAGCGCCGGAGTCGCCGCCGTCGATTCCCAGGCGACCGACCTCGCGCAGGTGCTGGCGCCCGCCGAAACGGCCTGCAAGGCCGCCAAGGATCGCGGGCGCAATCGGGTCGAGGTCTACCAGCCGAGCGATGCCAGCATCGTGCGCCGCCACGCCGACATCGGCATGGCGGGGCAGGTGCGCGAAGCCATCGATACCGGTCGCCTGCATCTGGACGCGCAGCTCATCCTGCCCTTCGCGGCCGCCGAGAGCGCGCGCCCGCACTACGAGCTGCTGCTGCGCATGACCGACGAGGAGGGCCATACGGTGGGGCCCGACACCTTCCTCTCCGCCGCCGCCCGCTACCAGCTGATGCCGGTCATCGACCGCTGGGTGATCACGCACGTCATCGAGGCGCTTCAGCCCCGCGCGGGGATCCTCGAGGGCAAGGCGCTCGGCTTCGCGATCAATTTCTCCGGGCAGTCGATGAACGACGACGCCTTCGCCGATTTCCTCGTGAAAAGCATCGGTGCGAGCGGGCTCGATCCGGAGCTGTTCTGCTTCGAGCTCACCGAGAACGCGACGGTTGCCAATCTCGCCCGCACCGAGGCGCTCATGCGGCGCCTGCGCCAGCTCGGTTGCGGCGTGGCGCTCGATGACTTCGGCACGGGGCTCTCCTCGCTCTCGTGCCTGCGGCAGCTGCCGGTCACCATGCTGAAGATCGATGGCAGCTTCGTGCGCGATGTTCTCAAGGACGCGCGCGCGGAATCGATGGTGCGCGCGATCGCGCAGCTCGCACGCAGCATGTCGATCACCACGGTCGCCGAGTACATCGAGACCGACGCGATCAGCGCACGTATCGCGGAGCTCGGCGTCGACTACGGACAGGGCTTCGCGATCGGCCGGCCCATCCCGCTCGCGGACCTGCTCACCGAGCTGCCGCTGCCGAGCGCGACGGACGGCGAGGACCCCGACGCCACCGGGGAACGGGAACAAATCACCTGGTTCGCCGGCGCGGCGCGCTGAGGGCGCCGCGGGGGAACCACTGACGACATCGCCGATCACACAAGCTTGGCGGTGCGAATCGAGGTCTCCGCACATGTCAGCCCGCTCACGCACTCTCATCGCCCTCAGCGCCGGGGCTTTTCTCGGCTTCTGTGGAGCCCTCACCGGCGGCGTACTCGCCGACCGGCCCAGCGCGCTGCAGCGCTCGGATCCGGCTGCCGCCCGCGCCGCGCTTCCCTGGCAGGAAGCGAGCCTGTTCGCCGAGGTGTACGGGCGCATCAAGCGCGACTACGTCGATGAGGTCGACGACCACGTGCTGATGGAGAAGGCGATCCGCGGCATGGTGGCGGGTCTCGATCCCCACTCCGCGTATCTCGACAGCCAGGAGTTCGATGAGATCCGGCTCTCGACCATGGGGTCCTATCCGGGGGTCGGCATCGAGGTCATGGCGAGCGATGGCGTCGTGAAGGTGCTGCGCCCGATCGACGGCTCGCCCGCGCAACGCGCGGGCCTGCGCGCCGGCGACCAGATCGTTCGCATCGATGGCAACGATGTGGGGGCCGACCTCGCCGGGGCGATCGCTCGCATGCGCGGTCTCTCCGGAAGTCTGGTCTCCCTCTCCGTGCGCCGCGACGGAAACCCGGAGCTCTTCGAGTTCGCACTGCGCCGGGAGCAGGTCGAGGTGCACAGCGTTCTCGCGCAGACTCTCGAGCCCGGTTTCGGCTACCTGCGCATCACCACCTTCAGTGAGACCACCTCACAGGACGTGTCCAAGGCGATTTTGCACCTGAAACGCGACAATCCCTACGGACTCGAGGGCTTAGTGCTCGATCTGAGAAACAATCCAGGTGGCGTACTGGAAGCCGGCGTGGCCGTCGCGGATGCCTTCCTGGACTCCGGGGTCATCGTGAGCGCCGACGGCCGCACTCCCGAGGCACGCTTCCAGATGGAGGCGATCCATGGGGATCTCCTTCATGGAGCTCCGCTCGTCGTGCTCGTGAATGGGGGCTCCGCCTCGGCCTCCGAGATCGTGGCGGGAGCGCTCAAGGACCACGGCCGTGCGCTGCTCGTCGGGCGTAAGACCTACGGCAAGGGCTCGGTGCAGACGGTGCTGCCGCTCTCGCGGGGCGGCGCCGTGAAGCTCACCACCTCGCGCTACTTCACCCCCTCCGGAGCGTCGATTCACGGTAAGGGCATCGTCCCGGACGTGGTTCTCGAGGGCGTCGGAGACCCGCCGGCGGAGCTGAATGCGACGATCGCAGCGCCGCTCACCGCGCGGGACGCGGACGTGCGCGCGGCACTCGCTGTCCTCAAGGAGACTGCCGCGACGCCGCACCTGGTCCCGGTCGTGAGCCGCGACTTCGTCCCCTGAGCCACGCAGGAGCAGTCCGCTCGCTGCGGCGCGCTGCGCGGCTTTCCCCTTGGAGCTATCCTCCGGCGCCATGCTGGCCTGGCTCATCGACCTGGTGCTGCATCTCGATCGGCATCTGGTCGAGCTGCTCGCGCGCTATGACCTCTGGATCTACCCGATCCTCTTCGCGGTGATCTTCGCGGAGACCGGGCTCGTGGTCACGCCGTTTCTGCCCGGAGATTCGCTGCTGTTCGCGGTCGGCGCGCTCGCCGCCGTCGACACGAGCGGCACCCTGCGCGCTCCGGTCGCGAGTCTCGCGCTCGGCACCGCCGCGGTGCTCGGCAACACCGTGAACTACGGCATCGGGCGTGCCATCGGGCCGCCGGCCTTTTCCGGCCGCTATCGCCTGCTCAGGGTCGAATACCTGCGGCGTACCGAGGAGTTCTTCCTGCGGCACGGCGGTCTCGCAGTTCTCCTGTCGCGCTTCGTCCCGATCGTGCGCACCTGCGCGCCCTTCGTGGCCGGTATCGGCCGCATGCCCTTCGGCCGTTTTCTCGCCTACAACCTGGTCGGCGGGTTTGCGTGGGTGCTGCTCTTCATCTGGGGCGGGTATCTGTTCGGCAACATTCCCTTCGTCAAGCTGCACTTCGGGCTGGTGACACTCCTCATCATCGCCGCCTCGCTCATCCCGCTCCTCCTGGCGCTGCGCGGCACGCGGACCCGGGCGCCCTGACTAGCCGCCCGCGAGGATCGCGCGGATCACGCCGATGAGGGCGCCGATGAGGAGCGTCACGGTGGGAATCGCCGAGAGCACGAAGCCGGCGTGCCGCGACTCCGGAGCCTGCACATAGCCGCGGAAATACAGCGCACGACCGAGGATGAAGAGTGCGCCGAGCGCGGCCGCGGCCCAGGCGTTGATGTAACGGGCAAAGAGCAGGATCGAGGGCAGGAACACGATCAGCTGCTCGAGCGTATTCATCTGGACGCGCACATAGCACTCGAACACCGGGTGGCCCGTCATCGCCGGCGCCGCCACCTTGTAGCGGGTGCGGGCGCTGCCCACGGCGTAGCCGAACAGCAGGAACTCGAGCACCGCGAGCAGCATCACCAGTTGCACGTACGCCATGAGACCTCCGGTTTTGTGCCACCGAGGATGGCACAATGCCGACATGGGTGACAGGGAGCGGGGCTACGCACATCGCGTCGACGTGCTCGCCGACGCGAGCGAGGTGTGGCGGGCGCTCACCGACCCGACACAACTCCCCCGCTGGTGCTCGCCGCAGGCGGTGATTCAGCCGCGCCAGGGAGGGCTGTTCCGCGCGAGCGTCGATCGTGTCAGCGAGTTCGAGGCGCGGATCGACGTGTTCGATCCGGGCCGCAGGCTCCGTCTGCTGTATCTGCCCTCGAGCGCGCTCCCACCGGCTGCGACCGTGATGGTGGATGATTTCATACTCGACCGCGCGCCCGGCGGGACCATCGTGCGCCTGCTCGGCTCGGGTGTGTCGGGTGCACCCGAGTGGGATACTCAATACTGGCGGCTGCGCACCAGCTGGCAACAGGCCCTGGCGCGGCTGAAGGTGTTCGTCGAAAAACAGCTGAGAACGGGAGCACCGGGATGATGGGATTTGCGCTGCGCACGGTCATCACTGCCATTGGCCTGTGGCTCGCCACGCAGTGGGTGCCGGGAGTGAGTGTCGACAGCGTCGGCACCTTGATCCTCGCGGGGCTCCTCCTCGGGGTGGTGAATGCGATCATCCGGCCGATCGCCTTCGTCCTCACGCTGCCCATCACGCTGCTGACGCTGGGTCTCTTCCTGTTCGTGCTCAACGCCGCGATGGTGTGGCTGGTCGCGGCGATCCTCCCGGGCTTTCACGCACCCTGGTTCATGCCCGCTTTCCTCACCTCCATCATCGTGTGGCTCACCGGTTGGGTCGGCTCCTGGCTCATCGGGCAACGCGGCTTCGAGCGCTACGCGCGCCGTTGAGCCGCATCGTGGCCGCGAGGTTTTGCGGGGCGGCGGAGCTGATCCTCGGCCGCGCTCCCGTCACGGGCTCATCGGCACCCCACGAGTCGCCGGTGGCGGGGGCTCCGTGAGGAGTGCGCGTCCCAGCCAGCGGTAGAGCAGATAGATGACGACGGCGAAGGCAATGCCGCCGAGCCAGACGGCAGCGCTGGCGGCGAAAGCGTCGCCGACGAGCGCGAGGGGAAAGTCGCGTCCCGAGAAAGCGACGAGACCCGCGACCAGCACCCCGATGAGTCCCTCTCCCACGATCATGCCGGAGGCGAGCAGCACGCCGAGCTGCTTGGTGGCCTCGCTCCGCGGACGGCGGTCGGCGCTGCGGTCGAAGATCCAGCCGGCCACTGCACCGACGACCACCATGAGGGTGCTCTGTGTCGGCAGATAGATGCCGAGGCCGACTGCGAGCGGGGAGAGGTGGGCCCCGGGTCTCACGCGTCGCAGCAGCGCATCGGCGGCGATGATCGCCACGCCGATGACGCCGCCGGTCTCGATGAGACTCCAGTCGATGTTGTTCTGGATGACGCCCTGGGCGAGCGCCGAGATGAGCCCCGCCTGCGGTGCCGGTAACGGGTGCTGGTGTGTCCCGGGCGCACCGGCAAAACCGTAGGCGCGGTTCAGAAGGTCGAGTATGGGCGGAATGATCGCGGCGCCGGCGATCACGCCGATGACGAGAGCGGTCTGCTGCTTCCACGGAGTGGCATCCACCAGCTGACCCGTCTTGAGGTCCTGGAGGTTGTTGTTCGCGATCGTCCCGCAGGCGAACACCACCGCGGTGACGAAGAGCGCATAGGCCACGAGTGCCTTGCCAGTCTCCCCCGAGGAGTCCATGTGCAGACCCAACACGAGTATCAGCCCATAGCCGATGACGGCCAGGATCCCGATGCCCGAGAGCGGACTGTTGGATGAGCCGATGAGCCCCGCCATGTAGCCCACCACCGCCGAGACGAGAAAGCTCATGATGGCGACGTAGAGCACGCCGGTCGCCACGAGAAAGCCGAGGTGCTGACCGAGTCCGCTGTTGACGACGAACTGAGCGAGCAGCACCCCCACCGGCAGCACGCACAGGAGCGAGCCGAGGCCGACGATGCCGATCGGTATGTCCTGCTCGGTGCGCGGCAGAACCGCCGCGTTGCCCTGCGCGCGGGTGCGCGCCGCGGCCATGGCCGAGCGCAGCCCCGCGACCACCGGATTGACGAGCTTGGCGAGCGTCCATATCGCAGCCACACCGATGGTGCCCGCGCCTACGAAGCGCACCTTGTGACTCCAGGTGTCGTGCGCCAGCGTGTCGATCGGAATCCCGAGCGCGCCGGGCGTGAGCGCAGAGAAGTGCGGCACGCCCCATACCCAGGCGATGAGTGCGCCCACCAGCATGGCGATGCCGACCCAGAGGCCCACCAGGTGCCCGATGCCGAAGAGCGCGAAGGAGAGGAAGAAGTCATAGCCCGACACGCCCTGGCCCACGCGGAAGTTGCGCGCGACGTCGCTCGCAAAGATGCGCGTCGCCGTGATCAGGGAGAACGCTCCGGAGATCACCGATCCCCACACGAGCGCGGCGAGACCGGCGCGGGTCTCCTCGAGCCCGCGGCCGAGCTCGCCGCTGCCGCACTTCAGTACCTCGGCGCATGCCACCCCCTCGGGGTAGGGAAGGTCCGACTGCGTGACGAGTGCCCGTCGCAGCGGGATCGAGTACATGACGCCGAGCACGCCACCGAAGACGCAGATGGCGCAGGACACCCAGTAGGGGAAGCCGGTCCACCAGCCGATCATCACCATCCCGGGCAGCACGAAGATGATGGAGGAGAGCGTGCCCGCGGCGGAGGCGACCGTCTGCACGACGTTGTTCTCCTGGATGGTCGCGTCGCGCATGCTCCGCAGCACGGCCATGGAGATCACCGCGGCGGGTATGGAGGTGGCGAAAGTGAGGCCCGCCTTGAGTCCGAAATAGACGTTGGCGGCGGTGAAGACGAGTGTTATCAAAACGCCGAGGACCAGCCCCCGCAGGGTCAGCTCGGCCCGCAATTCCTTCATACCGGTCGCTCTCCCCCGCGGATCTGAGCCCCATGGTTACAGACCGGACCCCTGCGCCGCCACTGGAATGTAGCTATGCTCTGCGTCGCAGCTTCGCGGGGGAGCGTCGAAAAGGAACAACAATCATGGGCAAGGTATTCCTCGGCTTCATCGTGGCCATCGTGCTCGGATTCGTGGCGTTCACGTGGCTCACGCTCCACTGGTCGTACTCGGACGGCCAGCGCGCAGGCCTGCTGCAGAAGTTCTCCCGCCGGGGATGGATCTGCAAGACCTACGAGGGCGAGATGGTTCTCGCGACCGTTGCCACCGTGAATGCCGAAAAATTCATATTCAGCGTGCGCGATGAGGAGATTGCCAAGCAGCTCATCGCCGATATCGGCCAGCACGTGACGGTGCATTACGAGCAGCACAAGTGGATTCCGACCTCCTGCTTCGGCGATACGCAGTACTTCGTCACTTCGGTGCAGCTGACCGGAGTGTCGCAACCCGCGCCGCCGCAACCCGCGCCGCCGCAGGCCGTGCCGCCGCAGGCCGTGCCGCCACAGGCCGTGCCGCCGCAGGCCGTGCCGCCGCAGCCGATGACGCAACAGTAAGGCCGCAGCGCGCGGCCGGGTCACGGGCTCTGGAGCTCGACGGGCTTGCCGTGCGGAGTGCTTCGGTAGGCCTCGGCCCACGCTTCCTTGCAGCTGCGGAGCTCCTCGGACCCGCTGAGTCCCTTCGCCACCACGAGCCGCTCGAGCGTCGCGAGCCAGCAGTGGTAATACTGCGAGCCATCCGCGGGCTCGCCGCGCGCCGCGCTCGCCTTGATCTCATCGGCCAGAGCCGCGGCCCATTCCTTCCAGGTGAAGTGGCCCTGGTGTGACAGCGACACGGCGAGCGCGAACGCGGCGGCCTGCCACGGCTCGGCGAACACGGGTCCTTCGGCGCTGTGCGGGATCCCCGCCAACGCCGCTAGCGGCGCCGGCTGCACCGTGCTCTCAGGCGGGCTCGAGGTGCTCATCCCACAGATCCACATAGACCGAATCGTGCGCCGGCGCATCGCTTCCCCAGAGCTCGCGCGCCGCGAAGCGCACCGAGTACACGTGCTGCGGGCTCTCGCCGTGGCCCTGCACGAGGCTGTCGTTGAAGACGAAAACCCCGTGGTCGCTCGCGATGGTGCCGGCCCGGCCGCGCACGTAGCGCGGCAGGCGCGTGTGCCCGGTCGGATTGAGGTTGCGGGCGCGCACGCGCTCGCCCACGTGGAACTGCGCCACCGCGGGCACATCACGGCGTGAGGAGAAGCCACGCGCGATCGTGGCGCGTACCTGCGCGGCGTGAAGGACCTTCCGGCCCTTGTCGTTGCCGCCCGCGGCGGTTCCGCTCGCGAGCTCGGCGCGCGTGACGAGGCCGTTCTTCACCAGGAGCTCCGAGAGCGAGTGCAGCCAGCGCTCGTAGTAGCTCATGCGCAGATACTCGGCCGGCGGGATGAGCTCGCGCTCATAGCGGCCGGAGCCGGCGGGCCAGCCCCCGTCGATGGCGTTGTACATGGCGTAGACCCGACCTTCCCAGGGCGCGTGGAACACCGGCTCGTCCTTCTCGATGCGCACCGGCCCCATGTCCTGCAGGCCGCCCATGTCGTGGATACCGTTCATGCGGGCACGCTCCCGGCCGGTGGCGCGACGCGCGCGATGCCGACCATGGCATCACGCGTCACGAGTGCCGCGAGCTCACTCTCGGTGAGCTTCTCGGTGCCTGGCGGCCGCTCGGGGAGGACGAGGTAACGCACCTCCGCGGTGCTGTCCCACACGCGCACCTCGATGTCGGGCGGGAGCTCGAGACCGAGCTCCCGCAGCAGTCCCCGCGGGTCGATGACCGAGCGCGCACGGTAGGCCGCGGACTTGTACCAGACCGGCGGGAGTCCCAGCACCGGCCAGGGGTAGCAGGAGCAGAGCGTGCACACGATGAGGTTGTGCACGCGCGGAGTGTTCTCCACCACCACCATGTTCTCGCCTTCGGTACCGCCGTAGCCGAGCTCGGCGATCGCGGCCGTCCCATTCTCGAGCAGCCGCCGCTTGTAGTCCGCATCCACCCAGGCGTGCGCGACGACGCGCGCGCCGTTGCGCGGACCGATCTGATGCTCGTAAGTGTCGACGAGCTCATCGAGCGCCGCACGATCGACGAGCCCCCGGCCGACGAGGACCGATTCCAGCGCCTTGGTGCGCAGAGCGGGATCGGACGGTAGGTCCTGGTGCTCAGCGTCGTGCGCGTGCCCGGGCTCGCCCGCAGCGCCGAGACCCGGAGTCATCGAGGCTCCCGCTGCAGTGAGCGCCGTCGTGAGGAGCTCGCGGCGTGTGGTTGGCATTGCAGTCCCCGGAGCGCAGCGCCGTCGTGGTAGTGCGTTATGCCCACAGCGTACTCCTGCGCCAGGGGGCTTAAAACAGCAGCGCCGCCCGAAGGCGGCGCCGTGGCTGTGCGATGCGGCCTGGGATCAGGCCGTGCGCTTACGAGCGAAGATGCCCAGCCCCCCGATGCCGCTCAGCAGCAGCCACAGGGCTGCGGGAAGCGGTACCGGGTTGCTGACCGATTGGAGCTCCCAGTAGCCTCCGTCCGCGACGGCCGGGATGATGGGGGCGACAGTCGTCGCGTTGAACGTGTTGTCGCCATTGCCGATGCCGTTCGCGTAGGTCGCACCTGCGGTACCGGCGGCGTTCGCAATCATGAAGTGCGAGCCCTGCGCCGTGGTTCCCGACATGGTGAAGGCGCTGACGAGGTAGTACCCGGCGCCGGGCGTGCCGTACGCACCGCTCGCCGGAGTATCCAGGCCGCTGGTGACCCAGGCCGTGCTGGTGACGGACTTGGTGCTCACGTTGGAGAGATTGACCGACAAACCATCCGCGGCCGTGTACGTGAGGCCCGTGATCTCTGCGCTCGTCGCCGGGCTGCTCGAGTAGTACGGACCGAAGTTCGGCGGGTTGTTCGGACCGCCGAGTGAGAATGACGGCAGGGTCAGCTGCAGGGTGCCAGTCGCCACGGTGGTCGCCGCCGAGGTGGGATTCTCGCTGGTCGGTACCCAGTCGAAGGTGGCGATCACCGAAGCCTGTGCCGCCAGGGGGAAAGCAAGGGCTGCGAGTACCGGCAGTACCCGGGCGGAGCGGGCCAATGGTCCCCTGAATCTCATAACGAACGCTCCGGATGGTTTTTTCGCTTATAGCGAGGGCGAAGGTTAGTCCGGCACCTGTGACACCGGCGTGACTGCCTCGTGAAACCGCTCGTCGCTGCAGTGCAGCCTGCCGATGCGCCAGGGGCAGTCAGCGCACGCCGGCCATCATGCGCTTGAGCAAGGGAGTGAGCAGCAGCATGACCGCCCCGGCGAGGCAGCCGTACACGAAGATGCGCAGGAACAGCGCTGGTAGCGATTCGAGATGATTCGCGTCGTACTGCCCGGTGAGCTGCCCGGCCAGGTTCCCACCGAGCGCGAGCGACAGGAACCACAAGCCCATCGCCTGGCCGACGAAGCGAGGCGGGGCGAGCTTGCTCATGGTCGACAACCCCACGGGCGACAGACACAGCTCCCCGCACGTATGCAGAAAGTAAGTAAGGACCAGCCAGGTGGGAAGCACCAGCTGCCCGCCGAGCACGCGCTGCGCGGCGAAGTACATGACGAGGAAGCCGAGCCCGAGGAAGACGAGCGCGAGGCCGAACTTGGCGGACGCGGTGAGATCGCGGCCGCGCTTCCCGAGTGCGATCCAGAGCGCCGCGAACACCCCGGCGAGCGTGATGACGAAGAACGGATTCACCGCCTGCAGCACGCCCGCCGGCATCTCCCAGCCGAGGATGTGGCGGTCGGTGTAGCGCTCTGCGAACAGATTGAAGGAGCCGCCCTGCTGGTAGTACCCGGCCCAGAAGATCACGGAAGCCACGAACAGCGCGACCATGAGGAGCGCGCGACGGCGCTCGAGGCTCGAGAGACCGGCGAAGAACAGCAAATAAACGAAATAGGCCACCGCCAGGACCCCATAACCCCAGGTGGCCGCGGCGGCGAGCACCGCGGCGTCGAGCCGCACGCGGCCGCTCATCAGGAGCACGACCAGCAGCGCAAGCGCGCCGAGGAACACGATCACCGCAGTCCAGGACCCGCGCCGCTCGTGCGCGGGTTGCAGTCCCGCCTCCCCGAGGTAGGAGCGTGTCCACAGGAACTGCACCACGCCGAGCGCCATGAACAGTGCCGGCAGCGCGAAACCAACGCGCCAGCCGAAAGCGGCGGCGGCGATCGGCACGAAGAACGAGCCGAGTGCCGCGCCGATGTTGATGCCCATGTAGAAGATCGAGAATCCGGCATCGCGCCGTGCGCCTCCCTCCGGGTACAGCGAGGCGACGATGGCGCTCACATTGGGCTTCAGCAGCCCGACTCCCATGGCGTTCACCAGCAGCCCGAGGAAGAAGATCGCTGTCCCACCGAGTGCCAGCAGCCCGCTGCCCGCCGCGATCAGTACTCCGCCCGCGACCACGGCGCGTTGCGCACCGAGCAGGCGGTCGGCGATCCAACCGCCGAGGAGTCCGAGCAGATAGGTGCTGCCGAGGAACAGTCCGAAGATGGAGCTCGAGGTCCTGTCGTCCAGTCCGAGACCGCCGCGCGATGCGGCCGCCACCATGAAGAGGATCAGGATCGCCTGGATGCCGTAGTAGGTGAAACGCTCCCACATCTCGGTGAGGAAGAGCGTCGCGAGGCCCAACGGCTGGCCGAGAAGGGTCCTTCTTGCCACCGCCGGTGCCTCCCCGGCGCGCTCGGCGAGCTCGCTCATTGCTCGGTCTTGGCCTGTGCTCCCGCGCTCTGGCCGCGCGAGAGCAGGCGCGCCATCAGGATGCCGCCCTCGTAGAGCAGGTACATGGGAATGGCGAGGGAGCACTGCGAGATGGCGTCCGGAGGTGTGAGGAAGGCCGCGAGAATGAAGATGCCGATCAGCACGTAACCGCGGTTCTTCTTGAGCTTCTCGACGCGCACCACGCCCATCAGCACGAGCAGCACCACCGCCACGGGCACCTCGAAGGCGAGCCCGAAGCAGAAGAACATGGTGAGCACGAAGTCCAGGTAATTGTTGATGTCGGTCATCATCGACACGCCCTTCGGCGTCGTGTGCGCGAAGAACTCGAACATCACCGGAAACACGAAGTAGTAGGCGAAAGCGATGCCGACATAGAACAGGACGATCGCCGAGACCAGCAGCGGCACTGCGAAGCGCCGCTCATGGCGATAGAGGCCGGGGGCGACGAACGCCCATAGCTGATAGATCACGTACGGCATCGCGAGCAGCAGCGCCGCGAAGAACGAGAGCTTGAACGGCGTCGTGAACGGCGACATCACTCCGGTGGCGATCAGGTTGCTGCCCTGCGGCAGCTTCGCGAGCAGCGGCTGCGCCATGAAGCTGAAGAGATCATTGGAGTAATACACGCACGGGAGGAAGGCGAGGGCCACCGCGACCAGCGCGCGCAGCAGCCGATCGCGCAGCTCGAGCAGGTGCGAGATCAGCGTGCCTTCGGCGAGCTGCTCAGGCTCTTCGCTCATCGGCGCTGCCCGTTTGCGCGGGTCGGGTAGCGGTGGGATCGGGGCCGCTCGCGGCGGGCGGCGCCGTGGGATCCGCGAACGGTGCGTCGCGGTGGGTCGTCTCGTGGGTCACCGGGCTGGCGCGGCCCCCGGCTGCCGGCGGCGCCGCACCGACCGGTGCCGGCTCGGGAGGCGGTGGCGGGGCGGTGCGCTGCGCCTTGCGCGCCTCCTCGAGCTGCACTTCCTCCTCGAGCTGCTCGCGGAACTGACGCGCCATGGCGCGCGCCCGTCCCACCCAACGGCCGACTTCGGACACGACGCGCGGCAGCTTCTCCGGTCCCAGCACGATGAGCGCCAGGACGAAGATGATCAGGATCTCCGAGAACCGGCCTTCGAACAGATCAGGTGCTCCGCTCGGTCTTGGTGTCGCTCTTCTTTGCGACCTCGGGGAATTCGGCGTCCGCTCCTTCGGAGCGGATCTGCTTCGGCGGGGTGCTCTGCTCCTCCTCGCCTTCGCTCATCGCTTTCTTGAAGCCGCGCACCGCGTGCCCGAGATCCGAGCCCACCGTCCGCAGCTTCTTGGCACCAAACACGACGAGCACGACGAGCAGAATGATCACCAGCTCGCGCATTCCTAGGCCCATGTTTCAGCACTCCACAAGCTTCCGCCCGCGGCGGAAAAGAACTGGATCATAAGTCAAAGGAGTGCCTGGAGCCCCATAAGTTCGTCCGCCGTCGGGACGTACTTCACGCTTGGCTAATGGCCCTCCAGCCAGAAGGTCACCGGCCCCTCATTGACCAGCGCGACCTGCATTTCGGCCCCGAATACGCCTGCCGAAACAGGGGTATACAGCGCCTGGGCGCGCGCGAGGAGCTCGGCGAAGAGACGCTGTGCCTCCGCGGGCTCCGCCGCCCTGCTGAACCCCGCCCGGGTGCCCTTGTGGGTGTCCGCCGCGAGCGTGAACTGCGGCACGAGCAGGAGCCCGCCGGCGACTGCGCGCAGCGAGAGATTCATGCGCTGCTGCGCATCGGAGAACACGCGGTACGAGAGGATGCGCTCGAGGAGCCGTGCGCCCGATTCCGTGGTGTCGCCACGCTGCACGGCGACGAGCGCGAGGATCCCACGCCCGATCTCCGCGACGCGCGCACCGCCGACCTGCACCTCTGCCCCGCTCACCCGCTGAATGAGTGCGATCATCGTGGAAGCTTACGACAGCCGCGCCCATATCCAACTGCAGCGCCGCGGGGGCGCGTTCAGTGGCTTTTAACGAACAGAGCCCGTAACATGCGGGCCGTTTTTTCAACTCCCGGAGAACAGGATGCGGCGTCGGTGCGGCTCTGCCGGACACGCAGTTGCGCTCACGGCGCTCGGATGCGCGCTCGCAGCGATGGTCTTCGGCCAGACACCGCCTGCGACGACCGCTGCGCCCCAACCTGCTCCGGCGACTGCCGCCGCGGCGCAGGCGGCCGCCACGCCGAGCACGCTGCAGGGCGATCCGCACCGCGGTAAGGAGCTCTCCTATACCTGTCTCGGCTGCCACGGCATCGATGGCTACCGCAACGCCTACCCCGACTACAGCGTGCCGAAGCTCGAGGGGCAGAGCCCGGAATACCTCTCATCCGCGTTGCATGATTATCGCGACGGCAACCGCTCGCACCTCACCATGCACTCGCAGGCCTCCGAGCTCTCGGATCAGGACATCGCCGACGTTGCAGTGTTTTTCGCCGGCAAGCCGCTCACTCCGACCGGCAAGCCGCAGGGGACGCTGCCGAAGGCAGCGGCGCTCTGCACCGCGTGCCATGGGCAGGATGGTGTTGCCATGGCACCGATCTATCCCTCGCTCGCCGGCCAGCACCGGGATTACCTGGCGCGCGCCATCGAGGAGTACCAGAACGGCGGTCGGAAGAACCCGATCATGAAGGGGCTCGCGGCGCCCTTGAAGCCGGCCGAGATCAGTGAGATCACCGCGTACTTCAGCTCGCTCACCCCGGCTTTAAAAACCGAGCCGCGCCCCTATAGTCGCTTCACGGCGCAGTAGCCCCGGTCGGCAGCGGTGCGTGTGGACACGGCTCGGGCACGGGCCGCGCCGGATGAGTGTCGCGGGAGCCTTAAGGATCCCATAAGGTACCCCCGCTATCGTGCAAACATCCCGCTGCGGGAACGGACGGAGCATCCCATGAACCTACCGAATCTCATCAGGAAACCCCTGATCGCTGCGGCCTTGGGCGCCACCCTGGTCGGCGTGCCGCTCGGCACCTTTTATGTCGCGAGCACGGCGCACGCGCTCGCGGCCCCGCCAGCGGCTGCGGTGACTGCACCGCCGACGCCCGCAGCCTCGAGCGTCGCACCCTCCGCCGTGGTGCTGCCCGATTTCAGCAGCATGGTGCAGAAGTACGGCCCCGCGGTGGTCAACATCCAGGTGGTGACCAAGGTCGCGACCAACTTCAACGGCGACCCGGGCGATGAGGACAACGGTGATAACGGCCAGGGCAACCCCTTCTTCGGTCCCAACAGCCCGTTCGCGCCTTTCTTCCACGGCGCGCCTTTCCAGATGCCGGCGCCGCAGCCCGTGCACGGCGAGGGCTCGGGCTTCATCATCCGTCCGGATGGGGTCATCATGACCAACGCGCACGTCGTGAACGGTGCCAGCGAGGTCACGGTGCGCATGACCGACCGGCGCGAGTACACCGCCAAGGTGATCGGCGTCGACACCAAGTCGGACATCGCCATCATCAAGATCAACGCCAAGGACCTGCCGACCGTGAAGATCGGCGACTCGCGCTCACTCAAGGTCGGTGAATGGGTGCTCGCCATCGGTGCCCCCTTCGGCTTCGAGAACAGCGCCACCGCGGGCATCGTCAGCGCCAAGGGCCGCACGCTCGACTCCGGGTACGTGCCCTTCATCCAGACGGACGTGCCCATCAATCCCGGCAACTCCGGCGGCCCGCTCTTCAACATGCGCGGCGAGGTGATCGGCATCAACTCGCAGATCTACAGCCGCAGCGGCGGGTACATGGGAGTCTCTTTCTCCATCCCGATCGATGTCGCCATGCAGGTCGGTCAGCAGCTGCAGACCACCGGTCACGTGACGCGCGGCAAGCTCGGCGTGGTGATCCAGAATGTCAGCCAGGGGCTTGCCGACTCCTTCGGTCTGCCGCAACCCGAGGGTGCGCTGGTGTCGAGTGTCGAGAAGGGCGGCCCGGCGGAGCGTGCCGGGGTACAGCCGGGCGATGTGATCCTCAAGCTCAACGGCCAGCCGCTCAAGGATTCGACCGAGCTCCCGGTGCAGATTGCCTCCATCAACCCGGGGACCAGCGTGCAGCTCGAGATATGGCGCAACCACGAGTCGCGCACGATCGACGTGAAGCTCGGCGCGATGGAGGACAAGCGCACCGCCTCGACCACGACCGGCGACCAGAACGATGGCGGTAAGCTCGGACTCGCGGTGCGACCGCTCAGCCCGCAGGAGCGGCAGCAGGGCAACGTGAAGGGTGGGCTGGTCGTCGAGCGCGCGAGCGGTCCGGCCGCAGAGGCCGGCATTCAGCGCGGCGATGTGGTGCTCGCGGCCAACGGCGCACCGGTCAACAACGCCGACGATCTGCGCGGCGCGGTGGAGAAGTCCAAGGGACACATCGCGCTCCTCATCCAGCGTGGCGAGACCCGGCTGTTCGTGCCGGTGCGGGTGGGTTGAGATAGCGCGCGAGCGTCTTGAAAGGTGGCCGGTGAGGGCCACCTTTGCCTCATCTCGAGCAGTTACTTCGCCGCGTTGGAGCCTGCGACCGCGGCAGCCGCGGCAGTCGTCTTCCTGGCCTGCGCATGTCCGCTCGCCTTCACCGGCGCCATCAGGTGCTGATACGGGGTGCCCGCCCACATGACATACGGAACGGACGTGTCGGGATCGGCGCTCTTCGGATACGCGTCGTAAAAGCCCGGATCGGCACCGACGATCATCACGTGCGGACCGGTCTGGATCCAATGACTGGATGGGGTCGGTTTGGTGGCGTAGGGATCGGTATTGCTGGCGTCGGTGCCCCCGGCAAGCATGTACATGAAGCCCACTTTGCCGGCAGGCGGGGGGCTGTGCGCCAGGTAGGCGTGCAGCCACTCCATGGCAGCGGGGTCCATGCACATCGGGTCCGGTCCCGGAGTCTCCGGATCATCCGGCATGCAGGTGAAGTTGTTGGTGCCCTTGCGCAGCGTGCGCATCTTGCCGTCCGCCCCCATCGCGACGATGGTCGCGTGCTTGCCGACATTCGCCGGAGCAGCAGATTCCGCGCTTGCGATCAGCTCGGCGTCCGTGGGCGCCGACTGGGCAGTAGTGGCGGGCGTCTGTGCGAGGGTCACGCCGCAAGAGATAGCTGCAACCGCGGCGGCCACGGCCACGCATCCCGTTGATGTCGGTCTCGTCATGACATTCTCCCCCTGATGTTGGGCCGGTTGTCGGCCTCTGCTGTCAGTATTGAGCCGCGCGCGCGGAAGAGTCCAGCGGATGGATGGAAGCGCTGCAGCAACGCTGCACGGTCAGGCGGAGGATCCGTTGGTCACCAGCGCCGCCACGAGCTCGTTCACCGGCAGGGCATCGAGCGATTTCGGCGCCGCGAACAACGCCTTGATGCGTTCGGCCTGCTTCGGGCCGAAGTGAGCATCGACGGACGCCTCGAACTTCTTCACGAGCACCGGCATGCCCTCCGCGCGTCGCTTGCGGTGGCCGATCGGGAAGTCGACCTCGACGCGGGCAGTCGCGCTGCCGTCGCGGAAGAACACCTGCACGGCGTTGCCGATATAGCGCTTCTCGGGGTCGTAGTACTCGCGCGTGAACTGGGGGTTCTCGCGCACCTCGGTGCGCGCGCGCAGCGCATCGATACGTGGATCGCGCGCCACCTCGTCCTCGTAGTCCGCGGCGGTGAGCCGCCCGAAGATGAGCGGCACCGCGACCATGTACTGGATGCAGTGGTCCCGGTCCGCGGGGTTCGCCAGCGGGCCCACCTTGTCGATGATGCGCACCCCCGGCTCCTGCGTCTCGATCACGACGCGCTCGATATCGCCCACGCGCGCGGCAACCTGCGGATGCAGCGTCATCGCCGCTTCGACCGCGGTCTGGGCATGGAACTCGGCGGGGTAGGAGATCTTGAAGAGCACGTTCTCCATCACGTAGCTGCCGAAGGGCTGTGACAGCACGATCGGCTTGCCGCGAAACAGCACGTCGCTGAAGCCCCAGGTCTTCGCCGAGAGCGCCGAGGGGTAGCCCATCTCGCCCGTGAGGGCGATGAAGGCGAGCCGCACGGCGCGGCTCGTCGCATCACCCGCCGCCCAGCTCTTGCGCGAGCCGGTGTTGGGGGCGTGGCGGTAGGTGCGCAGCGCGCCGCCGTCGATCCAGGCGTTCGAGACCGCGTTCACGACCTGCTCCTCGGTTCCGCCGAGCAGGCTCGTCACCACCGCGGTCGAGGCGACCCGCACCAGCAGCACGTGATCGAGACCGACGCGGTTGAAGCTGTTCTCGAGCGCGAGCACCCCCTGGATCTCGTGGGCCTTGATCATGGCGCTGAGGAGCTCGCGCACCGTGAGCGGCGGCCGGCCCGACATCACTGCCTGCCGGGCCAGGTAATCGGCGACCGCGAGAATGCCGCCAAGGTTGTCCGACGGATGGCCCCACTCGGCGGCGAGCCAGGTGTCGTTGAAATCCAGCCAGCGGATCATCGCGCCGATGTTGAAAGCCGCCTGCACCGGATCGAGCTCGAAGGATGTGCCCGGCACGCGCGCGCCGCCCGGCATCACCGCCCCGGGGACCACCGGGCCGAGGAGCTTGCGGCACGCCGGGTACTTCAGCGCCTGGAAGCCACAGGCGAGCGTATCCATGAGGCAGTAGCGCGCCGTGTCGCAGGCGGCGGCGCTCCGCACCTTGAAGTTGCGGGCGTAATCGGCGATCGCGACGAGCGCGGCGTCGGGCGGCGGACGCTGCGCGGACTTGATGTCGTGGGCTGACATGGCCCTTATCCCCCTCGGCGTGAGTGGCGTTGAGGCAGCTACTTGCGCTGCGCGAGCGGCACGAACTTCTGATTCTCGGGCCCGGTGTAATTGGCGTTCGGCCGGATGATCTTGCCGTCGACGCGCTGCTCGATCACGTGTGCCGACCAGCCGGTGGTGCGCGCGATGACGAACAGCGGCGTGAACATCTCGGTCGGGATGCCCATCATGTGATACGACACGGCCGAGAACCAGTCGAGGTTGGCGAACAGGTTCCGGGTCTCGCGCATCACCTTCTCGATGCGCGCGGCGATCTCGAACATGCTCATGTCGCCCGCCTCCCGGGCGAGGCCGCGTGCCACTTCCTTGATCACCTCGTTGCGCGGGTCGGCGATCGTGTACACCGGATGCCCGAAGCCGATGATGACCTCCTTGGCCGCGAGACGCGCGCGGATGTCCTCGGCGGCCGCATCGGCACTGGCGTAGCGCTGCTGGATCTCGAAGGCTGCCTCGTTGGCTCCGCCGTGCTTCGGTCCACGGAGCGCGCCGATGCCGCCAACGATGCACGAGTACAGGTCGGCACCGGTGCCGGCGATCACCCGTGTGGCAAAGGTCGAGGCGTTGAACTCGTGCTCCGCGTACAGGATGAGCGAGGTGTGCATGGCCCGCACCCACGAGGCCGGCGGCACCCGCCGGTGCAGCAGGTGGAGGAAGTGGCCGCCGATCGAGTCATCGTCGGTCTCCACCTCGATGCGCAGACCCGCGTGGCTGAAGTGGTACCAGTAGGTGAGCATCGAGCCGAGCGAGGCGATCAGGCGGTCGGCGATGTCGCGCGCGCCGGCAATGGGGTGCGTCTCCTTCTCCGGCAGCACGCAGCCGAGCACCGAGACCCCGGTACGCAGCACGTCCATCGGATGGCTTGCGGCCGGCAGCACCTCGAGCGCGCTGCGCACCGCCGCCGGCAGTCCCCGCAGCGATTTGAGCTTCGCCTTGTACTCATTCAGCTCCGCCCGGTTCGGCAGCTTCTCGTGCACGAGCAGGTAGGCGATCTCCTCGAACTCGCACACGGTGGCGATCTCGAGGATGTCGTAGCCGCGATAATGCAGATCGTTGCCGGTGCGGCCGACCGTGCACAGCGCGGTGTTGCCCGCGGTGACGCCCGAGAGAGCGACGGACTTCTTGGGGCCGAGATTGCGCGGCTCGTTCATGACTTCTCTTTCCCGAAGAGCTCATCGAGCTTCTTCTCGTAATCGTTATAACCGAGCACGTCGTAGAGCTCGGTGCGCGTCTGCATCAGATCGAGGACGCTCTGCTGCGTTCCCGCGGCGCGGATCGACTCGTACACGCGCTGTTGGGCCCGGGCGGCCGCCCGGAACGCCGAAAGGGGATAGAGCACCAGGCGCACGCCGGCGGCGCCGAGCTCGCCCACCGTGAAGAGCGGCGTTTGCCCGAATTCGGTGATGTTGGCGAGCACCGGCACCGGGAGTGCCGCGGTGAACTGGCGGTACTCGGCGAGCGTCTTCAGCGCCTCGGCGAAGATCATGTCGGCGCCGGCCGCGACGTAGTCGGCGGCGCGCTCGAGCGCCGCCGCCTGGCCTTCGACCGCGTGGGCGTCGGTGCGCGCCATGATGACGAAGCCCGCATCGTTGCGCGCATCGACCGCCGCATGGATGCGATCGACCATCTCACCGGCATGTACCAGCGCCTTGCCCGGGCGATGCCCGCAGCGCTTCGCCGACACCTGATCCTCCAGGTGCATGCCGGCTGCGCCCGCGCGGATCAGCTCGCGCGTCGTGCGGGCAATGTTGAAAGCACTGCCGAAGCCGGTGTCGGCGTCGACCAGCAGCGGCAGCGGGCTCGCTGCGGTGATGCGGCGCACGTCCTCGCACACATCGTTCACCGAGGTGATGCCGAGGTCCGGCAGTCCGAAGGAGGCGTTGGCGACCCCGGCACCCGAGAGATAGAGCGCACGGAAGCCGGCGCGCTCGGCGAGCAGCGCCGCATAGGCGTTGATCGCGCCGACCACCTGCAGCGGTCGCTCGAGCTCGAGGGCGGCCCGCAGACGAGCACCGGGTGAGGGGGAGGATTCGGGCATGACGGACCTCGAGAGCGCGCGCGCATCATTCTATACGGGCGGCGCCGCGCGATACCATCGGCGAGCCGCCCCGGGCGATGCTACCCGTCGGTAGGTTCTGTCAGCCGATGCGCACCACGGTGCGGCCGGTGACACGCCCGGCGAGATAATCGGGGAATGCCGCGGGCAGCTCATCGAAGGGTATCGTGCGGGTCACGATGCGCTCGAGATGCCGTGGGCGCAGGTCGGTGGCAATGCGCTGCCATACTGCGAGACGCCACTCGCGCCGCGTAGCGGAGGAGTTGATACCGAGCAGCGCGATGCCCCGCAGGATGAAGGGCATGACGGTGGTCGACAGCACCGGCCCCGAGGCGAGGCCGATGCTGGCAATGTTTCCCCAGAAGTCGACGGTGCGGGTGAGCCAGGTGAGAACCTCCCCGCCGAGGTTGTCGATGGCGCCGCCGAAGCGGGGGTTCTCGAGCGGCCTCGTGCCGAGGTCGAGCCCCTCGCGCAGCAACACCTCGCTCGCGCCGAGCTCCTGGAGATAGGGGATCGCTTCTGCCTTACCGCTCACGGCGACCACGCGGTATCCACGGGCGCTCAGCATGTCGATGGCGATGCTGCCGACGCCGCCCGAGGCACCCGTTACCGCGATCGGCCCGCCGGAGGGCGTCTGCCCGTTCTGCTCCATGCGGTGAATCGCCAGCGCCGCGGTGAAGCCCGCGGTGCCGAGCGCCATCGCGGTGAAGGCATCGAGCCCGGGAGGCATCGGGATGACCCAGTCCGCGGGCACGCGTGCGAAGCGGGCATAGCCGCCATCGTGGGTCTCGGAGAGTCCGCAGCCGGTGACGAGCACGGTCGTGCCGGGGGCGAAGCGGGGATCGGTCGAGGATTCGACCGTGCCGGCGAGGTCGATGCCACCAACGAGCGGGTAGCGGCGCAGGATCTTGCCGGCGCCGGTGGCGGCGAGCGCGTCCTTGTAGTTGATCCCGGAGTGAGTGACCCGGATCACGACCTCGCCCGGGCCGAGGTCCTCGAGCGCGAGATCCTCGAAGCGCGCCACGATCTTGCCGCCCTCGGAGTGGATGCGGAATGCCTTGAACCGGTTCATGAGCCTGCCTTTCGGTTCATGAGCGTGCCTTTCGGTCCGCGCCGCCGAGCTCACCGATGCGCGCCAGCCAGGCGATCAGCCCCTGCGTGTTGAGCGTGAGATCGCCCTCGAGGGCGTGCTCGAGCTCCGTGTCGGACAGGCGGCAGCCGTGCAGCCGAGCCAGCTTGCGCCACAGCGCGAGCATGTCGCTGCGGATGCCGCTCGCCGGATCGGCATCCGCGGCACGGGCGCGGGCGATGGCGGCGAGCTCGCCGATCTGCTCCTTGAGCGAGGCGCCGAGGCGCGGGATGTCGGTCACGCGGCTGAAGTGCATGAGGTAAATGGACTCCGGCCGGTAGGCGAGCATGCGGTCGATGGAGGCGATGTGCTGCTCCGGATCGAACTGTGTGGGCACGGTCGCGGGAGTGATGAAGGCGCCCCTCGCGGTGTCGAGGGCACGGTAGGAGACGCCGAAGGTGTCGCCGCTGAAGATGCTGCGGTGGGCGCGATCGACGATGACGTAGTGATGCTGGGCGTGGCCCGGGGTGTGGATGAGCTCGAGCGTGCGGCTGCCGAGCACCACGTGCTCGCCATCGGCAACGACGCGCACCCGCTGCGGGTCGATCGGCAGCAGCTCACCGTACATGCGCCGGAAGCGCTCCTCGCCATACACTGCGCGCGAGCCCGCGATGAGCCGCGCCGGATCGATCATGTGCGGAGCCCCGCGTGGATGCAGCAGAGCGCGGGCGTTGGGGAGCTCGCGCATCAGTGCCCCCGCGCCCCCGGCATGATCGAGATGCACGTGCGTGAGCAGCAGGTAATCGACCGCGGCCGGGGCGATGCCGAGCTCGGCGAGCGCGGCCAGCAGGTAGGGAACGGAGGCGTTCGTGCCGACATCGACGAATGCGGCCCGGCCGCTGTCGATGATGAGGTGCGCGGCCGCGTGACCGGGATAGAGGTACTCGACGTCGACCGCCGTGATTCCGTGCGGATGTCGATAGAGTGTCGGCGTCACGGGCGCGCTGGACTGCATGTACACATCGTACCCTGTACGTTAGCTTAGAGGCATGGCCACCCGCGCTGCCTGCCTGACGAGCTCCGCTTTCTTCATCATGGCCCTGGGCCTCGCCACCCTCGCAGCCGTCGCTCAGCAGACGGCGCAGGCCCAGCAGGCCGAGCCGATGCCTGCGCCCGCGACGACACCCGCGCCGCCCGCGACGACGCCCGCGCCACCCGCGAGCACGCCCGCGCCGCCCGCGAGCACGCCCGCGCCACCCGCGAGCCCGTCGCCGCTCCCGACGCCACCGCCGGGGTCGGCGTTCATTCCGCAGGGTCCCGTCATCCAACACCGTGAACGGGGAAATCTGGTATTCGATGGCATCCCACCCGCGGACCCCGCGCTCGCGGCACGGCTCGAGCGCTACCAGCAGTCACGCGGGGCGACCTTCCTCGACTGGCTCGCCGATGGGACGCTGCTGGTCTCGACCCGCTTCGGAGACACCGAGCAGGTCCACCGCGTGAGCGCGCCTCTCGGCATGCGGGAGCAGCTCACCTTCTACGGCGATCCGATCGAATGGGCGCGCGGCGCCAAGAGCGGTCGCGGATTCGCATTTCTCAAGGACCACGCCGGGGATGACAACGCGCAGGTCTATTACCAGGCGGGGACCGGCGAGGCGCGCCAGCTCACGCACGGCAGCTTCATCCACGGCAGCATCGTCTGGGCTCACGACGGCAAGCGCATTGCCTTCTACGGCAACGACCGTGACTCCCTGAGCTACGACGTCTATGTCGCGGATGTCAGCACGGGTGCCGCGCCGCAGCTGGTGGTCGGCGGACGCGAGGACACCTGGTACCCGCTCGACTGGTCGCCGGATGACTCGAAGCTTCTGGTGTGGCGTTACTTCTCGAGCAGTGAGAGCTATCTCTACCTGGCGGATGTCGCCACGGGCGCGCTCACCCCGCTGCAGCAGAAGCCGGTGAAGGCCGGCATCCGCACCGCGAAGTTCGACCCCGCGGGCCGCGGCGTCTACGTGCTGACGGACGAGGACAGCGAGTTCGCGCAGCTGAGATACCAGGATCTCATTACCCACGAGAGCAGGCTCGTCACTCCCGATGTCAGCTGGGACGTCGAGGACTTCGATGTGAGCGGGGACGGGCGTTACATCGCTTACGTCCTCAACGAGGACGGCCGCAGCCGCCTGGCGTTGCTCGATCGCGAGAGCCACAGGACGCTCGCGCCGGCCGGGCTCCCCGAGGGTCGCATCGGCAACCCGCGCTTCGATCGCACCGGGCACCGCCTGGCGATGACCGCCGATTCCGCGACTTCGCCGCGCGATGTCTGGGTTTATGACCTCGAGAAGGACAGCACGACGCGCTGGACACAGAGCGAGGCGGGGCCGATCGATACGACCACGCTGGTCGCGCCGGAGCTGGTCCGCTATCCCACCTGGGACCGCGTCGCGGGCCACGAGCGGCGACTCTCGGCGTACGTCTATCGATCCGCGCGCGCCGCGGGGCCGGTGCCGGTGGTCATCGACATTCATGGCGGCCCCGAAGCACAGTACCGCCCGGAGTGGGATCCGTTCGTGCAGTTCCTGGTGAACGAGCTCGGCTGTGCCGTCGTCGCACCGAACGTGCGCGGCTCCTCCGGCTACGGCAAGAGCTTCCTCGCGCTCGATAACGGCACGCTGCGCGAGGATGCGGTTCGCGATATCGGCTCGCTCCTCGTGTGGATCGGGGTGCAGCCCGGCTTCGACCGCGACCACGTGGTGGTCATGGGCGGGTCCTACGGCGGCTACCTGGCGCTCGCGGCACTCGTCACCTACGGCGACCGGCTGCGCGGGGGGATCGACCTCGCCGGCATCAGCAATTTCGTCACCTTCCTGCGCAGCACCTCGGGCTACCGCCGCGACTGGCGACGCAGCGAGTACGGCGATGAGCGTGATCCCAACATGCGCGCCTTCCTCGAGCGCATCTCACCGCTCAGCAACGCGACGCACATCCGCAAGCCGGTGCTGGTCGCGGCCGGCCAGAACGATCCCCGTGTACCGATCTCGGAGTCCGAGCAGCTCGTGTGGCGCGTGCGCTCGGGGGGCGGCGAGGTCTGGTACCTGGTGGCGAAGGATGAAGGACATGGCTTCCTCAAAAAGGCGAACCGCGACGAGTACCTGCTGACTGCCGCGAGCTTCCTGCAGAAGATGGCGCACTGAGGGGAAGCCGGCGAGAGCGCTTGCGGGGCCGACGGCTATCCTCAGCCCGTCTCCGTCTGAATGTAGATCGAGCTCGGGAAATGCCCCGTGCCCGCGCTCAGACCATCGTCGTTCGGAGCCGGCCGGTAATTCGGCAACGCGTCTCGCAGCTCCGCAGGAGCGCCATAGTGAAGCATGGAGCAGGAGGCGAGAACGGAAAAGCGAGAGTTGAATGCGAGGAATGCGTGCAGCAGCACACTCTCGTGTTGGAAAAACAGAGCCTCCCGCAGCACGCTTCGTCCGTAGTCGTAGGGAAAATAGATGTCGTGGAAGTGCACTCGACTTCCCACCTTGAGCCGCGGCAGCATCTCCAGGATGATGCGACTGACCTCGCCTGCGGGGCCCAACGTGTGGGACGAGTCGACAAAGAACAACGTATCGTTACCGAGCGCTTCGAGTCTCGACAGCGGGACGGACTGGACGCGCTCAGGTATCAGATCGATGCTGCCGGCGGCCGCGAGGCGCTGCAGCACGCCGGTGGGATAGGGGTCCACGCACGTGATGCGCGGCTGGTATCCGGCAAAGCGTGCAGCCGCGACGCACACGGCCGTCGATACGCCGCATCCGACTTGAAAGATGTGCGCAGGTTTCTGGCTCGCGACAAATGCGAACAGCAGATCCGCCTCAATCCGACCGAAACCCACGGCACCGTTCTCCGCACACGCTGCCTCGAACACGTCGACCTCGCGAAGGTGGCGGGCAATCGACGGCGTGACCCATGACCGCAGGTGCTCGAGCTGACTTTCGATGGCGGCGCCGCGCACCCCGATCATCGAGAATGGAGCCCTCCAGGAACGATCTCTGCGCATCAGGCGAATGTCGGGGATTTCCGAATAGAAGTGGCGTGGCAGGAAGTCGACCCCAAGCCGTTGACCGAGCTCGAAAGTCTCGCGCAGCACTCGTTTGGAGAGGTCGGTCAGTGTGCGATTTGCCATAGCGGCCGCCAGCGATGAGACGACGGTTCGACTGCGAACCCGTCAATTCTCCACAGCTTTGTGAACGGGCAATGACCACTGAGGCACCCGGGGCCTCGTGCCCGGGTGGCTGTCAAACTGCCGTCATCGGCCCGTGCTACGCAGCGTAGATGCTCCTTCGATCGCTCGCATTCCTTGCGCTCTTCGCGCTGCTGCAGCTCAGCTGGCAGGCACTGCGTGGCACGGCGGCCGAGCACTTCATCATTCATGACTGCACCGTCGTACCGGCAGCGCAGCTCGTCAGGATCCTGACACCGCAGGTGCAGGTCCGCGCCGCCGAGCGCTCGCTGAAAGCGCCCGGTGGCGGTCTCAACATCCTCAACGGCTGCGAGGGCATGGAGGCGCTGTTGCTGCTGACGGCGGCATTCGCGGTGGCGCCGATTCCCTGGCGCGAGCGGCTCAAAGGCCTGCTGCTCGGAATGGTAGTGGTGTTCTTCGTCAATCAAATGCGGATTCTGCTGCTTTTCTACGGCTACCGGGCGAACCCCGCCTGGTTCGACGCGTTGCACGCCACCATCACTCCGATCGGGGTCATCCTCGCGGTGTCGGCCTATTTCTATGCCTGGCTCCTCCACAGCCGCCGCCCCACTCCCGCCCGCTAGGCTCATCGCACGGCTGCTCGTCGCGGCGGCAGTGGTGCTGTACCTGCTGCACACCGCAGGCAGCCTCGTTCTCGAGCCGCTCGTGCCCGTGTTCCGCGCAATCATCGGTGGAATCGACCCACAGTTCGTGATCACCGACGCCTTCACCGGGCATGAGGACGCGAGCGAGGTGCTCATCTTTCGGGCGAACCTGCGCGAGGCGGTGACCGTTGCCGGACAGGTGATTTATCCGTTCGGCACGCACGGCGTCCCCGAGGGCGGATTCCAGGTGAGCTACACCGTGGGCGGAGTGCTACTCGATGATGCCCTGATGGTCATCATCCTCCTCGTCTGGCCGGCGCAGCGCGTCTGGGAGCTCCTCGTGCGCCTGCTGTTGGGTTTGCCCGCCATGACTGTGTTGCTGCTGATCGGCGTACCGAGCACCGTCGTCGCGGAGCTGCAGCACGCCCTGCAGACGCAAGTCGACACTCACGCGCTCGGCGGATGGCTGATCTGGAGCCGCTTTCTGATGGGTGGGGGCGGCATGGCGCTGTCGTCGCTGCTCGCGCTGCTCGTCATCCGCGGCACCCGCCGCTTCGCCCCGCCTGCACCCGGGGGCGGCGCAGCGCTGCGATCGACATGAGTGCGGCCGCGAGCAGCGCGTAGCTCCAAGTGGGCAGCGGACCGTCGCCGCCGGTGGAGGGCTCGCCGGTGCCCGAGAGAGCCACGGCCGTCCCGCCGATCTGCAGCGTCGCCGAACGGCTGCCGGTAGAGGTGGGATCGAAACTCACCTGCAGAAAGCAGCTCGCCCCGGCGATGAGCACGAGGCCCGCAACGCAGCTACCGCTATCTGCATAGTCCGACTGCGCCGCTCCCGTGATGCTGATCGTGCCGAGCGTGAGGCTTGCACCGCCGGTGTTGCTCACGAGGAGCTTCTGCGTCGTCGCCGTGCCGATCTCATCGGTCCCGAAACTCAGGCTGGCGGCCGAGAGGTGTAGCTGTGAGCCCGCGCCGCTGGCGGCCGCCTGCGTGATGGTGAGCACCTGCCCATCGATGGTGATCGTGCCGCTGCGCGCACTGCTCACCGTGTTGGCTGTCGCGGCGTAGGTGAGCGGCGCGCTGCCGGTACCGCTGGCCGGTGTCACCGTGAGCCAGCCCGAGCCGCCGCCACCGACCGTGGCACTCCAGGGCGTGGTCGCGGGCAGAGTGAGGCTCGCCGCACCGATGGCCGCAGCCGAGGGCAACACGGCGCTCGCTGGAATGAGACCGGCGCCGGATGGGGTGAAGTCATTCCAATGCGCGATCAGCATTCCCGCATCGGGAGACCCGAGGCCGGTCGCCTGGCTGTACCAGGGATCGCCGGCGCTCGCGCTGAATCCGACCTGACCGGGCACCGAGTTGTTGCCGCTCGTGATCGTGTGGAACACTGCCGCGCCCCCGCCCGCCTGGCGACTCGATAGGTCGTAAAGGATCGGGTTGAAGCTTCCCACGCGACCGTTCTGCTGCTGGATGAGGAGCGCAGCGATCGCCGCCATGCTGGGTGCGGCGTCCGAAGTGCCGCCGATGCCCTCGAGCGTGCTCGTGTGACTACGGTTGTCGCTGCTGTAGATGAGGAAGGGATCGTGGCTCGAGGAGGCACTGAGCGACACGTCGGGAACGTCCCGCTGCCCATCGCTCGGCACACCCACGGCAAGCTGCCAGGCAGGCTTGGCGTAGTAGAGGCTCGCGCCGCCTCCCGACGCCCAAAGGTTTGCGCCGCCTGCGACGGTGCCGCTCTGGTTCCAGACGGCCTCGCCGATGTACTGGAGCGCCGAGACCAGAGTCTCCGGGTTGTTGGTGCCGCTCCAGTATGTGCTCGCCGCGGCGATGTCGGCCGTGAATTCGGTGCCGCCCACACAGGTCGAGTACGGTGAGGTGCAGACCAGGTTGACGCCGAGTCCCTGCGTCGCGGCCGTCTCGCCCGGCGCGTCGCAGCCGGCAGCTCCGGCATCTCCCGAGGATACGAAGACACTCGTGCCCTGTGCCGCGGCCTGCTGCCAGAGCTGGTTGAAGAGCGTCGTGCCGCCGGACACATCTCCCGGCGACTCGCATGCGCCGTAGCTCACCGTGATCACGTCGGCGAGGTTCTGCTCGACCGCGTACTGCGAGGAAAGCACGATTCCGTCGGTCGTCGGGGTCGATTTTGCGGTGACGAATTTCAGCGTGGCCGCAGGGGCGATGCCGCCGGCCCACTCGAGATCGAGGTCCGACTCGGTCTCATCGCCTGAGACCAGACCCGGATCAGAGCCGGCGAGGACGCCGGTGGGAAGCGCAGCCGGAAGCCCGAATTTCGAGCGGAAGTTGTTGATGTCGACGCTCTCGATGTCGCTGCGCCCGATGATTGCGATGGTCCGGCCGGCGCCGTTGAGCCCTGCGGCGTAGCTCGAGACCAGATCGTAGATCACGGCGAAATCGCCGGGCCCGAGCGCATGCGTTCCGTTCGTAAGGTTGGTCTGTGGACCGAGCTTCCCGCGGCGAAATTGCGGCTGCAGGCGAAAGTCATTCAACGACGCGAAGCCACGCACCACCCCGGCGAGTGCCGTCGGAACGGTGGGATTCACCGAGTTGGAAAGATGCGGCTCACCGTGCCGCAGATAGCGGTGCATGCGCGTGCCGAAGGTGGCATCGAGCTGTCCTACCGTGCCGCTGAAAACGAGCGCGCGTCGTCCGGGCAACGGATCTTCGACGCGGAAACCGTGCGATTGCAGCCAGCCCCTCAGCGTCGCGAGATCCTCGGGGGCCACCCCGAAACGCTTGCCGAATGCCTCGGGCGTGAGCCAACGGTGATACTCCGGGCGCGCGCGGATCTGCACGTTGCGCAGGAACTGCGCGAGGTCCGACTCCTGCGCCGCGGTCGACCCGAGCACCATGACAACCCGCTCGAGGGGCAGTGTGCGCTCCGCAGGTCCGAGGTCGAGTGCCTTCGACAAGACCGGTGGTACGTGCCCCTTGAGCTCGATCCGCTGCGAGTCATCGAGAGGCGTGGTGATGCGCACGATGGGTCCGGGTGCCGGCAGCGCGGCTGCAATCGCCGCGACAGGCAAGCAGAGTGCAAGCATGCAGCAGATGCGGCAGGATATTCCGGCGCACGCGGACAACATCAGAACTCTCCCGCAAGGATCGGCAACCACCGATCCTAGCGACTCAAAGCGACATCTGTACCGCTTCCCGCCGCCGCCTGGTTGTTGATGAGCGCGCTTGGACGCTGTTCGCGTCCGGCGGCGTGCGTCGAGATCTCAAAACGCTGTCATATCGGTGTAACGCAGCGGGGCTAATCGGTGTTCCTGCTGCGGACTGCTTGGGCAAGAGCTCGATCTGTGAGCTCGAGTCGGAAAGGGGACAGGCATGGCATCGGTACAGCGAGCGGGAGCCCTACACCGCGTGTTTGCATCGTGCGCCGCTGCGGCGGCCCGCGGTCGGCTGCCCTGGATCCCCAACGCCGCCTATCGCTTCATGGTCTCTCTCTTGCTGCTTGCGGGAAGTGCCGCAGCCGCAGCATCCGAAGCAAACGCGCCGCGTGAGTATCTCGACGAGGAAACCGGTGCGACGGTGTTTTTCGTCGGCCGGCCGCTGGTATTCGGACATGAGAGTGCCCTTTTCAATGGCAGGGTGGTACGAGCATCGCCCGACGATCAACAGGTGATCGCTCACGCGCCACGGGATTACGTGTCCCTGGTTGGCGCTGCCGTGGATCGCGGTGGCAAATACACGTACGTACTGATCGGCTACTTCTGGCTCGTCGGCGCTCCTCAGCGAAGCTCGAACGCCTGCTTCGACCGCGAGCATCTCGCCCTGCAACTCGGGGACCGCCGCATCGAGCTTGCGCCGTTCGACGGTTCTGCCCGCGATGCGGGCATCAGCCAGCCCATTCACCGCCCCTCCATGGGCAGCTCGGAGCCGGCTATCTACCACGTCGATCTCCCGACCCTGGGGCTGATCGCCGAATCGGCGCATCCCGTGCTCTACTGCGGAGCGGAGAAGGCGCCGCTCAAGTACGAATTGTGGGAGGATCGACTCCCAGCCCTCAGAGAACTCGTACGGCACCTGCACGACTAGACGGAGCTGGGCGGCGTCGCAGGCGAAAGCCGAGCGTCGTTCGTGGGGTCCTCCGGGAACGTCACACTAACGCAGAGCCCTTTCGCCTTGGGGCCTTCCGCAAGACCGAGCGTCGCGCCGTGCGCGTCTGCGATGGCCTTGACGATGGCGAGTCCCAAGCCGCTGCCGGGTGGGCTCGTACCGGCGCGGCGATAGAAGCGATCGAATACCCGCGCACGCTCCTCCGGCGGAATCCCCGGCCCGTCGTCGCTCACCGTGACACGCGGGCCGGCGACGGTATTCTCGACCCTGACATCGACGCGGCCGTCCGGCGGCGTGTAGCGCACCGCATTGTCGATGATGTTGCGCAGCAGTGTTCGAAGCGAATCGGCATCCCCCGCGACCGTCGCGGGCTGCGACGCGGCCAGCCCCAGGTCGATGTGGCAGGCATCCGCGAGCGGCACCAGTTCCGTGACTATCTCCCTCGCGATGTCATCGAGTCGTACCGGCAGCCGCTGCAGATCTCCGCGCGGCTCCTGGCGCGCCAGAGCCAGCATCTGTTCCACCAGGCGGTTCGCGCGTTGCAGACCGGCGGTGAGTGTCTCCATGGCGGCCGCACGCTCGGCCTCGCTGCCCGCACGCGCCAGCATCCCCATCTGCAGGTGCAGCGCGGTGAGCGGCGTGCGTAGCTCGTGCGCTGCATCGGCCATGAAGGCGCGCTCGCGCTCGAGCGCCGCACGCAACCGGCTGAGCAGATCGTTGAGCGCGAGCACCAACGGTTGCACCTCATCGGGCAGCGGCATGGCAGGAAGCGCATCCAGCGCATTGACGCGCCGCGCCTGCACCTGTGCGGTGAGGCGGCGCAGCGGCTCGAGCGCCTGGCCGACCGCGACCCAGATGACCAGCGCCAGCACCGGCAGCAGCAGCGCGAAGGGCTTCAGCGTCTGCAGGGCGAGCTCGACGGCGCGCTGCTCCCTGACCCTCATGGGTTGCGCCACCTGGATGACGCGCGTCAGCGCTTGCACACCGAACACGCGCCAGCGACCCTCCCGGGTGGTGACGGTCGAGAAGCCGAGGGTGGTGATCTCCGGCAGCACGGCGTGCGGGCGCGAGAGGTAGACGCGCACGCCATCGAGCGACCACACCTGAACGATGAAGTCGTAGGAGGCGTCGGTCTGTGGCAGCTGCGGGGCGAGCAGGTACTCGACCGGCTCATCACGCAGGATGAGTGCGGTCTGACGCAGGTGATAATCGAAGAACGTGTCCGCTTCCGCGAGCGCGTTGCGATAGACGATCCAGCCGCCGACCGTGCCAACCAGCACCACACCACCGAGCAGCAGGACGAGCAGC
Source organism: Steroidobacteraceae bacterium (assembly GCA_035541695.1). Lineage (GTDB taxonomy): Bacteria > Pseudomonadota > Gammaproteobacteria > Steroidobacterales > Steroidobacteraceae > 13-2-20CM-66-19. Next base: position 43,931 of record DATKMV010000004.1, read on the forward strand.
CGGGCTCGCAGTGAGCTCATGCCGGCGGTCTCAAGCGGTAGCCAACGCCACGCACGGTGAGAATGAACTGCGCGCCAAGCTTGCGGCGCAGTCCATGGATGTGGACCTCGACGGCGTTGCTCTCGACCTCCTCACCCCAGCCGTACAGGCGCTCTTCGAGCTGTGCGCGCGACAGCACGGTCCCAGGCCGTTCCATGAGCAGCTGCAGCAGCGCGAACTCGCGCGGCGAAAGCGCGACCTCCACGGCCTGCTGCGTGACCCGGTGGGCAGCGGGGTCAAGGACCACGCCCTCGTGCTCGAGAAGTGGTGCCGGGCGCCCGGACTTGCGGCGCAGCAATGCCCGGATGCGCGCGGCGAGCTCATCGAGGTCGAAGGGCTTGACCAGATAGTCATCGGCGCCTGCATCGAGACCGGCGACGCGATCGGACACCGCATCGCGTGCAGTGATAATCAGTACCGGCAGCGCGGAGTGTCGCGCCCGCAGAGTCTGCAGTAGAGTGAGACCATCGCTGCCGGGCAGACCCAGATCGAGCAGCAGCAGCTCGAACGGCTCGCTTCGTAGTACGTGTGCCGCGGACTCGGCGTCGTGCACCCAGTCGACCGTGAAGCCCTCGCGCTTCAATCCCGCGCGGATGGCTTCGCCGATCATCGGATCGTCTTCAACCAACAGCAGTCGCACGCCCCGCAGTATAAGCACGGCGCTGCAACTGCGTGGCCTTGGCGGTTACGTTAATCTGGGCTGTGAGCTTCGGCCTGCTGCGGTGCCTCGGTCGGGCACGGCACGCAATTGGCCCGCGGCTGGATCTGATCGAGACAAGGCTCGTGGGAGAAGGCACTACAGTAATGAGTGAACTGCTCATCGACGGGGTGCAGGGTGCACCCCGCCGCCAGCGCGCAGGCCATGAGACTCAACGTTCGAAGCGCAAGGCGCAAGAGTCGCTCTTTCGTCCTGCCCGAAGCGGCAGCTGCGCCATCGCGCAGCTCTCGCCGACCCGTCTCAAGAGACTGCACCAGAGTTACGAAGTTCGGTCAACTGAGGCCAGCAGGAGGCCGGTCATGCCTGGAGCGGCTTCTTGAGCGCCGATGCGCCGGATACGATCGCGCGCCTCGTGCAGGATGCCGCCAGCCTTGGCGTGACGCTCGGCGGTGCAGACGCGCGGCGCCTGCTGGTGCTGCTCGATGAGCTCGCGCGCTGGAACCGCAGCTACAACCTCACAGGAATCACCTCGATCTCTGCCATGCTGACGCATCACCTCCTCGATAGCCTCGCGGTGCATCCGGATCTCACCGGTTTGCGCATCGCGGATGCCGGCACGGGCGCGGGATTCCCGGGATTGCCGCTCGCGCTGTGCAATCCGCAGCGGCACTTCACCCTCATCGACTCGACCGCCAAAAAGGTGCGATTCGTGGCGCACGCCGTCGAGCTGCTCGGGCTCGCCAACGTGACACCGCTGCATGCGCGGGTCGAGGCGCTGCAGATCGCGCAGCCCTTCGACACAGTGCTGGCGCGCGCCTTTGCGCCGCTGCCGCAGCTGCTCGCGCAGGTGGCACCCATCTGCGGCCCCGCTACGCAGGTGCTCGCCATGAAGGGCAAGTGGCCTGCCGGGGAGCTCGCGGCGCTGCAGCCGCCCTGGCGCGTCGTCCGCTCACGGGAGCTGCATGTGCCGGGGCTCGACGCGGCACGCTGTCTCATCGTGCTCGCGCGCGGATAGCGCCGCCGCGGCCGCGGTATGATCCGCATCCCCGTGTCGCGCCATCCCCTCCTCACCACCTGGCCGCTGCTCGCCGGCATGGGCATTCTCATGCTGGGCGCGGGTCTTTTGAGCACGCTGCTCGGGCTGCGCGCCACCCTAGAGGGTTTTCCTACCCCGATTACGGGGCTCGTCATGTCCGGTTACTACGTCGGCTATCTCGCCGGCACGCTGCTCGCGCCGCGTGGCCTGCGGCAGGTGGGACATGTGCGTGTGTTCGCCGCGCTCGCAGCGCTCGCTTCCGTCGCAGCGCTCGCCTTCGCCTCCTGGGTACACCCGCTGCCCTGGGCCCTGATGCGTTTCCTCACCGGGGTATGCTTTGCGGGTATTTACGTGGTGGCCGAGAGCTGGCTCAATCACCGCGCGAGCCGCAGCAATCGCGGACGGCTGCTGGCGCTCTATATGCTCGTGCTTTATGTCGGGCTCGGCTCGGCACAGTTCCTGCTGTTGCTCTCGAGTCCGCAGAGCGAAGCGCCGTTCATGCTGGTCTCCGCTCTCATATCGCTCGCCATGGTGCCGATCGTCGCTTCCGCGCAGCCCACTCCGGAGCCGGCCGCGCCGCGCCACGTGAGGTACCGCGAGCTCTATCAATACTCTCCGCTGGCGGTGGTCGCGGTCGCCATATCGGGCATGATCTCCTCGATCATCTTCTCGATGGGGCCGGTATACGCGCGGCTGAGCGGGGCGGGCACGCGCGGCGTCGCGGAGTTCATGGCGGTGAGCATCTTCGCGGCGGTGCTCACGCAGTACCCGGCCGGCCGGCTCTCCGACCGTATGGACCGGCGCACGGTGATCGCTGGTGCCTGCACGATTGCGACGCTAGTCGCTCTCAGCATCGAGGTGTTTGCCCCGCACCCCCGCTGGCTGTTCCTGCTGCAGACCGCGTTCTTCAGCGGCTCGGCGCTGACGCTCTATTCGCTGGCCGTCTCGCACATCAACGACAAGCTGCACGCGTCGCAGATGGTCGCGGCGAGCAGCCGGCTGCTCCTCATCAACGGCATGGCAGCGGCCACCGGTCCCACCCTTGCCGGAAGCCTCATGGCGGTCTTCGGGCCGCGAGCCTACTTCGGCACGCTCGGAACGCTCACCGCGACGCTCGCCCTCTTCGACCTGTGGCGCAAGGCGCGCCGCGCTCCTGTGCCCGCCGCGCTGAAGGGTCCTTTCGTCAACACCCAGCAGATCGTCGCCAATGCCGGGCTCGACCCAGCACCGCTTGCAGGCGTGGAGGAGCTCGACCCGGTGCCGCCCTACGGCCTCAAGGTCGCAAAGGGAGCGCGGTCGTCTCCTTGATCACGGCGAGCGCGATCGAGGAGTTCACCGACTGCACGCCTGGGAAGCGCGAGAGGTGGTCGAGGAAGAAGGCCTCGTACGCCTTGATGTCCGGGCAGACGATGCGCAACAGGAAGTCGGTCTCCCCCATGAGGGTGTAGCACTCGAGGATCTCCGGGTGCGCGCGTACGGCCTGCTCGAAGCGCAGCAGAGCATCCCGGCCGTGGCCCGCGAGCTTCACGTGCGAGAACACCATCACCGAGAGCCCGAGCTTCTCGCGGTCGAGCAGTGCGACGCGCCTGCGGATCACGCCAAGCTGCTCGAGCCTCGTCACGCGCCGCCAGCAGGTCGAGGCCGTCGTGCCGACGCGCTCGGCGAGCGCCCCGGCAGAAAGGTCGCCCTGCTCCTGCAGCACCTCGAGAATTCTAAGGTCCGCCCGATCGAGCTCCAGAATCTGCATGATTCATTTCGAACTACATCAGATGGCGAAATTAATAATTCACTATCGCGCGTTAAGAGGCAAGTTTCGTGACAACCGCTCCGCGGCAAGGCGAGTAGGCTCCCGGCATGTTGCGGTGCGTGACCGATCTTGCGGGAGTGCCGGCCATGGAGCTCTTTGGAATGCCGGAGTTCGATGGCCACGAGCGCGTCGTCTTCGGTCACGATGCGTCGACGGGACTACGCGCCATCATCGCCATCCACTCGACCGTTCTCGGTCCTGCCGCGGGCGGCTGCCGGATGTGGGCATATCCGACCAGCGCCGAGGCCGTAGCCGACGTGCTGCGGCTCTCGCGCGGCATGAGCTACAAGAATGCGATGGCAGAACTGCCGCTCGGGGGCGGCAAGGCGGTCATCCTCGGCGATTTCCGCACCATGAAGAGCGAAGCGCTCTTCGAGGCGTTCGGCCGGCTCGTCGACTCCCTCGGTGGCCGCTACATCACCGCCGAGGACGTCGGCACGACGACCGCGGACATGGCGAGCGTCGCCCGGGTGACACGCTACGTATCGGGTCTCGGGGCGGCTCCCGGGGAGGCGGGCGGAGATCCGGCTCCGAAGACGGCCCTCGGCGTCCATCTCGGCATCCGCGCAGCGGCCAGATTCCGCCTCGGCCGCGATGATCTCCGCGGCGTCCGGGTGGCGATCCAGGGAGTCGGCGGCGTCGGGTACCACCTCTGCGGGCTGCTCGCCGCGGATGGGGCCGAGCTCTTCGTCGCCGACATGCAGCCGGCGGCCCTGCAGAGAGCCTGCACGCAGTGGAAGGCACAGGCAGTGGCGGTGGATGAGGTGCTGGCGCTCGATGTCGATGTGCTGGCGCCGTGTGCGCTCGGGGGCGTGCTCGACGCGCGCTCGATCCCGCGGCTGCGTGCGCGCATCGTGGCGGGCGCGGCGAACAATCAGCTCGCGCAGGGCGAGGACGGGACCGCGCTGCAGCGGGCCGGCATCCTCTATGCGCCGGATTACGTCATCAATGCGGGCGGAATCATCAGCGTCTCGCGCGAGTACCACGGCGGGAGCGAAGCGCAAGTCATCGCCGATATCCAGGGGATTCCCGCGCGGCTCACCGAGATTTTCGAGGTCGCGCGGCGCGAGAACCGCACTACCAATGCGGTGGCGGACCAGATGGCTCGCGAGCGTCTTGCAAGACGCGCCGCCTGAGGCGGTCGGCAGCCCACGCAAACCCCGGGATTTCGAGTCGCGCGCCCGAATCGGCGGCCCCGCGCCGTCGCCCCTGCGCGACTCGCAGGCGCTTTGGCTCCGGTGCAGTACACTCTCACTCCATGAAGCGCGTGATTGCCATCGCGATGCAGAAAGGCGGCGTCGGCAAGACCACGACGGCAGTCAATCTCGCGGCCTCCCTCGCCGCCACCAAGCGGCGCGTGCTGCTCATCGACATGGACCCGCAGGGCAACACCACCATGGGCAGCGGTGTCGACAAGTCGCAGCTCAAACAAAGCACCTGCGAGGTGCTGCTCGGGGAATGCCAGCTCGCCGATGCGCTCGTCCCCATCGAGCACGGAGCGGGCTTCACGCTGCTCCCGGCCAACCAGGATCTCACCGCCGCCGAGGTGCGGCTCCTGACGCTGCCGATCGGGCGCGAGACCAAGCTGCGCCAGGCGCTCGCACCCAAGCGCAACGATTTCGATCTCGTGCTGATCGACTGCCCGCCGGCGCTCAACATGCTGACGGTGAACGCGCTCGTCGCCGCCGACAGCGTGCTGATTCCCATGCAGTGCGAGTACTACGCTCTCGAGGGGCTCTCGGCGCTGCTCTCGACCATCGAGCAGATCCGTGCTGCGGTCAATCCGCAGCTCGCCATCGAGGGGGTGCTGCGCACCATGTTCGATCCACGTAACAATCTCGCCAACGAGGTGAGCGCGCAGCTCATCGCGCACTTCGGCGACAAGGTGTTCCGCACGGTCATCCCGCGCAATATCCGCCTTGCCGAGGCGCCTTCCTTCGGGAAACCCGCGCTCTTCCACGATAAGGAGTCCCGCGGCGCGCTCGCCTATCTCGCGCTCGCGGGCGAGATGATCCGTCGTGAGGAGGAGGCGAGCGGTGCGCGCACCCCCGCCGCCATGGCACCCGCCCCGAGCCCGATCCAGAATGTCGTGTCTCACACCGTGACAGCCGTGAGCGGCGTCAACGGGCCGTCGGCGGGCAGCCCGGCGAGCGCGCCCGTGACTACGCCTGAAAGCACGGAAGTGACGCAAGCGCCGACCCATGCCCCGGCCACATCGGGCGCGGATCCCGCGAAGGCGTCTCTCGGGGTCGGCATGAGCGCCGCGGTCAGTGCCACGTCCGCTTCCCACGCCGAGGATCGATCGGGATGATGAACCGGAAACCCTCTCTCGGCCGGGGCCTCGCGGACCTGCTCGGCTCGCGGGCTGCAACCGCCGCCGTGGCGCCTCCCGTGCAGGTGGGGGAGGAGCTCACCCGGCTGCCGCTCGATCTTCTGCAGCGCGGCCGCTACCAGCCGCGCATCGACATGCGCCCGGAGACCCTCAGTGAGCTCGCCGACTCCATCAAGGCGCAGGGAGTAGTCCAGCCCATCGTGGTGCGCCCGCTCGAGCCGCCACTGAACGGTGAATCCCAGCGATACGAGATCATTGCGGGAGAACGGCGGTGGCGCGCCGCGCAGATGGCGGGCCTCGCCGATATCCCGGCCGTCATCCGCCACATCCCCGACGAAGCCGCCATCGCCATGGCACTGATCGAGAATATCCAGCGGGAGAACCTCAATCCGCTGGAGGAGGCACGCGCGCTCGAGCGGCTGGTGAGCGAGTTCGGACTCACGCATCAGGAGGCCGCGCAGGCGGTGGGCCGCTCGCGCGCGGGTGTCAGCAATCTGCTCCGCTTGCTGGAGCTCACGGCCGAGGTGTGCGAGCTCCTCGAGAAGCGCACGCTCGAGATGGGGCATGCGCGGGCGTTGCTGGCCCTCACCGAGCGACGCCAGCAGACTGAGGTCGCGCTGCTCGTCGCGCGCAAGGGACTGTCGGTGCGCGAGACCGAGGCCCTGGTGCGGCGTCTGCAGACACCACGCGGGGCGCCTGCGCACGATGACGGTGGCGGGCGCGATCCCAACGTGGCGCGACTCGAGCAGGAGCTCGCCGAGAAGCTCGGCGCGCGCGTGGCGATCCAGGCGGGCCGGGGCGGCGGCGGCAAGCTCGTGGTGAGCTACAACAGCCTGGACGAGCTCGACGGGATCTTGGCGCACATCCGTTAGTTGCTCACCCGCGCGGGCGAAGCGCTTGTCACGGATGTGCAATATTCCCGCTTTCATAATTCACAGCCATGGACCGCCGCCTTTCCCCCCTCGGCGCTACAGAAACGTGTGCCTATATCGCATTCCCTGCGCACCATTTTCGTTCATATCCCTAAGACCGCCGGTACTTCGGTCGAGGCGGCGCTGGGTATGCACGGTGACAAGTGCGACATCGGCATCAAGCCCTATTTCAACCAGATCCGCGATGAACAGCGTCTCTTCGGGAGTGAGCTGCAGCACCTGACTGCGAGTCAAATCAAAGCGAGGCTGGGTGACGACCCCGCCTTTGGCGAATACTTCAAGTTCTCGATCGTCCGCAACCCCTGGGAGCGCCTGGTCTCCACCTGCGCGTGGTCCGATCAGAAATGGGCGAAGGGCGAGCCACTCGAGCGGGCGCAATTCGACCAGGTCGTCAGACAGCTGCACGCGTTGTTCACCACCGCGAAGCGTGCGGGGAGGACCGCGCACATCTCCCCGCAGGTTCTCCCGCAGTGTGAATTTATTTTTGACCAAGAGCAGCGCTCAATGGTCGACTTCATCGCTCGCTACGAGAATCTCGAGCAGGACTGGCAAGTCGTTTGTGCACGCCTCGATATCGATGTAGCGCTGCCGACCCGAATGAGATCGCACCATCAGCCCTACCGCGCATACTACTCTGACGAGACCCGGGCGATGGTAGCCGAGGTGTACGCACGAGACGCGGAGCTGTTCGGTTATGGCTTCTGAGCCACTGATCGTTACCTTTGCCGACTCGCGGTACCTGCCGTTGCTGGCCGTGTGGCTTGAGAAGCTGCAATGCCTCAAGCTCAGCCGGATTCGCATCTACGGACTGGATGCTGCCACTCTGGTCTGGTGCCGCGATCGAGGCCTCGATGCGGTAGCGCTTGAGTGGCAGGGCGATCTGCGCGAGCTGTGGGTCAAGCGCATCGCCGTGTTCAGAGCTCTGCTCGCCGACGGCGAGGAATTCATTCATTCGGACGCCGATGCGATCTGGTTGCGAAATCCGCTGCAAGAGGGGTCGGCGCGCCATCTGCAGGAGGATCTCGTCTTCAGCCAGGGCACCGTCTGGCCACCGAACGTACACGAGCGATGGGGTTTTGTGCTCTGCTGTGGCTGGTTCTGGGCACGACCGACTAAGGTCGCGCAGGGCTTCTTCAGGGCCCTCGAAGGCGATGTACGCACGATCGGCGACGATCAGATCTCGGTTAACCGGCTGCTCGCCGCGGCCGGGGCCACCTGGCAGCATGCCGGCCGTGGGGACTATCACCTCCAGTTCCAGGATCGCCTGGTGCATTGCTGGTCCGCGCCCATTCGCGCGACCTTCCCGTCTGCGCCGTTGCGGGTCGCGCTACTGCCGCATGCCGAGTTTCAGCGGTTGCCCGAGGCGACCGATCACGCGGTCGTGAAGCACTACCTTACCCCTAAGAATTGCGAGCAGAAGCTCACCACTCTGCGTCTCCTCGGTGTAATCCCTTGAGCCGTCAGGCCAACCCCGGCGGCGCGACAGCGCCGGATCTTGGGGGGGCGCCAACGGGCCCATCCGGCGTTGTAGACGCCCGAGGCGGTCGTCTCTATAATCCCGCGGCTTTTTCGCCATGGTCACGTAAGTGACTGAACGGCCGAAGTAATGTGAAGCCACTTGCGCCCGCTCAAGGCGCAAGGCAGACGGCTCTTTTGAGCCCCTCGAACGGGACTTATATAAGGTGTCGGCGATCGATCTGCCCCGTGCGCGGCGGCTGGCCTTTGGCGTGGTCGCGAGTCAGGCGGCGGTGAGCGGCATCGCGGCCCTGTGCGCCTGGAGCCTCGGCGGCCGCACGGCGGCACTCTCGGCGCTGGCGGGTGGCGGCATCGCGACGGCCGGGAGCCTGGTGATGGCGGCCGTGGTGTTCGGTGGGTCAGGTGGGGCAGCGCAGCGCGTGCTGAGTCGCTTCTACCTCGGTGAGGCGCTGAAGCTCGCCGTCGTGGTGGTGCTGTTCGTGGTGGTGTTGAGGGTGATGCGGGTGGCGCCGCTGGCGATGTTCGCCGCGTTCGCCGCCACGTTCCTGATGTACTGGATCGCGTTGCTGAGAGCGTGGCCCGCAATGGCTGCGCCCCGCGGCGCCTGAGTGGCGGGTGGAGTCCTCGTGATTGCATCGATCGGTAGTCTCGTGGCGGCGGAAGGCGGCAGCGCGACCGACTATATCCTGCACCACCAGAAGAACCTCTCGAACGAGCCGCCCCACGGCGTCGTCGATTTCTCCGTGATCAATTACGACACCGTGTTCTTCTCGGTGCTGCTCGCGGTGGTGTTCTTCGGCCTGTTCTGGT
>DATKMV010000005.1:0-11501 GCA_035541695.1 Steroidobacteraceae bacterium
CCAGGCGGAACTGCTCCTCGAATTGCCGATAGAACTCGCGCGGGGTGTAGTACCGAGTCCACACGATGTGCCGGTTCATACCCACCGGCACGAGCCCCGCAGCGTAGCGCACCTTCAGCCGCGCCCACCGGCCTCGCACCAGGTAATGGCCGATCTCCCAGGGACAGACTCGCCCGATCACGCTGAAGACCAACGACCCGCCGGGCTTCAGCAGTCGTGCACACTCGCCTGCAACGACCGCAGGCTCAGGCACGCAGTTGAGCGCACCCAGATCGGAATAGGCACCGTCGTAGGCAGCCGACTCCTCGATGCGCCCGAGTTCATGTGCGCCGACGTTGAGCGCTTCGATGCGCGCAGTGAGTTGCGCGCGTTCTGCACGTTCCTGTGTCCGGCGCACCATCCCGGGCGACCAGTCGATGGCCGTCACCCGATGTCCCTGCTGTGCCATGCGGAGGGCGTCCAGTCCGGTGCCACATCCGAGATCGAGAAGTCTGCTGCCCGGCGGAAAGGTGGCATCGAGCCAGCGCCACATCTCCCTGCGCATGTCCTGGATCAGCGCATTGTTGCCGCGCTCGCCGTCGTAGTCGCCGGCAACGCTGTCGAAGGCATCCTGGGTCTCCTGCAGCTGACGCAGGGGAACCGCATGGCCGCGCTGGGGAGCTGTCTCGGGTGGTGGAGTCATGAGCACATGAAGAAGCACACAGTAGAGCGCGCCACCGCGCCTGGACCCTATCCTATGTTGCGGGCTCTGCCAGGAGATAGTCGGGAACAACGGGGGTGCGCCGCACCCGGGTGCTGCGCAGAGCGTGCGGCGCTGAGGCACGGAGGAAAGCTGGCGGTGTCTGCGAACGGGCCGCGGGCACTGCGCGCATGAACATCGGGCTGGTCGTGCCTGGGGGAGTCGATCCTTCGGGCGAGTACCGCGTCATCCCCGCATTGCTGGCGCTCATGCGGCGACTCGCGCGGCATCACGACCTGCGGGTATTCGCGTTGCATCAGCAGGAGCAGCCCAGCCGATGGGAGCTGCTGGGGTCCCCGGTATGGAACATCGGCGCGCGCCAGACACGCACCCGTGCCGTGCGTACCATCTGCCGACAGCACCAGGTGCGCCCGCTCGATCTCGTCCATGCGATCTGGTCCGGTACGAGCGGGTTGGTTGCCGTCGCGGCCGCGCGGATCCTGGGCATTCCGAGCCTGGTGCACGTGGCGGGCGGTGAGCTGGTCGCGCTGCCTGAGATCGGCTACGGTGGACGGCTCAGCTGGAAAGGGCGCCTGCGCGAAGCCGTCATCTTGCGCGGCGCGACGCAGGTGAGCGCCGCGAGCGGACCCATGATCGCATCGCTCGCGGCGCTCGGTATTCGCGCCCGTCGCGTGCCGCTCGGTGTCGATCTGGAAGCCTGGCCACCGCGCGCCCCGGTGCGCCGCAGTGCGCAGCAAGCCGCGCGCCTGATCCACGTCGCGAGCCTCAACCGGGTGAAGGACCAGACCACCTTGTTGCGCGCGCTGGCAGCGTTGCGCGAATGGGGGCTCGATTTCCAGATGCAGATGGTCGGCGAGGACACGCTTCGTGGAGAGATTCAAGCGCTCGCCGAGCGACTCGGACTGCTGGCGAGTGTCAGGTTTCACGGGTTCCTCACGCAGCGTGCCCTGCGGCCACTCTTGGAGGCAGCGCACGTGATGATGCTTGCTTCACGCCACGAGGCCGGGCCGCTGGCCTTGCTCGAGGCGGCCGTCGTTGGTGTACCGACGGTCGGCACGGCGGTGGGCGAGATCGCGGACTGGGCTCCGCAGGCGGCTCTTGCCGCGCCGGTCGGCGACGCGGCCCGATTGGCCGAGCACGTTGCGAGGCTGCTCAGCGATGAAGACCTGCGACTGCGCATCGCACACGAGGCTTGGCTGCGCGCAACGCGCGAGGACGCAGACTTTACCGCGCGCTCTTTCGAGTCGATCTACGAGGAGCTGAGGGTGAGGGCCTGACCGTTACCGCTCGTCCCGGCGTGTCTGCGGTCCGGCTTGCGAAACAGCAGGAACATGAATCGGCAGCTGCCGAGGCGCAGCCAGCCCGCGCCCGCGCAGGCGGCCGCGTCCGTCCCCGGGAACACCTCACTCAGCCGGAAATGCGGCGCGCAGGCTCGGGCGTAGTCCGAGAGCCGCCGGCGCCAGATGAGCGCCTGCGCCCCGGGCACGGCATAGCGAGCCTCGACGAGCAGGCGTCCCAGGTTCCGCCACCACCAGGGGTAGCGAAGGTCGCCGGCAAAGTAAGGATTCAGGACACTCGCGAGCACCGCTCCGCCCGGACTCGTGAGCGTCGCGAATTTCTCGAACAGCTCTGGCAGGTCCTCGATCAGATTGAGCGGTGCGAAGTTCGCCGTCACGAGCTCGGCGCACGCCTCGGACCCGGGAGGCGCCGCGGCCAGAAATTCACGATAGCCGCCGCCTTGCAGTCGTACTCTGCCGGCCGCCAGCCACTCGCTGCAATGACGGATGAAATATTCATTCATGCGCGGATCGATATCGTACGCAGCCACCTGCCGGCCCTGCTCGGCGTAGCAACGCGCATCGATGCCCGGGCCCGAGCCGAAGTCGAACAGCAGCTTGCCGGGGGGCACGAGTCGTAGCGCGACCCGCTGAAATGCTTCCCGATAGCTACGGTCGGAAGCTCGCGCAGTAATGGCGTGGACGTACTCCGCCCCTGCAACGATTGCGCTCGGCCCGCTCATTTGGCCGCACCGGTGCGCGCCGGCCGGGAGCCTGCCACGAGGGTGAAGGTCTGCAAGAAGTGGAAATCGGGCCGCGATAATGCAAATCCCGGATGACGGGGATCACAGAGCTCCATGAGCTCCTGGAAATCCGCGGCCGCGAGGTAGGGCCGCAGCCGCTCGCCCCAGGTGGCGCGGAACACCGCCTCGAGCAGCCAGGCGTGCGTGGGCGGATCGAGCGGCGCACGACGCTCGATCAGGAAGGTGCGGACACTGATGTCGGAGAGCTCCGCAGCGCGCAGCACGCCGACCAGTCCTCGCACCGCGCTGAGATCGTGCTCGCTGAGTCGATAGCGGTCGCGGTGGTACGCACGCACCGCTTCGTTGACGAGGCGCTCGAGACGGGCGTCCCACGCAAAGTACATATCCGGCAGGAGCGAGCTCTGCCCGAGTGCGAGGCGTCCGCCCGGGCGCAGCAGTGCCGAGAGCGCTCTGGCCCCGGCGCCCGGATCGTGCACATGATGGATCGTGTTGACCGACCAGACGAGATCGAAGCTCTCGGCCACCAGCGAGGAGCGCAGCAGGTCGGCCTGCAACAGGTGCGACCCTCGAGGCAACACCTCGAGCGCTGCACGCAGGTGAGCGGTGGCCAGGTCCAATCCGACCACCATGCCATCGGGCGCGACCGCGGCCGCGAGCCAGGCGAGCGCTTCGCCGCTTCCACAGCCTGCATCGAGCACGCGCATACCCGCTGCGAGCGAGAGCGTACTGAGCGCAGCGCGGAGCTCCGGTTCGGCGAAGTGGTTGAAGAGGCGGAGCTTGCGCGAGTAATCGCGGGCACTCGTGTCACCGAGACGCCCCACGCTTTCCGCGGTGGCGCTCGTGGGTGAGCCGGCGGCGGCTTGCATTCAGGCCGGCTCGGCGAGCGCCACGCGCACGTTGTGCAGTGGCCACGGCCGTGGCGTGCGCGTGCGCAGTGCACGGAGGATCCTGCGGCCCTGCGACAAACGACCCCAATCGCCACGCGCGAGGCTCGGGTCGGTGGCGAGTGCGTACCTCCGGTCCGAGCGGTTCTCGGCGCTCGGAACGATGCGGCGCGCGACGAAGGTGGCGGCTTCGCCGGCAGTGCGCGCCCATTCGATGCCAGGCAAGGCTTCGACCCATAACCGCGAGAGCGACACATCCGTCAGGCTCTGCCGGGCGCACGCGTATCGCAGGATCGCGGGACACAGCACGCGCACGGCTTGCGCGACGGCCGGCGGTGTGGCCTCGCCGACATATCGCTCGGCGAGGGCGAGCGGCGGCCAGGCCCACCACGGGTGCCAATCGAGGAACTGCTGCCAGTCCCTTGCTTCGAGTTGCCGCGCCAAGCGATTGATGTCGTGCAGTTGGATGAGGCGCAGGGTGCGGGTCGCCATGGCACCGGCGGTATGCAGCAGCAGATGCGCCATCAGGGCGACGCGTGATGGGTAGGTATTCAGCCCCGGAGCCGGAGCTTCATGAAATACACGGCTCGAGATGTCCGTCACCCGATACGGCAGGATCTCGCAGATGCGCTCGTGCAGCTCGACTTTGACGCCGTTACGGGAGTGCTCGCCGAAGATGCTCGGCCGCGCGGCATCGGGCGCCTCGAAGACGCGGTGCTTGAAGGTGCGGTGTGATTCCCGCAGCCCCAGCAGCTCGAGGATCCTCGCGGCCCGCCGGGCGTGCGACGCCGGCACGAGAAGATCGAGATCCGCCATCGGCCGCTGTCCCGCCTGGTAAATGCCTTCCAGGTAGAGCGCGGCTCCCTTGAGTGCCTGCACCGGCAGGCATTCCTCCCGGAAGCGATCGGCAAGTGCGAGCTGCAGTGCCTGAATCCGCGTCTGCCGCAGAGTGATGTGCTCGTGCTGGCTCTGCAGGAACTGCGACCAGCCAGGCGGGCCGTGCCATGACACGCTCGTGGCGAGGAGCCCGGAGATGCCCTGCATGACCGCGACCGCGCGCGCGATGCGCCACTCGGCCTCGCACCACTCTGGGGGCGTCGCTTTCGGTACAGCGAGCTCGGCCGCCAGATATTCGGTGATGGCACGCAACGCCCGGGCCACCGTGGTCATCGGCGGCAGTGGAATGACTGTGGGCGTGTTGCGCACGTGCTCGAGGAGGGGCCAACGGTAAGGGGTTCCCGCGGTGTGAGTGCGGCGCTGGAGCATCCGGGTTCACGCCGGGCTCGAGGGGCATATTTGCGGTCCGGGAGGAGCGCATAAACCGATGATTTACATCTGATTTGCGGCCCGCGGCATTCCACCGGGCCACTCCCGGCGCCGCTCCGCTGCCCTGCGCCTGACGCACGCTATAATGCGCGGTGGCCTGACGCACGGCCCGCACCGCGCTTCCGGGTTTACGGGTGCGCAATGGCACCGGGCGAAAGTGGCGGAACTGGCAGACGCGCTGGACTTAGAATCCAGTGGGGAAACCCGTGAGAGTTCGAGTCTCTCCTTTCGCACCAGTTCTCCTTATTAATATCAAGCAGAACGCCGGCTGCGGGGCCTGCGGTCCCGGGCTCGAGGTTGATGTTGATGCAAGTCTCTTTATCTGACACAGGTGGTCTGTCGCGGCGTCTCGAGGTGGCGGTGCCGGCGACGGAGGTCACCCGGGAAGTCCAGCAGCGCCTCAAGAAGCTTTCGCGCACCGCGCGACTGAAAGGCTTCCGCCCGGGCAAGGCGCCGCTTGCGGTCATCACCAAGCAGTTCGGTGACCAGGTCCGCGCCGAGGTGCTGAGCGACCTGATGCGCAGCTCCTTCGCGCAGGCGGTGACCCAGGAGAAGCTGCGCCCGGCGGCCGGCCCTCGTATCGAGCCGATCACGCTCGGGCCCGAGAGCGATCTGAAGTACGCGGCGCATTTCGAGGTGCTGCCCGAGATCAGCATCAATCCGCCCGAGTCGCTGGTGCTCGAACGACCGAGCGCGGAGGTCACCGAGACGGACATCGATTCGATGATCGAGAACATGCGACAGCAGCGTCCGGTCTACAGCGCGGTCGATCGCCCCGCGCACGCCACGGACCGGGTACGGCTCGATTATCAGGCGCGCATCGGCGGCAGGCCCATCGAAGGCGGCGAGCTCACCGACGTGCACGTGGTGCTCGGCAGCGGTCAGGCACTGCCCGAGCTCGAGGAAGGGTTGAAGGGTGTACGCGCTTCCGAGCAGCGGACGCTGACGGTGTCATTCCCGGCGACACACCCGAATAAGAAGCTCGCCGGCCAGTCCGCCGAGCTGCATCTCGCCATTAAGGCAGTCGAGGAACAGTCTCTTCCGGCAGTGGACGAGGAATTCTTCCGCTCGTACGGTGTCGAAAAGGGCGGGCTCGAGGAGATGCGCACCGAAGTGCGCAGGAGCATGGAGCAGGAGCTGGCGGAGGTCATCCGGGGACGCATGCGCGGGCAGGCGCTCGAGGCGCTCTACCGCAGCAACCCGCTCGAGGTACCGCAGGCCCTCGTCGAGGATCAGGTGCAGCAGCTGCAGATCGAGACCGCACGGCGGCTCGGCATCCGCGACGCGAGCCAGCTGCCACGTCCCGAGGCGTTCCTGGAGCCGGCACGGCGCCGGGTTGCATTGGGCCTGCTCGTGACCCATATCGTGCAGAGCCAGGGCATCAAGGTGGATCGCGAGCGAGTGATCGCTAGATTGAATGCGCTGGTGGAGAACTATCCGAACCCCGATGAGGCGCGGCGCGCTTATGTGCAGAACGTGGACGCCATGCGGCAGATCGAGTCCGCCGCGCTCGAGGAGCAGGTGGTCGACTGGATCATCGAGCGGGCGCGCGTCATCGAGCACCCGATGAGCTTCGCCGAGCTCACCGGTTTCGGACGAGGGGCGGCGGGTGCGGCGCAGGACGCCGACCATGGGCCGCACCATGAGCACCACGAGCACCACGAGCATGGCCCTGGGCACGAGCACGGCCATGAACCTGCAGCCACATCCGCCGAGGGGCCACAGCAGCACGAGGCAGGCAGCACATGAACGAACGAGGCTTGAATCTGGTTCCCATCGTCGTCGAGCAGACCGCACGCGGCGAGCGCGCCTACGACATCTACTCGCGGCTCCTCAAGGAGCGGGTGATCTTCATCGTGGGGCCGGTCGATGACTACATGGCGAACATCGTGGTCGCGCAGATGCTGTTCCTCGAGTCCGAGAACCCCGAGAAGGACATCTCGCTCTACATCAATTCTCCGGGCGGAGTGGTGAGCTCCGGGCTTGCGATCTACGACACCATGCAGTTCGTGAAGCCCGACGTGAGCACCATCTGCATCGGGCAGGCCGCCAGCATGGGCGCGGTGCTGCTCGCAGGCGGCACGCGTGGCAAGCGCTACTGCCTGCCGCATGCCCGCGTCATGATTCACCAGCCGCTCGGGGGCTTTCAGGGTCAGGCCGCGGACATGGAGATCCACGCCAGGGAGATGCTCGAGACGCGTGACCGGCTGAACAAAATCCTCGCGAAGCACACCGGCCAGAGCGTCGACCGCATCAAGCAGGACACCGACCGTGACCGCTTCATGGACTGGAGCGAGGCGGTGAAGTACGGCCTGATCGACCGGGTACTCGAGAAGCGTGGCGAGCTTCCGACCACCCCATCGAAGCCGGCCTCGTAGCGCAGCGGGAGGCTTGTGGCTGCCTGCGGCGGAAACACCCTCCCTGCGAGATGTCAAAGAAGGTGAACCACGTCATACATCTTCCGTGCCCACAAGGACTTAGCCGTGCATAGCGCTTTGCTTCACGCCGGGAGGCCGTGCTATAAGAAAGTGGCGTCCGCGGCGAGGGCCACCGTCGCGCGCGGCGCAGTCTATGAGGGACAGCGATGAGTGAGGATTCCCGCGGCCGCCACGATGACGGCAAGCTGCTCTATTGCTCGTTCTGCGGGAAGAGCCAGCACGAGGTCCGCAAGCTCATCGCCGGACCCTCGGTGTTCGTTTGCGACGAATGCGTCGAGCTGTGCAATGACATCATCCGCGAGGAGCTCGAGGATCGTGCCGAGCGAGCGCGCGACAAGCTCCCGAAGCCCCACGAGATCAAGAAGGTTCTCGATGAGTACGTGATCGGCCAGGAGCGCGCCAAGAAGGTGCTCTCGGTGGCGGTCTACAACCACTACAAGCGGCTGCAGACACGCAGCGGCGGCAGCGGCCGCGCCAAGGAAGAAGTCGAGATCGCCAAGAGCAACATCCTGCTCATCGGCCCGACGGGCTGTGGCAAGACGCTGCTCGCCGAGACGCTCGCCCGGCTTCTGAACGTACCCTTCACCATCGCCGATGCGACCACGCTCACCGAAGCGGGCTACGTGGGCGAGGACGTCGAGAACATCATCCAGAAGCTGCTGCAGAAGTGCGACTACGATGTCGAGAAGGCGCAGACCGGCATCGTCTACATCGATGAGATCGACAAGATCTCGCGCAAATCCGACAACCCCTCGATCACACGCGATGTGTCGGGCGAGGGGGTGCAGCAGGCGCTGCTGAAGCTGATCGAGGGCACGATCGCCTCGGTGCCGCCCCAGGGCGGCCGCAAGCATCCGCAGCAGGAGTTCCTGCAGGTCGACACCAGCAACATCCTGTTCATCTGCGGCGGCGCCTTCGCCGGCCTCGAGAAGATCATCCTCAACCGTACGCAGAAGAGCGGCATCGGCTTCACCTCCGAGGTGCGTGGCATCAACGCTCGTCCGCACGGGAGCGACCTGTTCCACGACGTCGAGCCCGAGGATCTCATCAAGTACGGGCTGATTCCGGAGTTCGTCGGCCGGCTTCCGGTCGTGGCGACGCTCGATGAGCTCGATGAGGGCGCTCTGATCTCGATCCTGACAGAGCCGAAGAACGCCCTTACCAAGCAGTACCGGCGGCTCTTCGAGATGGAAGGGGCGGAGCTCGAGTTCCGTGACGAGGCGCTGCGGGCCGTCGCTCACCGCGCCATGCAGCGCAAGACCGGCGCGCGAGGCCTGCGCACCATCCTCGAGACAGTGCTGCTCGACACGATGTACGAGCTCCCCTCGATGCGCAACGTCGCCAAGATCGTGATCGATGAAACGGTGATCGAAGGCCAGACCAAGCCGTACGTGGTCTATGGCTCCGACGACAGCCGGCTAGCGAGCGTCGATGAGCCGCGCCGCGCGTCGGGATCGAACCACCACTGAGGCTGCGCGGCGGGCGCTGGTGCGGCGCGGACCGCACCGGCAGCGTGCCACGCTGCACCGCGAAACGCGTGGGCCGTGAGCCGCGTCACTCTTGAAACGCACGGCTCCAGCCTCAAATCCCTTACACTATTCTCATTAGCGTCAAGAGCCGGGGTCTGACAGACGCCTCGGCCCGCAGCCACCCACTGTCGAGGGCTTGAGCGTGTCCGAATCCACTACGACCCCTGTGACTCCGCCTGCGGCACTGCAGAACGTGCCGGTCCTGCCGTTGCGCGATGTGGTGGTCTATCCGCACATGGTGATCCCGCTGTTCGTCGGCCGGGAAAAGTCCATCCAGGCGCTCGATGTCGCGATGCGCACCGACAAGCGCATCATGCTCGTCGCGCAGAAGCAGGCGGATGTCGATGATCCAAAAGCGGACGATCTGTACCGTATCGCCACCGTCGCCACGATCCTCCAGCTGCTGAAGCTCCCGGACGGGACCGTGAAGGTGCTGGTCGAGGGCGTCGACCGGGCGCGTATCGAGAAGCTGCACGCCGGGGAGTACTACTCTTCCGACGCCACGCTGCTGCCGGACGCCGAGACCTACGACGAGAAAGAGATGGACGTGCTGGCGCGCTCGGTGATCAGCCAGTTCGAGCAGTACGTCAAACTCAACAAGAAGGTGCCGCCCGAGGTGCTCACCGCGCTTGCCGGCATCGAGCAGGCGGGCCGCCTCGCGGACACCGTCGCGGCGCACATGTCGCTCAAGCTCTCCGAGAAGCAGAAGGTGCTGGAGATCCTCGACGTCAAGAAGCGCCTCGAACACATCCTGGTCGCCATCGAGAGCGAGATGGACGTGCTGCAGATCGAGAAGCGCATTCGCGGCCGCGTCAAGGCGCAGATGGAGAAGAGCCAGCGCGAGTACTACCTGAATGAGCAGATGAAGGCCATTCAGAAAGAGCTCGGCGAGATGGACGAGGGCGGCAACGAGATCAGCGAGCTCGAGCAGAAGATCGCCAAGGCGGGCATGCCCAAGGAGGCGCGCGACAAGGCCTCGGCCGAGCTCAACAAGCTCAAGATGATGTCGCCCATGTCCGCGGAAGCGACCGTGGTGCGCAACTACATCGACTGGCTGGTCAAGGTGCCGTGGAAGAAGCGCACCAAGATCATCAAGGACATCGCCCGGGCCGAGAAGATCCTGGATGAGGACCACTATGGCCTGGAGAAGGTGAAGGAGCGCATCGTCGAGTACCTCGCCGTGCAGCAGCGTGTCGATAAGCTCAAGGGCCCGATCCTGTGCCTGGTGGGTCCGCCGGGTGTCGGCAAGACCTCGCTCGGTCAGAGCATCGCTCGTACCACCAACCGCAAGTTCGTGCGCATGTCACTCGGCGGCGTGCGCGATGAGGCCGAGATCCGCGGGCACCGCCGCACCTACATCGGCTCCATGCCGGGCAAGATCGTGCAGAACATGGCGAAGGCCGGTGTGCACAATCCGCTGTTCCTGCTGGATGAGGTCGACAAGATGTCGATGGACTTCCGCGGCGACCCCTCCTCGGCGCTCCTGGAAGTGCTCGACCCGGAGCAGAACTCGACCTTCAACGACCACTACCTCGAGGTCGATCTCGATCTCTCCGAGGTGATGTTCGTGTGCACGGCCAACAGCCTCAACATCCCGCCGCCGCTCCTCGATCGCATGGAAGTCATCCGTCTGCCGGGCTACACGGAAGACGAGAAGATGAACATCGCGCGGCGCTACCTCGTGCCCAAGCAGATGAAGAGCAACGGCCTCAAGCCCGATGAGCTCAAAGTGTCCGATTCGGCGCTGCTCGACATCGTGCGCTACTACACCCGCGAGGCGGGCGTGCGCAATCTCGAGCGCGAGATCGCCAAGATCGGCCGCAAGGCCGTGAAGCAGATGTTGCTGCACAAGAAGGACCAGAAGTCGGTGGCGGTGACGCCGCGCAACCTCGACAAGTTCCTCGGGGTGCGTCGCTTCCGCTACGGCAAGGCCGAGGACATGAATCGCATCGGGCAGGTGACTGGCCTCGCCTGGACCGAAGTCGGCGGCGAGCTCCTCACCATCGAGGCGGCGGTCGTTCCCGGCAAGGGCAAGCTCCAGCACACCGGGCAGCTCGGCGAAGTGATGCAGGAGTCGATCCAGGCGGCGATGACGGTGGTGCGCTCGCGTGCGCAGGTGCTGGGGCTCGATGGCGAGTTCTACCAGAAGCACGACGTGCACCTGCACATCCCCGAAGGCGCGACCCCGAAGGACGGCCCGAGCGCCGGCATCGGCATGTGCACCGCGCTCGTCTCGGCGCTCACCAAGATTCCGGTGCGCTCCGATGTCGCGATGACCGGCGAGATCACGCTGCGCGGCGAGGTGCTGCCGATCGGCGGCCTCAAGGAGAAGCTGCTCGCCGCGCATCGCGGTGGCATCAAGACCGTTCTCATCCCGAGCGAGAACGAGAAGGACCTCGTAGAGATTCCCGACAACATCAAGGGCAATCTCGATGTGCGTCCGGTGAAGTGGATCGACGAGGTGCTCGGAGTCGCGCTCACTCAGCAGCCTATGCCGCAGCCGGCGACCGAAGGCACGGCGGCGCCGCCGCCGCCGGTGGCTACCGACGAGTCGGAGGAGAAGCGTGCCCGCCGCAACGGCAG
>DATKMV010000006.1:0-9491 GCA_035541695.1 Steroidobacteraceae bacterium
GTCGAATCCGGTAAGTCGGGAGCGCTGGTCGACAATGGCGATGGCACCTACCAGTACACCTTCGCCAAGGACATCTCGACCGATGCCGCCGTGAAGTACGATCCGACGCTCACGCACCTGGTGGGCTTCGAGATCCGCGGCACCGCCCCTGCGAACAGCCCCACCTACCAGTTTCAGCCCTCGACCGGCGCAACCACCGGCATCATGACGCGCGCCATCGTCGACGATCAGACCTGTCTCAATTGCCACAAGGGCATCGCGGCCCACGGCGGCGCGCGCACCGCGGCGCAGTATTGCGCCGTGTGCCACAACCCGAGCTCCTACGATGCCTCGACCGGCAACACGCTCGACTTCAAGGTGATGTTCCACAAGATCCACATGGGGGCGAACCTGCCGAGCGTCACGGCCGGCGGCTCCTATTACATCGCCGGCTACATGAACTACGTCAGCGATTATTCGACCATCAATTTCCCCTCGGGCGACCTGCGCACCTGCTCCATGTGCCACAACGAGTCCGACAAGAACAGTCCGGACACGGTCGGCTGGCGCAACAACCCGGGAATGGAGCCGTGCGGCTCCTGTCACGATGACGTCGACTTCGTCAACGGCAAGAATCATCTCGGCGGCGTGACCAACGCGCAGTGCGCCACCTGCCACGGGCCGAACTCCACCATCGTCACCGGCTCGACCTACAAGGGCACGCTCAAGGTCGCCGACGTGCACGTGATCCCCGAGCTCGATTTCCAGCAGAAGATCCAGTACCAGATCCTGTCGGTGAAGAACACCGCGCCCGGGCAGTTCCCGGTGATCAACTTCAAGATCGTGGATCCGACCAACGGCAACAAGGCCTGGAACGTGCTGAGTGATGAGCCGTTCACTCACTGCAATCCCGCCACGGACGTTTCGCTGGCGAACATCGGTCTTGCCATTGCCTGGAGCACGACCGACTACACCAACCTGGGCAGCGGCACCACCAGCGAGGCGGCGCAACCCATCCAGATTCCGGTTACCTGTGCCGCCACCCCGCCGGCAGCGGTCGGTGACGGCAGCTTCACGGTGACCTCGACGACGGCAGTCCCCTCCGGCACGGCCGGATCCGCCGGTGTGATGCTGCAGGGACACCCGGCGCACGAGTTCGGCACCGCCAACACCGCCTGGTTCCCCGATGGGCAGGGCACCAACCGAGAGATCCCGATCCCGCAGATGAATGCCATGTTCTGGGCCGGCATCACCGACAGCACCGCGGTGCCACGGCGCACGGTGGTCGATGTCGCGAAGTGCAACGGCTGCCATTACCAGCTGAACGGCCACGGCAACAACCGCGTCGACAGCGTGCAGATGTGCGCCACCTGCCACAATCCCGATGCGACCGATGTCGTGGCGCGCACCGCGGCAGGCATCACCTGGGCGAATCCCGACCCGACCGACAAGCTCGGTGAGCAGACCATCGACCTCAAGGTCCTCATTCATGCGGTGCACGCTGCGCCGGACCTGGCGAACTTCGCGCCGACGGCGACCAAGTACGTCGTCTATCACCGGGGCATGCCCAACAGCTATTACACGGACACCCCGTTCCCCACACCGGTCGGCAGCGGCGGCAGCACGCCGACCATCAACGACTGCACGACCTGCCACACCAACGACGCCAACGGGAATCCGACGTACTATCCGCCGGATCCCTCCTCATCGACGGCGCTCGCAACCACGTTCAACACCAATAGCAACGGGCCACCGCAGGGACAGAAAGCGATGAGCGCGGCGGTCGCCGCATGCGGCGCGTGCCACGTGACCTCGAGCGCGCAGAACCACATGCAGCAGAACGGTGGCAGTACGCGCAACAACCCGGCGACCAAGGATGCGAACAGCCAGGTACAGTCGCAGGAGTCCTGCGCGGTCTGCCATGGACAGGGCGCGATCGCCGATGTGGCCGTCGTGCACAAGCTCTCGTCGTTCCCTGACTGAGAAGGATCACTCGAGCGTCCGATCATTGGAGAATTGAAGTCATGAGCACCGCGACCGCGAAACAGGAGAATGCCGAACCGCTGCGGACGGTGGCTGTCAAGCCGCGCCCGCAGCGCGAGAAACCCCGCTGGGAGACACCCCGTATGGAGGAAGTCTCCGAGCAGGTGATGGCGCAACCCTACATCCGCTTCACCTGAGCGCATCGCGGCCGTCATCGCCGCGGTGAGCGCTTGCTTGCCGCGTCATCCCCGCGGACGGCGCAGGCCCGCGACCTCGAGGTGCAGCCTCCCTTCTCGTTCCCTGCCAGCTGCTCCATCGCAGCGGGCCGCAGTGCTGTGCGCGTACGCAGCCACTCGCCCCCCGCCATTAACTCGCAGGAAATGCCCGAACACCCGGCGTGCCTTGTTCCGCCAGCGCGGCGGCTGAACCATTGCGTACCTCGGAGGTTCAGCCAATCGATGAACACAGCGACAGAAGCGGTGCCTGCCAGTGCACCCACACGCGCCCGCGATGACCTGCAGGTACCGGGGCTCATCGACCTGCTGCGGTACACCAAGGCCACGGCGATCGTCGGGGACCTGCTGAAGATCAAAGCCCGCGGCGTCGGTCTCGGCGACATGGCGATGGTCGAGATGCCCGACGGTGAGCAATCGCTCGCGCAGGCAATTCAGCTCGAGGGTGACGAGGTATCGCTGCAGGTGTTCGCGGGCGGCAAGGGCCTCTCGACGCAGGCGACGGTGCGATTCTTCGGTTACCCGACCCAGGTGACCTGTTCCTCCAACATTCTCGGCCGCGTGTTCCGCGGTGACGGTCAACCGATGGACGGCGGGCCGGATCTCTCGGGCGATCGCAGCGTTGCCGTCGGTGGACCGTCGGTGAATCCGATGACGCGCAACCTGGCGACCCGGATGATCCGTACCAATGTGCCGATGATCGACGTGTTCAACTGCCTGGTCGAGAGCCAGAAGATTCCGATCTTCTCGGTCGCGGGTGAGCCCTACAACCAGCTCCTGGCGCGCATCGGCATCCAGGCGGACGCCGACATCATCGTTTTCGCGGGCCTGGGACTCATCTTCGACGATTACTACTTCTTCCGCCGCTCGTTCGAGGACGAGGGCATCTTTTCCCGCACCGTGATGTTCGTCAACCAGGCCTCCGACCCGATCGTCGAGCGCGTGCTGGTGCCGGACATGGCGCTGAAGGTGGCGGAACGCTTCGCGGTCGAGGAGCGCAAGCGGGTTCTGGTTCTGATGACGGACATGACCGCGTATGCCGATGCGCTGAAGGAGATCGGCATATCCATGGAACGTGTCCCGTCCAACCGCGGCTATATCGGCGATCTCTACAGCCAGTTGGCCGTGCGCTATGAGCGGGCCTGCAGCTATAGGGACGCTGGCTCGGTCACCGTGCTCACGGTCACCACGATGCCCGGAAACGACGTCACCCATCCGGTTCCCGACAATACCGGCTACATCACCGAGGGCCAGTTCTACCTGCACGACGGCATGATCGACCCGTTCGGATCGCTCTCGCGGCTCAAGCAGAACGTCATCGGCAAGGTGACCCGCGAGGACCACTCGCAGCTCATGAACACCATGATCCGGCTGTACTCGGGGGGCGAGGAAGCCCGCCGCAAGCAGGCGATGGCCTTCGAGCTCACCGACTACGACAAGAAGCTGATCAAGTTCGCCGAGCTCTTCCGCGAGCGTTTCATGGCTCTGAGCGCATCGCTGCCGCTCGAGCAGGCGCTCGACCTCGGCTGGCAGACGCTGGCGGAATGCTTCGAGCCCCAGGAGCTCCTCATGCGCAGCTCCCTCATCGCGAAGTATTTCCCCGCGAAGGCCGCCGCGCCTGCCGCGAACGCCCCCGCGGCGATCACGCCGCAGCAGCCTGCACCCGCTCCCGGCGCATGAGTCATGGCCGCGCTCGCCCTCAGCAAGAGCTCGCTCCACCAGCAACGCGACAAGTTGCAGTTGTTCGAGCGCTTCCTGCCGGCGCTGGAGCTCAAACGCCAGCAGCTCACCGCCGAGTACCACCGTGCGCAGGACACGCTGCGCGAGGATGAGCTGGCGGCGGCTCGCGGCACCGCGCTGCTGCGGGCCCTGCTGCCGATCCTCGGCAGTGCCTCCATCAACCTCTCGGGCCTGGTCCGTGTGCGGCGTCTCGAGATCGTCGAGGAAAGCGTGCTCGGCGTGCACCTGCCGGCGTTGCGGGCGGCGGAGTTCCAGCTCGCCGAGTATTCGCTCCTCGCCACACCCTTCTGGATGGAGGCGTTCGTGACCTGTCTGAAGGAGGAGGTCACCCATCGCATCCGCCTGCAGGTCTATCGCGAGCGCGTGGCGCGGCTGCGCAGCGCCGTGCGGCGAATTACGCAGCGGGTGAACCTCTTCGAGAAAGTGCTGATTCCGGAGGCGCGGCGGAACATCTCGCGACTGCAGATCTTCCTCTCGGACATGGAACGCTCGGCCGTGGTGATCTCCAAGATCTCCAAAGCCAAGCGCCTGCGCGAGGCCGCCGCGGCCGCAGCGCTGGCCGGCGGGAGGTCCTGATGGCCATCGTGCCGCTCCTCAAGATAACGCTGTACGGCCCGGCAGCCGAGAAGGACACGGTGCTCGATGGGTTGCAGAGCCTCGGGTGCATGCACCTGAACGACCTGCGGCCCAACAACCCCGCCGCTTTCGATCAGGAGCCGGTGTACCCCGATGCACGGCAGGCGTTGCAGTACCTCAAGGACAGCCCGGTGCGGCGCCGCGCCCCGCTGCGCCAGGAAAAACTGGATGTCGAGGCAGTGGTGAAGGAGACCATCGAGGTCCGGGACCGCTCGCGCGCGCTGGCGGAGGAGCGGGTGCAGCTCCTGAAATGGATCGCGGAGCTCGAGCCGTGGGGCGATTTCGAGCTGCCGCAGTGGGCGCGCGAGGGCGACCTCCGCTTCTGGTTCTACGCCATCCCTCATCATCAATTGGCGCGCCTGCAGGCCGTCACCGTCCCCTGGCGCATCGCCGCGCGCGATCATCGCTTCGTGTACGTCGTGGCGATCGGCAGGACCCCGCCCGCGGACACACCGGTGCCGCCGATGTCCTTCGAGCCCCGCTCGCTGGCAAAGCTGCGGGCACGGCTCGAGGAGGTCGAGAACGACCTCGAGGAGCTCGATTACCGGCGCATCGGACTGACGCGGCATACCCGCGCGCTGCGCGGCATGTTGGATGAGGCCGACGATCGCGCCGCACGCCGCCAGGCTGCGGCGGAGGCCCTGGATCGGGACCAGCTGTTCGCGGTGCAAGGCTGGGCGCCGAGCCGACAGGCTCCGCTGCTCGAGAAGTTCAGCGCCGCGCACGGGCTCGCCATCACCCTCGAGCCGCCCGGTGAGCTCGACAAGCCGCCGACCCTGCTCTCGAACCCGCCGGCGTTGCAGGGCGGCGAAGGTCTCATGGAGTTCTACACGACGCCGGCCTATCGGCTGTGGGACCCCTCGCCCGCCATATTTTTCTGCTTCGCCCTCTTCTTCGCCATGATCCTCTCGGACGCCGGATATGCGGCGCTGCTCGCGATCCTGCTGGCGCTGCTGTGGAAACGGATGGGCGCGACGACTGCATCCCGTGGCTTGCGCGGGGTCCTGCTGGCGCTGGTGGCCTTCTCGATCGTCTACGGCGTCCTCGTGGGTGCGTATTTCGGCGTGGCGCCGCCGCGGGGATCGCGGCTCGCTTCGCTCCACATTCTCTCGGCGAACGACCAGCGCCTGATGATGTGGATCGCCATAGCGGTCGGCGCCTTGCATCTCGCCTATGCGAACCTCGTCACCGCCTGGGTTCGCCGGCGTTCCGCCAGTGCGTTCGCCGCGCTCGGCTGGATTGCGGTCATTCTCGGGGGATTCCTGGTCGCGATCCACTGGAGCTATCCGGCCTTCACCTCGCTCGCGCGCGGCGGCCTCTGGGCCATGTGGGTCGGTGGGCCGGCAATCCTGCTGTTCAGCAGCCGCGAGCCCTTGAGCCTCGCGCCGGCCGCGCTGCTGCACCGGCTGCTCGAGGGACTCAAGGGACTCACCGAGCTCTCCAAGGCCTTCGGCGACGTGCTGAGCTACCTGCGGCTCTTCGCGCTGGGACTCGCCTCGATCAAGCTCGCCGAAGCCTTCAACAGTCTCGCGGCGATGTCCTGGGGCGGTGTCGCCACCATTCTCGGCGTACTGGTTCTCCTCGTGGGACACAGCATCAATCTCGCCATGGGCATCATGGGCGGTGTCGTGCATGGCCTGCGACTGAACCTCATCGAGTTCTTCAACTGGAGCCTGCCGGAAGAAGGCGAGCGCTTTCGGACCTTCGAGAGAAAAGCCCTCAAGGCAGCAGAGTAATCGGAGACTTTTCATGGATTCATATCTGATCTCGTTGTTGGGTTGGGTCGGCATCTACAGCCCGGTCGCGCTGGCGGCAATCGGCAGCGCACTCGGCTGCACCAAGGCCGGCAAGGCCGCGTGCGGCGCCATCCTCGAAGTCGACGGCGGCTATGGCCGTTACGTGGGGTTGGCGGTGCTGCCGTCCTCGATCGTGATCTACGGCATCGTCATCATGTTCAGCCTCAATCGACCGGTGAGTCCGGCGACCGCACCGGGCCTGTTAGGCGTCGGGCTGCTGGTCGGCGTTGCTCTGCTGTACATCGCGGTGCTGCAGGGCGAGTGTTGCGCCGCGGCCATCAACGCCAGCAAAGGCAAGCCGCCGATCTTCGGGATATCCGTGACACCGGCGGCGATCGTCGAAGGTTTCGCGGTGTTCGCATTCGTATTCGCGCTCATCGTCAGCGGTGCGATCCCAAAGGGGTAAATGCCATGGCAAATCAGCAAGCGCCGACGACTTCTTCGGCAAAGCCCTCCCCGGCGGCGGCGGTGCAGCCGGCGGTGGAGTCCTCCGGCGTCGAGAGTCTCATCGATCGGCTTCGCGATCAGGGTATCGCGGCGGGGCGCAGCCAGGCGGACTCCCTGATCACCGCCGCCCAGAAGGAAGCCTCCGACATCATCGCCAACGCCCACCGTGAGGCCGACGCGCTGCTCGTGGACGCGCGGAAAGAGGCCGCGACGCTCAAATCTTCCGGCGAGAACGCGGTCGCGCTCGCCATGCGCGACACGCTGCTCTCGCTCGAAGGCGAGATTCTCCAGAATTTCCACAACAGCCTGGTGCGGCTCATCAAAGGACAGCTGGCCGACCCGCAGTTCCTGCGCCGGCTGATTCTCGAGGTCGCCGGCAAGGCAGCCGTCGCCACGGCGGACAAGCGCGTGCAGGTGCTGCTGCCTGCGGAGGCAGTCTCCCTGGATGACCTGCTGCGCAAACCGGAGCCGGCGACGCCCGGAACCCTGATGCACTTCGTGCAGTCGCTCGGGGAGGCCATGCTGCGTGATGGCCTGAGCTTTGGAGTCAGTGAGGACATCCAGGCGGGCATCCAGGTGCGGCTGGTCGATGATGACGTGAGGATCGACCTGACCGAGTCCGCCATGAGCGAGCTGCTGTTACGGCACATGTTGCCGCGCTTCCGCGCGCTGTTGCGCGGCAAGGGCGTGGTCGAGCGGGTCGAGGTGGCCAAGCCGAAAGCCGTGGCCGCCTCCTGATCGAATGCGGGCTCGCATGCGCTCGAATTCCTATTACATGCTCATCAGCAGCCTGCCGCCGCTGCCGGTTCGCTTCGAGGTCACGCGACTTCCGATCACCCTCGAGCGTCTGCAGGGACGGCTGCGCATGCTCGAGCCGGAGGATGCCGCGGAGATCGAGCGGGTCATGAAGTTTCTCGAATGGAGCCCGCAGTCCCCGGCTACCGCGGACGCGGCGATCGTGCGCCGCTACGACGAGCTGCTGCACACCCTCCGGAGCCCGCTGAGCCGCACGGTGCTCAAAGCCAACATGAACGTGCGCATGATCATGGCGGCGCTGCGTCGTCGCCGCCACGGCCTCGGGCCGCCGCCGGTTGGAATCGGCCAGTGGTTCGGCCACATCCGTCTCCATTTCCAGCAGCCTGATTTCGCGCTCGGACACGTGCTTCCATGGCTGGTGCCCTTCGATCAGCTGCTCGAGCATGACGACGTGCTGACCCTCTACCAACGCGTCTTGGGCGAGACGTGGTCATATCTCAGAAGACTCGAGCAGGACTACGACATGTTCTCGTTCGAGGCGGTCGTGCTCTACATCGCACGCTGGGACACCATGCGCCGCTGGCAACAGCTCGAGCCCGAGCGCGGCCGGAAAATATTCGAAGCACTGGTTACGGAGGCCATTGGTGAACATGCCGCTTTCTAGCACTGCCGCAACCGTGGTCGGCGTTACCGGGAACATCGTGCGCATCGAGAGCGAGGCGCCGATCACCAAGAACGCCGTGGCCTACGTCCACGTGGAGGATGCACAGCTCAAAGGTGAGGTTCTGCGTGTGCAGGATACTCACGCCGACGTGCAGGTCTTCGAGGAGACACAGGGGCTGCGCGTCGGAGCCCCGGTCACGCTCACCGCAGAGCTGCTGTCGGCGACTCTCGGGCCGGGGCTCCTCGGAATGGCCTACGACGGCCTGCAGAATCCACTCAATGCGCTCGCCAAGCGCGATGGATTCTTCCTGGTGCGCGGCCACTCGATTCCGCCACTGGCAGCGACGCAGAACTGGACCTTCACGCCGAGCCGCAAGCCGGGCGAGCGGGTGTCCGCAGGCGATGTCCTCGGCACCGTGAAAGAGCACCGGTTCGCTCACAAGATCATGGTGCCCTTTGCGGAGCCGGGCGAGGTGCAGCTCGTGTCGATCGAGCAGGGTGAGTTCGCGATCGATCAGCCGATCGCGATCATCCGCGATTCCTTCGGTCGACAGCGCGAGCTCACCATGGCGCAGACCTGGCCGGTGCGTCGGCCGCTTCCGGAGAGGCTGGTGCGCCGCGGATTGTGCGAGCGGCTCTATCCGACCGAGCCGCTCACTACCACCATCCGGCTGGTCGATACCTTCTTCCCGATCGCTCTCGGGGGTACGGCGTGCATTCCCGGACCCTTCGGGGCCGGCAAGACCGTTCTGCAGGGGCTCATTGCCCGTTACTCCACTGCCGACGTCGTGATACAGGTGGCCTGTGGTGAAAGGGCCGGCGAGGTCGTCGAGACGCTCGAGGACTTCGCCACCATGAAGGACCCGCACGGTGGCCTGCTGATGGACCGTACGGTCGTGATCTGCAACACCTCCTCGATGCCGGTGGCGGCACGCGAGGCCTCGATCTACATGGGCATCACCATCGGCGAGTATTACCGGCAGATGGGCCTCAACGTGCTCCTCATCGCCGACTCGACCTCGCGCTGGGCGCAGGCGATGCGCGAGACCTCCGGGCGCCTGGAGGAGATCCCGGGAGAGGAAGGCTTTCCGGCTTATCTCGACTCCGCGATCAAGGGCGCCTACGAGCGCGCCGGTGTATTGCAGACGAATGACCGCTCGGTAGGAAGTCTCACCATGGTCGGCACGGTGTCACCCGCCGGCGGCAACTTCGATGAGCCGGTCACTCAATCGACACTCGGCACCGTGAAGACCTTCCT
>DATKMV010000007.1:0-56216 GCA_035541695.1 Steroidobacteraceae bacterium
CCACGTCGAGATTCCACGTGCCATAGCTGAATGCCGCCGCGTGCTGCGGCCGGGGGGTGTGGCTTTCTTCATCGAGCCGCTGATGAACCCGCTATTCGATACTGTCCGGAATACCAGGCTCGTGCAGCGATTCTGGCCAAACGAGGCTTCAATGGAGCGGCACATCACTCATGATGAGCGCAAGTTGACTGAAGAGGATCTGAAGTCCATCCGCCGCATGTTTCCACGGCATAAAATCGAGCGTTTTCGCATTTTGTCCCGCCTCGGGGTGCTCTTCCCCGCGGGCACATCGAGGCTGGAAAAGCTCGACTACAGCTTGAGACGGGTTCCGTCCTACGGGCGGCTCGCGGGGACCATCGTGCTGAGCTTGGAGAAGGAAGCGACCGAAAGCACGTGAAAAGCACGCACCCCACACGGCCCGCCAACGGCGAGCGTGCGCCCCTGAAGGCAGCGTCGCGTTCGGACGCGCGCTGCTGCTGGCAGGCAAATGACCCCCCGCGTCTCGGTGGTGTGCGCACCACCGCGTTGCGTAGAATGCGCGCCCTATGCTCACTCTCCTGTTGGCAGCGCTCGCAGCGCCTGCGGTGCCGACGGCCTCCGCCACGGCGCCTGAGACGGTCGCCGTGCAGCTGCGCGATGCCGCCATGGCGGGTCACAACATTGCCTACCCCTGGGTGAGCGAGCTCACGACACGCTTTGGCCCGCGGCCGGCGGGTTCCGCGAATGAGCAGCAGGCGGCGGCGTGGGCGGCGGCGAAGCTCCGCACACTCGGCTTCGAGAATATCCGCATCGAGAGCTTTCCCATCACCGCGTGGGTGCGCGGCAACGAGAGCGCGCAGCTCGTAGCGCCCATCGCGCAGCCGCTCGTCGTCGCGGCGCTCGGGGAGTCGCCCGCGACCCCCGCCGGGGGTCTCGAGGCCGATGTGGTCATCTTTCCGACCCTGACGGAGCTGAAAGCGGCGCCGCCGGGCTCACTCGGCGGCAAGATCGCCATGGTCGCGCAGCGCATGGTGCGCGCCCAGGATGGTGCGGGCTATGGGGCCACGGTGCCGGCACGGACCGACGGACCGCAGCTGGCCGCCGAGCGCGGCGCGGTCGCCTTCCTGCTGCGCTCCGTGGGCACCGACAGTCACCACCTCGCGCATACCGGCACGACGCGTTACGTCGATGGCCGCGTGCCGCTGCCGGCGTTCGCGCTGTCGGCGCCGGATGCTGACCAGATCGAGCGGCTCGCGGCGCTCGGAGACACCGTGCGGGTGCGGCTCTCTTCCGCGGCCGCGTACGTCCCGGATGCGCATTCACAGAACGTGATCGCGGAAGTGCGCGGCCGCGAGCGCCCGGAGGAGATCGTGCTGCTCGGGGCGCATCTCGACAGCTGGGACCAGGGGACAGGAGCCATCGATGACGGCGCGGGGACGGCCATCATCACCGCTGCGGCCAAGCTCATCCGCGACCTGCCGCACCGGCCGCGGCGCACGGTGCGCCTGGTGCTGTTCGGCTCGGAGGAGATTGCGCAGCCCGCGCCGCCGGGCAGCGTCTTCGGCGGGCATGCGTATGCCAACACTCATCGCAGCGAGCTGCCGCACCACGTGCTGGCGGGAGAGAGCGATCTCGGCACCGACCGCGTCTACGCGTTCGCTCTGCCGCCGGCCGTGGCGCAGGGGGAGCTCGCGAAGACCCTGCTGCGCGTCCTGACCCCGATCGGGGTGCTGGCCTCGGAGCGTGCGCCGGAGGATGTGGGCGCGGACATCGGCCCCGCGGTGGAAGCCGGCGTGCCCGCCTTCCAGCTGAGTCAGGACGCGATGACCTACTTCGACATCCATCACACCGCCGACGACACCCTGGACAAGATCGACCGCGGGCAACTCGATCAGAACGTCGCCGCCTGGGCCGCGCTCATCTGGCTCGCCGCCGACAGTGATGTCGACTTCCGCGCGCCCCCCGCGCACTGAGCGACAGACTCCCGAGACACGCTTCGGGTTGCATGGCCGCCCGCGCTGCCGCAAGCTCGCCCCCATGAGCGAGGCGGTTCTGGTGACCTGCGCCGAGGGCGTCTGCGAGGTGCGGCTCAATCGTCCCGAGAAGCGCAACGCCATCACCTTCCCGATGTATCAGCAGCTCACGCGCACGCTCGCCGACGCGCACGCAGACGCTGCGGTGAAGGCCGTGCTGCTGAGTGGCGCAGGCGCATCCTTCAGTGCGGGCAATGATCTGCAGGATTTTCTGAGTGGACCTGCCTTCGGCGCCGCGCATCCGGCGCTGCAGTTCCTGCGTGCGCTCGCCACCTTCGACAAGCCGCTGCTCGCCGCCGTGCAGGGACCGACCGTCGGGATCGGCGTCACCCTGCTGCTGCACTGCGACCTCATCGTGGCCGCCCGCGACACGCAGTTCTCGCTGCCGTTCGTTGCGCTGGGGCTGGTGCCCGAGGCGGCGAGCTCACTGCTCCTGCCGCGGCTCATCGGCCAGCAGCGCGCGGCCGAGCTGCTGCTGCTCGGCCAGCCTTTGAGTGCCGAGACGGCCTGCCGGCTGGGGATCGTCAACCGCGTGGTGGACGAGGGGACGCTCCACGAGGAGGCACGTGCGCTCGCCCAGGCGCTCGCACAGCAGCCGTCTGCGGCGCTCCTCGCCACCCGCCGACTGATACGCGGAGACGTGAGCGAGATGCTCGCGCGCATCGACGAGGAGGCGCGCATCTTCGGCGCCCAGCTGCAGTCGGAAGAGTTTCGCGCGCGCGTGCGCGCCTTGCTCGCCCGGCCGCGCCCGGCCTGAGAGCGAGCGCCCGGCACTGCCATGGCGGTGTACTCCATAGACGGGCTCATCCCGGTGGTCGATCCGTCCGCCTTCGTGCACCCGCAGGCGACGCTGATCGGCGATGTGATCGTCGGGCCGCGATGTTATGTGGGCCCCGGCGCCTCGCTGCGCGGAGACTTCGGCAGGATCATCGTTGGCGCCGGAGGCAACGTGCAGGACTGCTGTGTGCTGCACAGCTTTCCGGCGCACGAGACGCGGCTCGAGGAGGATGCACACGTCGGCCACGGCGCCGTGCTGCATGGCTGCACGGTGCGCCGCGGTGCGCTCATCGGCATCGGCGCGATCGTCATGGACGATGCGGTGGTGGAGGAGGAGGCATTCGTCGGTGCCGCGAGCTTCGTGCGCGCCGGCTTCATCGTCCCGCGGCGCACGCTCGTCACCGGAGTGCCGGCGCGCGTGGTGCGTGAGCTCACGCCCGAGGAGCTTGCCTGGAAAGCGACCGGCACGAGCGAGTACCAGCAGCTCGCGGCACGCTGCCGGTCGACGCTCCAGGCGTGCATGCCGCTCAACGCTCCCGAGCCCGGCCGCCCGAGCTTCGGGGGCGCGCAGGTGGTGCCGCTACACGAGATCGACCGCGGCAGCCGCTGAGAGCCCGCGCCTCTGCGGGAGCGGGCCGCGGCGCGTCATGCCCGCAGGCTCCGCAGCCACAGAACGGTACCGATGCCCGCAAAGGTCATCAGCACCGAGCCGAGCAGGTGCGCCGCGGCCGCCGCCAGTGCCCATAGTGCGCGACCCTGCTGCAGAAGCGTGACGAGCTCTGCCGCGAAGGTGGAGAAAGTCGTGAGTCCGCCACAGAAGCCGGTGATGACGAGCAGCCGCCACTCGGGCGGGATGGCCGCATAGGTGGCGAAGCAGGCGAGCGCGACGCCCACCACATAGCCGCCGAGCAGGTTCGCCGCGAGCGTGCCGGGGGGAATGGCGGGGAAGTGCGCGTTCAGCGACATGCCCAGCCACCAGCGCAGCAACGCGCCGAGACTCGCTCCGACACTGATGGCGGCGATCGCCTTCCACATGAGCCGCCTTGTACCACACGGCGAATGGAGCGAAACAGCGCGTTGGAGTTAACATGCCCCGGCGGGGGTTGCAACGGTCTTGCAGGGGAGGGAGTCATGAGGGTCTCGAGCTGGCTGGTGGCTGTCGGTGCGACGGTGTCGATCGCGGCGGCGCAGGCGCTCCTCGCCGAGTCGGGCACATCTGCGGAGCTGAACAGCCAACAGCAGAAGATGAAGGAGTGCGCGGCGGAGGCGAAGTCCAAAGGAGTGAAGGGCGATGAGCGCAAATCCTTCATGTCGAGCTGCCTGTCGTCCAAGGGCATGTCCGATGAGCAGATCAACAAGCAGCAGGAGAAAATGAAGACCTGCAATGCCGACGCCAAGGGCAAGGGACTCAAAGGCGCCGACTACAAGTCCTTCATGAAGAGCTGCCTGAGCAGCAGTTCCGGCTAGTTGCGGGGCCGCCGCCCCCTGCGGCCGGCCGCGCCGTCGGCCGCTGCCGACACTCCGATCAGCCGGCTGCGAAGCCCGTCCTGACGCGCACGGGCATCTTGACGATAGAATCAGCGCGGGCACCGGTGACCGCCGCGTAAACGCCCGAAGGAGCGCATCGCAGGATGACGGGCGGACGGCCCCAGAACCGGATCTTCGTCGGCAGCTCGTGGCTGATTGGCGTCCAGGCCGTCGAGCGCCTCATCGGCCTCGTAAGCATCGCCTTCCTGGCACGGCTGCTCACGCCGCGGGATTTCGGAGTCGTTGCGGTCGCGATGACGGTGGTAGCGGCGGTCGAGCTCACCAGTGCATTCGGCTTCGACTGGGCACTCGTCAGGCACCGCGATCTGTCGGCCGAGCACCTGAACTCCGCCTGGACCCTGCGCGTGCTCATGGGACTCGTGAGCCTCGCCGCGCTCGCGTTGCTCGGTCCCGTCGCCGCCGATTTCTACCGCCTGCCCGCGCTGCGCTGGGTGCTGCCGGTGTTGGGACTGTCGAGCTTCCTGGGGTCGCTCGAGAACATCGGCACCGTCTTCTTCCGCCGGGACTTCACCTTCCACAACGAGTTCCTGTTGCGCGTCACGACGAAGCTCTCGGGCTTCATCGTGTCCATCTCGCTGGCGTTCGCCTACCGCTCGTACTGGGCATTGGTCGCCGGCACCCTCGCGCTGCGCGCGAGCGGCACCGCGATGAGCTACCTGCTGCATCCGTACCGTCCCGGGCTGTCACTGGCGCGCGTTCGGGAGCTGTTCGCTTTCTCATCGTGGATACTGCTCGGGAAGATCGTCGACTATTGCACCGAGAAGTTCTCCAACATGTACGTGGGTCGCGTCTACGGCCCGCACGCCACCGGGCTCCTGGCGGTATCGAGTGAGCTCTCCGGCGTGCCCGTGTCGGGGATCGCCGCCCCGATCAACCGCGTCGCCTACTCCAAATATGCCGAGGACGTGCGCGCCAACCGCAGCCTGAAGAGCTCGTACCTCGAGATCGCCTCGATCATCTGGACGATCGCGCTGCCGCTGTGCGCCGGACTCATCGGCGTGGTGGCCGAGGCAGTGCGCCTGGTGCTCGGACCGCGATGGGAAGGTGCGGATACGGTGGTGACGCTGTTCTCGGTGGCGACCGCTTTCGGCGTGATGACCGCCAACACCCACTACGTCTACTGGGCGCTCGGCCGCTCGAAGGCGGTGGCCATGCTGAGCGCACTCAGTGCGCTGCTGGTGATTCCGAGCACTATCATCTGCTCGAGCTACTACAACAATTTCAGGGGCGCGGCGCTCGCCTGGGTGATCACCAGCGCGGTGCTGACACCGGTGAACTTCACCATGCTCCGGCGCTTCGCCGGCATCTCGTTCCTGGACCTGTGGCGGCGCGTATGGCGGGTGTGCCTCGGTGCGGTCGCGATGCTCGTGGTGCTGCTCACGGTGTTGTCCTTCCCGGTGCCCGAGACGGTATCGGCCGCTGCGCTGCAGCTGTTGCTGAAGGTGCTCGCCGGGGCGACGGTCTATGTCGGCAGCGTGACCGCGATGTGGCTCGCCTGCGGGCGGCCCGAGGGGCCGGAGAGCCGCATGCTGCAGCTCGCGCTGCAGTTCTGGAAAGGTCCGCTCGGACACGCCGCGAAATCGTAACGAGCGCAGTACGCCCGTCCGGGCCAAAAAGGTCGCAAGAGGTCGACACCTGCGACGGCGAACGATCGCCATGGAGCAACTGTCGATGAGATGCCGGCCAGCGTTCACGGAGGAATGCTGTGGGATCCTGCTTGTTCGTGGTGCCCTGGGTCCCCACCGGCCCAGGTGGAGTCAATGAGGCGGTTCTGGGGCTCGCGCGCGAGCTGAAGGCCGGTGGACGGTTCGAGCCGCTCATCGGGGTGACGTGCTGGTCGGAAACTGCGCTGCCGCCGGCGGTGCGCGGCATCCCCCTCATCGCGCTGCGGCTGCACGGGGTGTACGACGGAGGCGTGTGGCAGGCTGCCAAGAGCGCAGCCTGGCTGCCCACCGAGCTCACGGCCCTCGCGCGCCTGCTGCGCCACCACGAGGTCGAGATCGTCAATCTCCACTTTCCCACGATCGCCGGCGCCGCCTTCCACCTGCTGCGCAGGCTCGGCCTGTATCGAGGGAAGATAGCACTGACCTTTCACGGCTCCGACATCGCGCGGGTATGTGGTCTCGCGCGCCCGCAGCGGCGCGTCTGGCAGCACTACATCGGCGCTGCGGACGAGGTCCTCGTGTGCTCGCAGGCCCTCGCACACCGCGTGCGGAGCGTCTGTGCCGGGCGGCAGCCGCGCATCGTCCACAACGGGGCGGACATGGAGCTCTTCAACCGCGTGGCGCGCCGGCGCGACTCCGGACCCAGGCGCATCCTGCACATCGGCAAGTTCGACCGCAACAAGTCGCAGGATGTGTTGCTCGCCGCCTTTCAGATGCTGCTCGACCGGCGGCTCGACTGCACGCTCACCATGATCGGCGGCAACGGTCCGGAGCTCGAGTCCGTGCGACGGGCAGCGGCCGTGTTCGGCGCGCGCGCGCAGGTGCTGGTGGACATCGATCATCAGCGCATTCCGGGCTACATGGCGGACGCGGACCTCTTCGTCCTGCCCTCGCGCGCGGAAGCCTTCGGGATCGTCCTGATCGAGGCCGGAGCGAGCGGCCTGCCGGTGGTCGCGACCAAGGTCGGCGGCATCCCGGAGATC
The DNA here is from genome assembly GCA_035541695.1 of Steroidobacteraceae bacterium. Lineage (GTDB taxonomy): Bacteria > Pseudomonadota > Gammaproteobacteria > Steroidobacterales > Steroidobacteraceae > 13-2-20CM-66-19. Next base: position 6,985 of record DATKMV010000007.1, read on the forward strand.
ATCAGCGATGCATCGACGGGGCTGCTGGTCGAGCCCGACGACCCCCCGGCGCTCGCTGAAGCGATGGCGCGGGTGCTCGAGGACGAGGCGCTCGCCCGGCGCCTCGCGTCGCGGTTACGTGCCGAGGCGCTGCACTACACCTGGCGACGCGCCGCGGACGAGCTGGTCGCGGCACTCCAGTGAAGCCGACGGTGCCGCGGCGAACCATGAGGACTGCGCTGGTTCTCTCGCGCGTGTTCCCGCTCGATGAGCGGATGGTGCACGGCGTCTTCCAACGGCTCGGCACCCAGGTTGAGGCGCTGGCGCGGGTCGCCGATCGCATCGAGTGCCTGTTTCTGGTGAGCGCCCATCGGGCGCGCGAGTTCGGCTCCGCCGAGCAGCTCCGGGCGCACGAGCAGCGACTGCAGCGGCGCTGGACGCCGAAGCTCTCACTGCGCGCGGCCGCGGTCGTGCAGGGAATCCCCACGGCACGCTGGGCACTCTATGGCGCGGGCGTATTCGACTTCCACTCGCAGCAACTCACCGTCGGCGTCAACAACCCTGCGGCGCTCGCTGCCGTACGCGACGCGCTGCGCGCGCGCCCGGATCTCATCTGCGCACACCGCCTCGGCGCGATGGCGCTGCTCATGAGGCTCGCGGACGAGATCGGCGACACGCCGGTCTTCCTGGATCTCGACGACATCGAGCATGTCGCCTTGTCCCGCCGGCTGCTGCACGATCCGCTCTGGCCCATGGAGCGGCTGCGGCTGCTGCAGATTCCCCGCCTGCTGCTCGCGGAGATCCAGGCGATCCGGCGCGCTCGACGCACCTTCGTATGCTCCGAGCCCGACTGCCGCTACCTGCGGCGACTCGCCTGCTCGAGCCGTGTGGAGGTGGTCAGGAACGGCACCTGTTTTCCGGCGAGCATCGCCACCGGGCGCTCCGAGCCCATCGTGCTGTTCGTCGGCTACCTGGATTACGGACCGAATGCGCTCGCCGCGGACATTCTGGTACGGGACATCTGGCCACTCGTGCATGCGCAGGTCCCCGAGGCAACGCTGATGATCGCCGGCCGGCATCCGCAGCGGCTGAAGTCTTACGCGAGCGCCGGGCCCGGTGTTACCTTCGCCGGTTTCGTCGAGGATCTTGCCGCGTTGTACGCCCGGGTGCGCGTCGTCTGCTGCCCGATCCTCGATGGCGGGGGCACCCGCGTCAAGATCATCGAAGCGGCAGCGCATGGGCGGGCGGTGGTATCGACGCCGCTCGGGGCCGAGGGTCTGGATCTCCGGGACGGCGAGGAGATCCTGCTGCGCGGGGGGGTGGCGGAGCTCGCGGCGGCGTGCGTCACCTTGCTGCAGGATCCGGAGGCTGCGACGCGGCTCGGCCTCGCCGCGCGCGAGCGCGCCCGCCGTACCTATGAGCACGGCGCGGCGGTCGAGCACCTCGAGCGGCTGTTCCGGGAGGCTGCGGACCGCTAGCCAGCTGACCTGTCGGTCGGCCGACCAACACGGTGTCAGATAACTCCGAGCGGCGCCGCAAGCGTAGGAGCGCTCCCACCGTGATCGGTGCAGCCTTCTCATTGTGAGCGGGCGCTCCGGCGCCGATGCTGACACCCATGGGAATGAATCCTCAGGAGGGAGCCATGGTCGTCAGAGCAGCGAGTCCGGTCGCGCTGCTGCTGGTGGTTGCCGGCCTTGCTGCCTGCGCGACCACGAAACGCGTCAACCTGAGCAACGCCACGCAGAACCTCGAATACGATGCCAATGCGCTGCTGAAGGACAGCGGCGAGACGGTGCCACCGGCTGACCCACCCGATGGATACAGCCCCGAGTACACGCGCGACGCCCAGGAGCTCGCGCGCAGTGCTCATGCGCTGCGCCTCGCGGTGGATGCGGGGGCGAACGCCCGCGAGGTGCGGGCGGTCTTCGACCGCGTGGCACGCAGCTATCACGCGGTACGAGATGAGGTCGCCCACTCCGAGAGTCTCCAGGTCCAGTATGATTTCGGGCCGCTGACCGATTCCTATCGGGCGGTCGAGCACGAGCTCGGAATCCCTGCGAGCCGCCGGGAATACGTACCGACGGCCTGAGCACCTGACCGACGGCCTGAGCACGCCCCTGCTATAGCTATATTGCATACCAGGGGCGCAAAAACTCATTATTTGTTGAGCACGGGGCCTCCATAGAATGCGCTCGTGAGTCGAGCCGTGCGAACGAGGGCCGTGACGGGCAGGGTCTACCCATGCAGCAGCTGCCGTGCCTGATCGAGGGTGAGCTCGTGCGCACCGCGCGCAGCTTCGAGAACCTGAGCCCGGTGGATGGCAGCGTGATCTGCACGGTGAGCGAGGCGGACGCGGCGCTGGTCGACCATGCCGTGCAGGCCGCGCGGCGCGCGCTGCGCGGTCCATGGGGACGGATGAGCACCGCTGAGCGCTGCGCACTGCTGCGCAAGGTTGCCGAGCGCATCGAGCAGCGCTCCGCCGAGTTCGTCAGCGCCGAGATCGCCGATACCGGCAAGACACTGCAGCAGGCAAGCACGCTCGACATACCGCGCGGGGCTGCCAACTTCCGCGCCTTCGCCGAGCTTGCGATGGCCCGTGCGGGCGAGTGCTTCGAGATGGGCACCGGCGATGGCCGCGGCGCACTCAACTACACGGTGCACAAGCCGGTGGGCGTCGTGGCGGTCATCGTTCCCTGGAACCTGCCGTTCCTGCTGCTCACCTGGAAGGTGGCGCCGGCACTGGCCTGTGGCAACACCGTGGTCGCGAAGCCTTCCGAGGAGACGCCCTCGACTGCGGCGCTGCTGGCCGAGGTCACGCAGGAGGTGGGCATGCCGCCGGGCGTCTTCAATCTGGTGCACGGCTTCGGCACGGACTCCAGCGGCGAGGCACTGGTGCGGCACGCCGCTGTCGACGCCATCGCCTTCACCGGCGAGTCCGCCACCGGCAGCGCCATCATGAGAAGCGCCGCGGACTCGGTGAAGGCGCTCTCCTTCGAGCTCGGCGGCAAGAACGCCGCGCTGGTGTTCGCGGATGCGGATTTCGAGGCAGCACTTGCCGGCACGATGCGCTCGGTGTTCTCGAACTGCGGGCAGGTGTGCCTGTGCTCCGAGCGGGTGTACGTCGAGCGACCGATCTACGAGCGTTTCCTCGAGGCGCTCGTGCAGCGGGCGCGCGCGCTCAGGATCGGCGGGCCGTACGAGAATGCGGACATGGGTCCGCTCATCTCGCGAGGACATCGCGAGAAGGTGCTGTCCTACTACGCGCTCGCGCGCAGCGAGCGCGGCGAGCTCCTCTGTGGCGGCGGCGTGCCGAGTTTCGGCGACCAGCGCGATGCGGGCGCGTTCATCGAGCCCACCATCATCCGCGGCCTCGCCGAGGATGCGCGCTGCGTCAAGGAGGAGATCTTCGGACCGGTCTGCCACGTCGCGCCCTTCGACTCGGAGGAGGAGGCGGTGCGGCTCGCCAACGATACACGTTACGGACTCGCCGCGGCCCTCTGGACCTCGAATCTGCAGCGCGCCCATCGCGTCGCACGGCAGCTGGAGGTCGGCATCACCTGGGTGAATGACTGGTTCCTGCGCGATCTGCGCACCCCCTTCGGCGGTGTGAAGCTTTCGGGGATCGGCCGCGAGGGCGGCATGCATTCGCTCGCCTTCTTCTCCGAGCCCATGAACATCTGCGTGAAGCTCTGAGCATGCGCACCCTGCAGCGCAAGGGTCCTCGAGCGCGCCGCGCGCCGAGCGCGGTGTTGCCGGGCAAGGCGCGGCCGCGCGGTCCGTTTCCGCACTTCCGGCGTGCGGGCGACTTCATCTTCGTGTCGGGGACCAGCGCGCGGCGCGCCGATGACTCGATCGCCGGGGCGAGGCCTGCCGCTGGCGGTGCGGCACTCGACATCGAGGCCCAGACACGTGCGGTGCTCGAGAACATCCGCGACATCCTGAAGGCGGCGGGCGCTGCGCTCAGCGATGTGGTCGAGGTGAGCACCTTCCTCACCGACATCGGCGACTTCGCCGCCTACAACGCGGTGTACGGCGAGTTCTTCGGCTACGACGGACCGGCACGCACGACCGTTGCGGTCGCAGCGTTGCCACATCCGCACCTGCTCATCGAGATCAAGGCGGTGGCGTATCGCCCGGCTCGGCGCCCGAGGGCCGCGAGGCCAAGGAGACGCGCATGAACATGGTCGACATCCATTCGCATTTCCTGCCGCGCAGCTGGCCCGACCTCGCCGCGCGCTTCGGCACACCGGACTGGCCCTGGCTGAAGCACACCGCACCGGGTGCCGCGATGCTCATGGTGGGTGCGCGCGAGTTCCGCCCGGTGACCGCCGCCTGCTGGGATCCCGCGGTGCGCCTCGAAGCCATGGATCGCGACGGCGTGGAGGTGCAGATCATGTGCGCGACGCCGCTGCTGTTCGCCTACGACCGCCCCGCGGAGCAGGCGCTCGAATGTGCGCGCATCTTCAATGACGCGGCGCTCGAGATCTGCGCGGCGGCACCGGGGCGGCTGAAGTCGCTGTGCCAGGTGCCGCTGCAGGACCCGGAGCTCGCCTGCCGAGAGTTGACTCGCGCGATGGCCGCTGGACACGTCGGCGTGCACATCGGCAATCACGTCGGCGCGCGCGAGCTCAACGATGAAGGATTGATCGCTTTCCTCGGGCACTGCGCGGCCGAGGGTGCCGCGGTGTTCGTGCATCCGTGGGACATGATGGGACAGGAGCGCATGTCGAAGTACATGCTGCCGTGGCTGGTGGCGATGCCGGCGGAGACGCAGCTGTCGATCCTGTGGCTGATCCTCTCGGGTGCCTTCGAGCGGCTGCCGCGGTCGCTCAAGCTGTGCTTCGCCCATGGCGGGGGAAGCTTCCCCTACCTCATCGGGCGGGTCGATAACGCCTGGCGCAACCGGGACATCGTGCGCGAGCATTGTCCGCGCCTGCCATCCTCCTACCTCGACCGTTTCCATGTCGACGCCGCCGTGTTCTCGGGCGATGCGCTGGCGTTCCTCGTCAAGGTGATGGGTGAGGACCGCGTCATGCTCGGTTCCGACTATCCATACCCCCTCGGCGAGCAGCAGGTGGGATCTCTCATCCGCTCGCACCCCGCGCTTTCCGAGCGGACGCGCGCCAAGCTCCTGCACGGCAACGCGGCACGCTTCTTCGGTCTCGAGAGCGACTCGCACGCGCTGGGCTATGATCGCGCCCATGGCTTCGGTACGCCTCGAGCGGTGGATCACGCGTAAATTCCGGCTGCGGCACGTCGAGCTGATCGCGGAGGTCTATGACTGCCGCAGCATCCTCAAGGCCTCGCGCCGGCTGAACCTCAGCCAGCCCACCGTCACCAAGGCGTTGCAGGACATCGAGGGGACGCTCGGGGTACCGCTGTTCGAGCGCAGCAATCGTGGTCTCGAGCCTACGCCCTACGGCGAGATCTTCGCGCGCCATGCCAAGATCGTGCTGGCACAGCTGCGGCACGCGGCGGAGGAGCTGGAGAATCTGCGTGCCGGCTACAGCGGCAAAGTGACCGTGGGCACGCTGCTGGCCGCCTCCGCCAGCATCCTTCCCGATGCGATCACGCTGCTCAAGAAGGAGCGCCCGGGCGTGGCGGTCAGCGTGATCGTGGGCACCTACGACATCCTGATGCCCTCGCTCCTGGTCGGCGATCTCGACATGGTCCTCGGGCGCCTCCCCGAGCAGGGTCGCAGCCGCGCGCTGCTGTACGAGGACTTCTACTCCGAGCCGGTATGCCTCGTGGTGCGGCGCGGACATCCGCTGTCGCGGCGGCGACGGCTGGCACTGCGCGATCTCGCCAACGAGGCCTGGCTGTTGCCACTGCCCGAGACGGCACTGCGGCGCGAGGTGGAGCGCGCGTTCCTCGATGCCAGTTCACCCCTGCCCCGTAATGTCATCGAGTCGATCTCGATCCTCACCAACCGTGTGCTGCTGCGCAAATCCGATTGCATCGGCGTGCTGCCCTATCACGTCGCTCTCGATGACGTCGAGCATGGACTGCTCGCGATCCTTCCGGTCAAGCTCAAATCGATCGAGAGTCCGGTCGGTGCCATCCTGCGGGCGCCGGGCAACCTGCCGCCGGCCGCCAGTGCGCTGCTCGAGTGCCTGCGTATCGCAGCACGCGACGTGCCCTCGCCCCGCCTCAACCGCAGCTGAGCCTCCAGGAGGGCCCACCATGCTCGCGCTGGTACGAGAGGTCAGTCCGCAGCTTCCACGGTGCGAGCTCGGGCACCTCGAGCGTGCGCCGATCGATCCGGTGCGGGCCGCTCGCCAGCATCGCGAGTACACGCAGGCCTTGCAGACACTCGGGTGCAGCCTCGAGTGGCTGCCGCCGTTGCCGCAGCATCCCGACGGTGTGTTCGTCGAGGATACGGCGGTGGTGCTGCCGGAGCTGGCCGTGATCACCCGGCCCGGTGCCCCCTCGAGGCGGGGCGAGACGCCGAGCGTGGCGCGCGCTCTCGAGCGTCATCGTCAGGTTCTGTCCGTCACCGAGCCTGGCTGCCTCGATGGCGGTGACGTGCTGCACATCGGCCGCACGCTCTTCGTCGGGGCCTCTGCGCGCACGAACCCTGCCGGCATCGAGCAGCTCTCGGCGCTCCTCGCGCCGCACGGTTATCGGGTGCGGGCCGTACCGCTCGGTGGCTGCCTGCACCTCAAGAGCGCCTGCAGCTTCATCGCGCCTGCGGCGCTCCTGGTGAACGCCTCCTGGGTCGACCCCGCAACCTTCGGCGAGCTGCAGACGATACCGGTTGATGAGGACGAGCCGTATGCCGCCAACACGCTCACCGTCGGCGGCACGACGCTGGTGAGCGCCGCGTACCCGCGCACCCGGCGCCGCCTCGAGGCGGCGCGCATCAGCACGCAGAGCGTCGAGGTCGGCGAGCTCCACAAGGCGGAGGGTGGGCTCACCTGCATGAGCCTGCTGATCGAGGGCTGATCCGCCGTCAGGCCCTCGTGCTGACCTCGCGTAACGCGCCGAGAAAGGCCGTCACCTCGGGCTCGGTGCCGATGCTGATGCGGCACCAGCGGTCGAAGGGCGGGAAGAGCCGACCGACCAGGACTCCGCGCTCGCGCATGAGGTCGGTGAAGCGCGCGAGCGGCATGCCGGTATCGAAGAACACGAAATTCCCCTGCGGCTCGGCGTAGCGCAGCTGGAGCCGCGTCAGCTCGCCGGTGATGCGCGCGCGGCTCGCAAGGATCCGCCGACGGCAGTCCGCGAGGAACTGCGCATCGCCGAGGCTCGCCTTCGCGGCGCGAACCGCGAAGAGGTTCGGGGTGGTCATGCGCGCTCCGGCGAGCACGGCGGAGATCTCAGGCGGGGCGATGGCGTAGCCGCAGCGCAGGCCCGCCATGCCATGGATCTTGGAGAACGTGCGCAGCACCACCACGCGGCCTCCGCTACCGACCAGATCCGCAACGGAGCCGGTCGCCCCGGTGGCGGCGAAATCCATGTAGGCCTCATCCACGATCGCCACCACCGGGGGCGGCAGCGAGCGGATGAAATCGCGGATCTGCGCCGCAGGCAGCGCGGTGCCGGTGGGGTTGTTGGGATTGCAGAGATACACCGCACGGGTGCGCGAGCCGAGCGCTGCGTGCATCGCCGGCAGATCGTGGCGCAGCTGCGCATCGACCGGTACCGGCCTCAGCACCGCGCCGCGCCGTTGCGCGTACTGAGCCAGCTCATCGTAGGTGGGCTGCGCGGCGATGATCTCGCCGCCGTCATGGCCATAGAGGAGGCCGAGTGCGCACAGCAGCTCCCCCGAGCCGGTGCCGGTCACGATGTGCTCGGGGCTCACGCCTTCGCGCGCAGCGATCAGGGCCGTGAGCGCTGCAATGTCCTCGTCCGAGGGATAGCGGCAGCCTTGCGCTATCGACTCGCTCACCGCCGCGCGCGCGGCCGGGGAGGGCCCGTAAGGATTCTCATTCCAACACAGCACCAGGGGCGAGTTCGGCTCCCGCGCCGCTGCGGCACGCAGCAGGGCTCCGGGTCCCGCCAGCAGCAGCGCTGCGGCACCCAACAGGTCGCGACGGCTCAAGGTCATGTGGATCCTCCTGATGCGGCACGATACACCGCAGCCGTGGGCGCGACCATGGCGGCCCGGGGACCGGTGCGCGGCATGCTATGTTGGTCCGGCATGCGCGATCTGACGCTCGGTTGGCAGGACATCCTGCACCATCTCCATCCGGACACCCTGATCGGCGCGCTGGTCTATCTCCTGCTCTTCGTGATCGTGGCACTGCTGCTGTCGCGCCTGCTGCGCGTGACGGTACGTGGCGCGCTGCTACGGCGGGCCCATCTCGATCGCACCACCATGATTTTCCTGCAACAGATCGGCATCGCGGCCATCTGGGTGATCATGCTCATCCTCTATGCGCACCTCATCCCGGTACTGCGCTCGCTCGGCACCGCGCTCCTCACCGGGGCCAGCATCGCCTCGGTGGTGATCGGTCTTGCCGCCCAGAGCACTCTCGGGAACCTGGTCGCCGGGGTGGCCATCACGCTTTACCGGCCGTTCCGCCTTGGCGACCGTTTGCAGGTCGCGGCGCCCACCGGAACCGAGGTCGGTTGCGTGGAGATGCTCTCGCTCGGCTACACCACGCTGCGCACCGACGACGGGCGCTTCGTGGTGTTGCCCAACAGCGTGGCGGCCAGCCAGGTGGTGATCAACCTGAGCGCCTCCCGGGCCCAGGCGCACGCAGCACCCATCACCGTCACCATTCGCGTGACCCGTGAAGCCGACCTCGGGGCGGCGCGCGATACCGCGCTGCGCACCGCTCGTGAGGCGGTGGGTGAGGGAGCGGTGATCGGCTGCTTCGTGACCCGGATGGATGACAGCGGCGCGACCCTCGAGCTGCGTCTGCGGGCACCCGCCGCTGCCGAGCGCGACGCGCTGCGCTCGAAGCTGCTCGAGCAGCTGGCGCAGCGCTTCGCCGCGAGCGGCCTCGCCGGCAAGCAGGGGCAGCAGGCGAGCTTCACGTGATTTGCGGCGCGGCGCCGCGCGTGGACACACTTCGGGGGCGGAAGCTAGACTTGAAAGATGACTCTGCGAAGGGATCGACGATGAGCCGCGTGGTGAGCTTCCGCCGCATGGAGGATGGAACGCGCGAGGACTACCTGCTGCTCGATGAGTCCGAGCGCCGCTACGCCGAGAGCCTCCCGGATCGCATTCTCGAGAGCCTGCGCAAGCTCGATCACTCGCTGTTCGGCTACCGGGTAACCCGTCTGCAGCATTCGCTCCAGACCGCCACGCGCGCGCTGCGCGATGAGGCCGATGAGGAGCTGGTGATCGCGGCGCTGCTGCACGACATCGGCGATGAGATCGCCCCTTACAACCATTCGGAGCTGGCCGCGGCAATCCTGCGGCCGTACGTGCGTCCCGAGGTCGCCTGGATCGTCGAGCATCACGGGCTGTTCCAGAACTACTACTACGCGCACCACCTGGGCGGCGATCGCCATGCGCGGGATCGCCTGCGGGACCACCCATGGTATGCCGCTTGCGTGCACTTCTGCGCCGCCTGGGATCAGTGCTCTTTCGATCCGGACTACTCGAGCGCGAGCCTCGAGTCCTTCGAGCCGTTGTTGCGGCGGATCTTCGCGCGCCCGCCGCACGATCCGCGCTACCAGACACCGCTCGCCTGAGGCCGTTGCTCCAGTACCTCAGCGGCGAGGCAGAATGGGGAAGGAGCGCCGCGCCGCGCTGCGTCTGGGTCCGGGCCTGCTCAGCGGCGCCTGCAACGACGATCCGGGCAGCGTTGGCACCTACTCGCAGGTGGCGGCGCAATTCGGCTTCGGGCTCGCCTGGACGCTGCTCTTCAGCTTTCCGCTGCTGGTTGCGGTTCAGGAGATCAGCGCCCGCGTAGCGCGCATCAGCGGATACGGCATCGCCGGGAATCTCAGGCGCCATACCCCCGGCTGGCTCGCCGCCGCACTCGTTGCGCTGCTGTCGGTAGCCAACATCTTCAACCTCGCCGCGGATCTCGGTGCGATGGGCGCGGTGCTGCACCTGCTGGCTGCGGGGCCCACGGTGCTGTACGTCTGCCTGCTCGGCGCCGTCTCGGTGCTCTTCGAGATCCTCAACCGACACGCCCGCTACGTGCGGCTGTTACAACTGCTGTCGCTGTCGCTCCTCAGCTACGTGCTGGGTGCGTTCGTCGTCGGGGTGCCCTGGCGGCAGCTCGGGCTCGCGATGCTGTGGCCGCCGCTGACTGCTGAGCCGCAGTACCTGCAGGGGCTGCTCGCGGCGCTCGGCACCACCATCAGCCCGTACCTGATCTTCTGGCAGGCGCAGCAGGAGCTCGAAGCAGCTCAGCACGCCGGGCACCCGCCGCTCCTCGCCGAGCCCGCGCACGCGCCGCGCGAGCTCGCCCGTATCCGCCTCGACACGCTCATCGGCATGGGACTGTCGGTAATCGTGGCGCTCTGCATCCTCATCACCAGCGCGAGCGCGCTGCATGCACACGGCGTGCTGACGATCCAGGATACGACCGCGGCGGCCGAGGCATTACGCGCGCTCGGGGGTCGATTCACGTTCATGTTGTTCGCCCTCGGAATCCTCGGGGCGGGGCTCGTGGCGCTGCCGGCACTCTCGAGCTCGACCGCTTACGCGATCGGGGAATTGCTCGCCTGGCGAGTGGGACGGCGGCATTCACGCGCGCAGGCGCGCGCGTTCTACCTCGCGATCGCGGTTGCGACGGCACTCGCCGTGGTGCTGAATGTCGGCTCACTCAACCCGATACGTGCGCTCTACTGGAGCGCACTGGTGAATGGTGCCATCGCTGTGCCGCTGGTAGCGGCCCTCATGTACCTGGCGACCAGCCCGGCCGTGATGGGCTCGTTGCGAGTGACTGCAGGCCTGCGGGTACTCGGCTGGGTGGCGGCCGCCACACTCGGTTGCAGCGTTGCGGGGTCGGTGGTCGGCTGGTTGTCCTGAGCTCAGGGTGGCGCGGCGCGCCCCGGAAACTGCGTGAACATCTTCGCTACCGTACCGTCGATCGCCGGCTGGGGATTGCGCATGACATCTTCCGTGAGCTCGCGCTCGGCGATGCCTTCCCAGACCACCACCCGACGCTTGGCATCCACGATGTCGATATTCGCGGTGCCCACCTTGTAGCGTACGGTCTGCAGCTCGGGTCCCGCATACATCCCGCCGCGATAGCCGTAGTAGCCGTAGTAGGGGCCGGGGCTGGGGGTCGACTGAATGTCCGCTTTCTCGGTCACCCGCGCATTGAAATTCACCAGCAGATCGCCGCCGCTCTCGACCTGCTGATAGCCGCGCGCGGCCATCTCGCGTGCGATCGCGGTCTCGAAGAACGTGGTGAGCGGCGTAACGTTGCCGCCGCGGTTCGTGCCCGGCTGAGCCACGAAAGAGTAGGTCCGGTAGGCGGAGAGGTTTGCTCCCGGCTCGGTGATCGAGCGCACCTGCGGTCCGGTCTCGCAACCGGCGAGCAGTATCGCTGAGAGCGCGAGCAGAGCCACTCGGCCGCAGGTCTTGCGCGTGATCATAGGCGCCGCATTATGCCTTCCGGGCCTCACGACCCGCCAGAGGACCCATCGGACGCGACGGCGACCCGATCGCCCGGTCGCGGCTACTTGACCGTGTAACCCTTGCCCTCCATGCAGGCGGAGAACGCCTTGTTGTAGGTGGCCTTCTGCTGCGCGATCGAGGCTTGTGCCTGCTGCTCGGCCACCTGCTGCTGGTGCTGCTGCTGCGCGGCCGCGTCTCGCTTGGCCTGCCGCTTCGCCGCACCGCCCGCCAGGGTTCCCGCCGCGGCGCCCGCCGCCGCGCCAGTACCGGCGTCGCCGGCGATTGCGCCGATGAGTGCGCCCCCGGCCGCTCCGCGCGCGGCGCCTCGCGCGCGCTCGCCGCCGCCGGCGTTCGCGGCCTGCTCCGGTGAGGTCTGAGGGTTCGCCGCCGGCTGCTGGGGCTGGACGTTCATCGGGTCGATGTTGGTCTGGGACTTGGCCCAGCTGAAGCACGCCGCTTCATCGTTCGATTGCTGAGTGGGAGTCTGGTTCTTCGCCGGAAACACGAAAATTCCGAGACTCTGGGAGATCGATCCCTGGGTCGGCGCCGCTGGTGACGCCGCTGCGGGCGGCTGCGGCGCCGGGGCAGCCTGCTGCGCAACGACGGCCGCGCCGATGAGCAAGCCGCACAGCAGCGCGATCATTTTATTGAGATTTCGAGGCAAGGGCATGAGCGGTCCTCCCGCGAGAGCGCAGCAGCATAGCGCGTTCTGGCGCCCCGCCACAGGGGCATACTGGTGCGGTGATGCAGGAGCAGATGTTCGCAGGCACATCGGAGGCGCCGGTCGGCTTCGTTTACGCGGCGGAGCTCATCAGCGTCGCTGCGGAGGCGAAGCTGCTCGAGCTGATCAGAGAGCTTCCGTTCGAGGAAGCGCAGTACAAGGAGTGGCGTGCCCGGCGGCGCATCGTGAGCTTCGGTGGCCGCTACGACTACAGCCACAACCAGCTCGGGGCCGCTCCGCCGATTCCAGCGTTCCTGCACCCCCTGCGCGCGCAGCTCGCGCATTGGGCAGGCCTGGAGGAGCAACGCCTGCAGCACGCAACGGTCGCCGAATACCGCCCGGCGACACCGCTGGGATGGCATCGGGATGTGCCCGAGTTCGAGGACGTTCTCGGTGTCTCGCTGCTGGGCCATGCACGCATGCGGTTCCGTCCCTGGCCGCCGTCCACCGGGCAGCGGGCCACCTGGAAGATCGACCTCGAGCCGCGGTCGGCGTACCAGATCCGCGGGCCGGCGCGCTGGCGCTGGCAGCATGCGGTGTCACCGACGCCGGAATTGCGCTACTCGATCACCTTCCGTAGTCGCAATCCGCACCGCGATCGCCGTCAGCGCGGCGAGGAGCTTTGAATGTCGGGCGCACTCGAGCGGTGGCGCCTGCGGCTGCACCTGTACGATGAGTCAGGGACGACACCCGAGGGCATTGCCATCTACTCCCTCGCTGATCCGCGCGAGGCGCGCACGAGCCGCTACGTGGGTCAGACGGCGCATCCGCTCAGCCGCCTGCTGCAGCACCTGCGCACCGCGCGGCTGGACCTGCCGGATGAGGTGCCCTGGTGGGTGAAGAAGCCGCAACTGCGGCCGTTGTACAGCTGGATCCGCGAGCTGCATGCACAGGAGCGACGGCTGCCGGTCATGCTGGTGCACGCCTGGGTCGCACCCGAGGAAGCGCAGCGCGCCGAGCGCGAGCTCATCCGCGCCGCACTCGAGCAGCATTTACCGCTGCTCAACGTCGCCATATGTCAGATGCCGTGCGGCACGGGTGCGGGCGAGCGTGACGGTAGTGTGGCGGCGCCGTAATGCGTGACGTGCTTCGCATCATGTTCGCCGCCGGCAGGTAGGCTCGCAGGCGCCCTCTGCAACCGAGCTTACCGCTTGCAGCTTCGTCTGCGGATGGCATCTCACTTACCGGGAGGAGTGCCCACTATGTCCAATCCCTACGACAACTCGGCCGAGCGCGTGTCGGTGCTCGGGCCAACGCTGCATTTCAAGGGTGAACTGCACGCCGATGAGGAGCTGCTGATCAAGGGTCGTATCGAAGGCTCCATCACGCACTCGCAGCGCGTCACGGTATGCGCCGAGGGAACCGTCACGGCGAACGTGCGCGCGCAGGTCATCGTGGTCGAAGGAACGGTGACCGGCGATCTGCAGGCCGAGAAGTCAGTCATGGTCAAGGAGACCGCGCGGCTGCGCGGCAACATCACCGCACCGAGCGTCAGCATCATCGAGGGTGCGCAATTCAATGGCGGCATCGACATGGAGAAGCGGGTGGCGGCGGCGGAAGCGCCGGCCGCGGCGAGCGCCGAGCGCGCGCCCAAAGCGTCCGCGGCCGGCCGTTAGTCCAGGGAGATCACGATGCTGCACTCGAATCAGACTTTCGACCGGGGCGCCTTTGCGGAACGTCCCACGAGCGGCCCCCCGGGCGTTGCCGGGCAACGCACGAGCCCCGGACCGGACGCCGCGACGACCGTGCCGGTGCTCGGCAAGACCCTGCTGTTTCGCGGCGAGCTCACGGCCGAAGAGGACGTCATCCTGCAGGGACGCGTCGAGGGCTCTATCCGGCATGCCCGCAACCTCATCATCGGCACCGATGGTTCGGTGCTCGGCGATGTGTACGCGAGCCACCTGACCGTGGAGGGTCTGGTGGAGGGCGACCTGTACTGCAGCGAGGCCGTGGTGGTGCGTGCGACCGCACAGGTGCGTGGCAACATCTTCGCGCCGCGCGTCGGCATCATGGAGGGCGCCACGTTCAACGGCCGCGTGGAGATGGATCCCAACGCATCCGCCTCACAGGCCAGTCACGGCAATGCACGCCAGCCCCCGCGCCAGGCTGGTGCGGCCGGGCGCAACGCACCGCCTGCGGCAGCGACACCGCCGCGTGCCGGGAACGCCGCCGGCGGCGCGCGGGTAGCGAGCGCGGCGGCCGCCGCGCCGCAGCTGCCGGCTGTCGCGACGACCGCTCCATTGAGCGGCCCCGCAGTCGACCAACTTCTGAACCCGGGGCAGGGCAGGAAGTAACCGCTCGCTGCCGGCTGCGCAGGCGTCGCAGCCGGCAGTCGTGCGACGCGGCGCTCACTCCGGCGCGGCCGGCGGTGGCGCCACCGGCAGGTCGCCGCCCGGCTGCTGCGACGCCTGGTGCTGGCTGATGGCGCTGCCATCGGCGGGCTCGAGAGTCGCGAACACGGCGGTCGAGGCGAGCGTGCCGAGGCCGAGCACGAGGAAGGCCCTGTCGACGCCGTGAATCATCTGCGCCGCATCGGTGTGGAAGCGATCGGGCAGGAACAGCGCCGCGACCAGCGAGGCGGTGGCGATGCCGAAGCTCATGGACAGCTGCTGGGCAGTGCTCGCGATGGAGCTCGCATCCCCGGCCGCTTCGGTGGCGATGTCGGCATACACGAGCGTGTTCATGCTGGTGAACTGCAGCGACTGGAAGAAACCATAAGCGAACGTCAGTGCGACGATCATCCATAGCGGTGTGGCGACGCCGATGGTCGCGAACAGCATGATGAGCACGCCCAGCACGATGGTGTTGGAGATGAGCACGGCGCGATAGCCGAAGCGCGCCAGGATGCGGGGCATGGTCATCTTCAGGCTCATCGCGGCGAATGCCTGCGGCATCATGAGAAGCCCCGACTGCACCGCGCTGTATCCGAGCCCCACCTGGTAGAGCAGCGGGAAGAGGAAGGGTATTCCGCCGATGCCGATACGCGTCAGAAAGCTGCCCGATACGGCGGCCCGGAACGTGCGGATGCCGAAGAGGCTGAGCGGCAGCAGCGGGTGCGGCGCCACCCGCGCGTGCATGCCGTAGCCCGCGAGCAGCAGTGCCGAAAGTGCCAGGAGTCCCAGAATCGCGGCGCCACCCAGGCGGTGCTCGCCGAACACCTCCAGCACGTACGAGAGCAGCGCGATACCGGAGCTGAACAGCAGCAGCCCCGACACATCGAGCGCCGCAGTGTCCGCCTCACGGTAGTCGGGCAGGTAACGGTACACGAGGTAGAGTCCCGCGAACCCGATCGGCACGTTGAGGAAGAAGATGACGCTCCAGTGGGAATAGTCGGTGATCAGCCCGCCGGCGATGGGACCCAGCATGGGTCCGATCAAGGCCGGGACCGCGACGAAGCTCATGGCGCGTACCAGCTCCGACTTCGGCAGGGCACGCACCAGCGTCAACCGTCCGACCGGGACCATCATCGCTCCGCCGCAGCCCTGCAGCACCCGGCACGCCACCAGCAGGTGGATGTTGCGGCTCAGGCCGCACAGGAGCGACCCGAGCGCAAACAGGCCGATGGCACCTGCGAACACCGCCCGGGTGCCGAAGCGATTTGCCATCCAGCCGCTCACCGGGATGAACACGGCGAGGCTGAGCGTGTAGCTCGCGAGCACCGCCTTCATGGAAAGCGGTGGCACGTGCAGCGCACGCGCGATGCTCGGCACGGCCGTGTTGAGGATCGTG
This sequence comes from Steroidobacteraceae bacterium, assembly GCA_035541695.1. Taxonomy (GTDB): domain Bacteria; phylum Pseudomonadota; class Gammaproteobacteria; order Steroidobacterales; family Steroidobacteraceae; genus 13-2-20CM-66-19. The sequence goes on from DATKMV010000007.1 coordinate 22,947, forward strand.
GTATCGAGCGACTGCATGAAGAAGGCCACGGCCACCAGCCACGGCAGCAGCGCGCTGACCCTCTGCGGCGTCGGGTCGGGCGCGGCGCGCATCAGGAGCGCTGCACGAGCTCCGCCAGTGCGAGCAGCCGCTCATCGCTCCAGGCGGGTCCGGTGAGCGAGATACCGAACGGCAGCCCGTCACTGCGGAAGCCCGCCGGCACCGCCACGCTTGCGAGGTCGAGAAGGTTGGTGGCCCTCGTGTAGAGGCTCAGATTGCTGTTGAGGGCGATCGGATCAGCCTCCACCGCCGCGATCGGATAGATGGTTCCTGCGGTCGGGGTGAGGAGTACGTCGATGCTCTCCCACCAGGCATCGATCGCTCGCTTGAGCTCGCGCAGCCGATACTGGTCGCGGAACGCGGCAGTGGCCGGTATCGACCGGCCCGGCGCGATGATCGCGCGCAGCACCGGCAGCACCGCCTGGGGATGCTCATCGATGAAGTCGCCGACGGCGCAGTATCGTTCCGCGAGCCAGGCGCCGCCGTAGAGCAGCTCGCCGGCCGCAAGCAACGGCTCGAGGTCGACGCGCACGAGCGTGCCGCCGAGCGCTGCGAGCCTCGTGACCGCCAGCGTGAAGAGGCGCCGGTACTCTTCGTCGCCGAAGAACTCGAGCTGACCGTCCTGCGGAACCCCACAGCGAAGCCGGCCCGGGGCCGCGGGCGAGGACGATGCCGGCGGCGGGCGGCGCGAGAAAGGGTCATCGGCATCGAAGCCCCGCACCACCTCCAGCACCTGGGCGGCATCGGCCGCGGTGAGCGCCAGCACGCCGACGCAGTCGAGCGAGCGGCAGGCCGGAACCACACCGCGCGTACTCACACTGCCGCAGGTCGGTTTGAGGCCGATGAGGTTGTTGAAGGCGGCCGGAACGCGCACCGAGCCTGCGGTATCGGTGCCGAGCGCGAAGCTCACCTGGCCGGTGGCCACCGCAACCGCCGAACCCGAGCTCGAGCCGCCGGAGATGAAGCGCGCGTCGAAACTGTTGCGGCACGGGCCGGCGGGCGAGCGGGTGCCGGTGAGTCCGGTGGCGAATTGATCGAGCGAGGTCTTGCCGAGGGCGATGGCGCCCGCCGCGAGGAGACGCTCGACCACCGGTGCGGACCGCTGCGGTGTATAGGCGTATGCCGGGCAGCCGACCGTCGTCGGCGTACCCTCGAGGTCGATGTTGTCCTTCACCGCGAAAGGGATGCCGTAGAGCGGCAGCGAATCGGGCGGCCGCCGCGCCAGCGCCTGCGCGCGCGCCCGCACCTCGTCCTCCGGGAAGAGTGTCAGCCATTCGCAGCGCTCCACGCGGGCGGCGCGCGCGGCGAGCAGCTGATCGATGAGCTGCAGCGGAGAGAAGCTGCCCGCGCGGTAACCGGCGAGGAGCCGCGCGATCGAGAGTGTCGACATGGCGGCGCGCCGGCACGCTCAGCGGCGCACGCGCGCGGCGCGCGCTGGAGCAAGCAGCGGCTGTGGCACCGGCACACTGTCCGGACCCGGAAACTGCGCAGCGACCTCGCGCAGCCAGCCGAGCAGCTGCTGCACCTTGGGCAGCTCGAGATAGCTCTCCGGGCACACGAAGTAGTAGACGCGCGGACAGGGCAGGGCCTGGGCGCTCGCGCGCACCAGGCGCCCGTTGTCGATGTCCTGGGCGGCGATCGTCCAGCGGCTGAGCGCGAGCCCCTGGCCCTGCTCGGCGGCGGCGAGCACGGTGAGACTGTCGTCGAACGCGGCGCCGCGCTCGCGCCAGTCGATCTCCGTACCCGGATGGCGCCAGATGCTCCAGGACTCGTCGGCGGATCGCAGCAGCGGGTAGCGCTTGAGGTCGGCGGCCGTGCGCACCGGTCCGTGGCGCGCCAGCAGCTCCGGGCTGCACACGGGCAGGAACCATTCATCGAGCAGCTTCTCGTTGTAGAGCCCCCGGGTAGGCGCCGCACTCATGCGCAGCGCCGCGTGGAAATTGCTGTCGCTGAAATCCACCGCCTCCGTGGAGGTGTGGATCGCCAGCTCGATGTCCGGGTGACGGCTGTAGAACTGCGGCAGGCGCGGCATCAGCCACTTCTGCAGGAACGAGGCGAGCGTGCTGATGTTGAGCACTCCGCCGCTGCGGCGCTGTCGCAGCTGCTGCATCGCCTGCTGCAGCTCGGCGAGTCCGCGCCGCACCCCCGGTAACAGCAGCGCTCCTTCGGGGCTCAGTGCGATGCCACGGGCGTTGCGCCGGAACAGCGGCACGCGCAGGTACTGCTCGAGCGTGCGGATCTGCATGCTCACTGCCGCGGGCGTGACGTGCAGCGCCTCGGCCGCCTCGGCGAAGCTCAGATGCGTCGCCACCGCCTCGAACACGCGCAGCGCATTGAGCGGCAGACGCTCGAAGCTGCGTGCCGCTTCAGCTTTTCTTGTGCGTCGTTCAGACATGGCGTTTGCTGCGGCGCCGCCGGAAGCGAAGACTGCTCACCATGGGATCACACGAGGAGTCATCACATGAGTACCAAAGTCGTAGCCCTGCTGGCCGCGCTGCTGCTGAATGCTGCGGAGTATCTGGTCTTCGAGTACGACGCGCAGCAGCGTGTCGTACAGTACGAGGTGAAGAGCAGCGAGGCGGTTGCGCAGCGTGGCTAGTCTGCCACGGCGCCGGCCGGCGCGTCAGGAGCTCAATGGCCCGTCTGCGGGGCGGTTCCGGCGCGACCGGCTGGCGTTGCCTGCATCGGCTCCATGAGATGAGCACCGCTCACCGGCGCGGCGGCGATGACATGGTGTTGGTGGGCGGGGGAGCCCGTCAGTACCGCTAACGGATCTGCGGCAGTCCACAGCCCACAGGCGACCAACAGCGCACCGAGCAGCCTCGGCACGAGCCCCTCGCGGCGCGGGAGCCAACCCGCATAGCTCAGGGTGCTCATCGCCGGCACCGTTCCGAGCCCGAAACCGAGCATCGTGAGCGCACCGGCGGCAGCGGTGCCGCTGAGTGCGGCAGCGACCAGTACCGTGTAAACGAGTCCGCAGGGCAGCCAGCCCCACAGCACTCCGAGGAGCAGTGGGCGCAGCCACGGCGCACCGGGGAGCCGCACGCGCCGCGCGGGTGCGACATGCCGCCATAGCACCGCGCCCCAGCGCTCCGGTGCGCGCAGCCAGCGCGAAACGGCACTCGTGCCGAGGCTGATGTCGAGGCCGATCACCACCACCATGATGGCGCTGCCGAGGCGCAGCGTCGCGCCCCAGCTCGAGGCCGCGAAGCCGAGGCCGGCGGCCGCGCCGAGCGCGCCGGCGATGGCACCCGCCGACCCGTAGCTGAGAATGCGACCGCACTGATAGAGGAGCGGTTGCCATCCGGGGCGCGCGGGGTCGGCACTGCCGAGCGCGGCGGCAATCCCGCCGCACATGGCGAGACAGTGGACACTGCCGAAGAGTCCTGCGAGAAGCGCGCTGAGGAAGGTGAGCTCAGGCATCGCGCTTCTCGGCCGCCCGCGGCGGGGCGCGATCGTCATCGAGCAGAATCTGCAACGCCGGCGAGTCGAGGTCGTCGAACTGGCTGCGTCGCACGGCCCAGAAGAATGCCCAGACGGACACTGCCAGCAGCAGCAGCGCGAGCGGGATGAGGAGATACAGACTGCTCATCGTGCCGCCTCGGCGGGCGCCGCCTCGAGCCGTGCCACGCCACCGGGCTCGACCCGCGCGGTGTTGCGCTTGAGAAGCCGCATGGCATTCAACACCACCAGGAGCGAGCTGCCCGACATCCCGAGCGCGGCCATCCAGGGCTCCAGATGCCCGCTCGCCGCGAGCGGCACCGCCGTGAGGTTGTACAGCACCGCCCAGCCGAGATTCTGGCGGATGATGCGGAGCGTGCGGCGCGAAGTGTGGACGGCGCCGGCGAGGGCGCCGAGACCCGCGCCGAGCAGCACCAGATCGGCGTTCACCTTGGCGAGATCGGCACCGCTTGCGATCGCGACCGAGACGTCGGCGGCGGCCAGCACCGGCGCGTCGTTCACTCCATCACCCACCATCACGACGCGATGACCCGCCTGCTGCAGTTGCTGCACCCAGGCGAGCTTTTCCCCGGCGCGCAGTCCCGCCCGGGCGCCGATGCCGCCGAGGCGCTGCGCGGCCAGTGCCACGGCGCCCGGCTGATCGCCGCTCGCGATGAGCGGGATGAGTCCGAGCCGCGTGAGCTGCGCCAGCGTCGTGCGCGCGTCCGCGCGCACTGCATCGTTCACCCGGAAGGCGGCGAGCGGCCCGTCCGCATCGGCGAGCACGATGCGCGCGAGCTCCGGGTCCGCGCGCAGCGCAGCGGGGACCGGGGCGCCCGTACCGCCCTCGAGCACGTAGTCCAGGCGTCCGAGACGATAATGAGCGCCATCGATCCATCCCTCGATGCCACGGCCTGCGGCGCTGCGCGTCCCGGTCACACCTGCGGCCGCGTTCAGGTGCGCGAATGCGCGCGCCAGCGGATGAGCGGTGTGGCTCTCGAGGGCCGCAGCGATCGCGACGCAGCGCTCGCGCGCAGCACGCGCATCGAGCAGCACCACCTCATCGAGGCGCGGCGTGCCGAGCGTCAGGGTCCCGGTCTTGTCGAAGACGATGCGGTCCGCATGCGCGAGGCGCTCGAGCGAGCGGCTGCGCGCAACCAGCAGGCCGGTATGCGCGAGGCGCGTCGTGGCCGCGGCGAGCGCCGCCGGCGTTGCGAGCGAGAGTGCGCACGGACATGTCACCACGAGGACCGCGAGTACCGTCGGAAAGGCGCGCGCAGCATCCACCTGCAGCCAGTAGAGGCCAACCAGCGTCGCGAGCAGCAGCACGCCCATCACGAAGCCGCTCGCGACGCGATCGGCGAAGTCTGCGATGCGCGGCCGCGCGGCGTGCGCGCGCTCGAGGAGTCGGGCCACCGCGGCGAGAGTCGAGTCCGGCCCGACGCGCAGCACCCGCATCTCCACCGTGCCGCTCACGTTCAGAGTGCCGGCGAGCAGTGTATCGCCCGGGCCGCGAGCGCGCGGTGCCGACTCCCCGGTGAGCAGCGACTCATCGACCTCGGTGCTGCCGCTGCCGATCACTCCGTCCGCCGGCACCCGCTCACCGGGCAGGATCCGCACGCAGTCATTGGCTTCGAGCTCATCGGGCGTCACGCGCTCGGCCCGCGGGCCGAGCCGCAGCACGCTCTCGGGCAGCAGACGCACCAGCGCATCCTGCTGCACGACCGAACGATGGCGCAGCGACATCTCGACGTAACGGCCGAGCAGCAGGAAGAAGGTGAACATCACCACCGAGTCGAAGTACACCGTACCGCGTCCCCGCAGCGTGGCCCACGTGCTCCACAGCCAGGCTGCTCCGATCGACAGTGCCACCGGCACGTCCATCCCCGGCCGGCCGGCGCGTGTGCTGCGCCAGGCGGAGACGAAGAACGGCCGTGCCGAATAGAGCACTACCGGCGTCGCGACGGCGAGGCTGACGAAGCGCAGGAACTGCTGCAGATCCTCCGCCATCCCCTGGATGACTCCGGCGTACAGCGAGACGGCGAAGGTCATCAGCTGCATCATGCCGAAGCCGGCCACCCCGAGCCGCAGCAACGCCGCACGCCGTTCCGCGGTGTCCGGCGGCGGCCCGGCGCTGAAGGACAGCGGTCGCGGCGCGAAGCCGAGCGCGTCGATGTGCTGCAGCAGGCGGCTCAGACAGGAGGCGCGCGGGTCGAAGCGCAGTTGTGCGCGGCCGCTCGCCGCGTTGACGTGAATCTCGGTCACTCCGCGCTCGCGCTGCAGGCTGTTCTCGATGAGCCACGCACAGGCGGCGCAGTGCAGCCCCTCGATCTGCAGAGTCAGCTCGCGCTCGCCGCTTGCGAGCTCGTGGCTGTAGCGTCGCAGCGCCGCCGCCCGGTCGAAGATCGACCAGTTGCGCTCCGCGGTCGCCGGGCGCGCCGTGGGCGGTTGACGGAACTCGTAGAAGCGCTCGAGTCCCTGCGCGAGGATCAGGGTCGCCGCCGCCTGACAGCCGGCACAGCACACCGGCTGCGCCACGCCGGCGATGCGCACCGACAGTGGCTCGCCGTTGCGAATGAGGCTGCCGCAGTGGAAACAGACGGGGCTCGGGCTGGCGGGGTCCATCGCAGTGCTCACTGCGACGCGTCGGCATGCTCGACCACGATGTCGGTGGTGTGCAGTGCAAAGTACAGGCTCACGAAGCTTCCGGTCACTGCGCCCGAGAGCATCGCAATCAGGAACCAGGGCCAGAAATGCCGGTACCAGGGAGCGATCGCAGCGGTCATGGCGTCGGTCCTATGAAGCGGGTGTTCTCGTGCACCGCGATGCGCGAGCCATCGACGGCGGCCAGGCTGAGGACGATGTGATGCACGCCGCCGGCACGCTCACCGGCCGCCTCGAGGCGCGCCGGGATGCTGTTGACGCTGCCCGGCGGCAGCAGGATCTCTCCGGCGGGGTCGACGATCTCGAGACCGGGCATGCCGCTCGCCGTGAGCCGGTAGCGGTGCGGCCGGTCATCGAGATTGATCATCTTCAGCGTGTAGGCATTCTCGATGACCCCGCCGTGCACCTCGCGATACAGCGCATTGCGATCGCGGATCACATCGAGGATCAGCGGTGTGCGCGTCAGCAGGGAGACGATGAGCGCACCGGTGGCGGCGCTGATGAGGAGTGCGTACACCAGCAGCCGCGGACGCAACAGCCGGGTGCGCACCCCCTGCAGGGCGTGCTCGGTGGTGTAGCGCACGAGGCCGCGTGGCGTCCCCATCTTGTCCATCACCCCGTCACAGGCGTCGATGCAGGCTCCGCAGGCGATGCACTCGTACTGCAGGCCCTGGCGAATGTCGATGCCGGTAGGGCAGGCCTGCACACACAGCGTACAGTCGATGCAATCGCCGAGTCCGAGGCTGCGCGAGTCGCTGCCGCGGCGGCGCGCTCCGCGCGGCTCACCGCGCGCGCGGTCGTAGGAGATGATGAGCGTGTCCGCGTCGAACATCGCGCTCTGGAAGCGCGCATACGGGCACATGTACTTGCACACCTGCTCGCGCAGGAAGCCGGCATTGCCATAGGTGGCGAGGGAGTAGAGCGCGACCCAGAAAGCCTGCCAGGGACCGAGCGACAGCCTCAGGATCTGTGCTCCAAGGGAGTGGATGGGGGTGAAGTACCCGACGAAGGTGAAGCCGGTGAACAGCGCCAGCGCCACCCACAGCAGCTGCTTGCTGCCCTTGCGCAGCAGCTTGGCCGCGCTCCAGGCCGAGCGATCGAGCTTCATGCGCTGCGAGCGTGAGCCTTCGGTCCATTGCTCGATCCAGACGAACAGCTCCGTCCACACCGTCTGCGGACAGGCGTAGCCGCACCACAGCCGCCCGGCGAGCGCCGTGAAGAAAAACAGCGACAGCGCCGCGATGATCAGCAGCAGGGTAAGGTAGAGGAAGTCCTGCGGCCACAGGGTGAGACCGAAGATGTGAAACTTCCGTGCCGGCAGATCGAAGAGCAGCGCCTGGTGGCCATTCCAGCCGATCCAGGGCAGTGCGTAGAAGATCCCGAGCAGCACGATCACCGCCAGCTTGCGCAGGCCGCTGAAGCGCCCGTCGATCTCACGCGGATAGATCTTGGCCGCTGCCGCGTAGAAGGAGGTCGGCGGCGCAGGCGGCGGCAGCGGGCGCACACTCGCCATGCTCAGCGCTCCTCAGGTTCCGCCGGTGCGCCGGACGCGGCGGGCGCCGCGGGCGGCGGGGTGCGGGCGGTGCGGATCAGGTAGACGCTGAGTGCGCTCGCGATCGCAGCGACCGCCCAGAAGAACAGGAACCCGAGCGCGTAGCCTGTCTCGCGCTCGAGTCCGGCAAACAGCCGGGGTCCCGCATCACGCAGCAGCGCCGGATCCACCGCCGCAAAGAACAACAGGCTCGCGGCGCACGCTGCCAGGAACGAGGGCCACAGAACGAGCGCCACATCGAGGCCTGTCACGCGCGGCACTTGCGGACCACCTCACTGCGGATGCGACAGGCTGTAGACATAGGCCGCGAGCAGACGGATGCGATCCTCGCCCAGCCACTGATGCGCCGGCATCTTTCCATGTCGTCCCTCCATGAGCGTCTTGCGCAGCGTCGCGGGTGAGCCGCCGTACAGCCAGATGTCTGCGGTGAGGTCCGGCGCACCGACCGCGTGATTGCCCTTGGCGTCGGCACCGTGGCAGCCCGCGCACACCACGAAGCGAGCCTTGCCGGCCGCGACCTTCTCGGCCGGCTCGGCATGTCCACTGAGGCTCAGCACGTACGCGACCACCTCATCGACGCCCTGCGCGCCGAGCGCCGCCCCGATCGGCGGCATCGTGCCCTCGCGGCCGTGAGTGATCGACTGAATGATGTCGGCCGGGGTGCCCCCATAGAGCCAGTCGTTGTCGCTAAGGTCCGGGAAGCCGGGTGCGCCGCGCCCGTCCGAGCCATGGCAATTGATGCAATTGGTGGCGAACAGGCTATGGCCCAGCGCAAGCGCCCGCGGATCGATCGCCAGATCCTCGACGCTGCGGCCGGCGAAGGCGGCATACATCGGGGCGTATTGCCGTTGCGCGGTCTGCACCTCCTCGGTGTACTGGCGCGTCTCGGTCCAGCCGAGCACCCCGTTGCCGACCGCCGGGTAGAGCAGAAAGTACAGCAGCGCGAATACGATGGTGATGTAGAACAGGATGAGCCACCAGCGCGGCATGGGATTGTTGCGCTCGCGCAGATCACCGTCCCAGACGTGCTCCTTGATCGCGCCCTCGGCGACCTCATCCGGACGCTTCAGCGCCGTCCACCAGATGAGCCAGGCGCAGGCGATGACGTTGAGGCAGGTGAAGACCAGCACGATGGTTTTCATGAGGCTCGACATCAGTCGCTCTCCTCGAGTGGCAGGCGGGCCGCGGCCGCGTAATCGCGCTGGCGACGAGGGCTCCAGGCCCACAGGCACAGCCCGATGAACGCCAGGAACCACACGAGCGTCACGATGCCGCTCAGGAATTCGAAGTCCAGATGCGCGGTCACACAGCCTCCTTCAGCCACGCGGTCGTGCGAGTCCGAGCGACTGCAGGTACGCGATCAGTGCATCGAGCTCGGTCTTGTTCTCTACCGCCGCGGGAGCAGCTGCGATATCGGCATCGCTGTAGGGGGTGCCGAGCAGCCGCAGCACCCGCAGCTTGCGCTGCAGCAGCACCGGGTCGATCCGCGCCTGCTCGAGCCACGGGAATCCCGGCATGTTGGATTCCGGAACGACATCGCGCGGGTTGTGCAGATGCACGCGGTGCCAGTCGTCGCTGTAACGGCCGCCGACGCGCGCGAGGTCCGGTCCGGTGCGCTTCGAGCCCCACTGGAACGGATGGTCGTACTGCGACTCCGCCGCCACCGAGTAGGGGCCATAGCGCTCGGTCTCGCTGCGGAAGGGGCGAATCTGCTGCGAGTGGCACAGGTAGCACCCCTCGCGCTCGTACACATCGAATCCCACCTGCTCGAGCGGGGTGCGCGGCACGATGTGCACCGCTCCCTGACGGGCGGCGGCGCTCGCGGCGAGCGGGATGACCTCGATGAAGCCCCCGACACTGATCACCAGCACGATCAGCACGATCAGGAGTCCCAGCTTGCGCTCGACGATATCGTGGCTCATGACTGCGCTCCGCTCGCGGCAGCACCGGCCGGCACGGGCACCGGGCCCGCGGCGGGGGCCGATGGCCGCTCGGGTGCCGGGGCGGGCACCGGTACCGGCTGCGGCTTCTCGTGCCGCACGGTCATCCACACGTTCCAGGCCATGAGCAGCATGCCGGCGAAGAACAGCGTGCCGCCGCCGAGGCGCACGAGGTAGAACGGATAGGTCGCCTTGACGCTCTCGATGAAGCTGTAGGTGAGCGTGCCGTCGTCATTGAAGGCGCGCCACATGAGTCCCTGCATCACCCCGGCGATCCACATCGCGGTGATGTACAGCACCACCCCGATGGTCGCCATCCAGAAGTGCACCTCGATCAGCTTCACGCTGTACATCTGCTGCCGGTTGAACAGGCGCGGGATGAGGTAATACATCGTGCCGATGGTCATCATGGCCACCCAGCCGAGGGCGCCCGAGTGCACGTGGCCGATGGTCCAGTCGGTGTAGTGGGACAGGGCGTTCACGGTCTTTATCGACATCATCGGACCTTCGAAGGTCGACATGCCGTAGAAAGACAGGGCCACGATCATGAAGCGGATGATCGGGTCGGTGCGCAGTTTGTCCCACGCTCCGGAGAGCGTCATGATGCCGTTGATCATGCCTCCCCAGGAGGGCGCGAGCAGCAGCAGCGAGAATGCCATGCCGATCGACTGCACCCAGTCGGGGAGCGAGGTGTAGTGCAGATGGTGCGGACCTGCCCAGATATACACCGAGATCAGCGCCCAGAAGTGCACCACCGACAGCCGATAGGAGTAGATGGGTCGCTGCGCCGCCTTCGGCACGAAGTAGTACATCATCCCGAGGAAGCCGGCGGTGAGGAAGAAGCCGACGGCATTGTGCCCGTACCACCACTGCATCATTGCATCGATCGCTCCCGCGTAGATGACGTACGACTTGGTGAGGCTCACCGGTATGGCGAGATTGTTGAACACGTGCAGCACGGCGATGGTGATGATGAACGCGGCATAGAACCAGTTGGCAACATAGATGTGGCTCACGCGCCGCCGCGCGATGGTGGCGAAGAACACCACCGCGTACGCGACCCATACGATGGTGATCAGCAGATCGATCGGCCACTCGAGCTCGGCGTACTCCTTGCTCTGGGTGATGCCGAGCGGCAACGTGACGGCCGCGCCCACGATCACCGCCTGCCAGCCCCAGAACGTGAAAGCTGCCAGGCGGTCGCTGAATAACCGCACGTGGCAGGTGCGCTGCACGACGTAATAGGAGGTGGCGAACAGCGCGCAGCCGCCGAATGCGAAGATCACCGCATTGGTGTGCAGCGGGCGCAGCCGGCTGTAGGTGAGCCACGGCACATCGAAATTCAGGGCCGGCCAGTACAGCTGTGCAGCGATCAGCACGCCCACGGCCATGCCGACGATGCCCCAGACCACCGTCATGATGGCAAACTGCCGCACGACCCTGTCGTTATAGGTCTCGTTGAGACTCATCAATGGCACCCCCACCGCCGGACGGCAGTGCACTACGCAACGGATGCTAGCCAGCGCCTCCAGGCAGCCGCGTCAGTAGTTGCCGCAGGCGGCCGCGTTGCACGCCAGGTCACGGCAACTACGTATTCCCTGCGCACCGCGGCGCTCAGCAGCATGCACGCCCATCGCAGCGGAGCGGACATGGCGACCTACACGACCGAGCACGTGACTGAAGTAACGCACTGGAGCCCGAAGCTTTTCAGCTTCCATACGACGCGCAGCCCGACGCTGCGCTTCGAGAACGGGCAGTTCCTGATGATCGGGCTGGAGGTGGCGGGGCGCCGGGTAGCGCGTGCCTACAGCATCGCGAGCGCCAACTACGAGGAGGAGCTCGAGTTCTACAGCATCATCGTTCCGGGCGGCCCGCTCACCTCGCGCCTGTGCGCCGTGCAGCCGGGCGCACCGATCCTCATCAGCGGCAAGCCAACGGGCACTCTGGTGCTGCGCGACCTTCGTCCTGGCCGGCGGCTGTTCCTGCTCGCGACCGGCACCGGCGTGGCGCCCTTTGCCGCGCTCATCAAGGATCCGGAGACCTACGAGCGCTTCGAGCGCATCGTGCTGGTACGCGGCGGGCGGACCCGTCAGGACCTCGCCTATGGTGATGCGGCGCTGCGGCGGCTCCGCGAGGATCCTTACCTCGGCGAGCCGGCGCGCAGGCAGCTCTCGGATTATGCGGCGCTCACGCGCGAGCCCTTCGCGCGTGTGGGGCGCATCACCGAGCTGCTCGCAGGCAACCGCGTCTGTGGCGAGCTCGGGCTGCCGCCGCTCGATCCTGCGGCGGACCGCGTGATGATTTGCGGCAACATGGGCATGCTCGCCGATGCACGCGCCCTGCTCGATGCGCGGGGCTTCAGCGCCTCACCCGCCATCGGTTGCCTGGGAGATTACGTCTTCGAGCGGGCGTTCGTGGACGCGGTGGAGTCGCATGCGGCGCCGCTCAGACAGGCGAGCGGGGCATGAGGGAAATCCCTGATGCCGGTCGGCGTGTGCCGTGACAAAGGACAGGCGTACGATCATAGCGTAGAGCACGCAGGTGCCGAAGGGGGCGGTGTCATGATGAATACGCCGGCAAACGCCTACCGCGACGCGCAGCGCCGTGCGCTCGAGGATCCGCAAGGCTTCTGGGCTGCACAGGCGGCCGCACTGCACTGGGAGCGCCGCTGGGATCGGGTGCTCGATGCGAGCCGTGCGCCCTTCTACCGCTGGTTCTCCGGCGGACGCATCAACACCTGCTACAACGCACTCGATCGTCACATCGAGCAGGGCCGTGGCCGGCAAGCGGCACTCATTTATGACAGCCCGGTCACGGGGGTCACCGAGCGGCTGAGCTATGGGGAGCTGCGCGACCGGGTCGCGCGCTTCGCGGGCGCTCTCACCCAACAGGGCGTGCGTCACGGGGACTGCGTGGTGATCTACATGCCGATGGTGCCGGAGGCGGTGGTGGCCATGCTCGCCTGTGCGCGGATCGGCGCGGTGCACTCGGTCGTCTTCGGCGGCTTCGCGCCGCACGAGCTGGCCAAGCGTATCGATGACGCGCGCCCGGTCATGGTGCTCTCAGCCTCCTGCGGGATCGAAGGTCAGCGGATCATCCCCTACAAGCCACTGCTCGATGAGGCGCTGCGTCTCGCGAGCCACCGGGTGGCACGCTGCATCGTCCTGCAGCGGCCGCAAGTCCAGGCGGCGCTCGATCCGCAGCGCGACCTCGACTGGGGAGAAGCCGTGGCAGAGGCGCCCGCGGCGCCCTGCGCCTCCGTGGCGGCGACCGACCCGCTCTACATCCTCTATACCTCGGGCACGACCGGCAAGCCGAAGGGGGTGGTGCGCGACCACGGCGGTCACGCGGTCGCGCTCGCCTGGTCGATGCCGGCGATCTATGACATGCACCCGGGCGATGTGTTCTGGGCGGCCTCGGATGTCGGTTGGGTGGTGGGGCATTCCTACATCGTGTACGCACCGCTGCTCGCCGGCTGCACGAGCATCCTCTACGAAGGCAAGCCGGTCGGCACGCCCGATGCGGGTGCGTTCTGGCGGGTGATTGCCCAGCATCGCGTCAATGCGCTCTTCACGGCACCGACGGCATTCCGCGCCATCAAGAAGGAAGATCCGCAAGGCGCGCTCATCGGCCGTTACGACCTCGGAAGCCTGCGCGCGCTGTTTCTCGCCGGCGAGCGCTGCGATCCTGACACCGTGCTGTGGGCACAGTCGAAGCTCCGGGTGCCGGTGATCGATCACTGGTGGCAGACCGAGACCGGCTGGCCGGTCGCCGCGAACTGCCGTGGACTCACCCCCTATCCGGTGAAGCCCGGATCCGCGAGCCTTCCTGTCCCGGGCTTCGACGTGCAGGTGCTCGATGACGGCGGCGAGCCGGTCGCCGCAGGCAAGATCGGCAACATCGTCATTCGCCTGCCGCTGCCGCCCGGCACGCTCACCACCTTGTGGCAGAACGATGCGGGCTACCGCGACAGCTATCTCAGCCGCTATCCCGGGTACTACCTCACCGGCGATGCGGGCTACCTCGATGAGGATGGCTACGTGTGGATCATGTCCCGCATCGATGATGTCATCAACGTGGCGGGCCATCGTCTGTCGACGGGCGGCATGGAGGAGGTGCTCGCCGGCCATCCCGATGTGGCTGAATGCGCGGTGATCGGCGTTGCCGATCCGCTCAAGGGGCAGTTGCCGCTCGGACTGGTGGTGCTGAAGTCCGGCGTGGCGCGCCCGCAGGCCGAGGTGCTGCGGGAGCTGATCGAGCGGGTGCGCGGAGAGATCGGCGCGGTCGCTGCATTTCGTCATGTCGCCATCGTGCCGCGTCTGCCGAAGACTCGCTCGGGCAAGGTGCTGCGCGCAACCATGCGGGCGATCGCAGACTCGCAGGCGTACAACGTGCCGGCGACGATCGATGATCCGCGGGCGCTCGAGGAGATCGAAGCGGCGCTCAAGACACTCGGTTACGCTCACTGAGCGCGCGACGCGAGCGCGTCGAACCAGCTCGCGCTGGTGCTCAATCGCTCCTGAGCGGTCGCTTCACCTTTCGGACGCCAGTGTGTCCTCGAGCGCCGCGAGCAGCAGCTCCGCGTGCTGCGGCTCGAGCGTGAGCGGCGAGCGGATCTTGAGCACATCACCATTGCGGCCGGTGGAGCCCACCAGCACGCCGCGCCGACACAGGCCGTTGACGACGCGACGTGTCTCGGCGGCGCCGCTCATGCCGCTCGCCGGATTGGCCCCGAGCTCCACGCCGATGAACAATCCCGCGCCGCGGACCTCGCGGATGACGCTGCGACGCTGCGCCAGGGCGCGCAGGCCCTGTCGCAGGTGCTCGCCGGTGCGGCGCGCATTCTCCAGCAGCCCCTCGGTGCGGATGACGTCCAGCACCGCGAGCGCGGTGGCGCACGAGACGCTGTTGCCCCCGTAGGTGTTGAAATAGCGGCGGCCCCGGGCGAACTCAGCGAACACCTCGGCGCGACCCGCAACCGCCGCAACCGGATGCCCGTTGCCCATGGGCTTACCCATGGTGATGAGATCGGGGCTGACGCCGTGCCGCTGGAAGCCCCACATCGCCTCGCCGAGACGGCCGAAGCCCGGCTGCACCTCATCGGCGATGAAGAGCCCGCCCGCGGCCTGCACGGCGCGCGCCGCATCGGCAAGGAAGCCCCGCGGCTCGGCAATCACGCCATCGCTCGACAAGATGGTGTCGACCAGCATTCCAGCCAGACCCACGCCCCGCGCCTGCACGCGCTCGATGCACTCCCGCACGCGCGCGCCGAAGCTGGCAGCGGCCCCGGCATCGAGCGGCGCCGGCACCGTGTAGACCTCCGGCCCGAGCGGATTGCCATCCTCGGGCGACATGCCGGCCATGAGATCCGTGGCACCGTGATAGGCGAACTCACTGATGATGATGCCGCGCCCCCCGGTGACTGCCCGCGCGATGCGCACGGCAAGGTCGTTAGCCTCGCTGCCGGTGCAGGTGAATATGACGCGACCCTGCGGCTGTGACAGCGTCGCGAGCAGCTGCTCGGCAAGCTGCAGCGGCTGCTCGGCGAGATAGCGCGTGTGGGTGTTGAGGATGCGTGCCTGGCGGGTGAGCGCCTCGACCACCCGCGGATGGCAGTGGCCCACGACCGGCACGTTGTTGTAGGCATCGAGGTAGCGCTGACCCTGCTGATCGTACATCCATACGCCCTCGGCGCGGACGAGCTGCAGTGGCTGCTCGTAGAAGAGCTGATAGGTCGGCGCGAGGACGCGCGCGCGGCGCGCGAGCAGCGATGACGGGTCCGTTGAGGGTTGGGTCACAGTTCGAGGCCTCCGAGTGAGAATTCGGCGGCGATCTGCAGCCGCTCGCGCATGAAATCCACGGCGAGCGGGCGGTAATGCTCGCCGGCGGGGTTGCGCTGCACGTGCCACTCGTGCACCACGAGATTGGCGATGAGACGCGCTGCCACGAGCGAGCCGAGCACTTCGAGCTCGGCGGCGTGCAGTGGCACCAGCTCGTGATAGGCGCCGGCCACATCGCGCACCGCGTCCGTGGCCGCTGTGCCGCCGGCAGTGCAGTGCTCCGGCAGGTTCTCGGCGGCGGCGACTGCCACATCGGCGATGATCGCCGTATGGGTCATGTCGCCGAAATCGATGATGCCGGCAAGCTCGCCCGCCTGCGTGAGGAGGTTGCGCGGATTCAGATCGTTGTGCACCACCTGCTGTCGCAGCCCCGGGAAGTGCGAGTCGATGCGCGGCACGATGCGCGCGAGCACCGCCTGCGCCTCGCCGCGGCAGGGAAAGTCCGGCAGCTCCGCGAGGAGCTCGCGCAGATACCCCGCGTGACGCACATCCCACACGATCGCGCGATGGGCGGCGGGATGGCTGAAGGAGCGCAGCGCGCGGGTGAGGCGGCCGCCGAGCCGCCCGCAGGCCGCCCGCACCGCGGCCGATCCCTCGCCGCCGGCCAGCGGTTCGCCCGGAAGATAACTGAGCAGGCGCGCCGTGCGGCCGCGGCCGGCCTCGTCGGTGAAGCGAAACCAGCCGCGGCCGCCACGCTCGAGCAGCACGCGTGGACAGGGTAACTGCGGGTCTTCCCGCTCGAGGTGCAGGAGCGCCCCGGTGGTGAGCGCGCTCACCGCCGCCTCCTCGGCCGGGTGGGCGACTTTCAACACGTACTCCCGGCCCGTTGCGTCCACGAGATGGAAGTTCTCATCGCGCTCGCCGGTGAGGCGCCGCGCCCGCGCCTCGATCGCGTACCATTCGCGCACCAGCCCGACCGCCCGCTCGAGCGGCAGCGGCTGCGGCGGCATCGCCATGGTGGCCATGAACTCACGCACATCAGCGGGCATCGCGCGCCGTCCCGGTGGACTCCGTCAGTTGGGTACGTCAAGATAAACCGGCCCCGACATGAGCAGCAAACCGCGGCAACAAGCAAGGCCGCTGCTGGCCGGGCTCGCGCTGAGCGCCTGGCTCGTGGCCGCGGCGCCGGCCCCAGCACTCGAGACCGGCGCCGCGCGCCTCGACTACCAGGTCGATGAAGGGCTCAACATCAACCGCCTGTTGCGCGAGGAGAACGTCGCTGCGCACCTCGTGCTGCGCTCGGGCAACGAGCCGCGCATCCTGATCGCTTTCCCGGCCGGCGACAGCGGTGTTGCCGTCTGGTTCGCGCACCGCGCGGAGAAGGTGCGCTGGACACTGCTGGGGGCGCCCCGAATCCTGCACCGCGCGGACCGCCGGGGACGCGCACTGAACGGTGTCGTGGCGGAGGCGACGGTGGAGGCGCCGGAGCTGCAGATCCGCGAGGCGCTGCTCTCCAGCGTGCGGGTGCTGCGTGACTACGAGTCGCTCGGCAGCGCACCGGTGGCGGTGCGCGCCAGACCGCTCGTGCAGGGGCGCACGCTGCGCTGGAGCCGCGACCGGCTCGATGGTGCCGCGGGCTATCAGATGACACTCGAGGTGACCCGCGGTGAGCTCCACGGCGAGCGCCTGCGCGCCGCAGCCGATGGCCGCATAGGCCTGCGAATCAGCGCTCTCACCGGCGAGACACCGCTCACGCCGCTCTCGGGCCAGGAGCTGCTGAACGAGCGCGCCAGACCCGACGCCGCCGCACGCGATACGCTCGCGTTTCTCGCCTACCGCGAGAAGCTCCTCGCCGGCTCGTGGCGCTTCCAGAGCTACTTCGGCCGCGACACGCTGATATCGACGCGGCTGCTGATGCCGGTGCTGAGCGAGACCGCGATCGAATCCGCCGTCGCTTCGGTGCTGGCGCGGCTGTCGCCGCAGGGAGAGGTGGCGCACGAGGAGGATATCGGTGAGCGGGCGGTGCTCGATCACATGGAGCGCGATGGCTCCCGCTCGGCCACGCCGCTGCTCGATTACAGGATGATCGACGGCAATTACCTGCTGGCACCGGTCGTGAGCGCCTGGCTCGTCAACGACGAGCGCGGCCGCTCGCGCGCGGCCGAGTTTCTCGCCGCCGCGAGCGAGGGGGGCTCCGGCGGACGCACGCGTGGTGCGGCGCTCCTCAGCAACCTGCGCCTGGTGCTGAAGAGCGCTCAGGGTTTTGCAGCGCAGCCGGATGCCGCGCACCTGATCGCCCTCAAGAGCGGACATGCCGTCGGCGACTGGCGCGACAGCGAGACCGGGCTCGGTGGCGGGCGCTATCCGTACGACGTCAACGCCGTGCTGGTGCCGGCGGCGCTCACCGCCGCTGCGCAGTTGCGTGGCCTGCTGGGTCCTTACCTGACTGCCGCCGACGAGGCGTTGCTGTCGGGCGCCGCGAGTCTCGCGCAGGTGTGGCGGGAGAAGGCACCCGGGCTCTTTGCGGTGCACCTCGCGCACGCGGCCGCCGCGGCGGCGATCCGCGCCTATGCCGGGTCGCAAGGTATCGCGCCCGAGCCGGCACTCCAGGCACTCGGGAACGAGGAGCTGCGCTTTGCAGCGCTCGCGCTCGATGCGGCCGGCCGCCCGATACCGGTCATGCATTCGGACGAGGGCTTTGCGCTGCTGTTCGATGACCTGCAGCCGGCACGCGTCGATGCGGCGGCGGAGGTGCTGCTGCGCCCCTTTCCCGCCGGTCTCATGACCGGTGTCGGCATGCTGGTGGCCAATCCCGCGTTTTGCTCCGCGCAGCTCCAGGGAGTCTTCAGTCGCAACGCTTACCACGGCACCGTCGTGTGGTCGTGGCAGCAGGCGCTCTTTGCAGCCGGCCTCGCGCGCCAGCTCGGGCGGCCAGACCTTCCCGGGGACGTACGCACGCACCTCGAGAGTGCACAACGAACGCTCTGGTCGGCCATCGATGCCACGAGGTCGCTCAGGAATTCGGAGCTCTGGTCCTGGACGTATGGCGGCGGCCAGTACCAGGTCGCGAGCTTTGGGTCAGCCGCCGCGGACGTCGATGAGTCCGATGCCGCGCAGCTCTGGAGCACGGCCTACCTCGCCGTGAGGCCGGCCGGGGCCCCACGGCAATGAGCGGCGATCGCAGGCCATGCATCCGCGCACGCGCATGCCTGCTGCTCGTGGTCGCAGCCGTGGCTTGCGCTGCTCTCGCGTCCGGCGCGGCCGCCGTCGCGCGTGCGCCTGCGCCGCTGCCGCAGGCTGTCACCGAGGCACCGCACTATCCCCCGACTCCCGCGGAGCTTTTCGGTCCGCTTTTCGTCGCGGTGCAGTCGACATCCGTCTTTCCCGACAACAAGACCTTCGCCGATGCCACCCCGCAGGCGGCGCCGCCGCAGATCCTGGCGCAGTATCGCGAGCGGCAGCCGCAGACGCCGGAAGCCCTGCGCAGCTTCGTGCAGGCGCATTTCACGCTCCCGGGCGAGGCGGCCACTTCCACCGTCGTGCCAGCGGCTTCCGACATCACCGCGCACATCGATGCCCTGTGGCCGCTGCTCACCCGCGAGACCCCGACGGCGCCGCGCTGGTCCTCGCTCCTGCCGCTGCCGCGGCCGTACGTGGTTCCAGGCGGACGGTTTCGTGAGATCTACTATTGGGACTCGTACTTCACGATGCTGGGACTCATCGAGAGCCGGCGCGCGGATCTCGTCCGGAGCATGACGGAGGACTTCGCGTACCTCATCGACAGCTACGGTCACGTGCCGAACGGCACGCGCAGCTACTACCTCTCACGCTCGCAACCGCCGGTCTTTTATCTGATGGTGGGACTGCTGGATGAGGCCGACCCGGCCGCGTCGTTCGCCCGTTTCCTGCCGCAGCTGCGGCGCGAATATGCCTTCTGGATGCGGGGTGCAGAGGGCCTCGCGCCGGGCAGCGCACGCGCGCGCGTCGTGCGCATGCCCGATGGGTCGATCCTCAATCGTTACTGGGACGACCGCGACACCCCGCGCGATGAGTCGTACCGCGAGGATACCGAGCTCGCGCGGCGCAGCGGCCGCAACGCAGCGCAGCTGTTCCGCGACCTCCGCGCCGCCGCCGAGAGCGGCTGGGACTTCAGCTCCCGCTGGCTCGCCGATGCGCGCACGCTCGCGACCATCGATACGACCGACATCGTCCCCGTGGACCTCAACAGCCTGCTGTTCGGGCTGGAGCAGGCCATCGGCGCGGGCTGCGCGCGCGCGCGCGATGCCACGTGCGCGCGCGAGTTCTCACGCCGCGCGCAGCTGCGGCACGCAGCGATCGACCGTTACCTGTGGGATGAGCCGCGCGGGGCCTATCTCGACTATGAGCGCCGCAAGGGCCTGCCGGTGAGACGTCTGTCGGCGGCCACGCTCTATCCGCTGTTCGCCGGTGTTTCATCGGAGGCGCAGGAGCAGCGGGTGGCGAGCGTGGTGAAGTCCGATCTGCTGCGCACCGGCGGCATCGTGACGACGCTGCTGCAGAGCGGTGAGCAGTGGGATGCACCCAACGGGTGGGCGCCTCTGCAGTGGATCGCGGTGGCAGGCTTGCGGCGCTACCACGACGCCCGGCTCGCCGAGACGATCGCCTGCCGCTGGATGGTCAATGTGATGCAGGTCTACCGCGCGAGCGGCAAGCTGGTCGAGAAGTACGACGTCATCGCCACCGACCGCGCGGGCGGGGGCGGGGAGTATCCCACCCAGGACGGCTTTGGCTGGACCAACGGAGTTATGCGTAAACTGATGGTGCTGTATCCCACGGACGCTGCCCGCGCGGGCGCCGTGCGATGCCCGGACATCGAGGACGTGACTCCATGAACCGCAAGCCCGAGAGCGGCCTGCCGCAGGCGCCCGAGACACCCTGGTCCAACGTCCGGGAGCTGCGCCTCTTCGTGTTTGCGCTCTTCTTCATATTCGGCGGCATCACGAGCCTCAACGACGTGATCATCCCGAAGCTCAAGGGATTGTTCGTCCTCTCGTACGCCGAGGTGATGCTGGTCCAGACCTCCTTCTTCGCGGCCTATTTCCTCATCTCCATCCCCGGCGCCGAGATCGTGCGGCACATCGGCTACATGCGCACCGCGACGCTCGGCCTGCTCACCATGATGCTCGGTTGCCTGCTGTTCGTGCCGGCCTCATCCGCCGGCTCCTTCGGGTTGTTCCTCGGCGCACTGTTCGTGCTGGCCTCGGGGATCACCATCGTGCAGGTCGTCTCCAATCCGCTGATCTCCATGCTCGGGGATCCGGCGACGGCCCATAGCCGGCTCACCTTCGCGCAGGCCTTCAACTCCCTCGGCACCACCGTGTTCCCCTACGTGGGCTCGATCCTCATTCTCGGCGGCCTCGCCACGGTGGATCCCAAGACCCTCAGCGGCGCGGCTCTCAACGCCTATCGCACGGCCGAGACCCACACCATCGTCACGACCTATCTGGGGCTCGCGGCGATCCTGCTCGTGGTCGCCGCGGCGGTCTGGCTGCATCGCAACCGCCTCAAGGAGCAGCACGACCGGACCGGCGGCATGCTGCACGCTTTCGGCCTTTTGCGGCAGCCGCGTTTCGCGCTCGGCGCGCTCTGTATCTTTCTCTACGTCGGCGCCGAGGTGGCGATCGGCTCGCTGCTGGTGAATTACCTCATGCAGCCTTCGACTCTCGCCCTCGGGCAGGAAGCTGCCGGCAAGCACGTGCCCTTCTACTGGGGCGGCGCGCTCGTGGGCCGCTTCGTCGGATCGGGGCTGCTGCGGCTGTTCGCTCCGGGCAAGGTGCTCGCCTGCGTCGCGGCGGGCGCCATTTCGCTGATCCTCATCTCGGCCAACACCGCCGGCAGCGTGTCCGGGTGGACGTTGCTCGCGGTGGGGCTCATGAACTCCATCATGTTCCCGACCATCTTCAGCCTCGCGAGCGAAGGACTCGGCAAGCGTGCCGCGGAGGGTGCGGGCGTCATCGGCGTCGCGATCGTCGGCGGTGCGGTCGTGCCGCCGCTCACGGGTGCGCTCGCCGACCGCGGCGGCCTGCACTTCGCGCTCCTCCTCCCGGCGCTCTGCTACGCGGTGATCCTCGCTTACGGCGTCTACGCCCGCCGGCCGCTGCGCACACCGATGGCCGCCGCCGTCGCCCTGCACTGAGAATGGCTGCGCCGGCGGCGCCGGCCGCGTCCCCGGAGGATCTGGAAGCGCGGCAATATCGGCAGGCGAAACGCGGTCTCCTTGTCATGAAACCGCTCCTGCGACGGCTCGTGGTCCTGGCAATCTGCTGCTCGCCGATGGCGCTCATCGCCCAACCGCGTCCGCTCGTCGTGGAGCTCTTCACCTCGCAGGGCTGCAGCTCGTGTCCGCCGGCCGAGGCCTATCTGGGCGAGCTGAGTGCACGGCCCGATGTCATCGCGCTCGCTTTCCACGTGGACTACTGGGACGAGCTCGGCTGGCATGATCGGTTTGCTCTGCGCCAATCGGTGCAGCGGCAGGACGCCTATGCGCGCAACCTGCGTCACGCAACGGTCTACACGCCGGAGCTCATCATCGAGGGACGGGTCGATGCGCTCGGTGCCGACCGCACGGCGGTTACGCGCGCGCTCGCCGCAACACGCAGCAGCGGGCCCCTCACCCTGTCGGTGCACGATGGCGCGGCGCTCATCCATGTCGGAGCGCAGCCGCAAGCCACGCGCTGCGATGTCTGGCTCGTGCCCTACCTGCGCCATGCGCGCTCGGCCGTCGGCCGCGGTGAGAACGCCGGTCGCACTCTCGAGGAATTCAACATCGTGCGCGAGGTGCGCGCCCTCGGGGACTGGAGCGGCGAGGCGCGGGAATTCCGGGTGGCGCTCGCCTCGCTGCCGGCCGACTCCACCGATCTCGCCGTGCTGGTGCAGCGCTCGGGGCAGGGTGCGATCGTCGCGGCGCTGGCAGAGCCATTACGCTGAGGAGACAGCGACGGCAACGACAACGTAAAATGACGTCCAGAGATCCTCGAGGGGGAAACCGATGCCATCAGGAGTCGCCCGCGTTGCGCGGCAGGGGTTGTTGCGCCGTGTGAGCATCGGCGCGGTTCTGTCAGCGGCGCTGCTGCAGGGTCCTGCCGCCGAGGCCGCGCCCGCGGCCGCCGAGCCCGGCGCCGGCGCAGTCGACCCTGGCCTGTTCGCCGCGCTGCAATGGCGCTGCATCGGACCCTATCGCGGCGGACGGGCGCTGGCGGTTGCCGGCATTCCCGGCGATGCCAGCACCTTCTATTTTGGTGCGGTAGCCGGCGGAGTCTGGAGGACCACCGACGGGGGCAACACCTGGCAGGTGCTCACCGATGGCACGCCCATTTCCTCCGTCGGCGCCATCGCCATAGCACCCTCCAATCACGACATCATCTATGTCGGCAGCGGCGAAGCCGCCCCGCGCGGCAACATGACCTACGGGGACGGGGTCTACAGATCCACCGACGGGGGCAAGACCTGGGCCCACCTCGGGCTCGCCGACACACGACAGATCGGCGCCGTGATCGTCGATCCGAGCAACCCGGACATCGTGCTGGTCGCGGCGCTCGGTCACGCCTTCGGTCCGAATGCCGAGCGTGGCGTATTCCGCAGCACCGACGGCGGCAAGTCATGGACCAAGGTGCTGTACAAGGATGAGAACACCGGTGCCATCGACGTCAGCTTCGACCCGCACGATGCGCGCATCGTCTATGCCGCACTGTGGCAGGCGCGCCGCCAGCCCTGGAACTTCTCGAGCGGCGGCCCGGGCAGCGGCCTGTACCGCTCGCGCGACGGCGGCGTGACCTGGAGACAGCTCACCGGCAACGGCTTGCCGGGCGGCATTCTCGGCCGCATCCACGTGAGTGTCTCGGGCGCGGACTCGAAACGCATCTACGCCATGATCGAGGCGGTCGCGGGCGGTCTGTACCGCTCCGATGACGGCGGTGAGCGGTGGCAAAGGGTCAACGACGACGGTCGCTTGAGCCAGCGAGCGTGGTATTTCTCGACGGTGCTCGCAGATCCGAAGGACCGTGACACGGTGTATGCCGAGAACACCGGACTGTTCCGTTCCACCGACGGCGGCAAGAGCTTCGAGCTGCTGCCGGCCCGGCACGGCGACCACCACGGTATCTGGGTCGATCCGACCAACACCGACCGCATGATCGAGTCGAGCGATGGCGGTGCCTCGATCTCCTTCGATCGCGGCAGGACCTGGAGCACCGTGTACAACCAGCCGACCGCGCAGTTCTACCACGTCTCGGTCGATACACGGTTCCCCTACTACGCCTACGGCGCCCAGCAGGACAATTCCAGCATCGCCATCGCCAGCATGGCCGATGACGGCGCCATCACGCAGCACGACTGGTACGACGCCTCCAA
This sequence comes from Steroidobacteraceae bacterium, assembly GCA_035541695.1. Classification (GTDB taxonomy): domain Bacteria; phylum Pseudomonadota; class Gammaproteobacteria; order Steroidobacterales; family Steroidobacteraceae; genus 13-2-20CM-66-19. The sequence continues at coordinate 46,751 of DATKMV010000007.1, forward strand.
CGGCGAAGCCGGCTTCGTGCTCGCCGACCCGCGCGACGCCTATATCGTGTACGGCACCAACGAGAATCTCATCAACCGCTTCAACAAGCACACCATGCAGATGCAGGTCATATCGGTGTGGCCGGTGGATGCATCGGGACATGCCGCCAAGGACCTGGAGCATCGCTTCAACTGGACCTCGCCGCTCGCGATGTCACCCTTCGACCCCGACACGCTCTACTACGGCATGGAACGCCTCTACAAGACCAGCGACGATGGGCACACCTGGACGGCCATCAGCGGCGATCTGACACGCAACGACAAATCCAAGCAGCAGGCTTCCGGCGGACCGATCACCAAGGACATCACCAGTGTCGAGTACTACGACACCATCTTCGCCATCGCCGAATCACCGCTCAGCCGCGGCATGATCTGGGTCGGCACGGACGACGGCCTGGTGCAGCTCACGCGCGATGGCGGCGGCAGCTGGAGCAACGTCACGCCGCACGACATGCCGGCCTGGAGCACGGTCAGCATGATCGAGCCTTCGCATCACGACGCCGCGACCGCCTATGTCGCGGTCGACCGTCACAAGCTCGATGACATCAAGCCCTACATCTTCATGACGCGCGATGGCGGCAGGAGCTGGACGCGCATCGATGCGGCCCTGCCGGTGGGCTCGTTCGTGCACGTGGTGCGCGAGGATCCGGTGAAGCGCGAGCTGTTGTACGCGGCGACCGAGACGGGGGTATTCGTATCGTTCGATACCGGCCGCCACTGGCAGAGTCTGCAGCTGAATCTGCCGCGCACGCCGATCCACGACCTCGTGGTGAAGGACAGCGATCTCGTCGTCGCGACGCACGGCCGCTCGTTCTGGATTCTCGACGATGTGACGCCGTTGCGGGAGGTGGGCGCGGCGCGGGCCGCAGCGGGCGCCCATCTCTACACGCCCGCGACCGGTTATCGGCTCTACTATCCGGATCAGGTGGATGCGCGACCGCCCGCCGGCCAGAATCCGCCCCCGGGCACACTGATCGACTACTACCTGCCGGCGGCTGCGAATGGCCCGCTGACCCTCGAGATCATCGACGCCAACGGCACCGTCGTCCGGCACCTCACCAGTGCGAAGCCGCAGCAGGCGGAGCAGCCGCCCGAGTGGCCCGACCAGGTGCACGCGATGACGACGCTGCCGGCCGCGGCGGGCATGAACCGCTTCGTCTGGGACCTGCGCTACGACGAGCCGGTGCAGATTCCCGGCGCGTTCTATGCCGGACTCCCGCCCCGCGGTCCGATCGTGCTCCCCGGCGAATACACCGTGCGGCTCACCTACCAGGGGCAATCACAGACGGTGCCGCTCACCGTCAAGTTCGATCCGCGGGTGAAGGGTCCGACGACAGGCGCGCAGCAGAAGTTCGCGCTGGCGATGCAGGTCTACCACGACCAGGACGCGCTGCATCGCGCCGTGAACGAGATCCGCGCATTCAAGGGTGAGCTGGCGAACGCGCTCAAGCCTGCCGCCGGCACGACTGGCGGCGCCGCGCTCGCGAGCGAGGGCAATGCGCTCGCCCAGCGGGCGTCCCAGATCGAAGGCGCGCTGATGCAGGTCAACATCAAGGGCTCCGAAGCCAACCTGAATTACCCCGGCATGCTGAACGAGCAGATCTATTCCTTCGCTGAGCTGCTCGATGATGCCGACACGGCGCCGAACCAGCCGGAGCTCGACACCTATGCCGGGCTGCACTCGCGTCTGCAGACGCAGCTCGCTGCGTGGGCGGACCTCAGGAAGAGCGGACTCCAGCCGTTCTGCGCGCGGCTTCGCGCTGCGGGGCGGGGGCAGGCGATGAGCAGCTGCCAGTAGCGCTCAGCCGAATCTCGTCCCGACGTAGCCGGCCGTGGCGCGCGCCCCGAGCCGGCACCACTCCGTGGCGACACGCCCGCGACAGCGTCTGGGCGCGCGCCGCGGCTCGCCGGAACGCACGCGGCGCGTACTGCACGCACACAGGCGCAGCAGCAATGCCTCGAGCTCCGCGGGCTTGAGCGTCAGGAGCAGATCGCAGTGATCGCGAACGGACTGCCCGAGGTCCGGCGTCGTCGCCGTCGTTGCGGTCGTTGCTTTCGATGCCTTCGCCATGCGACCGAGCGTCCTACGGCGCGCGGAGCGCGTCGGTCGGGTCGGGGCCTGAGGCGGGGTCAGCTTGTACCTACGCGTGGCCGTGAGATGCGGCGCGCTGTCGGAGCATGACCACGCGCGCGGGCCGCGGCCGGACGTCTGACTGCAGCTCAGGCATTCTTCTTACGGCAAGCGAACCCAAGCGCGTGTTACATCTGCCCGGCCAGCGAAAATGCGAGCCAGACAAGGAGTAGCACCATGGCGCAGGAATATCCGCCCTCAGGTCAGGAACAGTCTTCCACGATCGATGACGGCGGCCGGCTCGGCCAGCTCAAGAGCCGGGCGCAGGAAGTCGGCTCGAGAGCCGCACAGCGGGCCGATCAGGCTCGCGCTGGAGCGGCGGCCGGCCTGGAGGGGATGGCGAGCACGCTGCACCAGCAGGGCGAGCGGGTCGCGAGCGCGGCTCACAGTGCCGCGGATGCGGTGAGCTACGGCGCCGAGTACCTGCGCGAGACTGATGTACAAACCATGATGAGCGACCTCATGGAGGTCATCCGGCGCAATCCCGGGCCGTCGTTGATCGGTGCCGCGGCACTCGGATTCCTGCTCGGTCGCGCCCTGAGCCGCGATTAGCCGCAATGCACTCGCGAGTCCAGCCGTTGCATCCGGAGCGGCCTGCCGAACGCTCGGTGGCGCAGGTGCTGGCCGATGTGGCCGGCAATCTGCAGGACATACTCAGTGCGCAGATCCGCCTCGCGCAGGTCGAGGCACGCGCCGAGCTGCGCACGTTCCGGGCCGCCGGTGTGCTGCTGCTCAGCGCGGTTCTCGGTGGCTTGTTGAGTGCCTTCTTCCTGCTGCAGGCCGTGGTCGCGGCATTGAGCCTCGTGATGAGCGTATGGCTGGCGGCGCTCATCGTGGCGGTCGCGATGGCGCTCACGTGCGTCATTCTGCTGCAGCTCGGGGTCAATCTGATGCGCAGACGCGCCGCGGCAATCGCCGCCGATGTGAAGGAGCGGGCCCGATGCACCGTGCAACCGAGCAAATAGAGCAGCGTATCGACCGTGACCGCGAAAAGCTCCGTTCCAATCTCGAGGAGCTGGAGGACCGGGTGAGATCGGTCACGGACTGGCGGCGGCACTATCGCAGCAATCCCGCGCTCTGGATGGGGATCGCCTTCGGCGGAGGGCTGCTGCTGTCGATGGCGGCCGGCTCCGGGGAGCGCGCCCCGGGCCTGCGCCCTGCGCCAGGCCTGCGCCCTGCGATGGAGGATTTACCCGGCGCTGAGCGGCTCGCCGGAGGTTACACGGATCATCGCCGGCGCGAGATCTCACGCGCCTGGCGCACCATCGAGAGTGCCCTCATCGGGCTCGCCGCGGCGAAACTCAAGCACACGCTCGCGCAGGTCCTGCCCGGCTTCCGCGAGCAGCTGGCACGGCACGAAGGCAACGGCTACATGCGCGATCATTCCGACCACGAACACAGCCAACACTAGCGAGGATCAACCCATGGGACGCGGAATTCTACTGTGGCTTCTCGGTGTGCCGATTCCGGTCATTCTGCTGCTGTACATGTGCTCCCATCATTGACCGCTCGCTGCGCCGGCCGCGCTGCGCCTCGAAGGCGCGGCGCCGCCGCTGCCAATCGAGCAGCGTCTGGCGATTGCGGAATTCGCGGTAGCTGAGGATCTCGGGGTCCAGTTCGTCGTTCATTGCCGCTCACCGATCGAACACAAGCCGCGCGGCATAGTCGGTCGCAGTCGGGGCGGGTGTCTCGCAGTGCGTTGCCCGACCCAATGTAGGCGTCCTCTTACACGGCGGCCTGCTCGGGCAGCTTCTCGAGAAGCGCGGCCAGCTTGTCCAGGTCGAGCGGCTTGACCAGGTGCGTATCGAACCCCGCCTCGCGAGAGCGACGTCGATCGGACTCCTGACCCCAACCCGTCAAGGCGACGAGCGTGACGGTCTTGCCCCACTCCTGGGCGCGTATGCGGCGCGCGACCTCGTAGCCATCGAGCACCGGCATTCCGATATCCAGGAGCGCGATCTCCGGCATGTGGCGCACCGCGGTCTCGAGCGCAATGGCGCCGTTCGCCGCGCTGAACACCTCGTGGCCGCGCAGTCGCAGCACCGTGGCGAGGCTCTCGAGTGCATCACGGTTGTCGTCCGCCAGCAGGATGCGGCGGGGAGTGGAAGCGCTCGCGTGCGCCGGCGTCTCGCGGTGCGCGGCCGGCTCGGCGATCTGCCCCGGAATGAGGGGCAGGCAAATCTCGAACTCGCTGCCGGTGCCCGGTCCCTCGCTGCGCGCCGTCACGCTGCCGCCGTGCATCTCCACCAGGCGGCGCACGAGCGCCAGGCCGATGCCGAGGCCGCTCAGTGGATGATCGGAGGTGCGATCGAGCTGCGTGAACAGATCGAAGATGCGCGGCAACAACTCGCGCGGGATACCGATGCCGTTGTCCCGGACCCGGATGACCGCATTGCTTGCGTGCCGCTCGCATCGCAGCTCGATGTTCCCGCCCCGATCGGTGTATTTGGCCGCATTGCCGAGAACGTTGGCGAGGGCCTGGGTAAGGCGGGTGGAATCGCCGTCGACGCGCAGCGGTTCGCAAGGGAGCTCCACCCGCAGCTCATGCTCGCGCTCCTGCATCAGTGGCGCGACCGTCTCGACCGCGCGAGTGACCAGGGTGGAGATCTCGACGGGCTCACGCGTGAGGGTGATCTTGCCACGGGTGATGCGCGAGACATCGAGGAGGTCATCCACCAGGCGCGTGAGGTAGGCGAGCTGGCGCTCAATGACCTCCTGGGCCCATTGCAGCTGCGATGCGGAGGGCGCCATGCGCATCAGCTGCAGAGCGTTGTGGAGCGGCGCCAGCGGGTTGCGCAACTCATGCGCCAGCATGGCCAGGAACTCGTCCTTGTTGCGATCGGCTTCGTGCAGCGCCTGCTCGGCACGAGCGCGCTCGGCGACCTCCCTCTGCAGGCTGCGATTGGTCTGCTCGAGCTCCGCGTTGGCACGCTGCAGCGTCGCGTTCAGCTTTTCGAGCTCGCGCGTCTTCTCCGCCTGCAGTGTGAGATTGGCTTCGGCGAGCTGCCGGTTGGCGTTCGCCAGCACGCGGTTGAGCTGGCGCAGCTCGTGGCGCTTGCAGTAGAGCTCGACCAGCACCGCCACCTTGCTGCGCAGTATCTCGGGCACGACCGGGATAGCCACGTAGTCGACCGCACCGGCCTTGTAGCCGCGCAGGCGGTCGAGCTCCGAGACGTGTATGCCGGTGACGAAAATGATCGGGGTCTTCTCGAAGCGCGGATGGGCGTGGATCAGCTCGGCGGTCTCGAAACCATCCATGTCGGGCATGCTCACATCGAGCAGCACCACCGCGAACTCCTCGTGCATCAGCTTGTCGAGCGCCTCGCGCCCGGAGTGCGCCAGCACCAGGTTCTGGCCGAGGTCCCCGAGGATCGACTGGTAGGTGAGAAGCCGTGCCGGCTGGTCATCGACCAGCAGGATGTTCACGCGGTCGTTGATCCGCATGAGCTCGTCTGTCAGGGATGCAGCCACATGCGCACCAGCGACAGCAACTGGTCCGTATTGACCGGCTTCGCCACGTAGTCGGATGCGCCCGCCTCGAGGCACTTCTCCCGGTCGCCCTTCATCGCCTTGGCGGTGAGCGCGATGATCGGCAGCAGGCGGAACCGCTGGTTCCTGCGGATGCGCCGCATGGTCTCGTAGCCGTCCATCTCCGGCATCATCACATCCATCAGCACCAGCGAGAGGTCTTCGGTGCTCTCGACCAGTTTGATGGCCTCCTCACCATTGGTGGCGGTGATGACCTCCATGTTGTGGCGTTCGAGGAGGCTGTTGAGCGCGAAGATGTTGCGGATGTCGTCATCGACCACCAGCACCTTGCGCCCCGTCAACGGCTCATCGCTCTGGTGCAGCGTCTCGATCATCTTCTGCTTGGCAGGCGGCAGGTCGGCGACCACACGGTGCAGGAACAGCGCCGTCTCATCGAGCAGCCGCTCCGGGGAGCGCACGCCCTTCAGCACGATGCTCTTGGCGTTTCTGCGCAGCTCGATCTCCTCCTGGTCGGAGAGCTGCCGGCCCGTGAACACCACGATCGGCGTCCGTCGCAGCTGCTCATCAGCCTGCACCTGGGCGAGCAGCTCGAACCCGGACATGTCCGGCAGCCGCAGGTCGAGCACCACGCAGTCGAAGCTGCCGGCGCGCATCGCCTCGAGTGCCGCGCTGCCGGTGCCGACCGTGACGATCTCCACGTCCGTGTGATCGAGAAGCTCGCGCACGCTCAGCTGCTCGGCGGGATCGTCCTCCACCACCAGCAGCCGCCGCACGTGATTCGCGGTGAAGCTCTTCAGGCGCTCGAGCGCTCCCTCGAGAGCCTCGGTGGTCACGCTTTTGGTGATGAAAGAGAATGCCCCGCGCTCGAGGCCGTACTGCCGCTCGTCCTCGATGGTGAGGATCTGCACCGGAATGTGGCGCGTTTCGGGATTGCGCTTCAACTGGTTGAGCACCGTCCACCCGAGCATGTCCGGCAGGAACACATCGAGCGAGACCGCTGTCGGCGGGTGCTTGCGCACCAGCGCCAGTGCGTCCGCGCCGGTGCGGGCCAGCATCACCTTGAAGCCGCGGGCGCGGGCCAGGTCGAGGAGAATGCGCCCGTAATGGGGGTCGTCCTCGACGACGAGCAGTACGGTATCGTCCGGCTGCAGGGCATCGCGGTCATCGGGTATCTCCTCCACGCGCGTCACCGGCAGCACCACCGGCTGGAAGCTCGCCGCCGCCGGCAAGGCCCCGGCGGGCGCCGCCGCCGCCCCGCCACGGCTGTAGGCCGGCCCCAGGTAGCTGATCGGCAGATACAACGTGAAGGTGCTGCCGCTGCCGGCGATGCTGCTGAGGCGGATCTCCCCGCCGAGCAGATGCGCGAGCTCGCGGCTGATGGCGAGACCGAGCCCGGTGCCGCCGTACTTGCGCGCGGTGCCGGCGTCCGCCTGCTGGAACGCCTCGAAGATGATGCGCTGCTTCTCGGGCGGGATGCCGATGCCGGTGTCGCTCACGGAGAACTCGACGACCGACGCCGCCTGGCTGAGCGTCGGATGCTCGTTGCTCCAGCCGCCGGTGGCGATGGCGACGTGCAGCCGCACGCCGCCGCGCTCGGTGAACTTGAAGGCGTTCGAGAGCAGGTTCTTCAGCACCTGCAGCAGGCGCTTGGAGTCGGTGGTGATGGCGCGCCCGAGGCGCTGGTCGAAGTCGGCGGTGAAGGACAGCTTGCGGGCGTCGGCCTCGTGGCGGAAGTTGCGCTCGATGGTCTCACGCAGGTGCGTGAACAGCAGGTCCTCGCACTCGACCGTGACGGTGCCGGACTCGATCTTGGACAGATCGAGGATGTCGCTGATGAGATTCAGCAGATCGGTGCCGGCGCCGTGAATGGTGTTGGCGAACTCCACCTGGCGGGGGGTGAGATTGCCGCCGGCATTCTCGGCGAGCTGCTGCCCGAGGATCAGAATGCTGTTGAGCGGGGTGCGCAGCTCGTGCGACATGTTCGCCAGGAACTCGGACTTGTAGCGTGAGGTGAGCGCCAGCTCCGCCGCCTTCTCCTCGAGCGCCCGGCGCGCCAGCTCGATCTCCTGATTCTTGCGCTCGACCTCCGCATTCTGCTCGGCGAGCAGCTGCGCCTTGTTGGCGAGCTCCTCGTTGGTCTGCTGCAGCTCGGTCTGCTGCGTCTGCAGCTCGGTGGCGAGCTGCTGCGACTGCTTCAGCAGCCCCTCGGTGCGCATGGTCGCTTCGATGGTGTTGAGCACCACGCCGATGATGCTGCCGGTGAGCTGCTCGAGGAACGCGAGGTGCGAGGCGGTGAACTCACCGAGGGAGGCGAGCTCCAGCACCGCCTTGACGTGGCCCTCGTAGAGCACCGGCAGCACCACCACGCTGCGGGGCCGCGAATTGAGGAGTCCCGCGCGGATCTGGATCGAGTCCGTCGGAATGTCGGTGAGCAGCAGTCGCTGACGATCGACGGCCGCCTGCCCCACCAGCCCTTCGCCGAGCCCGAAGCGGCGTGACTCGCGCCCCTCGTACGGCTCGTCGCCATAACTCGCGAGCTCGCGCAGGTGCGAGCCCTCCGCCCCCTCCATCACGTAGATGATGCCCTGCTGCGCGTTGATGAGCGGCGCCAGCTCCGACAGCAGCAGCTTCCCGACCGTCACGAGATCGCGCTGCCCCTGCATCATGCGGCTGAACTTGGCGAGGTTGGTCTTCAGCCAGTCCTGCTCCTTGTTGCGGTCGGTGGTGACGCGCAGGTTGCCGATCATGGCGTTGATGTTGTCCTTGAGCTCGGAGACCTCGCCACGGGCTTCCACCTGGATGGAGCGGGTCAGGTCGCCCTTGGTGACCGCAGTTGCCACCTCGGCGATCGCACGCACCTGGTTGGTCAGATTGGCGGCGAGCAGGTTGACGTTGGCAGTGAGGTCTTTCCAGGTCCCGGCCGCACCGGGTACGTGCGCCTGGCCGCCGAGCCGGCCCTCGACGCCCACCTCGCGGGCGACGCTCGTCACCTGGTCGGCGAAGATCGCGAGCGTGTCGGTCATGCTGTTGATCGTGTCGGCGAGCGCATTGACCTCGCCCTTCGACTCGACCGTGAGGCGCTGCCGCAGGTCGCCGTTCGCCACTGCGGTCACCACCTTGACGATGCCGCGCACCTGGTTGGTCAGGTTGTTGGCCATGACATTGACGTTGTCGGTGAGGTCCTTCCAGGTGCCGGCCACGCCCGGCACCACCGCCTGGCCGCCGAGCTTGCCCTCGGTGCCGACCTCGCGCGCCAGGCGGGTCACTTCGGCCGCGAAACCGTTCAGCTGGTCGACCATGGTGTTGATGGTCTCCTTCAGCTGCAGGATCTCGCCCTTGACGTCGACGGTGATCTTGCGCGACAGGTCGCCGCGCGCGATCGCGGTGGACACCTCGGCGATGTTGCGCACCTGACCGGTGAGGTTGCGCGCCATGGAATTGACGTTGTCGGTCAGGTCCTTCCAGGTGCCGGCGACACCCGGGACGATCGCCTGACCGCCGAGCTTGCCCTCGGTGCCGACCTCGCGTGCGACGCGCGTCACCTCGGCGGCGAAGCTGTTGAGCTGGTCGACCATGACGTTGACGGTCTCTTTCAGCTGCAGGATCTCACCGCGCACGTCGACGGTGATCTTGCGCGACAGGTCGCCGCGTGCGATGGCGGTCGCCACCTCGGCGATGTTGCGCACCTGGCCGGTGAGGTTGCTCGCCATGGAGTTGACCTTGTCGGTCAGGTCCTTCCACACGCCGCTCACATCCTTCACGTCGGCCTGGCCGCCGAGGCGGCCCTCGGTGCCGACCTCGCGGGCG
>DATKMV010000008.1:0-17745 GCA_035541695.1 Steroidobacteraceae bacterium
CGACAATCAGGCCCGTGTGTGACACGGCCCGACGGTGGCAGGTCTTGCCCCGACGTTTGGCCGTGGAGCGATGACGAATCACTGGGTCGACATCAAGAATGCCGACATCGTTCTCATCATGGGCGGCAACGCCGCCGAGGCGCATCCGTGCGGCTTCAAATGGGTGACTGAGGCCAAAGCGCACAACAAGGCGCGCCTGATCGTAGTCGATCCGCGCTTCACGCGCTCCGCGTCGGTCGCCGACGTCTACTGCCCGATCCGCACCGGCACCGATATCGCCTTCCTCGGCGGCGTGATGAACCACCTGCTCACCAACGACAAGGTCCAGCACGAGTACGTCAAGAACTACACCGACATGAGCTTCATCGTGCGCGAGGACTTCGCCTTCGCCGACGGGCTCTACTCCGGCTATAACCCCGAGAAGCGCAGCTACGACAAGTCGAGCTGGGACTATGAGATCGGCCCCGACGGTTACGTGAAGGTCGACCCCGAGCTGAAGCACCCGCGCTGCGTGTACCAGCTCATGAAGCAGCACTACGCGCGCTACACGCCCGAGATCGTGGAGCGTGTCTGCGGCACGCCGAAGGAGAAGTTCCTGCAGGTGTGCGAGCTGATCGGCTCCACCGCCGCACCTGACCGCGCCATGACGATCATGTACGCACTCGGCTGGACACAGCACTCGGTCGGATCGCAGAACGTGCGGGCGGGCGCGATGCTGCAGCTGCTGCTCGGCAACATCGGTGTGGTCGGGGGAGGCATGAACGCGCTCCGTGGCCACTCCAACATCCAGGGGCTCACCGATCTCGGGTTGATGTCGAACCTCCTTCCCGGCTACCTCACGTTGCCGGGCGAGAAAGAGCAGGAATACGACAAGTACATCGCGGCGCGGGCCCACAAGCCACTGCGACCCAACCAGCTCAGTTACTGGCAGAACTACAACAAGTTCCACGTGAGCCTCATGAAAGCCTGGTGGGGCGATGCGGCCACGGCCGAAAATCATTGGGGCTACGACTACCTACCGAAGCTCGACAAGGTCTACGACATGCTGCAGGCCTTCGAGCTCATGGCGAACGGCAAGATGAACGGCTACATCTGCCAGGGGTTCAACCCGATCGGCGCCGCTCCCAACAAGGCGAAGCTCAACAAGGCGCTCGCCAGCCTAAAGTTCCTCGTGGTCATGGACCCGCTGGCGACCGAAACGAGCGAGTTCTGGCGCAATTTCGGCGAGCACAACGACGTCGATCCGAAGACGATTCAAACCGAGGTCTTCCGGCTGCCGACCAACTGCTTTGCGGAGGAAAACGGCTCGCTGGTCAATTCGGCGCGCTGGCTGCAATGGCACTGGAGGGGGGCGGAGCCTCCCGGGGAGGCACGCTCGGATCTGCAGATCATGGGCGAGCTGTTCGTCCGTATGCGCACCCTGTACCAGGCCGAAGGCGGAGCGTACCCCGAGCCGATCCTGAAGCTCTCCTGGCCTTACATCGACCCGAAGAGCCCCTCGCCCGAGGAGCTCGCGATGGAGTATTCCGGCAAGGCACTGAGAGACCTGGCCGACCCGAAGAACCCGGGCCAGGTCACCCGCAAGGCCGGCGAGCAGCTCGCCGGGTTTGCGGAGCTGCACGACGATGGCTCGACCGCCTGCGGATGCTGGATTTTCTCCGGCGCCTGGGGCCCCACGGGCAACCTCATGGCACGCCGGGACAACTCTGACCCGAGCGGCCTCGGCCAGACGCTCGGCTGGGCGTGGTCCTGGCCGGCGAACCGGCGCCTGATGTACAACCGCGCCTCGTGCGACCCGAGTGGCAAACCCTTCAATCCAAACCGCAAGCTCATTGCCTGGAACGGCACGGCCTGGAAGGGCTTCGACGTTCCCGACTACAAGGTCGATGAGGACCCCGCCCTTGGCATGGGACCGTTCATCATGCTCCCGGAGGGCGTAGGCCGGTTTTTCGCCAAGAACGCCATGGCCGAAGGCCCCTTCCCCGAGCACTACGAGCCGCTCGAGACGCCGCTTGCGACGAACCCCTTGAGTCCGAAGCAGCCGCTCGCGCTCAACAACCCCGCGGCGCGGGTCTTCAAGGATGATCGTGCGGCGTTCGGCAAGGTGGAGCAATTTCCGCACCTGGCGACGACTTATCGGCTCACCGAGCACTTTCATTTCTGGACCAAGCACGCGCGGCTGAACGCGATCCTGCAGCCCGAGCAGTTCGTCGAGATCGGTACCGCGCTCGCGCAGCAGCTCGGCGTCTCTGGTGGCGAACGCGTCAAGGTGTCCTCGAATCGTGGCTTCATCACCGCGGTCGCCGTGGTCACCCAGCGGCTCAAGCCGCTGCAAGTCGAGGGAAAGACCCTGCACACGGTCGGCATTCCGATCCATTGGGGCTTCACGGGGCTGGCCAAGCCGGGTTTCCTGGCCAATACCCTGACGCCCGTCGTCGGTGATGCCAACTCGCAGACCCCCGAGTACAAGTCATTCCTCGTCAAGGTCGAAAAGGCGTGAGACAACTGGAGAGGCGCTGACATGCCCCTGCAATCTCTCGACATCGTGCGCCGCTCGGCGACCACAACGCCCGAGCCCAGGGTGCGCGGCGCCTACAGCGGCACGGTGGCGAAGCTCATCGACACCAGCAAGTGCATCGGCTGCAAGGCCTGCCAGGTCGCGTGCATGGAGTGGAACGACCTGCGAGATGAGGTCGGCACGAACACCGGCAGCTACCAGAACCCGGCCGACCTCAGCGACCGCTCCTGGACGCTGATGCGCTTCACCGAGTACGAGAACCCGAAGGGCGACCTCGAATGGCTGATCCGCAAGGACGGCTGCATGCACTGCGCGGATCCGGGGTGCCTGAAGGCCTGCCCTTCGCCTGGCGCGATCGTGCAGTACTCCAATGGCATCGTGGACTTCCAGGAGGAGAACTGCATCGGCTGCGGCTACTGCGTGGCCGGCTGTCCGTTCGACATTCCGCGCATCTCCAAGCGCGACAAGAAAGCCTACAAGTGCACGCTGTGCTCCGACCGCGTCGCGGTCGGCATGGAGCCCGCCTGCATCAAGGCGTGCCCGACCGGTGCGCTGGTGTTCGGCACCAAGGAGGACATGAAGGCTCACGCGGCCGAGCGCATCGAGGACCTGAAATCCCGCGGCTTCGACAAGGCAGGGCTCTATGACCCGCCTGGGGTGGGCGGCACCCATGTCATGTACGTGCTGCACCATGCCGACCAACCGGGCCTGTATGCGGGTCTCGCGGCCGCCCCGCACATCAGTCCGCTGGTGCGTTTGTGGAAAGGACGTGCCAAGCCCCTGTCACTGGCGATCATGGCGCTCACGGCTCTCGCCGGCTTCTTCCACTTCGTCCGCGTCGGCCGCAACGAGGTCGACGAGCAGGATGAGGAGGCGGCCCGCAGGAGCCTCGAAGCGAGCGGCAAGCCGGAGATGCGACCGTGAGCAACGCTGCACAACGCGACACGCTGCTGCGCTACGACGCCGACGTACGCACGAACCACTGGCTGGTGGCGCTCTCCTTCATACTCGCCGCGCTCTCGGGACTCGCGCTGTTCCATCCGGCGCTCTTCTGGCTCAGCAACCTCTTCGGCGGTGGCCCGTGGACGCGCATCCTGCACCCCTTCGTCGGCATCTTCATGGTGCTCGTCTTCCTCAGCCTCGCCGCGCGCGTCTGGGATGAGAACCGTTTCGCCTCGGCGGACTGGCAGTGGCTGCGGCAGTGGCGTGATGTCATTGCCAACCGGGAGGAGCGGCTGCCGGAGGTGGGCCGCTACAACGGCGGGCAGAAGCTGGTGTTCTTCGTGCTGGTGCTCTGTGTGCTCACGCTGTTCGTGACCGGATTCCTCATGTGGCGCGCTTATTTCTCCCTGCCGGTGCGCGTCGTGCGCATCGCCTCGGTGCTGCACGCCATCGCTGCCCTGGTGCTGATCTGCACGATACTGGTACACATCTACGCGGGTTTCTGGGTGCGGGGCTCGATGCACGCGATGCTTCGCGGCACGGTGACACCGGGCTGGGCCTGGAGGCATCATCGGGCCTGGTTCCGTCAGATCACGCATGCCTCGCATACTCGAGCCGGGCCAGATTGAGTCCTCCGCCCAGGGGGCGATCCATCGTGTCCGGCTGCCGGAGCTCTCCGGACCCTTTCGCGCGCGTGCAGAGCGGCTGCGGCAGCTCGCCGCGCCCGGTGCTATCGGTCATGCGATCGGGGACTACCTCCGGCTGATGGCCGTGGTCGTCGAGGCACAGGCGGCGGCCTTGACAAGCCTCGACCCACGAGTTCCGGACCCCGCGCAGCTCGCACGTGCGCGCACCCATCGCATGCCGCCCATCGAGGCACGCGGCTGGTCCCGTGAGCCGCTATGGCGCTCGCTCGCCGCGCAGCTCAGCGAGCAGGTCGCAACCGCCGCCGACATTCCCGACAGCGCTCGTCGCGAGCTGTCCCAGCTCCGATCACTCCCCGCCGAATGGCTGGAAGCCCAGGCGGAAGCGCTACTCAATGGCCGTCGCGAGGAGATCGAGCTGGCGGTGGCGCCTTTCATCATGGCGGCGCTGCAGACCTACTGGGTGGCCCTCGCCAGCCGCCTCACCGAGGAGGTCGTGCCGGCCCTCGAAGTCCCCGGCGTCTGTCCGGCCTGCGGTACCCTTCCGGTCGCGAGCATCGTGCGCGTCGACAAGCGCTCCCAGGGACATCGGTATCTGCATTGCGGACTCTGCGCCACCGAGTGGCACCTGGTGCGGGTGACCTGCAGTCATTGTCGCAGCACCGAAGGCATTGCCTACCACTCGATCGAGGGCGGCCCCGAGGCCATTCGCGCCGAGTCTTGCGAGCGCTGTCATACCTACCGCAAGATCCTCTACCAGGAGAAGGATGCAAGCGTCGAGCCGGTGGCGGACGACCTCGCGAGCCTGGCGCTCGATCTGCTCATGAGCGATGCGGGCTACCAGCGCGGCAGCGGCAATCCGCTGCTGTGGCAGTAGCCGCGATCGACGGGCGCCTCCGGCGCTGCGTTCCCTCCTCGAAAAGAACCACCTGACAGGTGCCGCGTGTCGGCCATTAGCTGATGTCCGCAAGCGAGAAGCCCGTTGCGCCCTCCCCCGCGCAGGCCGCCGATATTCCATCGGTCGATCGCCTGCTGCATGCCGCGCCCCTGCAGCCGCTGCTCGGCCGGCACGGACGCACGCCGGTGGTCGCGGCGGTACGGGCGCATCTTGCGAAGCTGCGCCACGCCGCCCGCGACAGCACACTCGAGCCGGCACGACTCACCGAGGCCGCGATCGCGTCAGCGGTCGAGGCGCACCTCGCGCTCGCCGCGCGTCTGCAGCTGCGGGCCGTCTTCAATCTGAGCGGCACGGTGCTGCACACGAATCTCGGCCGGGCGCTCCTGCCCGCCGAAGCCGCGCAGGCGGTGGTGCGCGCGATGAGCTTTCCCGTGAATCTCGAGCTCGACCTGTCCTCGGGACGCCGCGGCGAGCGGGACGAGCTCATCGAGGGCCTCTTGTGCGAGCTCACGGGCGCAGAAGCGGCGATGGTGGTGAACAACAACGCCGCTGCGGTGCTGCTCATGCTGAGCGGGCTCGCCCAGCGCCGCGAAGTGCTGGTCTCACGCGGGGAGCTCATCGAGATCGGCGGCTCCTTCCGCCTGCCCGACATCATGCGCCGGGCCGGGGCGCGGCTCATCGAGGTCGGTACCACCAACCGCACGCACCTCTCCGACTACGCGGACGCACTCGGTCCGCGCAGTGCGCTCATCATGAAGGTGCACACGAGCAACTACGCCATCCGCGGGTTCACGAGCAGTGTGGCGCTCGGGAAGCTGGTGGAGCTCGGGCGTGCGCACGGCATTGCGGTCGCGGTGGACTTGGGCAGCGGCTCGCTCATCGACCTGCGCCGCTGGCAGCTGCCGGCGGAGCCCACCGTGCAGGAGGCCATCGCGGCGGGTGCGGACCTCGTCAGCTTCAGCGGCGATAAGCTGCTCGGGGGTCCGCAGGCGGGGCTCCTTGCCGGGCGCGCGGATCTGATCGGGCGGCTGCGCCGCGATCCGCTGCGGCGTGCGTTGCGCGTCGGTAAGCTGACACTCGCGGCGCTCGAGGCAGTCCTCATGCTGTATCGCTCGCCCGAGCACCTGGCCGAGCGGCTGACGACCCTGCGCCTGCTCACACGCCCGCCCGGTGAGATGCGTCTGCGGGCGGGCCGGCTACGAGCGCCGTTGCAGCTCGCACTCGGCGAGCGGTACGAGGTGAGCGAAGCGGCACTGCACAGTCAGATCGGCAGCGGGGCGCTGCCGACCGAGGAGGTGCCGAGCTACGGGCTCGCGGTGCGTGCCGTGCGCGGACGGCGGGCGAGCCTCGCGCGCCTCGAGGCAGCGCTGCGCGAGCTGCCCCGCCCCGTCATCGGCCGCGTGACCGAGCGCGCGCTCTGGCTCGATCTGCGCTGCCTCGAGAGCGAGGAGGAGGCAGAGTTCCTCGCGCAGCTCGCGGCGCTGCGCCTGTGACTCGCCGGCTCTCATGATCATCGGCACGGCAGGTCACATCGATCACGGCAAGACCGCGCTCGTGCACGCGCTCACTGGCGTCGACACGGACCGTCTGCCGGAAGAGCAGGCACGGGGGATATCGATCGAGCTCGGCTACGCCTACGCGCCGCTCGCCAACGGCGACGTGCTCGGTTTCATCGATGTGCCGGGCCATGAGCGGCTGGTGCATACCATGCTCGCCGGTGCCTGTGGCATCGACTTCGCGTTGCTCGTGATCGCGGCCGACGACGGCGTCATGCCGCAGACGCGCGAGCATCTGGCGATTCTCGGCCTGCTCGGCATCACCCGCGGCGCCATCGCGCTCACCAAGGTCGACCGCGTCGATGCCTCCCGCGTGCGCGAGGTCGAGAGTGAGGCCCACGCACTGCTTGCCCGCAGCGCGCTGCGCGATGCGCCGCTCTTTCCACTCAATGCCACGGCGGACGACGACCCCGGTGTGCGCACACTGCGCGAGCACCTGCACACTCTGGCGCAGAGCGCGGCGGCCCGGTCCGCGGAGGGCCTGTTCCGCCTCGCGGTGGATCGGGTCTTCACGCTCCCCGGGCACGGCACCGTGGCGACCGGCACCGTCTTCTGCGGGCGCGTCGCCGCGGGAGATGCGCTGCACGTCATGCCGGCCGGGCATGCGGTGCGCGTTCGCAGCGTCCACGCGCAACAACGGGCCGTGGCGAGCGGGCACGCCGGCGAGCGTTGCGCCCTGAACATCGCGGGAGCCGACAAGCGCGCGCTCGCGCGCGGGGACTGGCTGGCCGAGCCGCGGGCACTCTCGCCCTCGCTGCGCCTCGATGTGCGGCTCGAGTTGCTCACCGCGAGCGGCGCAGCGCTGCGCGCCTGGTCCCCGGTGCACGTGCACCTGGGGACCGCGCACCGTGTGGCTCACGCGGTGCCGCTCGAGTCCTCCGAGCTCGGCCCCGGGGTTGCGCAACGGGTGCAGCTCGTCTTCGAGGCGCCCTTCTGTGCCGTACCGGGCGATCGCTTCATTCTCCGGGACGCCCAGGGACGGCACACCATCGGTGGCGGCCAGGTGCTCGATCCGCTCGCGCCAGAGCGCCGTCGGCGCTCGCCGCAGCGGCAGGCCTGGCTCAGTGCCATCGAGTCCATGCTCTCGGGCGGCGGACTCACGCCGCTCATCGAGTGCGCGGCGTACGGAGCGCGGATGGCGGATCTCGTGAGGCTCTCCGGCCGCGAGCGCGTGCCGCTGCCCGATGCCGTGCGGGTGATCGAGGTCGGCAACGAGCAGTACGTGGTGCTTCCCAGGAGGTGGCAGACACTGCGCGATGGGGTGCTCCACGCACTGCGACGCTTCCATGCCGAGACACCCGATGAAGCGGGGCCTGACTCGGCGCGCCTGCGGCGCATGAGCTTCCCCGAGATGCCGCTTGCCCTGTGGCGCTCTCTGCTCGATGAGCTCGTGGGCGAAGGGCAGCTGTGCGCCAACGGACCGTGGCTGCACCTGCCCGGGCACCGATCGAAGCTGTCGGCGGAGGATGAGCAGCTCATGCGCCTTCTGCAGCCGCTCATCGCCGCGGGTGGCTTCGACCCCCCGTGGGTGCGCGAGCTCGCCGCAAAGCTCGGCGAGGCCGAGGCGCGCGTGCGCACCGTGCTGCGCAAGCAGCTCAGCGGCGGCGCCGTTTACCAGGTGGTGCGTGATCTGTTCTACGATGCGGCGCGCGTAGCGGAGCTCGCCCGCATCGTCGAGACCTGCGCCGGTGCCGGGACGGGCATCAGCACTGCGCAATTTCGTGATGCGGTGGGTCTCGGCCGCAAGCGCGCGATCCAGATCCTCGAGTTCTTCGATCGCATGGGCTTCACGCGCCGCGTGCGCGATTTGCGTGTGCTGCGCGAAGAGAGCGCCTGGCACGGCGCATTTGAACAACGGAAGGCACCCGTACCCGGCGGTGCGCCTGGGCTTCAAACCCAGGAGGGGGCGCCAGACGCTCCCTGGTAGGTTCGACTCCTGCTGCCTTCCGCCATCTCTCGGTTCCACTGGTGGTCAGCGCCCTTCCCTCCTCAGGCAGACGCGAGCAGTGGTGCCACAAGCTGATCCAGGCGCTCGCGGGTCCAGGCCGGTTTCTTTTCCTTCCAGCCGTCCTCGGCGAGCAGTCCCTGCCGATCGATCGTGAAGCTCACGGGAAGACGCCAAATGCGCCCGTAGCCGGGCGCGCTCGAGTCGCTCATGAGCCCGACGGGGAAATGCAACGACTGCGCCACGCGACGGACTTTGGCGAGATCCTCCTTCGTGTCGAGACTGAAACCGAGTATGCGCAGGCCGGCAGCGGCGTGTGTAGCGAGATAGTCGGAGAGCAGGGGCAGCTCATCCCTGCACGGTGAGCACCAGGTCGCCCAGAAGGTGAGGATCACCACTTGGCCGCGGAGCTCGGAAGTGGAGATGCGCTGACCATCGATCGTCACGAGTGTCGCCGGCGGTGCCGGCGCGCCGACGTGCAAGCCGCCTGCCCACGCCGGCGTGCCCCGCAGTCCCCCGCAGACGAGACAGGCGCTGAAGCCCTTGAGGAACAGGCGCCGCTCGCGACGGTGAGAGAGGCTCGGTTCAAAACGCATAGGTGATTCCCACACTCGCAGTCCAGCGCGGAAACAACTGGAAGCCGTAGAGATTGCTGTACACCGGAAGCTGCGCGAAAGCAAAGACGTGCAGACTGGAAGCGAGCTGAGCGGTGATGCCAGGACTGACGTACACGACGTTACCCGCGGTGTTCTGTACGTCCGCGAGCGCACCCTGGTCAGGGGACTTGTGCAGCAGGTTCATCTGCAGCTGGGGAACCCAGCGCGGGTTTGCTTCGTAACGCAGACCGAAGCTCACGGTGGTCGAGTTGCCGGGGCGATAGTCGTTGCCAGGCTGGTCCATCTTGTGCTTCACCGCGGCCTGGAATTGGCCGTTGACGAAAGCGTCGAAGTTCTGACTGATGGCCTGGTAATAGTAAGCGCCGACAATGACGTCGGTGCTGCCGGTGCCGGGCTGCAAACTGGCATCGAGCGGTGTGCCGGCGTTGGGACCCGAGTAGAAGTCGACAGCAGTCCCGTACTGCCCGGTCGGCAGCTTCACACCGAGCTGAACCCCGAGATTGTGGGTGGGCAGGAAGCCCTGGTAGCTCGCGATGAACCTTGCGTCGCCGATGCTCGAGCTGAATGAGCGGCTGAGCTCCGGCAACGGCTGCGTCGGGTCATAGGCGCCGTAGGTCGAGTGACTGCGAATGACGTACGGCATGAGCAGCAGCAGATTCCAGGACGAGTTGGGGCTGTAGTTGAGACCCGCGGTCACATACTGGTTCACCGTCTCGTGCTCGAGCTCGCTGCCCGCGGGCACCCCCGAGACCGTCTGGGTGCCGCTGCGGAGCTGATTCTGATCGATATAGTCGTACTCGATGCTCAACCGCCAACCCGGCAGCGCCGAGTAGCCCATTGCCGCGTCGGCACTCAGCGTGCACCCGCACGATGCGCAGGCTTGGGCGCGCTGCGGAAGGGAGCTGAGCAGTATCAGTGTGGCCACAAGCAATGTGGGCGCGCCTGGGCGCCATCGCCGATCCCCGTCTCGGCGGGTGATGTTGGTCTGCTGGTTCATAGATCCTCGGCTCGCGGGGGCGAGGCGGCGGAACACACTGCTTCTACACTCGGTGAAGCGGGTGCGATCCGCGGCCGCCCGCAGATATCCACGGAGCGCGCACCAGAGCGAAGCCGGTGCGGGGCCAGTCCGTCAGAGCTTCAGGAAACGATGGGCGGGCCGCGCGGCGACTGCGCGCGCAGGATGGCGGGTAAGAAGATCGGCGCAGCGATGCGCTCGGTGAGCGAGGACGATGCCGGCGCCGGGAGCGCGTCGGCCGGCGGCGCGGCGAAGGCAGTCGCGGCGCCCGCGGAAAATACGCACGCCGGATGGTGAGGAGTTCCGGGACCACCCCGACCGTCGCCGCCATGGTGTGCATGTCCGTGATGTGACGCGTGCGCTGCCGGAGCGGCTACGCCCGGAGGCAGCTCCCCAGCGCCCGGGCAGAACCCCAGGTATGGGCCCCCTGCCCCCGCGACGGGCATGAAGCCCGCCGGGATGAATGCCCGCAACAGCAGCGCAGGCAGCAGCAGCCATCCCAGCCATCGGCGTCGGGTGCGCAGGTGGGGAAGTGCCCGGTTCACGCGATGATTCTACTGCGCGCGCCGGTCTCTGCCATTGGGGCGACCACCCCAGGCATCCAGAGCAGGCCCCACACGTGCAGCCAGGCCGACTAAGTGCCCTAATGGCTTCTTTATTCAGAACTGCCAGGACAGTCCGCCGTAGAATCCCCGCCGCGGTCCGTATTGTGAAGCGAACACCCCGACGCCCGTGCTGCTGCGGATCGGGTAGACCTTGTCGAACACGTTGATCACATCGAAGCGCGCACTCAGCACGCTCGAGCCAGCGAGATGGAAGTCGTGGCTGGCGCCCAGATTCACCTGGGTATAGCTCGGCACGTGATCCCCGTTCGGAACGCCCGTGCCGTCCGGCAGGGTCAAATCCTGGCGCAGGCCGGTGCCGAAGATGAAGTCGGCACTGATGCGTGTTCCCTGCCACAGATACGACACACCGCCCGAGGCGGCCACGCGCCCCTCGTGATCGAGGTGGATGTAGTGGTCGTAGACGTAGGCGAAGTCACCCGGGTCGAAGTTGAACTCGGCCGACTCCCACTGCTTGCCGTGGGCCGCCTGGAACGACAGGTTGCCGTAGGCGGAGAAGTTTCTGACCGAGTAGTTCGCGGTGAACTCCACTCCGCCGATGAGCCCGTAACGATAGTTGAAGGGCGTGAGGACGATGGGCGCGCCGAACTGGCCTTCATCGATCAGGTGCTGCGACTGCTTGTAGAAGGTGTCGACCCCGAGTGTGAGCGCCTTGTCGAGCAGCTTCTGCTGCACGCCAAGGTCGTAGTAGTTGTCACGCTCACCGAAGGGCGGCGTGTCCTGCAGAATGGCCGGCTCCGCGGTCGTACCGATGAACTTGCTGATGCTCGTCGTGCCGATGAGCTCGAAGGGCGGTGGGATGAAGTACCGCGAGTAGCCACCATGCACCGTGGTGCCCGAGCCGATCTGCCAGACGAAATTAACCCGCGGCTGCCACAGGCTGCCATTCGAGTAGGCACTGTAATGATCGAAGCGCACGCCATAGTTGAGCGTGAACGGCGCGAACACCCGCCACTCATCCTGCAGGTAGAAGCTCTCGATCTCCTGTGCCTGCGTACCGTTGTCGGGAATCGTGAGCGGGACGTTGCTGCTCTGGACCCCGGTGACGGGGTCGATCGGCAGAACCTGCGAGGTGGTCGTGCTCTCCGAGCTATCGTGCTGCAGGAAGAGCCCGGTGCGGAGCGTATGGGCCGACGACAGCTTGTAGGCCACATCAGTTTGCCAGGTCACGGCCGTGTCGTCCTTGAAGGCGTCCTGCGCAATGCCGTTGTAGAGCAGGTCTCCGAGCCAGTCAGGCGAAAAGTGCAGGCTGGTATAGCGGACAGCAACCGAAGTCTCGAAATTCAGGGGGCCCGCGGAGTGCTGCCAGCTGACGATGCCGTATTCGGCCAGCTCGTGCTGGTTCTCATCGAGATTATCGCTGAGGAACTCTGTCACACCCTCGACGTCCAGGCCGAGCGTCGGCTGCAATCCACGCTGGTTCGGGATCTGGTACTTCTGGTCGGCAATCCCGAAGATCAGCGACAGGCGGTTATTTTCATCGACAATTTTCTCTAGATAGCCGAAGGCATGAATCTGCTTGGTATGATTGTGCAGCGGGTCGGTACTGCCGTCAGGGGAATCGATGCCGACATTGCTCTGCTTGTAATCACCCGTGAGGTAGTAGCTCAAGGAGCCGTTGCTGCCACCGTACTCGAACGCCGGCTGTATCGTCCCGTAGCTGCCCCCGTACACCGACACGTAGCCGCCGGGCTTTAGCAGGCCGCTGTTGGTGGTCATGTCGATGATCCCGGCGGTGCGCAGGCCGTATTCGGCTGGCAGCGCACCGGTGATCAGGCTCACGGAGGAGAGCAGCCGGGGACTGAGGGTCTGGCTGAAGACGCTGATGCCCTCGGGCAGGATCACTCCGTTCAAGCGGTACTGGAGGCCATTGTGGTCACCACGAACGTGCAGCTGCCCGAAGGAGTCCTGCACCACATCAGGCGCCTGCAGCAACACCTGGTTGAGCGTCTGATTACGACCGCCGGGCTGTACCTCGATTGCCTGGCTGTCGATGGTGTAGGTGGACGCACCGGTCTGCGTCTCGATCTCCAGGCGCGCCTCGTTGAGGCGCTGCGCCGTCACCACGATGGGCGCCAGAGAACCACCTCCGCCGGCAGACGCGCCGGTAGGGGTGGCGGCCGCCGCGTCGCCGCGGGAGCTCACGCCGGCCGCATCCGCAGGATCGGTTGATGAGCCAGTGGTCCCGACATCGGCTGCTTTGCTCGGCAGCGACGCGAATACAACGACCAAAAACATCGACATGGCAACCACGGCGCGCGTGGCTGCCCGGCTTCGGAAATGGGCCATGGACTACTCCGCAAGAACTGAAACGGGCAGCACCCGAGCGCTCGGGCGCCGCATCTCTCGGGATCGAGGGCTCAGTTCAGACTTGCGGGGGACCGCGACTGCGCGGACGTGGCGCGTCGGTGCCGGCGATCGCGTAACCGGGATCGGGAACGCGGACGTTCGCGGCTAACGATACGGATAGGTCGGTGGAGCTCGAGGAAACCGGGTTTGCGACCTGCGAGAAAGCTTGGCAGGTCGGACACGATCCGCTATCCAGCGCCTGCCCATCTGAGTGCAGGCTCGCGCCCGCTGTGACGGATCCGTGGCTTAAGTGACCGAGTTCATGCAACACCGCCCCGTGCTGCGTGAGCAGCAGCAAGAGCGACAGAAGCAACGAAAGAGACCGTCTATGCATTTCAAGCGACTACCTGGCCGGCGCGGAGTGTAGCGCGTTCGCGAACTCTGTTTCTAGACACGCAGCACACCCGAGCGGAGCCGCAGTGCCTGCTGGGACATTGCACCCGACGAGGTCCTCAGGTGTAAGGACGCATGTGCTGGTGAACATGACGACGAGAGACGCCGACATCGACCGGGATCGGGCGGAACTCACCATGCCGAATGCCCCTTGCGGCGATGACGGCCTGCGCGAACGCCACCACAGAGGCGGTTGGACCTCGCAGGATCACGCTCTCGATGCAGTTATCGTGATCCAGATGAGCGTGAAGGGTCGCTATGGTCACGTCGTGGTGCCCATGCTGCATGGTCGTGAGCCGTCGCGGCAGATCGCGTTCATGGTGGTTGTAGACGTAGCTCAGCACGCCCACGCAGAACTTCGCATCACCAACCTGCAACCGTCTCTTGTCGAGCTCCTCCCGAAGCAGGTCCCGGAACGCTTCGGATCGGTTCCCGTATCCCTTCTCGGCCACCAGCTGATCGAAGGTGTCCGCCAGCGCCGCGTCCACCGAGATCGTCAGTCGTCGCATATCGCCCCCGATTCAGACCTTATATCGATTATGATCCGGGGGGGGCCGTATGAGGTATTCATAAATCGTCATACGACCGATGACCGGCTTCTACATGAGGCTCCTCCACCCGATCGCGCCCCAGATCCCGGGGCCAGTGGCTCCAGTCCTGGTCATGGCCGTCACGCTGGCCGCGCCGGCGCCGCCCGTGCGGGCCGACGCCGGCACTGCAGGGGGTGCTACGAGCCTCGAGACCGTCACCGTCACGGCGACCGGCGTCAGCAACATGAGTGCCGCCTCAGCGGGCGACGTGAGTCAGGAGGAACTCGCGAGCCAACCCCTGCTCCGGCCGGGTGCGGTACTGGAGAACGTGCCGGGACTCATCGTGACGCAGCACTCCGGTGAGGGAAAGGCCAACCAGTATTTCCTGCGGGCCTTCAACTTGGACCACGGCACGGATCTCGCGACCGAGATCGACGACGTGCCGATCAACATGCCGACCCATGCTCACGGCCAAGGCTATACGGATCTTAACTTCCTGATTCCCGAGCTCGTCACCGATCTGCACTACAAGAAGGGACCTTATTACGTCGATGAGGGTGATTTCGCGACCGCCGGCACCGTACGCATGGACCTCGCCGACGAAATCGCAGATTCGGCTACCCTTGGGCTTGGCCAGCAGGGCTACCGCCGCGGTCTGCTATTGGGCTCGACAGCGATCGGTCGCGGGACATTGCTCGGTGCAGGTGAGGCCTACCACAACGATGGTCCCTTCGACTATCCGGATGACTACAACAAGGTGAACGGCGTTCTGCGCTACCACCAGGGCACGCGCTCCGATTTCTTCACGGTCACCGGGATGGCCTATTCCGGTCGCTGGAACTCCACCGATCAGGTGCCGGAGCGGGCCAGCGATGACGGACTCATCGGTCGCTTCGGGAGCTTGAACCCGACGGACGGTGGAACCACGAGCCGCTTCAGCCTCTCTGTCAACCGCATCCAACGTACCGATACTGACCAGGTGCAGGTATCTGCCTATGTCATCCGGTACAAGCTCGATCTATGGTCCGATTTCACGTACTACCTGAAGGACCCGGTCTACGGTGATCAGATCCTGCAGCACGATGATCGCGTGGTCTATGGCTTCAAAGGATCGCATACGGGGTTCGCGAGCCTCTGGGGACTGTCAATGTCGAACCTCTTCGGCGTGCAAGCCCGGGTGGATGACATCCGGGATGTGGGCATCGACCACACGTTCGAGCGGCAATACCTCTCGACTCAGCAGAACGCCAGCGTTATCGAAGCGAACGGCGCAGTGTATTTCGAGAATACGACCCGGTGGGCACCAAGCCTGCGTACGGTTCTAGGGCTTCGGGAAGATGTGTTCGGCTTCCACGTCAAAGACAAGATGCTGAACCCCGATGGTACCTGCAACATCGAC
This sequence comes from Steroidobacteraceae bacterium, assembly GCA_035541695.1. Taxonomy (GTDB): domain Bacteria; phylum Pseudomonadota; class Gammaproteobacteria; order Steroidobacterales; family Steroidobacteraceae; genus 13-2-20CM-66-19. The sequence continues at coordinate 15,430 of DATKMV010000008.1, forward strand.
AGTGACCCGCTGGGCTGCAATACGGGGAACGTGCGCGCCTACATCTTCAGTCCAAAGCTTGGCATCGTTCTGGGGCCGTGGGACCGGACGACGTACTTCATCACGATCGCGGATGGGTACCACAGCAACGATGCGCGTGGGGTCACGCGAAGCGGCGAGAACCCGGACGCACAGCCAGTCACCCCGCTCACCCGGGCCACAGGCGCCGAGGTTGGCCTATCCACCGAGCCCATCGCGCGCTGGCATAGCAATCTCGATCTCTTCCTGCTGAAGCTCAAGAGCGAGCTCGTCTTCGACGGCGATGCGGGTGTCACCGCTCCAAGCGGTGCGAGCACTCGCACTGGCGTCGAGTGGGGAAACACATTCCACATCAACGACTGGGTGCATGCGGACTTCAACGCCGCCTTCTCTCGAGCCCGCTTCGACCACAACGTGTCACCTGATGATCTCGGCTGCTCGGATGCCTCCCCGAGCTATCCATGCACGCAGACTATTGCGATCACCGGGCGCCATATCCCGAACAGTCCAACCAACGTCATCGATGCCGGGCTGACAGCCGAGCGTCCTTCCGGATGGTTCGGGTCTATAAGGGTGCGCCATTTCGGAGAATCACCTCTCGTAGAAGACAATAGTGCTCGATCACCTGCCTACACGACTTTCGATGTGCAACTTGGCTATCAGCACCCGGGCAAATGGCTGCTCGCCCTCGACGCTTTCAATCTCTTCGACGCCAAGTGGAACGACATCGAGTACTACTACGCCTCCCGGCTGCGAGATGAGCCAGCGCCAAGACCAGACTTCGTCGTGCATCCCGGAGTCCCCAGAACTATCCGTGCAAGGTTCCAGTTCTACCTCTAGCCGTACACGTGGCCCGCGGCCGGGCACTCCTGCTGCCTTCCGCCAACTCCTGGCGCATCGTAGGATGTCCGCATGAGCACCGCAGCATCTCCTCCCTCGCTCACTTCGCTCTCCCATGGCGGCGGCTGCGGCTGCAAGCTCGCACCGGGTGTGCTCGAGGAGCTGCTGCACGCCACACCGGCCGCGGCTCCCTACGCCTCGCTCCTCGTCGGTCGCGAGACGGCCGACGATGCCGCGGTGTGGCGGCTGAATGAGGAGCAGGCGCTCGTCGCCACGACCGATTTCTTCATGCCGATCGTCGACGATCCGTTCGACTTCGGGCGCATTGCGGCAACCAACGCCCTGTCGGACGTCTACGCCATGGGCGGCCGTCCCATTCTGGCGCTCGCGTTGCTCGCCATGCCGGTGAACGTGCTGCCGGTGAGTGTCATCCGCGAGGTCCTGCGCGGTGGAGAAAACATCTGCGCCCAGGCGGACATCCCGATCGCGGGCGGCCACAGCATCGACTCGGTCGAGCCCATCTACGGCCTGGTCGCGTTGGGTCTCGTGCATCCGCGACACCTGAAGCGCAACTGCGACGCCCGCCCCGGGGATGCGCTGATTCTCGGTAAGTCGCTCGGCGTCGGAATTCTCTCCGCTGCTCTAAGGCAGGGTCCGCTGCCGCCGCCGGATTACCAGGCGCTGATCGACACCACGACGCACCTGAACCGCGCCGGACCCGAGCTCGCCGAGCTCGATGGCGTGCACGCCATGACGGACGTGACGGGCTTCGGCCTGCTCGGCCACCTGCTCGAGGTCTGCCGCGGCTCGCGCATCGGGGCCCGCATCGCCATGAGCCGCGTGCCGCTGCTCCCTCATGTGCTCGAGCGGGCCGCTGCCGGCACCCGCACCGGTGCTTCGGCACGCAACTGGAAGTCATACGCCGATCAGGTGCACCTCGATGCGCGGCTCGAGGACACGCACCGCACGCTGCTCACCGACCCGCAGACCTCCGGCGGTCTCCTCATCGCCTGCGCGGCGGAGGCGGTGCCCGAGGCGCTACGGATTTTTCACCGCCACGGTTTTGCGGCAGCGGCGGTCATCGGAGCGATGAGCGAGGACAGCTCCGCCGTGCGCGTGGACGTCGAGCTCTAGGCGCGCAGGCGGTGTGCCACCCGCGGTGCCTGCGCCGCGGCACCCTCCTGCAGCTCCGCCGGCCACACCTGGCGGATGTGACCGTACAGAAATGCCGTGGTCAATCCGAAGAGCAACATGCCGTTCGAGGCCTCCAACGCACCCATCAGCCGCTAGTGACTCGCCAGCGCCAGGTCGGTGTGCCCGTAGGCGGTGATGGCATTCAACGAATAGAGCATCGCCGTGCGCCCGTCGGGCAGTGCGCCGAGGCTGCGATACGCGGCGGCCCACAGCGATGCCTCGAACGCCAGCAACAGCGTCGCCAGCAGCGCGGTGATCCCCATC
>DATKMV010000009.1:0-45040 GCA_035541695.1 Steroidobacteraceae bacterium
CACGACTGCCAGTTGCGCCTCGCAGCGCAACTGTCGAAGTGCATCCTGGTTGAGAGCCAATACCTGCGGGTCGTCGCCGCCCACGATGAGCAAGGTCGCGGCGCGCACCCGGGAGAGAGCCGGGCCCGCCAGATCGGGCCGGCCACCGCGCGAAACCACGGCCGTGACCTCCGGCACCTGCGCCGCCGCCGCGATTGCCGCAGCTGCTCCGGTGCTCGCTCCGAAGTAGCCGACCGGCAGGCTGCGCAGGGAGGGCTCTTCGAGCGTCCATCGGGTGGCGGCTGCCAACCGCGCGGTAAGCAATGGAATGTCAAAGCGCAGTTCGGCGGTGACATCGAGATCTTCCTCTCGTTCCGTCAGCAGATCGAAAAGCAGCGTCGCGATCCCCGCCCGTCCCAGACCCTCTGCCACGAAGTTGTTGCGCGGGCTGAGCCGGCCACTGCCGCTGCCGTGCGCAAACAGGATGATCGAGCCTGCATCGGACGGCAGGCGCAGCAGACCCTGCAGCTGCGCTGCACCCGCCCGAATCGAGACCGCCGCAGGCGCAAGCCTGGAATTCATCGCGCGGACGCTTCGGGAGCCCGAACCATCAGGACGGGGACCCGGCTGTGCCGCAGGATGTACTCGGCATCGCTGCCCATGAGGATCCTGCGGACGCCACGGCGGCCGTGCGTACCGCAGACGATGAGGCTCGCGGGCCATTCGGCGGCCTGCTCGAGGATGCGCTCGCCGGCCTCGGCGCCGAGTGCCTCGACCAGCCGGCTGTCAACCGCGACACCCGCGGCGCGTACGGCGGTCATCGCATCATGAAGAATGGACTCCCCGTTGCTATAGAGCTGATCGCGCAGTGTTTGCAAAGCGGCTGGCGACAGCGGCGGGGAGAGCGTGGGGAGCTCCGTGACGACGTGCACGAGCCGAATGCTGGCCGTGAGAGCCCCGGCGAGCGCGATCGCCTCGGCAAGCCCCCGGCTTGCAGTCGCGCTGCCATCGATTGGAACCAGGATGCGCGGGTACATACATGCTCTGCCCGAGATGCCGATGGAAAAGTATCGCTTGCCACGCACCGCCTGGAACTAAGCACAAGCCGCAATACCGGAGAGGGATGCTCCGTATGACGGCGGAGCGCCGTTGCATGTCAGCATGGGGTGAGGGTAATGCCGGAGGAATCTCAATGAACGCGAACCTGGTGCGACCGGAGATCGGTCAGTGGTATGCGCACACCGACAAAGGAGAGCTGTTCCAGGTCGTCGGTCGAGATGAAGAGTCGCGCACCATCGAGATCCAGTACGTCGATGGTGACCTCGATGAGATCGACGCCGAGACCTGGGCGACGCTTGCGCTCGAGCGGGCCGAGCCACCCGAGGACGCGGCTGCCCCGATGGATGACATCGAGACCGACGATCTCGGCTACTCGGAATCCGACATGACCGCAGCGGACTGGCAGGAAATCGTACAGCCCCTGAAAGTGCCGGAGGAGACCTGGGAGGACACGGAGCCCGAGGAGGAACGGGATGCCCTCGGTGAGGGCCAGCCGGCCGAGCCGTTCGCGATGGATGTCCCGGAGGCCGAGGAGCGGGTACGCTAGCCGATCCGTCCGCCGCGCGCGCCTGAACCCGGAGTTTCGATGAACACAGTCGTGACGCTCGATCTCGCGCGGGCGCGCAACCGCATGGTCGAGCGCTATCTGGTACATCGCGGCATCCGTTCGCAGCGGGTCCTCGAGGCAATGCGCGCGGTGCCGCGCGAGCGCTTTCTGCCGCCGGAGCTCGAGGAGTTCGCGTACGTCGATGCCCCGTTGCCGATCGCTGAGGGACAGACGATCTCGCAGCCCTATGTGGTGGCGATGATGCTCGATGCCCTCGAGCTCAAAGGCGGCGAGACAGTGCTCGAGGTGGGCACCGGTTCCGGTTATGCCGCCGCGGTGCTCGCGCAAATTGCGGGCAGGGTCTACACGGTCGAGCGCATCGGCCAGCTTGCTGAGAAAGCCGCCGCCGCGCTGGCGAGTGTCGGAGTGACCAATGTGCACGTGCTGCACGCGGACGGCACGCTCGGCTGGCTCGAGCATGCTCCCTACGATGCCATCGTCGTCGCCGCGGGAGGCCCGCAGGTGCCTGAGGCACTGAAGTCCCAACTGAAGCTCGGTGGACGTCTGGTGATCCCGGTCGGCCGCGATCGGCGTGTGCAGGAGCTGCTGCGCCTGGTGCGCACCGGTCCTGACGAGTACACCACCGAGGAGCTCGCCGACGTGCGGTTCGTGCCGCTGCTCGGAGCTGAAGGATGGACGGCCCCGAGCCGGGCACGCCCGCCCCCTAAAGAAGCTCCACTCGCCGCCGCCGTTGCGGATCGTTGTGAGTCGTTCTCGTCCATAGACTCCGCGGACCTCGAGCCGCTGCTCGAGCGCATCGGTGACGCACGCGTGGTACTGCTCGGGGAAGCGAGTCATGGCACGTCCGAGTTCTATCGCATGCGCGAGCGCATAACGCGGGCACTCATCGTCGCAAAGGGATTCAGCTTCGTCGCGATCGAGGGCGATTGGCCCGATGCGGCCCGCATCGATCACTACGTGCGCCACCGGGAGTATCCACCCTCCGAGTGGACTGCCTTTGCCCGCTTTCCCCGCTGGATGTGGCGCAACCGCGAGGTCCGGCAATTCGTCGATTGGCTGCGCGGGCACAATGCGCAGAAGCCGGCGACGGAGCGGATCTCCTTCCATGGGCTCGATCTCTACAGCATGTATACCTCCATTCGGGCCGTCCTCGACTACCTCGATCGCGTCGATGCGAGGAGCGCCGCGATCGCTCGGACGCGCTACGCGTGTCTCACCCCGTGGCAGGCCGATCCCACCGTGTATGGGCAGGCCATTCTCAGCGGTGACTACCGCAGCTGCGAGCAGGAGGTGTCGCTGATGCTGCGCGATCTCCTGCAGAAGCATCGGGCGTACGCCGAGCACGACGGCGAGCGCTTCCTCGATGCCGTGCAGAATGCGCGCCTCGTTGCGGACGCCGAGCGCTATTACCGTACGATGTACTACGGATCGCGCTCCGCATGGAACCTGCGGGACAGCCACATGTTCGAGACGCTCAAGGAGCTGCTCCGCTTCCATGGCGCGACGAGCAAGGCTATCGTCTGGGCGCATAACTCGCATGTCGGGGATTCGGCGGCTACCGAGATGTCGGCCCGAGACGAGTACAACGTGGGTCACCTGTGCCGTAACGACTTTGGCCGCAGCTGCTACTCGATCGGCTTCGGTACCCATCGCGGGACGGTAGCTGCCGCCTCCAACTGGGACGAGCCGATGGAGATCAAGACGGTACGCCCGTCGCGCGCCGACAGTTACGAGCGGCTCTGTCACGATAGCGGCGTCCCCTGCTTCATGCTGCCCTTGCGATCTCTGCCCGCCGCACTGACGCAGCTCCGGCAGCCGCGACTCGAGCGCGCCATCGGGGTGATCTACCGACCGGAGACCGAGCTGCAGAGTCACTACTTCGAGGCAGTGCTGCCGCGCCAGTTCGATGAGTACATCTGGTTCGACGAGACCGTGGCCGTACATCCGCTCAGTACCACGGACCTCAAAGGCGTCGCGGACACGTATCCCTTCGGTCTCTGAGGCCCGCCGGATCTTCTTGCGGAATCCTCGTGGTCGCCCCGATCGCAGACTCCCCTCGCCGCCCGGCCGATTCGGCAGCGGGCGACGCTGTCTTGCGAGTGGTGCGTTCGCTGTACGCCGAGTTACACCGTGCCGAGCCGCTCCCGGACATCACTTTGCGGAGTGCGCTCGAGCGCGACCTCGGGTTCGATAGTCTCGCCCGCGTCGAGCTGCTGCTGCGGCTCGAGCGCGACCTTGGAGTACATCTGTCCGAGAGCACCCTGACGACAGCCGAGACGGTCTCTGACCTGCTGACCGCCCTCGGCGACGCCGCACCGGGCGAGACCCGGGCGCGCTCACTTGCGCCCGGAAGTCTGCCGAGCGCTCCCGCGCGCCGCCATCTGGGCGTGCCGAGTGATGCGGCGACGCTGCTGCAGGTGCTGGAATCGCGCGTGCAGGCAGATGCGCCGGCCACCCACGCCATCGTCCTCGGCGAGGGACCGCCGGAGACCCTCAGCTACGCGCAACTCCATGATGGCGCGCGAATCATCGCTGGCGGACTCACGCGCGCGGGAATACCAGCTGGCGCCACCGTGGCACTCATGCTGCCGACGGGTAGCGCGTACCTGCACTGCTTCCTGGGAGTGCTGCTCGCCGGTGCCATCCCGGTTCCCATCTATCCGCCGACCCGCCTGGCACAGCTCGAGGAGCATGTTCAGCGCCACGCCGGCATTCTCGGCAATGCCGGCGTCGATACGCTCGTGACATTTCAGGAAGCGCGCGGCGCGGCGCGATTGTTGCGCGCACGCGTGCCGACGCTGCGCACGGTGCTTGGCATAGGTGAGCTCCTGCAGGGCGAGCGCCTCGAAACCACACGGCATGCACCCTCGGCAGACTCGATTGCGATGCTGCAGTACACCTCTGGCAGCACCGGAGCACCGAAAGGTGTCGTCCTGACGCACGCCAATCTGCTCGCAAACATCCGCGCCATGGGCAGAGCCGTCAGAGCTTCCGACTCTGACGTGTTCGTGAGCTGGCTGCCTCTCTATCACGATATGGGTCTGATTGGCGCATGGCTCGGCTCGCTCTACTACGGCTGTCTGTTCGTCGTCATGCCACCGACCACGTTCCTGGCGCGGCCCGCGCGCTGGCTCAGGGCGATTCATGACTATCGGGCCACCTTGTCGGCCTCTCCCAATTTCGGCTACGAGTTGTGCGCACGTCGCTTGAGCGATGAGGATCTCGAGGGGCTCGAGCTGTCCTCGTGGCGCATCGCCTTCAATGGCGCGGAGCCCGTAGCGGCGGACACGATCGCGCGATTCCATCGCCGCCTCGCTCCTTACGGCTTCGAGCGAGCCGCCATGACGCCGGTGTACGGTCTCGCGGAAGCCGCGGTCGGCCTGACCTTTCCACCGCTCGGCCGGGGCCCGCTCACCGATTGCATCGATCGTCACGAGATGATGCGCACCAGCCAGGCACGGCCGGTCGCAGCGGATCATCCCGACGCCCTGCGCTTCGTCTCCTGCGGCCGGCCGCTGCCCGGCTACCAGGTACGCTGCGTCGATGCAGGCGGGGCGGAAGTGCCCGAGCGGACTGAGGGCGCCGTGGAATTCATGGGTCCTTCGGCGACCGCAGGCTACTATCGCAACCCCGGCGCGACCGCCCGGCTCCTCCACGGCCGGTGGCTCGACACCGGGGATCGCGGCTATATGGCTGCGGGCGAGCTGTACGTCACCGGCCGTGCCAAGGACATCATCATTCGTCGCGGCCGGCACATCTATCCGGAGGAGATAGAGCACGCAGTGGCCGAGCTGGAAGGGGTCCGCAAGGGTTGCGTCGTGGCATTCGGGACCCAAGAGCCCGCGACGGCAACCGAAAAGCTCATCGTCCTGGCCGAGACCCGCTACACGGATCCGTCGCTTCGGGCACAGCTCAAGGCGCGCATCAACGAGTGCGTGGTAGACAGCCTCGGTGAGCCGCCGGAAGAGATAGTGCTCGCCGCGCCTCACACCGTTCTCAAGACCTCGAGCGGCAAGCTCCGTCGCGCGGCGACTCGCGCAGCCTTCGAGGAAGGTTCGCTCTGGCGTGCGCGCGCGAGCCCGGCGCTGCAGATCCTGCACCTCACGATCCAGGCTGCCCTGCCTGAGCTGCGGCGGATCGCGCGAGCGGCTGCACACCTCGCCTATGGCGTGTACACCTGGCTCACGGTCCTCGCGTTTTCCATCCTGGTCGGCCTGGCAGCTCTGTCAGTTCCCGATCGCCGGCGGCTGTGGCAATTCATTCACCGTGCGGCGGGCTGGCTCATTCGCGCCTTGCGCATCCCGTTCACGGTGAGCTGGCAGGGCGCTCCCGTTCCGGCCGCGCCTCACATCATCGTGGCGAACCACTGCAGCTATCTCGACAGCCTCTTCATCAGCGCACTGCTGCCCGAGCTGCACCTGTTCGTCGCAAAGGCCGAGCTGCAGCGTGTGCCGGCGCTGCGCGCCTGGTTGCGCCGAATCGGCACGATCTTCATCGAGCGCTTCGAGCCGGTGCAGAGCGTCGCCGAGGTCGGCCGGCTCCAGCAGGAGCTCGCCCGGGGAAATTCGCTGGTGATGTTCCCCGAGGGCACCTTCACGCGTATCAGCGGCCTGCGGGGTTTCCATCTCGGCGCGTTCCAGGTCGCCGTGGAGTCCGGTGTCGCGGTCATCCCGGTGACGCTGCGAGGCACACGCTCGGTGCTACGCGACGGCCAGTGGCTGCCCCGACGTACACCGGTCAGCGCGGTCGTCGGTCGGGCGCTCGCCGCTTCGTCTGCGGATGAGCCCTTCGCCGCAGCCGTTCGCCTGCGCGATCTGGCAAGAGAGGAGATTCTGGCGCACTGCGGCGAACCTGACTTGCTTTGATGTGAAGAATACGCATTCCGCTGCGGCGTCCGCGGTACTAGCCTTCGGGAAGTTCCAACATCGCGGGGACCGCAAATGAAGGCACACGCTCGACATCTCACGCTGGCAGCGATCCTGGCACTCGTGCTGCTCGCGCTCGCGACGGTGGTGGCGCGCATCGTTCACTGACTGAGGAGCATCCGGCGGCCGGCACGGCACGCGCAGCGGCTGGTTGCGCCGGCCCGCAGCGGGCTTACATCCCGGCACCGTTGCCGGTGTGCTCCTTCAGTTTCTCGGGACGCTCGGTCATCGTCGCTTCGGTGAGCAGCAGGATGCTCGCCACTGACACCGCGTTCTCGAGAGCCGTGCGCACCACCTTGACGGGATCGACGATCCCCGCTTCGAACAGATCCACGAAGCGCTTTTGCGCGGCATCGAAGCCAAGGTTGCCCGAGCCGCTCAGCATGCGATCGACGACCACTCCGCCATCCGCTGCGGAGTTCTCCGCGATCTGTCGCGTCGGTGATTCGAGTGCGCGCTGCAGAATCTGCAGGCCGGTACGCTCATCGCCTGAGTAGTTCGCCTGCTCGGCAAGCACTGCGCGGCTCGCGCGCAGCAACGCCAGTCCGCCGCCCGCCACGATCCCCTCGGCTACCGCCGCCTTGGTGGAGCTGATTGCATCGTCCAAAGCTTCCTTCCTGGCCTTCATTTCCGACTCGGACGGAGCACCGACGCGAATCACCGCCACACCGCCGGAGAGCTTCGCCAGGCGCTCCTCGAGCTTCTCGCGATCGTAGTCGCTGCTCGTGTCCTCCATCTCCTTGCGGATCATCTTGATGCGGGCCTCGATGTCGGCCTTCTTGCCCGCTCCGCCGATGATCGTGGTGCTGTCCTTGTCAACGACCACGCGCTTGGCGCGCCCGAGCTGCGCAAGCTCTACGTCCTCGAGCTTGATGCCGAGCTCCTCCGAGACGACCTGGCCGCCGGTCAGCGTCGCGATGTCCTGCAGCATGGCCTTGCGCCGATCCCCGAACCCGGGCGCCTTGACGGCTGCGCTCTTCAGTACGCCGCGGATCTGATTGACGATCAGCGTGGCGAGCGCTTCGCCTTCAATCTCCTCGGCGATGAACAGGATGGGCTTGCCGGTCTTGGCGACCTGCTCGAGCAGCGGCAGGATGTCCTTGATGATGTTGAGCTTGCGATCGCACACCAGCACATAGGCATCTTCCAGGATCGCTTCCATGGCGCCGGTATCGGTCACGAAGTAAGGCGACAGATAGCCGCGATCGAATTGCAGCCCTTCGACGACTTCGAGTGTCGTCTCGGTCGTCTTCGACTCCTCAACGGTAATGACGCCATCGCCCCCGACCTTCTCCATGGCATCCGCGACCAGCTCACCGACCGCCGGGTCGTTGTGTGCCGAGACTGTCGCGACCTGTGCCTTCTCCTTGCGACTCTCCACCGGCTTCGCCATTGCCTGCAGCGCCTTGACGACGATCTGCAGGCCACGATCCAGGCCCCGTTTCAGATCGATGGCGCTCGCGCCCGCTGCGACGTTGCGCGAACCCTCGGCATAGATTGCGTGGGCGAGAACGGTCGCGGTGCTGGTGCCGTCACCGACGACATCGCCGGTCTTCTCGGCGGCCTGCCGCAACATCTGCGCGCCAAGATTCTCTTCCGGATCCTCGAGCTCCATCTCCTTGGCGATCGTTACGCCGTCATTGCAGACGATCGGTGCACCCCATTTCTTCTGAATGAGCACCGATTTGGACTTTGGACCGAGGGTGATGCTGACAGCATCCGCGAGCTGTGTCGCACCGCGCAGGACCTTCTCACGCGCACTGGAGCGGAAGAGAACTTGCTTGGCAGTCACGTCTGTGCAGCCCCCGGGAAGCACCTCTACGTATGCGACGACTCTAGGGAGCGTCCAACCCGCGGACATCGTGGAAAGTGCCTAGACTGCTGCAACCGCCTGCCGCAAAGGGAGGCTGGAGTCGTTATCGGCGGCCGCCAAATCCCGTTCAACCTCAGGGTTGCCTCTCGGCCCGTCGCACATGGTCGGCTTCCAATGCCGCCTCATCCGCGTAATGAACGATACCGCCGAAGCTCGTATCGATGAGCACACCCTCATGAAGGTGCGTCCATTGCTCCTTCGTATGAGGATGAAGATAAATTCCATCCTCGATGCACGCCACGACCGTCCCCTCGTGTCGGACATCGATGGTCACTGCATCGCCGACGTGGACAGGCTGACCGTCGTGGTAGCGCATCGCTAGGGTCCCCATCATCAGAGCTTTGTCAGGGCGTTCCCGGGCGCCACTGCACCCGCACCCGCTGATAAGCTTACTGCAGACTCGCCAACAGCGGACTGTCAGTCGTGTCCACTTACGAGCTCGCGCAACTGAACATCGGCATCATCCGCGGACCCATGGACTCGCCCGTCATGGCCGAGTTCGCGGCGAACCTCGACCGCATCAATGCGCTTGCGGAAAGCTCGCCGGGGTTCGTGTGGCGGCTGCAGACGGCTGAGGGTAATGCCACCGCCATCCGCCCTTTCGAGAACGAGAACCTGCTGATCAACATGTCCGTATGGGAAGACGCGGACTCGCTGCGCAAGTTCGTCTACCGCAGCGCGCATGCGGACATCCTTCGCCGCCGGCGCGAGTGGTTCGAGAAGATGAGCGAGGCGATTCTCGTGCTGTGGTGGGTCCCGCGCGGGCATCGCCCCAGCATCGAGGAGGCGATTGCGCGGCTCGAGCTCCTGCGCCGCAAAGGTGCCCATCGCGAGGCCTTCACGTTCCGCGAGACCTTCCCGCCCCCCGATGCGCCCGCAACCGAGCAACCCGGCGGCTTCGAGGACGAGTGCCCGGCAACCTGATCTGACGGCCGATCCCTCGAGGCTCGGGCTTGAGCGAAACCTTACGTCAATCGGACGAGGGGACTGACATGGGGCTCTTGACCTTCGCGCTCAACGTGACGCTGGACGGACGTTGCGACCACCACGAAATGGTCGCGGACGAGGAAATGCTTCGCTACTGGACGCGCGTCATGGAGGCGGCGGGGGCGATGCTCTTCGGGCGCCGGACCTACGAGCTGATGGAGGACGCGTGGCCTCAGGTGGCGCGGGACCCGAAGGCGACACCGGCAAACCGGGCCTGGGCGAAGAAGCTCGAAGCAAAGCCTAAGTACGTGGTCTCGAAGACACGCTACGACTTCCCCTGGAGCAACACGCATCACCTCCAAGGGGAGCTGACGCGCGCGGTAAAGAGGCTGAAGAAGGCCACGCCGCGCGGAGTGCTGGTGGGTAGCCCCACGCTTTCCGCCGAGCTTCAGCGGCTCGACCTCCTCGATGAATATCGCTTCGTCGTTCACCCCGTGGTGGCCGGGCACGGTCGGCTCTTGTTTCCCGGCCTGCGGCCCTCGCTGCGCCTGAAGTTCATGGGGGCGGAGCGGCTCAAATCGGGCATCGTCGCGTTGCACTATCGGCGGCGCTAGCGGCTGCTGATGCGTGCACCTTTTGAGGTGACTCTAGACCTTCGGCGGAAAGCAGCGCCCGGTTCTCTCCAGCCCCGCGAGAATGTCTGACTGCGCTTTCTGCATTTGCGCGTTTTGATCCTGCCAGTAGCCCACGGGGATCTTCTGATCCGACAGCAGTTCGAAAAGCTGGCTGCGCATTCCATCGAGCCGGTCGTACTCCTGCGTGCATTCCGCCGCGGTCATGCCCAGGGCGACCGGCGCCGGAGCGCTGCTGACCGAGGGGCCGGCTTCAGCTGATGATAAGCCCGCGCACGTGGGATTCGCGCCTTCTTTCCAGGCTAGGGGGCTTTTGCGGGATCAAACCACCACTCGAGTCCCGAGACCTTGCGTACGATCGAGTCGCGCGCCGACTCGATATCCTCATCGAGCCGCAGCGAGCGGAAGACCCATCTTCCGGTGTCATCGAGCGGCTGGCGCAGCCGCCCGCTGCGATCGTTGATCGCGGCGATGATGCGCTCGGCGGCATCCTCCGAGCTCCCCGCACTGCCGCGGGCAGGGGTGCGCAGCTGCTGCTCCAGCGGCGAATAGTCGCCGAGGTTCTCGCGCATCGGACGCCAGGACTTCGAGTCGAGCCCGCTCGCATAGCCGCCGGGGTTGAGAAGCGATACCTGAATGTTCCACGGCCGGACCTCATACGAGAGCGTCTCGCCGAACGCCTCGAGCGCCGCTTTGCTCGCCGAGTAGGCACCGGTGAGAGGCAACGGGATGAGTGCGGAAAGCGATGAGATGAGGACGATCCGGCCCGATCTCCGACGGCGCATCAGCGGGAGTACCGCTCGGGTGACATTCACCACCCCGAAGAAATTCACGGCGAAGATGCGCTCGATGACCTCGGCGGGCGTGAGCTCCCACGGACCGATGGCATTGGCGGCAGCGTTATTGATCAGCACGTCGATCGAGCCCGCCTCGCGCTCGATTCTCGCAATGGCAGAGGCGATCTGCTCCGGGCGGGTCACATCGAGCTGCAGGGAGCGCGCGTGCGCCAGGGGTGGCGCGCGGGCCTCATCGCGCACCCCGGCGTAGACAATCGCGCCTGCTGCGGCGAGCCGCTCCGCGAGCGCGTGTCCGATACCGCTCGAGCATCCGGTGATGCAGATCACTTGCTGGCGTGCCATGCGTTACCTGCCTTGATCCTCAAATGCCACTCATCGGCCCGCGACAGGCCGCGCCGAGTCCCTCGACCACACTCCCCACCACCTTGTGCCATACTGTTTCATTGATGCAGCGACGCCTACCGCCCCTCAACGCACTGGTCGTTTTCGAAGCCGCTGCGCGCCACCTGAGCTTCACGCGCGCCTCGGACGAGCTGCACGTCACGCAGGCGGCGGTCAGTCATCAGATCAAGTCCATCGAGGATTTCCTCGGCGTCGCCCTGTTTCACCGCCTGGGGCGTGGCCAGGGGCTCACCCTGACGGAGGCGGGCCGGGAATACCTGCCGGTCGTCACCGCCGCACTCGATTCCATCCGCACCAGCACCGATGCGATCCGCCGCGTGCGGCCAAAACGGGTGCTCAATATCACGACTCTCGATTCGCTCGGGTCGCGCTGGCTCCTGCCGAGGCTCGCGCGGTTCAGGCGCGAGCACGGAAGCACCGACGTGCGCTTGACGGCCGCCGCCATGGAGGACGAGCCGTTGCGCAGAGGCTCGGCAGAGATCGAGCTCCGCTATGGCGGAGGCGGCTGGCCCGATCTCGTGGTCGAGCGATTCATGACCGAGACTATTTTTCCGGTGTGCAGCCCGGAGCTGCTTCGTGGTCCCCACCCGCTGCGCGACCCGGGCGACCTGCGTCATCACACGCTGCTCCATGATGTCGCACGCACCGGTTGGGCAGACTGGCTCGACGCCGTCGGCGTCACGGACATCGACGGCGAGCGCGGCCCGGGATTCAATCACTCGAATCTCGTCATACAGGCTGCGGAGCTCGGAGAAGGCGTCGCGCTCGGCCGAAGTCCGCTCGTCATCGACGCACTGATCCACGGCACCCTCGTGCGGCCCTTTGCACAGACTCTGCCCTCCCCTTACTCCTATTACATCGTGACGACTGCGCGCTGGGCGTCGGACCCGGTGGTGCGCGCTTTCAGCGACTGGGTCATGCGCGAGGGGGAATTGACGGGCCAGGAGCTGGACCGTCTCTTGAGCGCTGAGGATCACGGAAGCTCTCAGAAGCTGCCGCGCGAGAGCCGCCCGGGCTCGCGCTGAGCCGAGCGCAGCTGCGAGCCGATCTCATCCATGACCGACATGATCGCTACGCTCTCATCGAGCGGCAACTCGGCAACTTCCAGCTTCCCCTGCCGGAGCGCGGCCATGGCGGCCAACACCTGATTGCCGTAGCCGCTCCCCACGACGGGTAGCTCCAGGGTCTCGTTACGATCGAACCCGCGGTTGACGGTGAGCTGAGTCGGGCGGTAGATGGGCGCATGGATCTGGATGCGCCCGGAAGTGCCGAGAAGCTCGAGGTCGGGAGGCCTACGGGTACGCAGCGAGACGTACAGAACGGATCTGGCCCCCTGTTCGTGATCGAGGATGAACGCTTCGTGGTCGTCGACCCCCTGCGGGCCGAGCTCACCGCTCGCCTGGACGCGTCGTACGCTGCCGAGCAGCAGGGAGCAGAGCGAGATGAGATACACGCCGGCATCGAGCAGCACTCCGCCGCCGAGCTCCTTGTTGAAGAGGTAGTAGCCGGGCTCGTAGGTCGGCATGAAGGCTCCTCCACCGACGGCGAGCAGCGGCTGGCCGATCACACGCTCGCGGAGAAGATCCTGCAGCGTGACAACAGCGGGCAGGAAACGCGTCCACATCGCTTCCATGAGGAAGAGTCGACGGCTGCGGGCCAGCTCGACGATCGTGCGCGCCTCTTTCGCGTCCACGGTGAAAGGCTTCTCACAGAGAACCGCCTTGCCGCCCTCGAGGCACAGGCGCATGTGCGCAGCGTGCTCGGAAGGCGGTGTCGCGATGTAGACCGCATCGACCCGAGGGTCGGCGGCGAGCTGCGCGTAGCTGCCATGGACGCGACCGATCCCGAACCGCGCTGCGAACTCCGTGGCCGACGCGGCGCTGCGCGAGGCGACCGCGACCAGCTCGGCGCCGGCTTGCCGCAGCGGCGGTGTGCGCAGTTCCACCGCCATGGTGGCCGCCATGCGGCCCGTGCCGAGAATTCCCCAGCTGATGGTGGCCATGGCGGTCAGGACCGCGAGCCGATGATCGAGTAGCCACCGTCGGCGATGATCGCCTGCCCCGTGACGAAGGAGGCTCGATCGCTCGCGAGGAAGGTCACGACTTCAGCGATCTCGGCCGGCTCGGCGGCGCGGCCGACGAGACCGTAACCGCGCATCTTCCCGCGCAGCTCCTCCGGCGACACGCCGCGGGCAGCCGCGCGCTGCAGGTGATAATCCGTCAGGGTCGCGCCCGGACAGACCGCGTTCGCGCGGATGCCATTCGCGCCATGCTCGATGGCGATGTGGCGGATGAGAGAGATCACTGCCGCCTTGGAGGCGTCGTAGGCCAGCATGCCGGGAAAGCCGAGCACTGCATTGATCGATGAGATGCCGACGATTGAGCCCTTGCCGCGCGCGATCATCGTCGGCAGCGCTTCACGGCAGATACGCGCAGCGCCGAGGAAGTTGACGTCCAGCACGCTTTTCATCTCGTCATCACTGGCATCGAGCAGCCGCCCGGGAGTCTGTACGCCGGCGTTCGCCACCACGATGTCGAGGCGCCCGAATCGCTCGAGTGCGGTCTCGACGGCGTGGGCGTTGTCCGCGCGCTCGCGTATGTCGCCCGCGACCCAGGCGAGGCGATCGCGGAAGGCAGCGAGCTCGGCGAGGGTGCGCTCGCCGCTGCTGCCCGGCAGATCCGTGAAGACCACCGCAAGCCCCTGGCGCAGGAAGCCCTCGACGCAGGCCCGGCCGATCCCGCTCGCGCCTCCCGTGACGAGCGCCACCCCCTGCGCACTCTCAACCATGCCGCACGGCTCCCTGCGGCATCGGCTTCACGGCTGACTCCAGGGGTTCTGCGGATCGGGTGGGCGCGGCTGCGCTCGCGCGCGCCGGCACAACAGCGGCAGCGCAAACATGAACGCGATGATGCGCGGATTGCGCAGCGCGAGTCCGAGGATCCGGGCGGCATCGCGCGGCTCGATCTCGATCCGCGTTTCGATGCCGGTTCCGGGCGCCGTCTGCACGACGATGCGATCGCCGGCGCGCGTGATGCTGCCGATCTCCATGTCCATGTCGGCGAGCTGGCTCGTGACGCGCATGGCCTGCCGCTAGCTCTTGCGGAGCGCGCCAATCTCCTGAGCGCGTTTGATCCGGCGCACGTGCTGTGCAGGCATGTCCTCGATGCTCATGCCGCCCGGGGGGGTGAACTGACCGCGTCCGTAGAGCTCGCGGAACACTTGCTCCACCGGACCCATCTTGTCGGCGAGCGTCCGGGGAGGCTTGCCCGGTGGGAACTGATTGGGCGGGTAGATGGGCTTCTCGTAGATCTGCCGGAAGCCCTCGGTGCGCACGTCCACCCAGCAGTTGTGATTGCAACGCGAGCGATGCTCGCGCAGGGATTCGATGTCGATGGTGGCGCCGATCACCTGCTCCTCGGGGTACGGTGCCTCGCGCACCATCATGCCCGTGTAATCGATGATGAACGAGCCACCCGGACAGAACGACCGGGGGTAATAGCCGTACTCGACCGTCCCCCAGTTGGAGCCGAGCAGATAGCACATGTTGTCGTGGGCTCGCGTTCGGCGCGTGAAGCGCCAGAAGTCCCAGGGGTTGCTCACCCCTTCGACCTCCTGCAGTGCGACCGGGTGGCAGATCACCTCACAGCCGTTGAAGCCGAGCGCTCGCGATACTTCCGGCGTGCAGCCGTCATGGCAGGTCATGGTGCCGAGCTTGCCGATCTCGGTGTCGACCACCGGAAAGAGGTTCTTGATGTCGGTGCCGAAGACCTTGCCGTACGCCTCGAGCAGATCGTGCGGGCTCGAGCCGAGCCCGATCGATGCCGGGATATGCCACTTGTGGTAACGCAGGATCACCTCCCCCGTCGGCCCGATGACGAAGGCGGAGTTGAACCAGCGGTCCGGAAACTCCGGGACCTGCTCGACGATGCCGCCGCCGGCAATGAAGAGGTTGTATTCGCGCGCCTTGGCGCCGAGCTGGCGCATCTCGGGGCCCGTGAAGGTGATCGCCTTCTTCATGAAGGAGTCGATGCTGTGCTCGCCCTTGCCGGGCGTGGTCACGCCCTGCAGGAAGTATTCCGGCAGCACGACCAGCCGGACCGGCAGCTCCCAGAAATAGCCGACGCCGAAGTCGATCATGTTGCAGACGCGCTCGAGGTTCTGCGTCACGGTCTCACGACTCTCGGCGACCTTGACGTGCGGCTGCACGACGAGTGCGGTGTATTTGTCGATTCGCTTTTGCACGGTATGAGCTCCTTCTGCGGCGGTCGCGCCTTCGGACGCGAGGGCCTATCGTTTCGGCGCGAAGTCCTCGAGGATCACTTTGGCTGCAATGGTGCCCGCGGCGGAGATGCCACCGCCCGGATGACAGTGCGGACCGGTCATGTAGAGGCCGCGGACCGGTGAGCGGTAGTGCGCATAGCCGGGGAACGGACGGAAATAGCCGAGCTGCGACTGGATGCGCTCGCCACCGTTGGTCGTGCCGTCCACGAACGAGGGGTTGGCAGCCTCCAGGCTCTCACGCGCATCGATGTGGCAGCCGAGGATGTTGTCTCCCCCGATATTCGGGGCATATTGGCGCAGCTTCGGCAACAGCACCTCGCGCGTGTAGGACTCCTTGGTCTGCTCCCAGGTACGCCCATCGGCGAGCCAGTTGGAGACGAAGGTGTCGACGATGAGGGTATGGCGGCCGGCCGGCGCGCGTGTCGGATCCATCAAGGTCCAGCAGGCGCTCCACAGCGTCGGGTCCGCAGGCGGAATTCCCTGGGCGATCTCGGCGTACTGACGGATCATCTGCGGCATGGAGTCGACGATGCGGTGGAACGGGCAGCGACTCATCTCCGCGCCGTTCGTGAACCGTGGCGCCTCGGCAAGCGCGAGGTGTGCACGGCAGATGCTGATGCGGCCGAAGCTGTAACCATCCACCAGCTCGAGAAACTCGCCGCTCAACTGCTCGGGTGGGATCAGCTGGCGGAAGGTCTGCCGCGGGTCGAGCGCCGAAACCACCGCGCGCTGCGCCCGGATGACGCGGCCGTCGGCGAGCACCACGCCGCGCGCCACGCCGTCCTCGATCAGGAACGAGCTCACCCGGGCACTCGTGAGCACGCTGCCGCGGCGTGCTTCGATGTAGCGCATCATGGCGTTCGGCAGCTCCTGGCTGCCGCCGCGTGGGATCGCCTGCCCGAAAACATGGATGGCCGGGATCATGATGTAGAAGGACTGCCCGGCGCCCTCCTGCTCCGGAAGGATCTGCGGGGCGAGCGCCCAGTTGAGCATCACCGCGCGTACGAAGTCGTTGCTGAAGTTCTGCTCCACCCAGCTGCGGGCACTCAATGAGAACTCGCGCAGCCGCCGCAGCCCATCGCGGCTGCGCTCCATCGCCTGGGCCATGAGCGAGGGCGGCGCGGGCGGCGAGAAGAACGCCTTGAGGAATCCATCGCGCACCAGCGCGAAGTCATCGTGCACGCGCCTGTAGCGCTGGGCGTCCTTGTCCGAGTAGTGGGCGATGCTCGCCACCGTCTTGTCGATGCTGCGATAGATGACGATGCCGGGTCCGCCGTTGCGGTCGGGGTGCCCGGTGATGTGATCCTCGGACCAGAGGTACTCGAGGCCGTACGCGGTGAGCTCGCGCTTGATGTCCGCGAAGTCCGGATTGCAATGGATCCAGACGTGTGAGGACCCGTAGAGATCGTGCTTGAAGCCAGGCAGTGTGACCTCGCGCGTGACCGCGCCGCCGCCGACCCATGGCGCCTGTTCCAGCACGCACACGGAAAGTCCGGCGCGCGCGAGCACGCTGCCGCACGCCAGACCGTTCACGCCGGCGCCCGCAATCACGATGTCGAAGGTCTGGGCGATCATATCTTGCGCCTCACCCGCCAGTTACCAGTGCCATAGCGTGCCATCCGCGAGCCGATTCACTGGGAGGTACGCGCGGCGATAGGGAAACTTCGCCGCGACCGCCTCATCGATGTCGACGCCATGGCCGGGTGCTTCGCCGGGATGCAGGTAGCCCGCGGAAAAGCTGTAGGCGTGAGGAAATACCTCATCGGTCTCGGGCGTGTGGCGCATGTATTCCTGCACGCCGAAATTCGGAATCGCCAGGTTGAGATGGAGCGAGGCGCCCATGCAGATGGGGGAGAGATCGGTCGCTCCGTGGCAGCCGAGCCGCACGTTATGCACCGCGGCGTAGTCCGCGATCCGCCGCAGGTGCGTGATGCCGCCGGCATGTACGACGGTGGTGCGTACGTAATCGATGAGCTGCTCCTCGAGCAGCTGCTTGCAATCCCAGAGCGTGTTGAACACCTCACCGACCGCGAGCGGAGTCGTCGTGTGCTGACGGATCAGGCGGAAGTTCGCCTGATTCTCTGCGGGCGTGGGGTCCTCCATCCAGAAAAGATGCATGGGCTCGAGTGCCTTGCCGAGCCGCCCGGCCTCGACCGGCGTCAGCCGGTGATGCACGTCATGGAGCAGATGCACGTCGGCCCCGTGCCGCTCGCGCAGCGCCTCGAAGAGCTTCGGGACATGGGCCAGATATTTTTCCGATGACCAGAGGTTCTCGGTGGGAAGCGAGGCATCGGCCGGCTCGTAATACATCTTGTCGCCCGAGACGCCGTAGGTGCTCGCAAGCCCCGGCACTCCGCACTGCGCGCGCACCGCCTTGTAGCCGAGCGAGAGATAGCGGCCGACCTCGCCGACCGTCTCCTCGATATCGCGACCGTTCGCATGTCCATACACCATGACGCCGTCGCGGCTGCGGCCGCCGAGCAGCTGATAGAGCGGCATGCGGGCGATCTTCGCCTTGATGTCCCAGAGCGCGGTATCGACCGCCGCGATCGCGCACATCGTCACCGGTCCGCGCCGCCAGTAGGCGCCGCGGTAGAGGTAATGCCACGTATCCTCGATCCGTTGGGGATCGCGCCCGATGAGACAGGGGATGACGTGCTCGCTCAGGTAGGCGGCGACCGCCATCTCGCGCCCGTTCAGCGTCGCATCTCCCACGCCGTGCACACCCTCATCCGTCAGGATCTTGAGCGTCACGAAATTGCGGCCCGGGCAGGCGACGATCACGCGCGCGCCGGTGATTCTCATCGCCGCACCATAACCGATTTGAGCTCCGTGAACGCCTCGATGCCCTCGCGCCCCTGCTCGCGCCCCCAGCCGCTCGCCTTGTAGCCGCCGAAGGGCACGGCGGGATCCGGCACGCCGTGTGCATTGACCCACAGCAGTCCCGCGCGGATCCGGCTCGTGAGCTGCGTGGCGCGGTTGAGGTCCTGCGTCCAGATGCTGCCGGCGAGACCGAACTGCGAATCGTTGGCGGCCGCCACGACCTCATCGAGCGAGTCCCACGGCATGGCGCACAGCACGGGCCCGAAGATCTCCTCGCGCACGGGTGTCATCTGCGGCTCGCAATCCGCGAGGATCGTGGGCTCATAGAAGAAGCCCGCTCCTTCACGCAGCCGCCCGCCGGCGACCGTGCGCGCGCCCTCGGCGATGCCCGCCCGGACGAGACCGGCGACGTGCTCGCGGTGCGCCGCGGAGATGAGCGGCCCCATGCGGCTTTCCGGGTCCATTCCAGGGCCGAGCTTCAGCTTCAGGGCCTCAAGGGCGAGCCGCTCGAGAAGCTGCGGATAGACGCTCCTCTCGATGTAGAGCCGCGAGCCCGCGACGCACACCTCGCCCGCCCCGCCGAAGATGCCCGAGGCAATCCCGGCTGCCGCGCTCTCGAGATCGGCGTCGGCGCACACGATCACGGGCGATTTTCCTCCGAGCTCGAGCGTCAGCTTCTTGAAGCGCTCGGCGGCGGCAATCACGATCTGCCGTCCGGTGCGCGAGGAGCCGGTGAAGGAGATCTTATCCACCTGCGGGTGGGCGACGAGCGCCGCACCCACGGAGGAGCCCGGACCCGTCACGATGTTGACCACGCCCGGCGGAACGCCCGCCTCGAGGATCAGCTCACCGAGCTTCAGGAGCGAGAGCGTCGCATGCTCGGAAGGCTTCACCACGATGCTGCAGCCGGCGGCGAGCGCCGGAGCGATCTTCCAGGATCCGATGGTGAGGGCGCCGTTCCAGGGAACGATGAGGGCGGCCACACCGACCGGCTCGCGCACCATCAGGCAGCGGAACGCGGCGGAGTCCGGGCCGACGTCGATCTGGCGCCCCTCGAGCTTGGTGCACCAGCCGGCCTGATAGCGGAATACCTCCGCAGCGAACGGCACATCGCCGTTGCGCGTGTCGGAAAGGAGCTTGCCGGCATCGAGCGTCTCGAGCTCGGCGAGCAGCTGCGACTCGCGCTCGATGAGCTCGGCGATACGCCAGAGGATCCTGGCGCGCTCCGTCGATGCCAGCCGCAGCCAGCGCCGCTCCTCGAAGGAGCGGCGGGCCGCGGCCACCGCATCCTCCACCTCCTGCCGCGAGGCGCAGGCGATCTGCGTGAGCTCCTGCCCGTCCGCCGGGTCGACGCTCGACAGGCGTCGGGCGCCGGGCCCGACCCACGTGCCATCGATGAGCAGGCCGTGCGCGCGGGCGAGAAAGCCGCGCGTCGCCTCGCTCACTGCCTGATCGGTCCGCACGGGCTCAGCTCATGAACTCGCGCAACGCCGCAATCACCGCTTCGTTGTCCGAATCGAGACCGATGGTGATCCGCAGGGCGTTGTCGGGTCCACCCGCACCGAGCGGGCGGGGGATGATGTTGCGCTTCTTGAGGTGCGCGACTGCCGCGACCGCGTCCCGGGCGCCGCTCTGCAGCAGTATGAGGATGAAGTTGGTCGCGCTCGGGATGACCTCGAGACCGAGCGCGCTGCACTCACGGATCAACCGTGAGCGCCAGCGGTCGGTGTGCTCGCGCACCATGCGGGCATGGTCGCGATCGAGCACCGCCGCCTCCGCTGCCGCGAGCGCCGCAGCGTTGGTATTGAAGGGCGTGCGGATGCGCTGCAGGTTGTCGATCACGCGCGCGGGCCCGTAACCCCACCCTATGCGCAGTCCCGCGAGTCCATAGAGCTTCGAGAAGGTGTGTGTCACCACCACGTTGTCGGCGGTGCGCGCGAGCGTGATACCGCTGTCGTAGTCGCTGCTGCTCACGTACTCGGCATAAGCAGCATCGAGCACCAGCAGCACGCTCGCGGGCAGCGCCGCGTGCAACTGCCGCAGCTCCCGCATCGGCAGGTAGGTGCCGCAGGGATTGTTGGGGCTCGCGAGAATCACCATCTTCGTTTGCGGGCTCACGCGGCTGAGGATCTCGCTCACCGAGATACGGCAGTCAGGCTCGGGTGCGACGACCACCTTGGCCCCCTGCACGTGAGTGTGAGTGAAGCACATCCCGAAGGAGTACTGACTGAGGATCACCTCATCGCCCACTCCGGCGTACGCGCGGATGAGGAAGGAGAGCACCTCATCCGATCCATTGCCGCAGATGACCCGCTCGGGCTCGACCTCATACACCTGCCCGATCGCCGCGCGCAGACCGCGCTGACTGGCGTCGGGGTAACGGAACAGCGTCGGAGCGAGCGCGTGGTAGGCGGCGATCGCGCGCGGACTCGGTCCGAGCGGTGACTCGTTGGCGGAGAGCTTGATCGGATCCGCGGTGCCTTCGATCTCGCGCGCTCCGGGCACGTAGGGTGCCACGTGCTGCAGACCGGGACGCGGGTGAGGGCTCGTCATACGACGCGCTGCCCGCGCTTCGTGCAGGGGTATGACCAAGCTGTCATGCTGGTGAGGATGGTGACAGGAGCGTAAGCGCTATTCATCGGGCAGCCTAATTCGGCCGCTGCAACGCGCCAAGTGATAGATAGTGATGCAGGGGATTAGAAAAGGTCATGAGGATGCTGCCGGATCCAACCGACCATAATGCCAGCATAACAACCAGGTGGGCTCGACCGTGACACTCATCCAACCGAATGATGTGCTGTCGCTGACAGCGATCCTCTTCAGCCTGGCGTGGCTCGGCTTCCTCGCCGACGGCTCGCGCTTCGGCAAGACGATTCCCGGGGTACTGTGCATCCTGGTCCTCGGGCTGCTGCTGTCGAACACGCACGTCACCCCCTTCTCCTCCCCGGTCGGCGCGTTCGTGAACGACTACCTGGTGCCGGCGGCGATCCCGCTGCTCATGATCAAGGCGGACCTGAAGCGTATCTTCGTGGAGAGTGGCCGGGTCATGATCGGCTTCGCCGCGGCCTGCGTCGGCATCGTGGTGGGTGTCCTGGTCGGTTATTTCCTGCTCCAGCCCTGGCATGTCCAACCCAAGGTGGCGGGCTTCTACGCCGGCGCCTTCATCGGCGGCACGATCAGCATGGTGGCGGTGGCGAATGCGCTGCGCATGAGCGCCTCGGAATTCGCGGCCGCGACCGGCGCCAGCATGATCCCGAGCGTCATGGGGCTCATGGCCCTCATCGCTCTGCCGACCCTGAGCGTGGTCCGCCGTTTCATTCCGGGCCGTGAGCCGGAGCGGCCCGGCGGCGATGGGGCGGGTGCTGCGGCCCTGAGCGGGCCTCCGAGCCTCCAGTTGACTCATATATCAGGCGCTCTCGCCCTGGCGTTCGTGATCTGCGCCTGCGCGCGCGCTCTGGGAAGCCTGATAGGCAGGCTCAGCGGCCACGATCAGAGCCAGTACACGATCCTCTACGTCACGGCGCTCACGGTGGTGGTCGCCAATCTGTTTCCAGCGCGGCTGAGCCGGCTGAAGGGCGAGTTCGAGCTCGGCATGCTCTTCATGTACCTGTTCTTCGGGGTCATCGGGCTCGGCACGAATATCACGGCATTTCTCGATAATGCGGTGAGCCTTTTCTTCTACGTCATCATCCTGCTCGGCGTCGGCATCGTGATCTGCATGCTGCTCTCCAAGCTCCTGAAGCTCGATGTGGCCGAGGCGGTCACGGGCTGCGGCGCTGCGATCGTCGGTCCCGCGGCAACCGTGGCGGTGGTCGCGGGTAAAGGCTGGTACTCCATGATCAGTCCAGCCGTGATGACCGGGATCTTCTGCCACATCGTCGGTAACTTCGTGGGATTGAGCGTCGCCGCCCTGCTGCGCTGATTGCCGGTCCACGCGGCGCATAAATGCGCGTAATACGCCCCATTAAAAAGAATCAGTGTGGGGCCTGCGGCCAAGTCCGATAGATTCGGTAGCCGCGCAGACAGCGCACAAGAGAAGTCTCAGGGGGCACGAGATGCGCAAGTTCACCACCTTCGCCGGCGGCCTGCTGGCCATTTCTGCGGCCTCGTACTCACAGCCGGGCAGCGCGGCGGAGACTGCCACCGCGGACGAGTCCAGCTCTTCGCAGCTCGAGGAAGTGATGGTGACGGCGCAGCGACGCGTCGAGCCCTCGCAGGATGTGCCGATCAGCCTGACGGCATTCACGACCGAGGATATGCGGATCGCTGACATCAACACCGCCGCCGACTATCTGTCCATGGCGCCCAATGTGAGCTTCGCGGAGGACGGCCTGAACGGCCAGAACTCGATCCGCATCAGCATCCGCGGCGTCAGCAACGTCTCCCTCGGTGAGCGCGCGGTCGCCAACTCGATCGGCTACTACATCGACGAATTCAACGTCGGCACCGTGGCCGCCGGCACGATCAATCCGACGCTGCTCGACATGGCGACGGTCGAGGTGCTGCGCGGACCCCAGGGCACTTACTTCGGGCGCAACGCGGCGGGCGGCGCCATCAATATCTCGACCAATCTGCCGGACAAGAACTGGTTCGCCGAAGTCTCGGGCTTCGGCGGAAATTACGACACCTGGGGCGGCCATCTCATCGTCAATACCCCGGTGAGCGACACCTTCTTCCTGCGCGGTGTCATAGGATTCGAGAGCAGCAACGGGATCGTGAAGAACGTCAATCCCCTCGGCACGCCGAACAGCGGCTACGATCACACCGACGCCCGTCTCGCAGCGCGCTGGCTGATCACTCCGCAGTTCACGGCGGATGCGTCCTTTACCTATGCACACTACGCCGACGGCATCGATCCCAACGTGAACACCGGGGTGCTGGAGCTCGATACGATAAGCATCGAGGGACCTACCTTCCGCCCGATCGACGACGGTCTCGGCTTCTATCCGCGCAATCAGAGTCTCGTCAACCACGGCACCCATAGAGAGTGGAACGACTCCGACCTGCACGAGGGGAACCTGCGGCTCGCTTACGACTTCGGCGGC
This sequence comes from Steroidobacteraceae bacterium, assembly GCA_035541695.1. Lineage (GTDB taxonomy): Bacteria > Pseudomonadota > Gammaproteobacteria > Steroidobacterales > Steroidobacteraceae > 13-2-20CM-66-19. The sequence goes on from DATKMV010000009.1 coordinate 23,312, forward strand.
GCCACGCTCAAATCGATCACCGGCTACATCGAGACGACGAACAACCGCTTCTACGACGAGGACGGGGTGAGCGTCGATGCGATCAATCGCAGCAACCAGTGGGAAGCGAAATCGTACGGCGAGGAGCTGCGGCTCCAATCCAAGCCCAGCGACACGCTCGACTGGGTGGTGGGCGCCATCTATGCCAAGGATACGGTCAATAACCACAGCCTGGTCGCGCTCGGTACCCAGTTCACCTACACCTACCCGGACACCGGCGTTACCGTCCCGGTCATTCCGCCCTTCCCGAACCTGCCGGTGAACGAGAACGTCGCCAGCTACAGCGATAAAAACAGCGGAGTCTATGCCGAGGCCACCTGGAAGCCGACTCCCAAATGGGCCCTGACGCTCGGTGGCCGCTACTCGCACGATCAGATCGACGACTCAGTCACCGGGCTCGTGGCGTTCGGTACGCCGCAGGCGGATCTGTACGGCAGCTCGAGCTATAACGACTTTTCGCCGCGCGTCGTCGTCAGCTACAAGCCGACCTCGGACAACATGCTGTACGGCACGGTCTCGCACGGCTACAAGGCGGGCGGCAACGATCTCAACGCGGAGCTGCCGGAGCAGAACAAGCCGTTTGCTCCGGAGAAGGTCTGGAACTACGAGGTCGGCTACAAGAGTGAGTTCCTGGATCACAAGGCTCTCTTCAACGCCTCGATGTTCTACCTCGACTGGCATGACCTGCAGTCCGAGGTGAATTACCTTGCGGTCCCCGGCGACATCAGCTCCGCCGTCCAGGTGACCGAGAATGCCTCCTCGGCGACCAGCAAGGGCGTCGAGGTCGAAACCCGCTTCCGCCCCATCACCCCGCTCACCCTGGCGCTCTCGGCCGGCTATCTCGATGCGAAGTTCGGCAGCTTTCCCACCGCCGTCATTTACGGCATGCCGGTCGACATGTCCGGGCTGCCTCTGCCGCAGTCGCCCAAGTGGACCGGCAGCGCGACCGTCCAGTGGACGCAGACCTTCGGTCAGGACTCGAGCTGGTACGTGCGGTGGGATGAGATGTACCGCGACTCCTCGTTCTCGAACCTCGAAGCGGTCGGGGCCGAGCGCCTCGGGCTCCCGTCCTTCCCCTTCCAGATGCCGTCGTATGCGGTCGCCAATTTCAATGCCGGCGTAAACGTAGGGCGATTCACGCTCGCGGGCACCGTGGATAATGCCTTCCAGAAGGAGTACTACACCGGCACCGGCGATCACTTCGGCTTCGGCGGTGTGCGGGTACGTCCGCACCCGCGGATGTGGCGCCTGCAGCTCACGTACCGGACTCATTGAGCCATCGGGTGATGGCTGCACGCGCACCTGGTCGTCCTGGTGAGGCTGGGTGCGCGTGATGTTTCGAGCTCACCTCGCAGCGCTTACCGTGCTGACCCTGGCCTCGCTCGCGGCACCGGCAGCGGGCAGCGGGTCCGACGCCAGCGCCCCTCCCGCACGAGCCCCTGGCAGCCCCGACCCCAAAGCCATCCCTACCCTGGCGGCGGCGATCCCGTACTCGCAATTCGCCAGTGCCGAGGCCGCGCGCATCTGGGCCGAGCTGCGCAAGGCGCCACCGGAGCCCACCCTGCGCGGAGATCTCATCGCGCTGAGAAAAATGCAGAGTGAGGGCACGGACAAAGCCCTCGCGGAGATGCACAGGCTCTACCCGGTCACCATCACCTCGGAGAGGCTCGGCGGCGTCCGTACCGATGTGGTCGTACCCGCAGAGGGCATCACGCCGCGGAATCAGAAGCGAGCTCTGATCAGCCTCCACGGTGGGGCTTTCATCTGGGGAGCGGGCAGCGAGGCGATGATGCAGGCAATCCCGATCGCCGCAACGAGTCGCATCAAGGTCGTGAGCGTCGACTACCGGATGGCGCCAGAATTCAAGTTTCCGGCTGCCTCCGAAGACGTTGCTGCGGTGTACCAGGCGCTGCTCGAGACCTACCCGGCGAAAGGCATCGGTATCTTCGGCTGCTCCGCCGGTGGAGTTCTGACCGCCGAGTCGGTCGCCTGGTTTGCGGCACACAACCTTCCGCAACCGGGGGCCATTGCCACCCTGTGCGGCACTGGTGCCGAGATGGGAGGAGACTCCGCCTATCTTTCGTGGTTGCTGCTGGGTGTGAACGTGGTGCCGCCCGCGGCCCCGCCGCTATCGCTCTCGGGCTTGCCCTATTTCGCCGGCGCCGATGTACACGATCCGCTGGTCGCGCCGATCGAGTCGGCGGCGCTGCTCGAGAGATTTCCGCCGACGCTGCTCCTCGCGGGCAGTCGCGATTTCGCCGCGAGCTCCGAAACCCTCATGCAGCGTCGGCTGTGGGAGTCCGGGGTCGATGCCGAGCTCATCATCTTCGATGGACTGTGGCATGCGTTTATGATTCACCCCGAGCTGCCGGAGTCCCGCGAGGTGTATGACATCCTCGGACGATTCTTCGATCGGCACCTGGATGCGGCCACGACAGCCTCCGCTGGCGGCGTGCACTGATGAGAGGGTGACATGGCAGAGCAGCCCGCTCCGAGCCGCCCGGGTGCGCAGGTCGTCTGTTTCGGCGAGATCCTGCTGCGGCTCTCGCCACCTCGGTGCGAGCGCCTGCAGCAGGCGCGTGAGCTGCACCTGCACGTCGGCGGTGCGGAGGCCAATGTCGCCATCTCGCTCGCCCAGCTCGGTCACCGCTCACTGATGGTCAGCTTCGTGCCGCAGAACGCGCTCGGACGTCTGTGCGTCGGCGAGCTGCGCCGGCACGGGGTACAGGTCGAAGGCATCCGCGCGGCCGCAGGCAGGATGGGCCTCTACTTCGTCGAGACAGGTGCTGGCCACCGGGCGACCCAGGTGCTCTACGACCGGGCGTACTCGGCGTTTGCGCTGGCCGCGGGCGAGGATCTCCCGTGGGGCGAGCTGCTGACCGGGGTGGAGTGGCTGCATCTCTCGGGCGTCACGCCTGCGCTCGGACGGCGCGCAGCGGATGCAACCCTCACCGCGGCGCGTGCGGCGCACAGTCGCGGTGTGCGAATCTCCTTCGACTGCAATTACCGCACCTCGCTGTGGAGCGCCTGGGCCGGCGCAGAGGACGCCGCGGGCATATTGCGCGAGATCGCCGGCGGTGCGGAGCTCCTCTTCGCGAGCGAGCGGGACCTCGCGCTGATCCTCGGCCGCCAGCCCGCGGAGCATGGCGGCAACACACAGGAGCAGTTCGCGGCCGCCGCTCTGGCGGCGCTCGCACGCTTCGAGCAGTTGCGCTACGTCGCCTCGACGCTGCGCATACACCACGGTGCTGACATGCAGGATCTCACCGCTCTCATGATGTCGCGAGAAGGACTGTTCAGCACGCGCCACTACCCCCTCGGGGAGGTCGTCGATCGCATCGGCAGCGGCGATGCATTCGCGGCGGCGGTGCTGCACGGCTTGCTCGGTCACTTCGACACGCAGCGCGTGCTCGACTTTGCGGCCGCGGCGGCCTGCCTGAAGCATGCGTTGCCCGGGGATTTCAGTCTCGCAGCCGAGCATGAGATCGAGGCGGTGCTGCGGGGTGAGATCTCGATGCAGCGCTAGGGGCGCAGGGCCCGCGCTTCCCTGGCGAGCTCGCGGATCCGGTTCCAGTCCTGGCGCACGATGAGCTCCGGCGGGGCAAGCCAGGAGCCGCCGACGCAGGCGACGTTGGCGAGCTCGAGGTAGTCGCGCGCATTCGCCGCGCTCACACCGCCCGTCGGACAAAACCAAACATCGGGCAGGGGCCCTGCGATGGCCCGCAGAAACTCCACCCCGCCGGCCGCGGCAGCTGGAAACAGCTTCAGAAAGCGGTAGGCGCGGCTCCGCAGCTCGAGCGCCTCACTCACCGACTGAACCCCAGGGATCCAGGGCACACCGGCCGCGGCAGCTGCGGCCTCGAGCCCCTCGGTCGCTCCCGGAGAGACCACGAAGCGCGCGCCGCGGCGAGTCGCCGCCGCAAACTGCGCTTCCTCGATGACTGACCCCATACCGACGACCGCCTCGGGCACCCTGGTGGCAATCTCGGCCAGCGCCTCGAGCGCCGCTTCCGTACGCAAAGTGACTTCCAGAACTCTCAAGCCCCCGGCGAGCAGAGCGGTGGCGAGCGGCACCGCATCGGCGGCGCGCTCGATGGTGAGCACCGGAATCACCGGCGTTCGACCGAGGAGGGCCTGCAGCTGTGCGAGAGGCGTGCGATTCATGCCTGCTCGGCAAAGATGAGGTGCTGCCAGGGCGTAGCCATGTCTCCTACCGGCACCTCGATGAGCGCAGGTCCCGGCTCGGCGAGTGAGCGCTCCAGCACGCCGCGCAGCTGTGCGGGTGTCTCCGCCTTGTAGCCGGCAGCGCCGAAGGCCTGCGCCAGCGCCACGAAATCCGGATTGCGTAGATCCGAGCCGATGATGCGGTTGCCGAACCACTCGCGCTGCTGGCGTTGTACGTTCCCGAACGAGTTGCTGTTGAAGACGATGGTCTTCAGTGCAATCCCGTACTGCACGGCGGTCGCCAGCTCCTGGATGTTGAACAGCAGGCCGCCATCGCCGGCAATCGATACCACGGCGCGATCGGGGTGGGCGACCTTGACGCCGAGCGCGGTGGCGTAGCCGTAGCCGAGCGTTCCCTGATAGCCGCAGTTGATGTGCTGGCGCGGCGCGTAGACGGGGAATCCATACCAGGAGGCGAAGCCGCATTGCGTGATCTCGTCGCAGAAGATGCCATCACGCGGCAACACCTCGCGGATCGCACCCAGAAATTCCAACTGCGGCTGCACTTTCCGGATCTCGCCTGCGATCGCGTGCTTGGCAGCGGCGACATCGAGCGCCGGACGCTGCCGCGCCCCGAGCACCCGCTCGAGAGCCGGCACGAGCGCCTGCACGGCGAGCTGAGAGTCCGCCACCATCCCCACCGTCGGCTCACCGTGGCGCGTGATCTCGGCGGGGTCGATGTCGATGCGCACTACCTTGATATCGGGCGGGCGCCTCCAGTGCATCAACGGCTCCATCATGCGCGAGCCGATGCCGATCACCAGATCGACCCGCGGCCACAGGCGGTGCCCCGCCGGGAGTGTGAGCCCGAGCGGATGCTCATCACTCAGGATGCCTCGCCCGGCGCGGAACGATACCACCGGCGCCTGCAGCAGCTCCGCGAGCGCCCGAATCTCGGCCGCGGCGTGGGTCGCGCCGCCACCGACATAGATCATCGGGCTGCGCGCCGCGGCGATGGCGCGCGCGGCGGCGGTGATGGCGTCCGGATCCGGCCGCGCGGGCTCGATGTCCGCGACGCGCGGCTCGGGTACGTCACCCTCGCGTGCCATCACATCCATCGCCATCTCGACCGACACCGGCCGAGGCCGGCCGGCGCGCATCTGCCGGAAGGCTTCCGCGATCGCGGCGGGAGCCTCGGCCGGAGTGTCGACGCGCGTTGCCCACTTGGTGAGCGTGCGGAGCGTCGCGAGCTGGTCCGGCAACTCGTGCAATTCACCAAAGCCGCGGCCGATCGAGCCGGAGGGAATCTGCCCAGTGAGACACAGGACCGGAGCGTTGCAGGCATAGGCGGTGCAGAGCGCCGCCGTGGAGTTGAGGACTCCGGGACCCGGCACGACGGTGTACACGGACGGCCGCCCGGTGGAACGCGCGTAGCCGAATGCCATGTAGGCAGCGCCCTGCTCGTGCCGCGTCACGATCAGACGCACGCGTGAGCGCTCGTGATAGAGCGCGTCGAATAAATGATCGAGCTGACCTCCGGGGAGTCCGAAGACCGTGTCGATGCCGTGTGCAATCAGCCCTCGCAGCAGGGCCGTGGCGCCGGTCAGTCGCGTCATGGGGTCAGCCTAAGCCGTGCGCTCAGCGCACGCCAAGCGATAGATTGTGATCTGGCCTATTAGAAAAGGTCATGGCGCGAAAGCAGCCGTCCGGCAGCAGGTGCGCGAGCTCACTCGTTCCAGACAGGCGCCACCAGGCGGCGCTTGCCATCGGCGGCGAGCGCGACGCCGGGTTGCCCCACGTCCTCACGGTCCCACAGCTCGCAGGTCACCTCGCGGTGGCGCTGATCGAGCGCCTCGCAGTAGTTCGTGTAAAGGCACAGCCGCACCTCGGCGCCACGGCCGGCGCGCACCTTGCGGAACCAGTCGGGGTCGGCCAAAGCCTGGCGTGCAAAGCTCACGAGGTCCGCCTGCCCCCGCTCGAGGATGCCTTCGGCCTGCTCGAAGTTGTGAATCCCACCGCCGGCCACGATCGGGGTGTGGAGGCCGGCGGCGCGCACCGCCGCTCGCACCTGCGCGGCCGCCGGAATGTTCCGGCCGTACGGTCCTTTCTGGTCCGAGTAGTAGGAGGGCATGCACTCGTAGCCGCTCGGACCGGTATAGGGATAGGCCGCCTCACCGACCTTGGGTTGCCGGGCATCATCGAGCTTCCCGCCGCGGGAGAGTGAGATGAAGTCCATTCCGCCGCGCGCCAGTCGCGCGGCGAGCCAGGCGGCGTCCTCGACATCGTTGCCGCCGCCGATACATTCGTCGGCGAGCATGCGGCAGCCGACGGCGTAGTCCGCGCCGACGGCGGCGCGCACCGCGGCGAGAACCTCGAGCGGCAGGCGGATGCGGCACTCCCGTGCACCGCCATAGCCATCGCTGCGGTTGTTGGTTGCCGAGAGGAAGGAGGCCATGGTGTACGCATGGGCGTAGTGCAGCTCGACGCCATCGAAGCCCGCATCGCGCGCGCGGCGTGCTGCTGCCGCGAACGAGCCCGATAGGGTCTGCGGCAGATCGCGCACGTGCGCGAGCTGCATATCGGTCACGCGCTCGCGGTATCCCATCCGCAGTGCCTCGAGCTCGCGCGGCGCGAGCACTGCTGCCAGCTCCTCTTCCGTGAGGCGCACGAGCTGCGCCCGCACCGCCGCATCCCCGGCATCCTGCATGCGAAGCAGCGAACGATGCCGGTCGGTGATCGTCAGATGACGCTCGATGAATCTCGCCGGCTCCGGCCGGCGCTTGATGGCGAGAAAGTCGATGAGCTGGATGAGAAGGCGGGTCGCGCCGCCGCTTGCCTCCCGCACCACCTGCACGAGCTCGCGCAGTCCGGGGACGAAGCGGTCGTGCCCGATGCGCAGCAGCGGCCCGCTCGGTACGTCGCGGATACCGGTGGCCTCGACGACGATCACGGCGGGCTGTCCGCGCGCGAAGCGCCGATACCAGTCGAGGATCGCCGGGGTCACGAAGCCCTCTTCCGTGGCACGCCACGGCACCATCGCCGGTACCCAGGTGCGTGCCGCAAGCTCGAGGTTGCCGACGCGCACCGGACTGAAGAGCCGCGCACGCGCCGCCTCCGCCGCACTCGGCCAGCGCCCGGGCCGCGCATCGTGCCGAATCCGCTCAGGAGGTCGCCACATGGCCATGTGTCGGATCCGGGTCGTCAGCCGGGAATGACGGCGGTCGCTTCGATCTCGACCCGGGCGCGCGCTTCCACCAGCGCTGCCACCTGCACGACCGACATCGCAGGGAAGTGGCGCCCGAGCACCTCACGGTAGGCGGCGCCGACTTCGGCGATCTCGCGCAGGTACTCCTCGCGGCTCGTGATGTACCAGGTGAGCCGCACGAGGTGCTGCGGAGCACCGCCGGCCTCGGCGAGGACCGCGACGATGTTCTTCAGCGCCTGCCGCACCTGCTCTGCGAAACGGTCGCTGGTGAAGCTGCCGTGCGCGTCCCAGCCGATCTGCCCCGCGATGAACACCTGGCGACCGCTCGCGGCAATGCCGTTCGCGTAGCCCCGCGGGCGCATCCAGCCGCGTGGCTGCAGGACCTGTTGGGTGTCCATGTCTTCGCTCACTTGAGAAGATCCCTCGCGATGAGAAGCTTCTGCACCTCGCTCGCGCCTTCGTAGATCCGCAGCGCGCGAATCTCCCGGTACAACCGCTCGACCACCTCGCCAGAGGTCACGCCGCGGCCGCCGAACATCTGCACCGCCCGATCGATCACGGCCTGCGCCGTCTCGGTGGCGGCGAGCTTCGCCATGGCGGCAGCCCGGGTGACCGCCTCGCCCCGGTCGCGCAACCAGGCCGCGCGATAGGTGAGAAGCTGCGCCGCCTCGATCCCGCTCACCATGTCGGCGAGCGCCGCCTGCGTGAGCTGGAAGTCCGCCAGCACCTTGCCGAACATCGCGCGCCGGCGCACGTGGCCGAGCGCTTCATCCAGTGCGCGCCGCGCGAAACCGAGCGCCGCGGCCGCCACCGAGGTGCGGAAGATGTCGAGGGTGCGCATCGCGATCTTGAACCCCTCGCCCTCCGCGCCGATGAGCCGTGCCGCCGGGACCCGGCAGCTCGCGAGACGCAGCCGGGCGAGCGGATGTGGAGCGATGACCGCGATGCGCGCCTCGATGTGAAATCCGGGATCGGAAGGCTCCACCACGAAGGCGCTGATGCCCTGCGCGCCGATTGAGCCGTCGGCACGGCGCACGCCGGGGGAGGTGCGCGCAAACAGGCAATAGAAGTCCGCGATCCCGCCGTTCGATATCCAGGTCTTGGTGCCCTCGAGCACGTAGTGGCCGCCCTCGCGCCGCGCCGCGCAGCTGAGCGCCGCGACGTCCGAGCCGGCGTCGGGCTCCGACAGCGCGAACGCGGCGATCGCCTCGCCGCGCGCGACGCGCGGCAGGTAGCTGCGGCGCAGCTCCGCACTGCCAGCGATCGAGAGCGCACCGCTTCCGAGACCCTGCATCGCGAACACGAAATCCGCCAACCCGTCCCACCACGCCAGCGTCTCGCGCGCGAGACACAGCGCGCGGGCGTCGAGCTCGGGAAGCGCTCCACCATCGATTTCGCGCACGCAGTAGCGGGTGATACCGGCCGCACCGAGCGACCGCACGAGCTGCCGGCACCGCTCATCCACCGCCGCCTCATCCCGCGGATGCGCAGCGCCCGCGAGGTGGCGCTCACCGAAGGCGCACGCGGCCTCGGCAAGCGCGCGGTGCGGCGCGTCGAAGAAGGGCCAGCAGAGATGCTCGAGCGATGGCGCCATCAGTCGCCCTTGAACTCGGGCTTGCGCTTGCTGCTGAACGCCTCGTAGGCGCGGCGAAAGTCGGCCGTCTTCATGCAGAGTGCCTGCGCCTGCGCCTCCGCCTCGATCGCCTGCTCGATGCTCATGCTCCACTCCTGGTGCAGCATGGTCTTCGTCATCGCGTGCGCGAAGGTGGGGCCGGCAGCGAGCCGGGCCGCGAGCTGCTGCGCCTGCTCGAGCAGGCGCTCCGGCTCGATGAGCGAGTTGAAATAGCCCCAGCGCTCGCCCTCCTCGCCCGAAAGCTCCCGCCCGGTGTAGAGAAGCTCCGCTGCGCGTCCCTGGCCGATGAGCCGTGGCAGCAGCGCGCACGCTCCCATGTCGCAGCCGGCGAGCCCCACCCGCGTGAAGAGAAACGCGGTGCGCGCTCGCGCGGTCCCGAGCCGGAAATCCGCCGCCAGTGCGATGAGCGCCCCCGCCCCTGCACAGACGCCGTCGACGGCCGCAACGATCGGCTGCGGGCAGGCGTGCATCGCCTTGACGAGATCGCCGGTCATGCGCGTGAAGCGCAGCAGCTCCGGCATCTCCATGCGGGTCAACGGACCGATGATCTCCTGCACGTCACCGCCCGAGCAGAAGTTGCCACCGGCGCCGCTCACGACGATGGCGCGCACGTCCTCGGCGTACAGCAGCGCGCGAAACAGATCGCGCAGCTCCGCGTAGGAATCGAAGGTGAGCGGGTTCTTGCGCTCGGGGCGCGAGAGCGTGATGTGCCCGACGCGATCCTCGCTGCGCCATTGGAAGTGGCGCGCGCTGTACCCCGCCAGTCCAGCACGGCCTGCCGATTCTGCCGTCATGTGAGAGAGCCCTCCGCCGTCCGCAGGTGTGTCTTGACGCGCCCCAGGAGCTCGGCCATCCGTGCAATGTCGTTGCGGCCGAGCGGCGCGAACGCCTCGATGATCCAACGCTCATGGGCCTGCGCCATCGCCGCGAATGCGCGCCGGCCGGCCGCGGTCAGCCGCACCCGCAGCGCCCTGCGGTCATGGCGGTCACCGACCCGCACCACGAGGCCCTCGCGCTCGAGGAGATCGGTGATGCCGGTGACGTTGCCACCGGTCACCATCATACGGCGCGACAGCTCGCCCATCTTGAGCCCATCGGGTGCGCGCTCGAGCTGCGCCATGAGGTCGAAGCGCGGCAACGTCGTGGCGAAATCCTCCTGCAGGCGGGTACGCACCCGTGCGGTGAGCAGATTGGTCGTCGCGAGCAGGCGCAGCCACAGCCGCAGCGCGTCGTGATGATCATGCCGCGCACGCGCTTCGACATCGGCATGCGAGGCTCGCTGTGCGAGTGCGGCGCTGCGCGGCATCAGGCGAGCTCCCCGCCCGCGAGTACGATGCTCTGCCCGGTGACGCTTTCACTGCCCGGCAGGCAGAGCCACAGCACCGCATGCGCGACTTCAGCGGGCGCAATCAGTCGCCGCTGCGGATTGCGCGCCTCGAGCGTCGCGAGCGCCTCCTCGGCAGTGCGCCCGGTCTTGCGCTGTATGTTCGCCACCGCCTCGCGCACGATGTCCGTGTCGGTAAACCCGGGACAGACCGCATTCACGGTGATCTGCCGCTCGGCCACCTCGAGTGCCAGGGCGCGAGTGAAGCCGATGACACCGTGCTTTGCCGCGCAGTAGGCGGTGCAGTACGCATAGCCGACCTTGCCGGCGGTGCTGGCGATGTTCACGATGCGGCCGAACCCGCGGCTCAGCATCGCCGGCAGCGCCTCGTGTGTGCAGTGATAGGTGCCGGTCAGGTTGATGGCGAGCATGCGCTGCCATAGCGCAGCGTCGGTCTTGCCGAGCGGCGCGCTCACCGCCTGCCCGGCATTGTTGACGAGAATGTCGATCTCACCGGCCTGCGCGCGAGCCGCCGCGAAGGCGGCTGCGACCTGCGGGCGCTCGCCCACATCCGCCACGACGCAGCCCACCTCGGGCGAGAGGGTCGCAGCCGCGGCGGCGAGGCGCTCGCGGTTGCGGCCGAGCACGGTGACGCGTGCGCCCGAGTGCAGCAGCGCGCGCGCGATGGCGGCGCCAATGCCGCGGCTCCCTCCGGTGATGAGTGCGTGCTTGCCCGAGAGTGCGCCGGTGGTCATGGCTTCCTCAGACCGCTTCCGGGGCGCTCGCGGCACGCGCCAGATTGCGCTCGAGCTGCGCCTTCCCCGAGAGGTACGGATCCGGCCACCACTGAGCGGAATAGCTCTGTGCGGCCGCGGCGTGCAACGTCCAGCAGGGCTCCGCGAGGTGCGGGCGGGCGATGGCGCACAGATCCGCACGGCCGGCGGCAATGATGGAGTTCACGTGATCGGGCTCGAAGATGTTGCCGACCGCGATGGTCGGGATGCCGACGACGTTCCGCACGAGGTCGGAGAATGGCGTCTGCCACATGCGCCCGTATACGGGTTGCTGCCAGGGCACCGTCTGCCCCGAGGACAGATGCAGGATGTCGACTCCGGCCTCCTTGAAGGCCTGCGCGATCGCGACCAGCTCCGCCTCGGTCAGACCGTGCTCGGCCCAGTCGCACGCCGAGATGCGCACCGACATCGGCCGCTCGGCGGGCCACGCCGCGCGCACCGCATGGAACACCTCGAGCGGATAGCGCAAGCGGTTGGCGATCGTGCCGCCGTATTCATCGCTGCGCCGGTTGGTGAGCGGCGAGAGGAAGCTCGCGAGGAGATAGCCGTGCGCCATGTGCAGCTCGAGCATGTCGAAGCCGCACTCGGCGCCGAGTTGCGCGGCGCGGGTGAACTCCTGCCCCACCCTGTCCATATCGGCGCGGGTCATCGCGACCGGCGCGGCGCTGATCCCTTCCAGGTACGGCAGCGCCGAGGGGGCGAGGGTCTCCCAGTTACCGCTCGCGAGCGGGTGGTCGGCCTCCTCCCAGCCGAGCTGCGTCGAGCCCTTGCGGCCGGAGTGCCCGAGCTGCAGGCCGATTCTGGCGCGCGACTCGGCGTGCACGAACTGCACGATGCGCCGCCAGGCATCGGCCTGCGCGGCGTTCCACAGTCCCGTGCAGCCCGGGCTGATGCGGCCCTGCGCCGACACGCAGGTCATCTCCGTGAAGAGGAGCGCCGCGCCACCCGTGGCTCTCGCGCCGTAGTGAACGAGGTGCCAGTCACCCGGCACACCCTCCTTGGCCTTGTACTGCGCCATGGGCGAGACGAGCACGCGGTTCTCGAGCCTCATGCCGCGCAGCTCGAGTGGCAGGAACATGGGAGGGCGCCCGGCGGACGCGTGCGCGCCGCGCGCCAGCGCTCCCTCGACGGAGCCGACGAAGCGCGCATCCCGCAGACGGAGATTCTCGTGACCGATGCGCTGACTCCCGGTGAGCAGGCTGTAGGCGAACTGCCAGGGCTCGAAATGCGTATAGCGGTCGACGTTCTCGAACCACTCCATGCGGTTGCGCGCGGCGCTCTGGAGCTTGAGGACCTCGAGCGACCGCTCACCCTGGTAGGTCTCGAGCGCGGTACGCAGGTCGCTCGCGCCGGCGACGTGGCGAACGAGGGAGATCGCATCCTCCATCGCGAGCTTGGTGCCCGAGCCGATACTGAAGTGCGCCGTGTGCGCAGCATCGCCGATCAGGACGAGATTGCCGTGGTGCCAGTGCCTGCAGCGCACGCGGTTGAAATTGAGCCAGGCCGAGCCGCGCAGGTGGCGCGCGTTACTCATCAATGGCTCATCGCCGAGATAGCGGTGAAAAAGCCGCTCGCAGAAGCGGATCGACTCCTCCGCACCGAGCCGATCGAGGCCGTGCGCCTTCCAGGTGCTCTCGCGCGTCTCGACGATGACGGTCGAGAGCTCGCGGCTGAACTGGTAGGCGTGGATCTGGAACCAGCCGTGCCCGGTCTTCTCGAAGGCGAAGGTGAAGGCCGGAAATCTCTGCCGGGTGCCGAGCCAGATGAAGCGGTTCGGACGCACGTCGATGTCCGGCTCGAAGACCGCCGCGTGCGCGCGGCGGATCCTGCTGTTGACCCCGTCCGCCGCGATCACGAGGTCCGCGTCCCGGAACGGATCGTCGGACTCGACCTCGTATTCGAAGGACTGCTGCACGCCGAGCTCGCCGGCGCGCTGCTGCAGGATGTTCAGCAGCCGCTTGCGCTCGATGCCACAGAAACCGTGCCCGCCGGAGCGGATCACCTCGCCCTTGAAGTGCACATCGATGTCGTCCCAGTGATAGAAGCCCGTGGTGATCGCCGCGTGCGTCGCCGCATCGGCGTTGCGAAAGCCCTCCATGGTCTGATCCGAGAACACCACTCCCCACCCGAAGGTGTCATCGGGACGGTTGCGCTCGTAGACCTCGACGCACGCCCGGGGAAGCGCCTTCTTGAAGAGGATGGCGGAATAGAGCCCGGCAGGCCCCCCGCCCAGACAGACGATTCGCCGCACGGCAGGTCCTCTGGCGGACACCGCGACATTACGAACCTAAATTATTTAGATGTCAAGTAATTGGCCAGGTCTACCGGTGCGCGGCAGCGCACCGGGCCGTCGCGCCCTATTCCTCCACGAGGGCGAGTACCCGTAGCGGGCTGCCGGAGCCCTGTTTGATCTTGAGCGGCGGACAGATGATGACCGCGCCGGTGGGGGGCAGCAGATCCAGGTTCGTGAGGCACTGCAGTCCATGCCGACCGTTGCCATGCATGTAGTAGTGACAGGGATACGGGGGCTTCAGATGGAACCCCTGCCCGGCATCGGTGCCGATCGCCTCGGACCCGAAGCCGATCACGTTGCGCTCCTCCACGAGGAACCGCACCGCGTCGGTGTCGGGCCCGGGGGTGTGCTGGCCCTCCTCATCGAAGTTCTGGTACTCCGTGGGATCGTGCCGTTTCGACCAGTCGGTGCGCATCAGCACCCAGGCGCGCTCCGGTATGCGGCCATGCTCGCGCTCCCAGGCGCGGATGCGCTCCGCGGTCAGCAGGAAGTCGGGATTCGCCGCCGACTCGCGCGAGCAGTCGATGACGCAGGCCGGGCCGATGAGGTCTGCGAGTGGCAGCGTGTCGGTGGCGTTCTGCGGCAGGTGACGCCCGGAGATCCAGTGGATCGGGGCGTCGAAGTGCGTGCCGGTGTGCTCGCAGCAGCTGAAGTTGTTCCAGTACCAGGCCGGGCCGCGCTCGTCGTAGCGGGAGACTTCCTCGACCCGGAACGGCGCCGCCTGGCCGAGCTCCGGCGCCAGGACGATCTGTGGAAACTCGGGGGTAAGGGTCTGTGTGAGGTCGATGATCCGGATGCGGCCCTGCGCCAGATCGCGCACGAGCGTTGCGAGCGTGCCGGAAGCCATGGTGCTTTTACCTCGCTTCGAAGCGGTCACAGGACGGCACCGCCGGCGGATGCCCCGCCACACACGTAAAGGGTCTGACCGGTCACGAATCCTGCCTCGGGATCGGTGAAGAAGGTGACGGCCCGCGCCACATCGGCGGGCCGCCCGATGCGGCGCACCGGCAGGGATTGCGCCAGCGACTGATGCCGCGGACTGCCCTTGGCGATGACCGCATGGAACATCTCGGTCTCCTCGATCGGTCCGGGCGCCACGACGTTGACCGTGATGCCCGCCGGCCCGAGCTCGAGCGCCCAGGTGCGCGCCAGCCCGAGCATCGCGGCCTTGGTCGCGGCGTAGGCGGTGCGCCGGGCGAGCCCGAGCACCGCGCGCGATGAGACGAGCACGATGCGCCCGTAGCCCGCCGCGCGCATGGCCGCGAGATTAGCCTGCACCAGGAGCACCGGCGCGCTCACGTGGAGATGAGTCAGCGTCTCGAGATCCTCCAGATCGACCTCCTCGAGCGGCTTCTCACGGATGGCGCCGGCGTTGTGCACGATCGTAGTCGCGGGAGCGCTCGCGGCAATCTCCTCCACGGCCGCACGCGTCGCGGCGGTGTCGCTGAGGTCCACGCGCACCGAGCGCAGCCGCGGGGAGGTGAGGCCCGCCTCGCGTCGCGAGAGTGCGATCACCTCGTAACCCCGCTCGAGGAGCTCATGGCAGATCGCGACGCCGATACCGGTGCTGCCGCCTGTGACGATCGCGCGTTTGGGATTCATCGCATGCCCCCTCAGACCGAGGCCAGCTCGCGCTCGAGAACCTTGGGATTCTCGCGAAAGCGCGCCAGCCACTCCTGCGCGACATCGCCCGGGTACACATCCTCCACGCCATCGCGCAGCGCGGCGACCACCGCGCGCGCGAGCGCGTCGGGGGCGAGCTTGGGCGGCGGCAGCTGCTGGTTCCACTCATCGTCGATGGGCCCCGGGAACACGTTGACGACCCGGATGCCGGCGGGATGCATCTCGGCGCGCAGGCACTGCGAGAGCGAGTAGGCCGCCGCCTTGGAGGCGGAGAAGGTCCCATGAGCGGGATAGTTCGACAGCGCGAAGATCGACAGCAGGTTCACCCACGCCACCGCGCTCGATTGGCCGTCGGCGCCGCGCGAGCGCATCACCGGACCGAACTCCTGGGCCAGCCGCAACAGCCCGAAGTAGTTGATGTCCATCTCCGCCCGCGCCACCTCGGTTCCATAGCGCGCGCCGATGCCGTAAGTGCGGTGCAACTCCACGTTGTTGACGAGGATGTCCACCTTCGCGCCGATCTCAGCGGCGATCTCCTTGACCGAGCGGCCGTTGGTCACATCGAGCGGCAGCAGCGTCACCTGCGGCAGCTGCGTGAGCTCGACCAGACCGGGGAATTTCTTCCAGGGCTCGGCGTGCCCGACCCAGATCGGATCCGCGCCGGCGGCGGCGAGCGCACGCACCAGCGCCTGGCCGACGGCGGTCTTGCCATCGGTCACCAGCACCTTGCGAAACTTCGGATCGCAGGTCATCTCGCGCAGCTGCCTGTCATCTGCCATGTTGGGTACGTCCTTCTCCGGAAATGCCACGAGCACCGCCATGCCCGCCTTGTCGAGACGCGCGCCGACCCGCACGCGCGCGGGCGGCGGCGCAACCTCGCCGTGCAAGTGCACGACGAGCGTCGGCCCCGCATCGAGCCTCACCATGCCGAGCCGCCACGGCAGGCGCTCGCGGTAGAACACATCGTGACTGTGACGCAGCAGCGTCTGGGATAGCAGCTCACCGCTCCCTGACTGCTCGCGCCACGGCAGCCGCTCCGAGAGGCAGCGGTGACACGCTTCGCGCGGCGGATACTGCACCGCGCCGCAGTCGGCGCACACCTGCAACTCGAAACGTCCTTCGGCGGCGGCGGCGGTCATGCCGAGCGCCACGCGGCTGCGAATCCAGGGCGGCAGCACCGAGCGCCGGGTGCGCATCACCGGGTTCTTGCGCTTCGGGCGCGAGAGGGGCTCGGTCACGCTGTGCCCCGCGCGAGCACTGCAGCCCCGCTGCAGAGTCCGCGGTCGTAGTTGATCATGCCGAAGCCGCTGACGAGCGCATGCCGGGCGTCGCGCACCACCGCGCCGAGCGCGCTGCCGGAGAGCTGGCGCAGCGCTTCGACGAGCCCCAGGTAGCCGCCGGCCGCACCCGCCTGGCCGACCGAGAGCTGCCCGCCGCAAGTGTTGAGCGGCAGCGTCCCCTCGTGCGTGAACGTGTTGTCGCGGATGAACTGCACGACCTCACCGCCGGGGGCAAGCCCGAGATCCTCGAGCTGCATGGCGATGATGACCGGGTAGTCGTCGTAGACCGCCGCCAGATCCATATCCGCGGGTCCGATGCCGGCCTGGCCATAGAGCGCATCGCGATCGAGCAGCCAGCCGCCGTGCATCTGGATCGGATCGTCCGCGTAGGCGTTGTGGCGCTCGATGGTGCCGAGGATCTGTACGTACGGGAGGCCGAGGGCGCGCGCGCGCTCGACCGTCATGACGAGAAAGCCCTCCCCGCCCGCGCACGGCATGACGCAGTCGTAGAGGTGCAGCGGCTCGGCGATCGGGCGCGCCTCCAGATACTCCTGCATCGTGAGCGGCTTCCTGAAGAGCGCGTGCGGGAAGGAGAGTGCATTCTGCCGCTGCGCGACGCACAGCTTGCCGAAGTCCTCGCGGCGTGCGCCCCGGGTCCGCATGAAGTAATCCGTGAGAAAGGCGAAGCTGGCGTTGGGACCGCCCGAGCCGTAAGGGTACACGGCATCGCGCGCGAACTGGCTGAAGCTCGCGATGGTATGCCGGAAGGAATCGACGTGGTTGGTATCGCCTGCGAGGCAGGCGACGATCTCCGCATCCCCGCTCTGCACGGCGCGGGCTGCGCGCCGCAATGCGACGATGCCGCTCGCACCGCCGGTGGGGATGTGATCGAGCCAGCGCGGCGAGAGGCCGAGGTGCTGCGTCAGCCCGACCGCCGTGTCCGGGAAGAGCAGGAACCCCGAGACACAGGCGCCGTCGACCTCGCTTTTCCGGAGTCCCGCGCCCTTCAGGAGCGCGGCGAGCGCACGCGCAATGAAGAAGTGCGTGCTGCGGGTCGAGTAACGCACGTACGGCACGGTGACCGGGACCGTGACGGCGACTCCCGTATAGTCCGCGCGCGCGCTCATCAGGGGTCGCGCCGCTTGAGCGAGCGCAGGTCGATGCACGCGCCGCGCGCGAGGAATTCCCGTCCGAGCTCGCGCAGGGCGTTGCGCTGGATCTTCTCGGTCGGGGTGAGCGGCAGACTGTCGCAGAAGGCGATGTAGCCCGGCGCCTTGAAGTAGGCGAGCCGCTCGCGGCAGACGCTCGACAGCTCGCGCGCCAGGCTCTCGCTGGCCGCCGCCGGGGATCGAAGCACCACGCAGGCGAGCACCTCGTCCCCGCGCAGCTCATCCGGCACTGCCGTCACTCCGACCACGCGCACGGCCGGGTGCTGGGACAATACCGATTCCACCTCGACCGCGGAGATGTTCTCGCCACTGCGCCGGATCAGGTTCTTGCGGCGATCGAGGAAGCGCATGTTGCCGGCGGCATCGCGGCTCACGAGATCGCCGGTGTGGAACCAGCCGCCGCGCCAGGCCTCCTCCGTCGCCGCCTCATCCTTGAGATATCGCCGGAAGAAGCCGAAGCGGGGTCGCGGACCGGCATGCCGCACCCAGAGCTCACCGGAACTCCCCGCCGGCGCGTCACGTCCCTCTTCATCGACGATGCGACATTCGATGTCGGCTGCGGCACGCCCGAAGCAGCCGGTACCGACCTCGCGGGGCTCGCGGTTTGCGATCACGACCGCACCGGCGCCGGTTTCGGTCATCGCCCAGGCCTCGAGCAGCGGAAAGCCGAAACGCGCCTCGAAAGCCGCGTGGTGGCGCGGATTGACGCCGGCGCCGAAGCCGAAGCGCACCTCGTGGCGACGGTCGTTGGCATCCTCCGGAGCGGACAGCAGGATCCCTGGCATCACGCCGAGATAGTGAATGATGGTGGCGCGTGCGGCGCGGACGCTCTGCCACCAGGAGCGCGGATGAAAGCGATCGAGCAGCACCAGGCATCCGCCGCTCAGCAGCATGCACATGGTCGAACAGGCCATGGCATTCATGTGCGTCAGTGGCAGCGGTGTGACCATCCGCTCGGCCCCGGGGCCTATCTCGCACAGGCCGCCGGCAGCGAGGTACCAGGCTCCCATGTGGAGGTAATACTCGTTTGCAAGTACGCAGCCTTTCGGCCGGCCCATCGTACCGGAGGTATAAAGAAGAGCGCACTCGCTGTCGACATCGGGGTGCCGCCCGCTCTGCGGAGGCGCAACCGGCGCCGGCCCGATGCCTTCACCTGCGGGACCGGTGAGCTCGAGCGGGCGTCCGACGGTCTTCGCCGCGGCCGCAAGCATCGAGCTGCGCTCCGCCACGCAGGCGGCGATGCAGATCTCGCTGTGCGCGATCAGGTACTCGAGCTCGCCCGCGCGCCACTCGGCGTTGATCGGCACGACGGACACGCCGAGTCCGTTGAGCGCAATGAAGTGAAAAAGAAACTCCGGGCGGTTGAGCAGCAGCAGCCCCGCGCGGTGGCCATGGCCGTAGCCGGCCGCGGCATAGGCAGCGCGCAGGCGAGCGATCTCCGCGGCGGCTTCCGCGTAGCGCCAGATGCGCGGCTCGGTGCCGAGCTGCGCGGCGGTCTCCGGGAGCACCTGCAGGAAGTCGTGTGTGGCGTAACGCGCCGCACTCGCGGCGAATGCCTCGGCGACGGTGCCCGATACGTGCGCCGCCGCGGGTCCCGTCATGGGAACAGTTGGATCTGGGGCAGCGCCGCGTCGCAATTGACGAGCTCGACCTTCTTGAGGCGGATGCGCAGTCGCCCATCGAGCTGCACGAGATGCAAGCGGCTCACCCCGGCGAGCAGCAGCTGGTTATCGAGCTGTGACTCGACGTACAGGAAGGGGGTGCGCATCACCCAGGAGCGCGCATCGTCGCCGCTGGACTCGACGATCGGTGCCTGCAGCAGGTGTTGCGAGAAGCTCGGCTGCTGTTGCGAGAACGCATGGGGACTCTTCAGCCGCTCGATGCGTATGCGCAGCAGCAGCTTGTCCTCGTAGAGCAGAGAAGTGTAGTTCTCGCCGTCGGGCTGGCCGCGGGTGAGGGGCATCCAATAGAAGGCGTCCTCGGTGAAGAGCTCGTACCACTCGTCGAAGCGCTTCTCATCGAGCAGCCGCGCCTCCTCGTACACGAAGCTCGTGAGCGCCGCCGCGTCGACGCGGGCCACGCTCATGGGGACTCTCCGCTCGCCATCCCAGCCGTCATGAACTGCGCCCATGCGCGGTATTGTCCGCGCATCGACACTTCGCTCGTGCCGTTGTAGACACCCGCCAGGTGCTCGCGCTCGGCGGCCGAGTAGTTACGGTGCAGGCTCACCCACTCGTTACCCTCGGCTGCCAGTCCTTCCTGGATGGAGCGGTAACAGTGCCGGTCATCGTGGCCGACGATGGAAGCCGGGGAGTTGATGAGGCGCGAGTACATCACGGTGCGCTGCAGGAGTCGCAGCGGTGCTCCCACGAGCCGGAAGGTCCAGCTCTCGATCAGCGTGCGATCGACCGCGATCGGGCGCGCCACCCGGATCGACTGGATCGCTCCCTTGATGGTGAGACTCGGGTAGTACACGGTGTTATGCCGTACCTCACCGAGGATCGCGCGTGCCCGCTCGGCACCGTAGGTCTTCTCCATCAACGACTCGTACTCGCCCTCGGGCGAGTACTTCGAATGGATCGAGAAGCTCACCCCGCTGTAGCTGTGGCCGTTGTCGTAAATGCGCACGCCCATCTTGTCGAAGAAGTCGTAGCCATTGACGAACGGCAGGAACTGCTCCATCGCCATGGGCTGCGGCGCCCCGGCCGGCTGATCTGCCCAGAGCTTCTTGGCGGTGCCGGCCGCGGACTGGTGCGCCACCATGGGGTGCATCGTGTCGTTGAGGTTCTCGACGAACATCTTCCAATTGCAGTCGTGCATGAAGCGCAGCACGCCGCCCGCGACTTCGAGGCGCCCCGCAGGCGCGCGGTCCACCATGTTGTCGATCGAGGTGAGAGACTCGCCGAAGTACTCCTCGAAGCCCATCCCCTGTGGCGCCAGCCGTGCGAAGACGAAGCCGCGATAGTTGACCACGTTGGCGAGGGTGACCACGCCTTTGCCGGCGGGAGTTTCGGCGAGCGCCGTGCCGTCGTACCCGGACTTGAGCGGGATGGCGCGCACCGAGCCATCGAGCCGATACGTCCAGCCGTGGTAAGGGCAACGCAGCACGCCCGCTTCGCAGTGCCCGCTCGCGGCGCTCACGAGCCGGGCGCCCTTGTGCGCGCAGCGGTTCATGAGCACCCGCACCGCGCCCTCGTTGTCGCGCAGCATGATGACCGGCTGACGGGCGATGTCGGTGGTGTAGAAGTCGCCCGCCGCCGGAATCTGGCTGTCGTGCCCCACA
This sequence comes from Steroidobacteraceae bacterium, assembly GCA_035541695.1. Lineage (GTDB taxonomy): Bacteria > Pseudomonadota > Gammaproteobacteria > Steroidobacterales > Steroidobacteraceae > 13-2-20CM-66-19. The sequence goes on from DATKMV010000009.1 coordinate 44,119, forward strand.
TAGATCCAGGTGTTGCGCCACAGCTGCTCCATCTCGAGCTCGAAGAGCTCCGCGCTCAGGTACACATCGCGGTGTACCGCGTCCGCACGCACCAGCGCCCGGATGGCGGCCGCGTCGTTGCGATAGCTCATGTGCAGCTCACTCCTCTCAGCCGGCCTGCCCGAGCATGGCGAGCTCGCGCCCGAGCGCCTCGCCCCGATCATCGGCCTGCGCAGCGGCGAGCAGCCGCGCGAGCCTCGCCGCCGCGTCCTCCCGACCCGCAAGACCGCGGGCGCAGGCGAGGATCTTTTGAAAGCTGGCCAGCCCGCGCTCGTGGGTATCGCCGTAGCCCCGCACCAGACGCTGGCATTCGGCGAGCTGCAGCGCAAGCCCGTAGTCCCTTCGCGCCAGCTCCACGAGTGCGGCGAGCCAGGCGTCGATCTGCGCCCGCTCGAGCGCATGCCGGAGCGTCCCGCGGCGCAACCGTCTCAGCCCCGCCACGGTCCGCAGCAGCAGGAAGCCGCTCACGGTGGTGGTGCGCACGGTGCGCTCGCCGGCGAACCTGCCGAGGCGGCGACGCCAGGCCGGCGAAGCGAGCAGCCGCCGGCCGAGCCGTTCCGGCAACGTTCCGCAGATCTCCTCGACCCGCGGCTTGAGGAACTCGCGAACCTGGATCACCTGACCGGGCCGTGCAGCGGCGGTACGCCGGATCGCCTCAGCGCGAGCCGCACGGGTCTTGAGCTGCGCCACCCGGATCGTGTCCTCGTATGACATCCACAGAGCGAGTCCGCGCGCGACCGCGCAGGTCAGCCGGGCATCGGCCTCACCTGCCGGCTCGAGCGCAGCGATCGGCGCAAGCTGCTCGAGATACTCGCGCGCGTAAGGCTCGTCCTGATAGTCGACGAGCCGCGCTACGCCGTGCCCGAGCGTCGCCCAGGCCGCT
>DATKMV010000010.1:0-71560 GCA_035541695.1 Steroidobacteraceae bacterium
GAGGCCACGGCGCAGGATCTCGCGCGGCATTTCGGCGGCATGCACAGCCTCGAGACGGCCGACGCGGAAGCCCTGCAGCGCGTGCCCGACGTGGGGCCGGTCGTAGCCCAAAGCATTGCGGCTTTTTTTGCGGAGCCGCACAATCGCGAGGCGATCGCGCAACTCCTGCAGGCGGGGGTCAATTTTGCCGAGACGGCGCCGCGGCAGTTCGATGCGGCAAGTCCGGTTTTCGGCAAGACGTTCGTGCTGACCGGCACGCTGCCGACCCTTGCGCGCGACGACGCGCAGCAGCGCATTCGCGACCGCGGCGGCAAGGTCAGCGGCAGCGTGTCGAAAAAAACCGACTACGTCGTTGCGGGCGCCGATCCCGGCAGCAAGTACGACAGGGCGCGCGAACTCGGTGTTGCTATACTGGACGAAGCAGGCCTCATGGACCTGCTCAAAAAATGAGGACTGCATGAACGTTATTACCAAGGCAGTGTTTCCGGTGGCGGGTCTGGGCACCCGTTTCCTGCCCGCGACCAAGGCGAGTCCCAAGGAGATGTTGCCGGTGGTCGACAAGCCGCTCATTCAGTACGCGGTGGAGGAGGCGCTCGCCGCCGGTGCGCAGCGCCTGGTGTTCATCACCGGCGCCTCCAAGCGCGCCATCGAGGACCATTTCGATTCCGATCAGGAGCTCGAGCTCATGCTGCAGCAGCAGGGCAAGAGCGATCTGCTCAATCAGCTGCGCAGCGTGCTGCCCTCCTATGCCTCCTGTATCTACATCCGCCAGCCCGCGCCGCTCGGGCTCGGGCACGCGGTGCTGTGCGCGCAGCCGGCAGTCGGGGCGGAGCCCTTCTTCGTGCACCTGGCGGATGACCTCATCCGCAGCGATGTCGCCTGTCTCGCGCAGATGGCGCGGGTGTATGAGGCGAAGCGCGCCAGCATTCTCGCGGTCGAGTCGGTGCCGCGTGCGGATACGGACAAGTACGGCATCGTCGCGGTGGAAGCCGACCGCTCGGTCACCAGCCGCGTGCGCAGCATCGTCGAGAAGCCCAAACCCGCGGTCGCGCCCTCCAATCTCGCCGTGGTCGGCCGCTACGTGCTGGCGCCGGCGATCTTCGAGCATCTCGAGCGCATCGGTCAGGGCGCCGGCGGGGAGATCCAGCTCACCGACGGCATCGCTTCGCTGATGCGCGAGGAGGCGGTATATGCCTACCGCTTCGAGGGCAAGCGTTACGATTGCGGCAGCAAGCTCGGTTATCTGCAGGCTACCGTCGAGTACGCGCTCGGCCACGCGGCCCTCGGCCGGGATTTCCGCCGCTACCTTCAGGGCCTCGACATCGCTCAGGTGACGGCCGCCTTCAGCTCCGCGGGCGCGCCGGCGCAGGCGCGTGACAGCGCCGCACGGGCCGGTGCCGCCGCGCGCGGAGCGCGGCGCCGCGACAATGGCGGCAGCCTGCGGCGCGCCTCGGCAGCGAAGACCACGGGGCGTGCCGTTGCCTCGCGCCGGCGCAGCGCCGCGGGCGAGCGTCCGGCCTGATTTTCAGAACACGATCGCGAGCACCGCGAAGTCCTGACCGCGATTGGGCCGCTTGATGCCGGCGCATAGGGAACTCAGCGCGCAGCAAGCTCAGCGTTAGTCCGGCGCAGCGCCGGCAGTCACCGGCAGCCACACGGTGATGAGCGCGCCTCCACCCTCGCGGTTGGCGAGGCTGAGCCGGCCGCCGTGGGCCTCGATGATCTCGCGGCAAAGCGTGAGACCGAGTCCGGTGCCGGCGGCCTTGGTGGAGTAGAACGGCAGCAGCGCATCGCGCAGCACGCTCTCGCTCAAGCCGCTGCCCCGATCGGCCACCTCGATGCGAAATCCCGGCGCCGCCTCGCGCACCGCGACCGTGATCTCTCCCGCGGGCGAGCCGGATTCGGCGGCATTCTTCAGCAGATTGATCATCACCTGCTGCAGCTGGCTCTCGTCGAAGACGCCGGGGGGCGCGGGCAGGGGCCCATCGATGCGGAACGGCAGCGTCCCCCCGAGGCGCGCGAGGAATTGGCTCCAGCAGACACTGCTCGGGCGCGGCTGTGGCAGCTTCGCGAAGCGTGCATAGCCGTCGATGAAGGTCGCGAGGTGCGCGGCGCGGTCACCGATGGTCGAGAACACGCGCTCGAGCTGTGCCGCATCGGGCTCGTGCGCGAGCAGGCGCCCCGAATGAGCGAGCGATGTGATCGGGGCGAGCGAGTTGTTCAGCTCGTGTGCGATCACGCGGATCACCTTCTTCCACACCGCGACTTCCTGGGCCGCGAGCTCACGTGTCAGCTGCTTCAGCAGCACCAGGCGATGTGGCCGCGCATTGAGCAGGAAGCGGCGCTGTGACAGATGGAACACCTGCGGCTCGCCCGCGATATCCATGGTGAACAGCGTGTCACTGCCGCCACCGAGAGCTTCGCGCAGCGGCGCGGGCGACCCGGCGAGCACCGCCTCGAAAGCGAAGCCCTCGAGCTTGCGACCCGACTGCAGCAGCTGTCGCGCGGCGATGTTGCTGTAGATGACGCGGCCGCCGTCATCGGTCAGCACCAGCGCGAGCGGAGTCGCCTGGATGACGGTGTCGAGCAGCAGCTCGCGCTGATGGAGATCGAGCCGCTCGCGCCGCAGCACCGTGCCGAGCGCGTTATAGGCGTCGCTGAGCGCGCTCAGCTCCGCATCGCGAGTGGCGGCGATGCTGACGCTGAAGTCGCGATCGTTGAGGCTCAGGATCCCGTCGCGCACGGCTCGCACCACCCGCACCCAGGGCCGCGCGATGCCGCGCGCGAGCCACACGGCGAGCGGCATGACCGCGGCGATGGCGAGCGCGGCGGCGAGCGTGGGCGGCAACCAGCGCACGGCAATGGCCGTCAGCAGCGCCGCGAGCGCGACGCTCACGGCGACGGACGCCGCGGCACGGCCGGCGAGCGACAGGCGCGGCATCAGGGGCGCACGCCGAGCTTCTCCATGCGCCGGTACAGCGCCTGGCGAGAGAGTCCGAGCTCGCGCGCGGCCCGCGCGATGACGCCGCTCGCGCGCTCGAGTGCCTGCACGATCGCCGCGCGATCGAGGTGCGCAGCCTCATCGGCCGGCGCGCTCGCCACGGGGAGATTGAGTGCCGCCACGCCGATGATGCGGCCGGCGGAGAGCAGACACGCCCGCCGGATGGCGTTCTGCAGCTCGCGTACGTTTCCGGGCCACGCGTAGCGCAACAGCGCTTCCTCGGCGGCGGGCGCGAGCGTGAAGTCCGGCTCGAGGAAGTGACGTGCGAGCGGCAGGATATCATCGCGCCGCTCCGCGAGCGGCGGCACCTCGAGCTCGATGACATTGAGCCGGTAGTAGAGGTCTTCACGAAAGGTGCCGGCGCGGATCGCCTGCCGCAGGTCGCTGTTGGTGGCGGCAAGCACCCGCACGCGGGTGCGGCGGGTGACGTTGGAGCCGAGGCGTTCGAATTCGCCGGTCTGCAGCACCCGCAGCAGCTTCGCCTGACCACCGCTGCTCAGCGTTCCAAGCTCATCGAGAAACAGCGTACCCCCATCGGCCGCCTCGAAGCGGCCGGTGCGGGCGCGGGCACCGGTGAAAGCGCCGGCCTCGGTGCCGAACAGCTCCGCCTCCATGAGCTCGGTCGGCAGCGCACCGACGTTCACCTTGAGGTAAGGGCGAGCGGCCCGCTCGGAGTTGGCCTGGACGATGTCCGCGAGCACCTCCTTGCCAACGCCGTTGGGACCGAGGATGAGGACCGGAACCTCCGCCCGCGCCACCTGCGTGGCGGTGCACGCCAGGGCGTGCATCGTCTCGCTCTCGTAGACCATGCCGCGCAGATCGAAGCTCTCGGCGAGCGCCTCGCGCGCCTCGCGTCGTGCGCCGCGCAGCCGTGCCGCTTCGGCACGGGCGCTGCGCAGGTCGAGCAGGTTGCGCACGCTCGTGAGCAGCCGCGCATCGTCCCAGGGCTTGGCGATGTAGTCGGCCGCACCCGCCCGCACCAGCTCGACGGCGGTCTCGAGATGCGTCCAGGCGGTGAGCAGCACGATCGGCACCTCCGGGAAACGCGCCTTGATCTCGCGAAACAGCGCCATGCCTTCCTCGCCGCTGGTCGCCTCGCGGCGGAAGTTCATATCCTGGATGACGAGATCGACACTGGCGCTCGCGAGCGCCGCGAGCCCGGCCGCCGGCGATGCAGCGGCCAGCACCTGCGCCCCGTGCAGGGACAGCAGCACCTCGAAGGCGGTACGCACCGCTTCGCTGTCGTCGATCACGAGGACCGTACGGTTGGCAAGGCTCGCCTGCAGCGACCCCGCCGGGATCGTGCTCATGGTCGGATGCTAACATCCACGCGGCGGACACGCGTCAGACGGTGCGCGTTGCCACAGCAGGCGGTACGGCCGCCGCGCGCCGCGCCGGCTGCCAGGCCGCCAGCTGTCCGAGGCCGCACAGCGCCAGCACGCCACCGACGAGGTAGTAGAGCTCGAGACGCGGCAGGGCGTAATGGGTCGACAGCCAGTAGCCGGCAGCCAGTGCCAGCGCGCAGCCGCTGACGACGCCGGCACCCGTGATCAGGCCGTTCTCGATGAGGAAGTAATGCACGATGTCGCGCCGCCGCGCGCCGAGCGCCCGGCGCGTGCCGATCTGCTTGGTGCGTATGCTGACGTTGAAGGTGGCGAGCGCGAAGATGCCGAGCGAGGTCACCGCAACCACGAGCATCGTGACGGTGAGCAGGTACATCTCCATGGAGCTGTCGTCGAGGTAGCTCAGGTTCTTGAAATAGCTGAGCGGGCGCACGAAGTTGATCACACGGTCGGGGTTGGAGGCCGCCAGATGCGCCTCCACCACACGCATGAGGGCGGCACGCTCCCCCGGCTGCGTGCGCACCAGATAGCGGACCACGATGAACTCCTGCGGCATGCGCGGCAGGAAGTACACCCAGTCCGGGTGCTCACTGCCCGGAAAGTTTCCCATGATCGGGTCGACGACGCCGACGATGGTCGCCGGGTGCCCGGAGGCATCCCACACCTGCCGGCCGAGCGGGCTCTCGTGCGGGAACAGGTGCTCACCGAGCGCCCGGCTCACGATGATGGTCGGTACGAATCTCGAGATGTCGGCCTTCGTGAGGGCAGGCTGGATCTCATCGGCGCGGAAGTTGCGGCCGGCGACCAGGTGCGCGCCGAGCGCATCCAGGCCGTGCTCGTCGATCTCCATGTCGTTGATGTAGCCGGTGCGCGGCGCGTCCGGCCGCGTCACGAGGGTGTCGTTGTTGCCACCCTCGGAGAGCGGGATGGAGTTGGTGGCGGTCGCGGCGATGACGCCGCTCAGGCCGCGCAGGTAGGTGAGGTCCTCCCGGACCGAAGCGGTCTGCCGAAAGCGCCCGGTGAAGCCGGCGCTCTCGATGACGAAGATATTCTGCTCGTCGATACCGGTCGGGCGATGAATCCTCTCGATGCGCTGCACGATGATGTAGGCCGCGTTGGTGAGCACCGCGAGCGCGATCGCGACCTGCGCCGCCACCAGCACGGCCCCGGTTCGGTTGCGCAACAGCGCGAGTAGGATCGGGCGGACGCTGAGACTCATGGTGGGCTCCTTGCGATCACTGACTCTTCAGGTACACGGCCGGGGAGAGCCGCCCGATGCGCCACGCCGGATAGGCACCCGCGGCGAGCGTCACGACGAGGGCGAGCGCGAGTGCCCAGACGACGCCGACGGCGTCGAAATGCATCAGCTCCTGATAGCCGCCGCGCTGGCCGAGATGCGCAGCGACGTAAACGTGGTGCACGGCAGTGAGCCCGAGCGCCGCGAGCCCAAGTCCCAGCGATGCGCCGAGCACCGCAAGCGCTGCGACCTCCACCAGCAGCTGCAGGAAGATCTGCCCACGGCTCGCACCGAGGGCGCGGCGGATGCCGGTGACGGCCGCACCGCTCAGGAACCTCGCGAGCAGCAGGCCGACCGTGTTGATGAGGCACAGCGCGAGGAATGCGAACGCGAGACCGACCAGTACGCGGTTGTCCTTGTCGACCACCTGATTGTCGCGCAGCCAGTGGGCGACGTTGGTGAGGTGGTTGTTTTTCGGGCGCTCGAAGCGTCCGGCCTTGCGCTGCTCCGCCCAATACCCGTCCATGAACGACTGGAAGCGCTCACGACTCGCGGCATCCGGCAATTCCACCCACATCTGCTGCCAGACACAGTCCGAGGCCAGGTAGTCCCTGAAGTTGTCGAGCTTCTCCGGGCGCCAGCAGTCGTTCTCCGTGCGGTTGAGGAGCTCGAGCTCCACACCCCAGCCGTAGGGGATGTAGGCGTCGTCGGGTAACTGGAAGCTGCCGCCGTTCAGATCGTAGTAGCGCGGCCGCGGCCACCAGTCGTTCAGCACGCCGATGACCCGGAACTCGTGATCGTTCCAGCGCAGTGCCCGGCCGACGCTGTTCGCGCCACCGAACAGCTTGTCGTTCTCGCGCCGCGATAGCACGATGACCGGCTCGGGCGGCCGGTCGGCGCCGGCGCTCCAGCCGTTGCCATAGAGGAAGGGCACCTCGAACATCGCGAAGAAGTCGGCGGTGGTGACGCGTGTCGCGACCTGCGCCGCAGACTCGCGGCCGACACCGCTCACCACGCCCTCGGTGGGATACATGACCACCTTGCGCAGCGGGATGCTGGAGGTGAGCAGGAACTGTGTGTCCTTGTAGGTCATCTCCGGCGGAGGCAGATCACGCCCGGGGTAGAGCGGGTGCTGCGGATCCCAGTTGTCCATGGTGACCGCGTACAGCCGGTCGTTCTTCCACCAGATCGGATTACCGGACATGGCGTGATAGACCGTGAGGGTCATGACGCACACCGCGATGCCGAGCGCGATGGCGAGCACCATGAGCGCGGTGATGCCCGGATTGCGGCCGAAGCTCCGCATCGCGAGACGCAGGTAGTAGGGCAACATGTGGGTCTCCGGCTAGACGATCGAGGCGGCCGCGCCGGCGGCCGCGAGTGCGGCTTCGCGCGCCTCGTAGGCGCGGAAGTCCGAGAGCTGACCGTCGACGATGTGCACGTTGCGCTGCGCGCGCCGTGCCAGCTCCGGGTCATGTGTGACCAGCAGGATGGTGGTGCCCATCTCGTTGATCTGCTCGAGCAGATCCATCACCTGCCGCGACATCAGCGAGTCGAGGTTGCCGGTCGGCTCGTCCGCGAGCAGGAAGGCCGGATCGCCGGCGATGGCGCGCGCAATGGCGACGCGCTGCTGCTGGCCGCCCGAGAGCTGCGCGGGCATGTGCCGGGCACGCGAGGCGAGCCCGACCAGCTCGAGCGCACTGCCGATGCGCTCACGCCGGTCGGCGCCGCTCAGCCGCCGGTAGCGCAGCGGCACCTCGATGTTGTCGTAGACATCGAGATCGGGGATGAGGTTGAAGCTCTGGAAGATGAAGCCGATACGCTCGTTGCGCAGCCGCGAGCGGGCGTCGTCGGAGAGTCCGCGCACGTCCCGTCCCTCGAGCTGGTAGCTACCGGAGTCGAGCTCCTCCAGGAGTCCGGCGACGTTGAGGAAGGTGGTTTTCCCCGAGCCGGAGGGACCGGTGATCGCCACGAACTCCCCGGCTTCGACCTCGAGCGAGAAGTTGCGCAACGCGTAGGTCTCGATCAGCTCGGTGCGGTAGATCTTGCTGACAGCCTGCATCTTGAGCATGGGGTGTTTCCTCGACCTGTTGCCCTGGAGTCAATCAGAAAGCCGCACGCGTGCCAGCCGGTCGGCGTCGCGCATGTCGGAGATGACCACCCGCTCGCCGGCGTCGAGGCCGCGCAGCACCTCGATCTCCGTCACCGAGGCCGCGCCCAGCACTACCGGCACGCGCACCGCATGTGCGCCGCGCACGACGTAGACCGCGCGGGTGGTCTCATCGATGAACGGGCCGTGCTCGAACCTGAGCACGTTGTCGCGCTCATCGAGCACGATGCGGACCGCGGCGCGCTCGTTCTGTCGCAGTCCCGCGGGCTGGCGGCCGCTGAACCTGACGCGGCCGGTGACCTCGTTCCGCCGCACCTCCGGGGAGATCGCGGTCACCGTGCCGGAAACGCTGCGGCCTTCGACCGTCAGCTGCGCCGGCATGCCGGGCCGGATGTCGTGGGCATACACCTCGGCCACCTGGAATTCGACCTCGAATGCCGACAGGTCCACGACGGTGAGCAGCGGGGCGTCCGCTGGGACACGCGTGCGCTGCGGCTGCGCCAGATTCGCCACCATGCCATCGACCGGCGAGCGCACCGAGAGCTCCGCGACGCGCTCGGCGAGCGCCGCTACGGTGAGTGCCTGCCGATCGCGCTCGAGCCGCCGCGCGCGCAGCTCGAGGGCCAGGCTGTCGCGCTCGAGCGCAGCGCTGTCACGCGCGTGCTCGAAATTCAGCTTCGCTGTCTTCACCTCATCGACCGCGCGCGCATAATCGCGCTCACTGATCACCCGCTGGTCCCAGGCCCACTGCGAGCGCTTGAGCTCACGCTCGGCCGCGTCGATCGCCACCTGCGTGAGATCCGCATGCTGCTGACTGGTGAGGAGCTGACGGCGGATCTCGATCTGCTGCCGTGCGAGGGCCGTATCGAGGCTCGCGAGCGTCGCCTGCTCGCGCTGCAGCGCGTTCGCGAGCTCGGGGCTCTCGAGCATCGCCAGCACCTGCCCCTTGCGCACCACGTCACCGGGTCGCACGAGGTAGGCCACGGTGCCGGGCCCGACGGCAAACAGCGTCGGACTCAGCGCCGCGACGACGGCACCCTCGGCCGCGACGTCGCGTACGAAGCGCCCGCGCGCCACCGTCGCGACACGCAGCCGCTCGCGCGCCATCACCGCCGAGGTGCCGAGCCAGCCCTTGAAGCCGAGCGCGAGGAGGAGCAGCACGAGCGCCCCGGCCGCGAGCGCGAGGGCCGTGCGATGGCGCCGGCAGAAAGACCGGCCGTCCGGGCGCGGCGCATCCTGCGCCGCGGTGCCGCGCATCGCCGGGACGCGCAGCTCGCTCGCCGGCGTGTCGCCGAGGGGAAATTTCTTCAGCTGTGCGAGCTTCATGCTCCGCAGCTCTGCATCGCGCGTGCCAGTGAGGCGATGGCACAGCCGGGCGTACGGCAAGGTACTGACACGACTGGCATTTGCACTGACCCATCGTGCTCGTGGCGCTGCTGCGGCAAGTGTCCGGCCCCGGACGAGCGGACAGCGCCCGGACACTCTGCGCGGACAATGCGGGCACCGCGGACGCTTGCAGCGAGCCTCGTGGGGCGTGCAAAGTGCGCGCTACGCTTGCAAGGAGGAATCGATGGCCAGTCGCCGCTCGTTGGATACTGTCAGTCCCGATCCCGGTCCCGCGCCGGACAGCAAGGCGCGCCGCCCGGCGCGCTCGAGGAAATCGGACTCCGCTCCCTCCTCATCCGCCCGGCTCACGCCCGAAGCGCGCCACGCGCTCATCGCCGAAGCCGCTTATCTGCGGGCGGAGCGTCGCGGCTTCGCCCCCGGACACGAGACTGACGATTGGCTCGCGGCGGAGGCCGAGGTGGACGCGCTGCTCAGGGTCGAGCCGAGCCGGCAGTAGCCGCGGGCGCTGCGCCGGGTGGGCGAGGCGCCGGCGGTCGCAGTCCGTTCGAGTACAGCACCCGGCCATCCGGCAGCACGAAGACCGCATCGTACTCGGGCATGCGGTTGATGATCTCGAGTGCTTTCTCGGGGCCGAGCACGAAAGCCGTTTTCGACATCCCGTCGGTCTGCGTGGCGGTCCGTGCGAGGATCGTGGCGCTGCGGACCTTGCTGGCCGAGTGCCCGGTGCGCGGATCGATGATGTGGTGGTAGCGCACGCCGTCTTCATCGAAGAAGCGCTCGTAATCGCCCGAGGTGGACACCGCCGAATCGGATAGCGGGATGCGGGTCACCACCTTATTGGGGTTGTCGGGATGGCGGATGGCGACCAGCCAGGGCCGGCCCATGCGATCGCCGATGATCCGGCTGTCACCCCCGGCGGTCACGAGCGCCCGCGTGATGCCGCGCGCCTTGAGGACCTCGATACCGCGGTCGACAGCGTAGCCCTTGCCGATGCCGCCGAGGTCGATGCGCATGCCGGGGTGCTCGAAGCGCACGCTGTGGTGCTCCTCATCGAGCAGCATGTTGCGCCAGTTCACGGCCGGCAGCGTCGCGCGGATCTGCTCCTCGGTCGGGTGGATGTGGTTGCGGTAGTCGTAGAGATAGCCGACGCTCGCATAGGTGATGTCGAAGGCGCCCTCGGTGATCTGCGAGTAGTGTGTGGAGAGCTTGATGAGGTCGAACAGCTCCTTGTCGACCTGCACGGGGCGCTCGTTGGCGTACTGGTTGATCTGCGACAGCTGACTCTCGGGCTTGTAATGGCTCATGAGGTCATCGATGCGCCGCAGCTCCGCCATGACCGCATCGATGGCCGCGTTGCCCACCTCGGAGTCATCGGCCCACAGCTCCACGTAGCAGCGCGTCCCCATGATGGCTTCGGTGCGCTCCATCCAGTCGGCCCGCACCGGCGCGGCGCACAGCAGCATGAGAAAGCTCAGGAGTCCCGAATATCGCGAGATCATCGTGGCGATCGTACACCGTCCCGGCGGGCTTACCGCCACGAGCGGGTAATGGAGTATTCTCGCGCACCTGTCCAAGCGGTCGGCTCGAAGGAGAGCTGCAATGAATGTGTTAACAAGAAGCCTCAAAGGCCTCGCGCTGGGTGCGGTGCTCGCAGCGGCGCTGCTCGGCGCATCCGGACCCTCATCCGCGCAGGCCACCTCGAGCAATCCGGTGACCTGCAACGATGGCACGACCTCGCCGCACGGCGGCCGTGGCGCTTGCAGCGGTCATGGAGGCGTGAACAAGGCGGCCTCGGCCGGTGCCACGGCCCCGGCCAGTGCCGCGGCCGCTGCCCCCGCCGCGGCTCCTGCGCCGGCTGCAGCTCCTGCACCGGCCGCGACCGGCGGCAAGAGCAGCAGTGGAGCCCCCGTGGTGTGCAAGGACGGCACCACCTCACCCCACGGCGGCCGTGGCGCCTGCAGCGGACATGGTGGCATCGACAAGTCGGCGACTGCGGGTTCCGGCGCCGGCACCTCGAGTGCTCCGGCGGCCGCAGCGGGCGGCGCAGCAGCCGGTGCGGCTACGACCGCGGCGACCCCCTCTCCGGCAGGATCGGGCCCGAAGTATGTTCCGCCCGCACAACCGGCAGCGGGTGGCGGTGCGGGGAAGGTGTGGGTCAACACGGAGAGCAAGGTCTACCACTGCCAGGGAGACCAGTGGTACGGAAAGACCAAGCAGGGTGAGTACATGACCGAAGCCGCCGCCAAGGCCTCCGGGGCGCGCGCCGCCTATGGCAAGAGCTGCTCCTAGAGCCTCGGGTTGCAGCGGGCGCGCGCCAGGTGTCGACGCGACGTGAGGCGCTGCTCGGCGCGGCGGGATTGCTCGCCGCGCCGGCCGGGGCCGACCCTGCCGCCGACCGGCCGGGCCCGGCCGGGGATGCGCCGCTGCGGGCTCTTCCCGGGAAGAAGCCCCTCATTCAACGTGCCTTCCGACCGCCGAATTTCGAGACACCGATCGCGGACCTCGTCCCGCGCTATACGCCGAACGCGGCGTTCTTCGTCCGCTATCACCTCGCCAACATCCCCCGCGTCGACGCCGGCAGCTGGCGGCTGCAGGTCGGGGGTCCGAGCGCGCAAGGGCAGCTGGCCCTCTCGCTCGCGGATCTGAAGGGCAGCTTCGAGCAGGTCACCATCACCGCGGTGAACCAGTGCTCGGGCAACCGCCGCGGGCTTTTCTCACCGCGCGTGCCCGGCGTGCAATGGCGTAATGGAGCGATGGGCAATGCCCGCTGGAGCGGCGTGCGGCTGCGCGATGTGCTGCACAAGGTGGGCGTGGCGGGCAATGCGCTCGAGGTGGTGTTCAACGGCGCGGACGGTCCGGTGCTCGCCGCGACGCCGGATTTCCTGAAGAGCCTTCCTATCGAGCGTGCGCTCGATGACACGACGCTCATCGCGCTGGAAATGAATGGCGAGCCGCTGCCGCATTGGAACGGCGCTCCGGCCCGGCTCGTCGTGCCGGGGTGGACCGGCACCTACTGGGTGAAGCACCTCACCGAGGTACGCATCCAACCGACGGCCTTCGATGGCTTCTGGATGAAGTCGGCCTACCGCCTCCCGACCGGCGCCTTCTCGACCGCGCGCTTCGCCAGCCAGGAGAACTCCGAGACCACCCCAATCACCGAAATGCTGGTCAACTCGCTCATCACGAGCCCGGCCCCGGCGGCGCGGCTCCATCGTGGCGAACCCGCGCGCCTCGCCGGCAAGGCTTGGGATGGCGGCTTCGGCATCGCAAGGGTGGAGGTCTCGGTCGATGGCCGCCGGAGCTGGCGTGAGGCGACCCTCGGGGCGTACCTCGGACGTTTCGCATGGCGCGAGTTCGAGGTTGCGCTCGATACCTCCCGCAAGGGTCCGCTCGAGATTGCCGTGCGCGCGCGCAGCCGCAACGGCTCGTTCCAGCCGGATCAACTTACCCCGAACCCCGCCGGCTACCACGACAACAGGGTGCAGACCCTCACCGTGGAGGTGAGCTGATGTTGCGCCACCGCGCTTTGACCACGAAGCTGGCCGCTCTTGGCCTCGCTGCGGCGGCGCCGGCAGGGCTCGCCGGCGTGGGCACCAGCGACGCCGCAGCCGCGCTCGGCGCACCCGCCGCTGCGGAGATCATCGAGCTGCGCCCGGGACCGGGGCACGATCTGACAGTTGGCCGCTGCCTCATCTGCCACAGCGTCGAGTACATTCCCAGCAACGCGCCGGCGATGAATCGAGCGGCCTGGCAGAAGAGCATCCAGAAGATGCGGGATAAGTTCGGCGCGCCGATCACGGATGACGAGGCGAAGGAGATCCTCGACTACCTCGACGCGAACTACTCGGGCAGGTCCTAGACGCCTCTGTACTTCGGTTTCCCCGGATTGTTCCGGCGGCGCACGAGTCTAAGCTGCGTCGCAACGGACGCGTGCGAGCGGCGCGCGCGACGGAAAACGGAGGGTGCCATCATGAGAAAAGCCCATGTCGTCGCCGGCCTCGCAGCAATCACGGCTTCGGCGGTCGTCGGCGGCGCATTCGCGCAGGCGGTTCCGGAAGTAACGGTGACGACCTCGAAAATCGTCGAGAAGAGTGCCGGTCGTACCTCCACCGGGATACCGATTGTCGACGTGTCGCTCAGTTACGGCGTCAGTGCCGCCGGCTTGGATCTCGCGTCGGCCAGTGGAGCGCGCGAATTCGAGAAGCGCGTCAGCGATGCCGCAACGGAGGCGTGCAAGGACCTCGGCAAGCGGTATCCGAACGCAACACCGACCGATGCAGCTTGCGCCAAGGCGGCCACCGACAAAGCGATGGTCCGCGTCCGCGAGATGGAGTCGGCGGCTGCCAAGAAATAGCGCTCGCCGCGGCCCGGGTGTGACCGACCCCGGGCGTCAGGTCGGCGCCGAGAACGTATCGCAGCTCTCGATGGAGCCCTGCGAGAGTCCGCGCTTGAACCAGCCCACACGCTCGGCCGCGCTGCCGTGGGTGAAGGACTCGGGCACCACGTAGCCCTGTGCGCGCCGCTGCAGGGTGTCATCGCCCACCGCGCTCGCGGCTCGCAAAGCGGATTCGACATCACCCTGCTCGAGGATGTGCTTGGTCTCATCGGCGTGCCGCGCCCAGACACCCGCGAAGCAGTCGGCCTGCAGCTCGAGCTTCACCGAAAGCCGATTGGCCTCGGCCTGGGGCGCGCGCTCCTGTGTCGCGCGCACGCGGTCGGCAATGCCGAGCAGGTTCTGCACGTGGTGCCCCACCTCGTGCGCGAGCACATACGCCTCGGCAAACTGGCCGGGAGCCTGGAACTCGTCCGAGAGCTGCTGGAAGAAGCTCAGATCGAGATAGACCTTCCGGTCGAGAGGACAATAGAAGGGGCCCGCCGCGGCGCGGCCGGTACCGCACGCGGTCGGCATCGCATCCCGATAGAGCACGAGCTTCGGCGGGATGTACTCGGCGCCGCGCTCCTGGAAGATCGCGTGCCAGGTGTCTTCGGTCTCGCCGAGCACCGCGGCGATGAAGCGGCCCTGCTCATCCTGGGGCGTGCCATAGTGCGCCGCGGGCGCCGATTGCTGGGTCGGTACCGCACTCAGCAGTCCGAGGAGCAAGCGCGGGTCGATGCCGAGAAAGTACGAGGCGGCCAGTGCGAGCAACGTCCCGCCGACCCCGAGCTTCAGGCCTGCGCCGCCGCCGGTGCTCGCGCGTACGTCCTCGACGTTGGTGCTCTCGCGCAGATCGTCCCAGCGCATGCCGCTCTCCTGTGTCCAGCCCGCGCATGGCACGCTATACCCTGGCTTCGAGGACACGCAAGTCGGTGGTTGCCATGATTACAGAGCATCCATTCACCCTGCAGGGAATCGACCACATCGTGCTGCGGGTTCGTGACCCGCCGCGCTCACTCGCTTTTTATTGCGGACTGCTCGGCTGCCGCCTCGAGCGCGAGCAGCCGGCGCTCGGTCTGACGCAGCTCCGCGCCGGGAGGAGCCTGATCGATCTCGTCTCGCTCGATGGGCCGCTCGGCGCCGGCGCGCCACCGGGCGACGGGCGCAACCTCGAGCACTTCTGCCTCGTGATCGCCCCCTTCGATGAGCAGGCGCTGATCAGCTGGCTGAGCGCCCGCGGGGTAGCGGTCCGGGAGCCGGGCTCGAGGTACGGAGCGGAAGGGGAGGGCCGGTCCTTCTATATCGAGGATCCGGACGGCAATCGGATCGAGCTGAAAGCCCCCATTCACCCCCGCGACTGAGGAGGGTGCCGTGCGCAGGCGCGGTACACTGGCATGAACACGAGGCATGCGCATGAAGGATGCGCATGAGGGATGCGCATCAAGGATGCGCATGAGCGGGGGAGGACAGCGTGAGTCTCGCGGGTCGAACACTTTTCATCACGGGCGCCAGCCGCGGCATCGGTCTCGCCATCGCGCTGCGCGCCGCACGCGATGGCGCCAACATCGCCATCGCTGCCAAGACTGCCGAGCCCCATCCGAAGCTCCCGGGCACCATCTATTCGGCGGCCAGGGAGATCGAGCAGGCGGGGGGCCGGGCGCTGCCACTCATCGTGGACGTACGCGATGAGTCCGCGGTAGTGGCCGCGGTACGCCAGTGCGCCGAGCACTTCGGCGGCATCGACATCTGTGTCAACAACGCCTCGGCCATCAATCTCGCCTCGATCGAGCAGATCGACATGCGCCGCTACGACCTCATCCAGCAGATCAACACCCGCGGCACCTTCCTCACCTCCCGCGCCTGTCTGCCCTACCTGCAGAAGGCGGAGAATCCGCACATCCTCACCCTCTCGCCGCCGCTCGACCTGCGGCCGAAGTGGTTCGCGGGCCATCTGGCGTACTCGCTCTCGAAGTACGGGATGTCACTGTGCATGCTCGGCCTCGCCGAGGAATATCGCGCCGCGGGCATTGCCTGCAACGCACTCTGGCCGCGCACCACCATTGCGACGGCGGCGGTGGAGTTCGCGCTCGGTGGCACGCAGATGATGCGTCGCTCGAGAAAGCCCGAGATCGTCGCGGATGCGGCACACGTGATCCTCAGCCGCAGCGCGCGCGAGTGCACCGGCCGGTTCTTGATCGATGACACCGTGCTGTACGAGGCGGGGGTGCGCGACTTCGAGCATTACAGCGTCGAGCCGGGCGGGACACTGCTCGGGGACCTCTTCATCGACCAGAGCTCGCCCGCCCCACCCGGCGTACTCGTGGAGTTCATGCGATGAACCGCCGCATCGTACTGGCACGACGCCCCCAGGGTGCCCCCATGGCGGAGGACTTCCGGCTGGAGACGGTGCCCGTACCCTCGGCCGGGCCCGGTCAGGTGCTGCTGCGAACACGATACCTGTCGCTCGACCCTTACATGCGCGGGCGCATGAACGAAGGTCCTTCCTACGCTCCGCCGGTCGCGCTCGGCGCCGTCATGACCGGTCAGACGGTGAGTGTGGTGGAAGCTTCCGCTGTCGCCGGCTTCAGCCCCGGAGAGCTGGTGGTGGCGAACGTGGGCTGGCAGGACTACGGGCTTTCCGATGGCCGCGACCTCGTGAAGATCGATCCGGCCATCCCACGGCCTTCGTACGCGCTGGGGGTGCTGGGGATGCCGGGTCTCACCGCTTACGTGGGGCTGCTCGACATCGGCGAACCGCGGCCCGGAGAGACGGTGGTGGTGGCCGCAGCGACCGGTGCGGTGGGCTCGGTGGTCGGCCAGATCGCCAAGATCAAAGGCTGTCGGGTCATCGGGATAGCCGGCAGCGCTCAGAAGTGCGCCTATGCCCGCGAGCAACTCGGCTTCGATGAGTGTCTGGATCACCGCGCGCCGGAGCTGGCACAGCAGCTGGCCGCTGCGTGTCCGAAGGGGATCGACATCTATTTCGAGAGCGTCGGCGGCGCAGTGCTCTATGCGGTCATACCTCTGCTGAACGTCGGGGCGCGCGTGCCGCTGTGCGGCCTGATCTCCTGGTATAACCTGGCGAAGCTTCCGACCGGCGTCGACCGGACGCCGCAGCTGCTGCTCACGGTACTGCGGCAGCGTGTCAGGATTCAGGGCTTCATCATCTTCGACCACTACCGCCGCACGGGTGCGTTCCAGGCGGACATGCAGCGCTGGTTGCGCGAGGGACGCGTGAGCTATCGCGAGCAGATGATCGAGGGACTCGAGAGCGCGCCGCGCGGCCTCATGGGTCTCCTCGAGGGGGAGAATTTCGGCAAGCTGGTGGTGCGCGTGTCGGAGGGGTGACGCCGATGTCGGGGGCTGTCGCGCGGGTGCCGGTGTCGTGGGTGTTCGATGTCATCTCGCCGTTCGCCTACCTGGCATTGCCGCGGCTCGCGGAGCTCCCCCCGCAGGTCGAGCTGCGCATCGTGCCGGTCCTGCTTGCCGCGCTCCTCGATCAATTCGGACAACGCGGACCTGCGGAGATCCCCTCCAAGCGCCGGTTCACCTATCGGTTCGTGCTCTGGCGCGCCCGCCGCCTCGGGCTGCCGCTGAGGATGCCACCTGCCCATCCCTTCAACCCGCTCGCGGCACTGCGACTCGTGATCGCTGCCGGCAGCGATGTGCGCGCGGCCGGTACGGTGCTGCAGGCCGCGTTCCGCGATGGGCGGGACCTCAGCGATGCGGCGGTAATCGCAGATCTCGCGGCGCAACTCGAGGTCCGCGATCCGCAGGGCGCGCTCGCCGATCCCGTGCTGAAGCAGCGCCTGCGTGAGAACACGCAGTGGGCGGCCGCGCAAGGCGTGTTCGGTGTGCCGACGCTCGTGATCGGCCCGGAGCTCTTCTGGGGCCACGACGCCTTCGACATGGCGCTCGATTACCTCACCCGGCCGGAGTCCCTTGCTGATGCCGAGATGCGCGCCCTCGACACGCTGCCGCTCGGCGCCACCCGCAGCGCGGCGAAGTAGCGGGCAACGTTGCCCTGCGCGGCTCGAGCTAGCCGTCCGCGGCCTGCGTTGCGTCGAGCGCTCGCGACGCGAGGCCCGGCCGGGCCGCCCAGCGCTGCAGCAGCTGCAGCTGCAGGCGCAGCTGCGCGGTCTGCTTCGGCGGGGGCCAGTCGCCCGGGTTCGCCACGGCGCTGGCAGTGAGCCCGTTGATGAAGGTGACGAGCGAGCGCAGCACCTGCTCGCGCGTCGCGGCCGGCCACACCCGCCACTCCTCCCAGCCGACATCGAGGCAGCGCTCGAACAGGCGCATGTACTCACGGTGCACCCAGGCGTTGATGCGCTTCAGCCGCTTGTCGGAGCTCACCTGGCCCCAGAAAGTGATCCAGAAAGCGCATTCGATGTGGCGGTGCGCATCGATCGGCAGCGCCTCGAGCAGCAGCTCGAGCAGGTCGGGTCGCCGCCCGCTGTGGGTGGGCCGCGTCAGTCGCTCCTCGATCCGCCGCAGGATGAGCCGCAACGCAGCGATGATGATCTCCTGCTTGCTGTCGAAATAGTGCGCCAGCATGCCGGTGGTGTAACCGGCCTCGCTCGCGATGCGCACCATGCTGGCGCGATCGAAGCCGTGTGCGGCCACCACCCGACAGGCAACGAGCGCGATCTCGTCGCGGCGCTGGGCATGGTCGACTATCTTGGGCATGGGCGCATGTTACCGGGCCTCAGTTGCGCCGTGCAGTGGCGGGCTCGTGCGGATCGAGGCCCACATCCGCCGCGCGGGCGCGCCGCCACTCGCGCTCGAGGTCGAGCGAGCGGCACAGGGCGAGATACAGCCCGGCCGATACCGGCAGCCCGACGAGCATGGCGATGTCCGCACCGCCGAGCGCACGTGCGAGCGCACCGGTGTAGAGCGTGGTGCTGAAGAAGGGGACCATCGCCGCGAACCCGACGAGATAGGCGCTCAGTCCGCGCCAGTTCCAGCGCCCGTAGAGGCCGACGGGATTGAAGATCTCGCGGATCGAGTAGTGGCCGCGGCGCACGAAGTAGAAGTCCACCAGGTTGATGGCGGTCCAGGGCGTGAACAGATACAGCAGGATGGCCAGCAGGTCTTCGAACCGATTGGCGAAGTCGCTCGAGGAGCTGACCGCGATCAGGCAGCTCGCGGCGAATGCGACGAACAGGCTGGCGAGGCGCTTGCCGACCGTGCAGCGCAGCGGCCGGAGGGTGTCGGCGACGCTCAGCAGCGTGAGTGAGGCGCCATAGAAGTTCAGCGAGGAGATGGTGATGAGACCGAGGAGCGCGGCGAGCAGCAACAGCCTGCCGAGCCCCGGGATCACCAGATCCGCCGCGTGCTGCATCGCTGCTGCCACATCGAGCTTCGGCGCCGCAGCGGCGGCCACCGTGCCCACCAGCATCATCCAGGCTCCGCCGACGAAGGCCCCGAGATAGGTCCACCAGAACGACTCGCGCACCCCGACATCGCGCGGCAGGTAGCGCGAGTAATCGGAGACGTAGATCGACCACGACAGCTGGTAGGAGGCCGCGGCGAACAGCTGCGCCAGGAAGGGCACGGCGCGAAAGCCCTGCAGCTGCCATTGAGCCGGTGGCAGGCGCACCAGGAGCAGGGCGCCGACCGAGAATACGGTGAGGATGACGATCATGAGATAGGCGAAGCCGCGCTGCGCCAGGTGGATCTTGTCGTAGCCCACCACGGCAAGCGCCAGCGCCACCACGGCGAAGGCGACCTGTGCGCCCACCGAGGTCGCGGGGATGGCGGGCAGGAGCTGATGTATCGCCTGCGCCGCGAGCACCTGGTTGAAGGCGTTGTAGCCGATGTAGGCGATCAGTGCCACGCCCCACACCAGCAGCGCGCCGGTGTAGCCGAACTGCGGCCGTGACTGAATCATCTGCGGCAGTCCGAGCTGCGGCCCCTGGGTCGAGTGAAAAGCCATGAAGAAAGTGCCGAGCAGGCACCCCAGCACCACCGCGATCGCGGTCCACAGAACGTTGCCACCGAGGCTGATGCCGAGCACACCGACGGCGAGGGTGGCGAGGTGGGCATCCCCCGAGAACCAAACGGGCCAGAGGTGCCAGACCTTGCCGTGGCGCTCGGCGAGCGGCACGTAGTCGATCGAGCGCGTTTCGATGAACGTGCCGTTTCCCATGGAGCGGTTGCAGGCCTGCTGCGGCGGGCGGACTTTTATATTATGACGTCAACATTATAAGTGCGAGCCGCCTGCGCCCGCCGTCAGCCCCGGCGCGGCACGACCTCGTAGCCGCGGACCTTCGGCTCCTCATCGGTCATCTGTGCCGGGAAGCCGCTGCCGAGCACCCGCACGCCGCAGGCTTCCTCGAGCCGGCGGATGATGTTGGGCGAAAGCTCGCGCCCGCCGTAACGGCGCGCGCCGTCGCGGAAAATCGCGAGCACCAGCGGCGAGAGCTCGAGCGGCACTCCGAGCTCGCGCGCCAGCGCATCGAACAGCCCCACATCCTTGATGACCAGGTCCATGGTGAAATTGATGTCGCGGCTGCCGTTCAGGATGACCTGCGACTCGGTCTCGTGGACGAAGGAGTTGCCGGAGGAGATACGGATGGCCTCGTAAGCGGTGTTGAGATCGAGACCCGCAACGCGGGCGACGGTCAACGCTTCCGCGAGCGCTGCCAGGTGCACGGTGCACAGGTAGTTGGTGAGCACCTTCAGCTGCGAGGCGGAGCCGAGCGGCCCGGTATGCAGGATGCGCTGGCCGAGGATGGCGAGCACCGGCAGGGCGCGCTCGAAAGCAGCCCGCGTCCCGCCGGCGAATATCGAGATATTGCCGCTGGCGGCGCGATGGCAGCCGCCCGAGACCGGGCAGTCGAGTGCCGTGGCGCCGCGCTCCTCGACCCGTGCGGCGAGGCGGCGTACCTCCGCGGCGTCGGTCGTGCTCATCTCCAGCCACAGCGCCCCGGAGGCGAGCCCGGCGAGCACGCCATCCGATGCCTCCAGGACCGCGGCGCAGATGGCGGGGGAGGGCAGGCAGGTAATGACGACATCGACCGCCGCAGCGAGCTCACGTGGGGAGGGGGCCTCGCGGGCACCGCGCGCAAGCAGCGGCGCCACACGCTGCGGGTCGATGTCGCGCACCGTGAGGTCGACACCGTGTCGCAGCAGGTTGGCGGCGAGTTGACTGCCGACGTTACCGAGCCCGATGAAGCCGACGCGCAGGTCTGTCATCGTGGGAGTATAGCCCGCGGCGGCGGGAGCCGAGCCAGGCCAGAACCTGCCATGCCGCCTGGAACATCAGCCAAACCACGAGCGCAAAAACGAGCGCGAACAGGATGCCGTCGGCCGAGAGCGCGAAGGTGGGCACCCAGTCGTGCAGCGTCGCGCGCACGAGCGCCGGATCGGCATGGAGCGTCAGATATCCCGCCTGTCGGAACAGGCTCCCGTGGAGTGCGTCCATGGCGCTTTGCAGCTGCTCGACGGTCGCCACCAGCGTGCGGATGATCGCACCCTCGGCCCGAATCGCCGGATCGCTGCTCGCGAGATGGTTCGCGATCAGGCGCTGGATGTCATCCTGGTAATACTGCTGCGCCAGCTGCCGCCACGGCGCGAGATCGAGCCGCGCCTGATCGAGGCGGCCGCCGAGGCGCTGGCGGTACTGAGCGATGAAGCCCGGCACGAGGCCGCCGGCGACCACCGCGCAGAGCAGCAGTAGACGATCGAGTAATCCGCGTAGCAATGACATCGTTCGGCGCTGCGGGGACTCGGGGCCCGGGGACGAAGGCGGGTAGCTTGCCCGCGCTGGGGACGCCTGCCAACCGGGGGCGCGGCAGGGCGCAGCGCAGATCCGCGACAGCGCACACTTCGGGCAGCCGCTGCGAGAACTGCGTCACGCTGGCGCACGTCGCGCTGGCCGGCCGCGGGCTTTGGCGTCAAATTGATCGCTTCGGCACCGATCCAAAGCGCGTGTTCGAGCCTATGACCCGCCGCACTCGGCGACAACAACAATCGCACCGGGAGTCAGGCCCGCTGCCGGCGCCAGGGCTCGCACCGGCAGCCGCGCCGCGCTGGGTCGACGGCCTGTTCATGGCGCTCGTCGTCTACGTCGGCGCCATCACGCTCTGGATGTTGTGCGGTTTCGGCGGACCGCGGGTCACGCATTACGTCGGGCTGTTGTCGGATCTGCCCGCGGCGCTCGCCAGCATCACCGTCGGCGCCGTTACGGCCCGCCATAGTCCACGCGGCGCGCTGCGCAGTGCCTGGATTGCGCTCGCCGTGGCGCAGGCGCTGTACTTCATCGGTGCCCTCATCGGTGTCGGCTCCTGGCTCCAGGATCACGATCCGTTCCCCGGACCCGCGGATTTCTTCTACTGCGCCTTCTACCCGGTGCTCGCGCTGGCGGCGCTCGCCCTCATCCGCGCCTACGCCGTGCGCGTCGCGTGGGTGCAGCTGACACTCGATGCGAGCATCTTCGTGGTCGGCTTCGGGGCGTTCTTCTGGTTCCTGGTCATTCGCCCCGCGGCGGGCGGCGCCGGCGTGGACCTTCTCAAGCAGGCACTGAGTGTCGCCTACCTGGGTCTCGACTGCCTGCTGCTGCTGGTGCTCGGCGTATTGCTGATCACGAGTACCGGCCCAGCCGGTGGCCGACGCGTGCCGGCGCTCATCATGAGCGGCTTCGCCGCCACCTTCCTCGCCGATATCTTCTGGTCGCTCGCCAAGGTGCGCGGCTATTACCTGCCGGGCGGCTTCCAGGACGTGCTGTACCTGGTGTGCTACGTGCCACTCGCCGCCGCCGGTCGCGAGCAGATGCAGGCCATGTCCGCGCCGGCGCGGGGCTCGTCGCCCCGTGCGGATGCGGTCGCGCGCTCACTGCCGCACGCGGCCATGCTGGCCTCCTTCCTGGTGCTGGTATACCTCGCGCACGGCGACATCGCCGGGCCGGCGACCGTGATGACCATGATCGTGTTCGCGCTGATGCTGCTTTTCATGGTGCGTCAGAGCGTGGCGTGGCGCGGGACGGCGCTGGTGCGCGAGCGGCAGGCGGTGCGGCTGGTCGAGGACCGCTATGCCTCGCTCATCGCCAATGCGACCGATGTGATCATGATCGTGGGTGCGGATGGCACGCTGCGGTTCGCCTCGCCGGCGGCCGAGCGCACGCTGGGACTGAAGCCCGAGCTCATCCTCGGCAAGAGCCTCACCGAGCTCTGGTCGGGTGAGGATGCCGAGAAGCTGCGCATGTTCCTCGCCGAGGTCGCGGCCACCCCTGCCGGCACCGTCGGGCCGGTCGAGCTGCGTCTCGAGCGCGCTGCGCAGCGCTGCGTGCTCGAGAGCGTCGGCAGCAATCTCACGCAGGACCCGGCCGTGCAGGGTCTGGCGCTCAACTTCCGGGACATCAGCGAGCGCAAGGCGCTGGAAGAGCAGCTGCGGCAGCTGGCGTTCCATGATCCGCTCACGCTGCTCGCGAACCGCAACCTGTTCCGCGACCGGGTGCAGCACGCGCTCGCGCTCGCGCACCGCGGTCGCAGCTCCGTCGCGGTCATGTTCCTCGATCTCGACAACTTCAAGAACATCAACGACTCGCTCGGTCATGACGCGGGCGACCGGCTGCTGCAGACGGTCGCGCAGCGCATCGTCAAGACCACCCGCAGCTCCGATACCGTCGCGCGGCTCGGCGGGGATGAGTTCGCGGTGCTGGTGGAAGGGATGACCTCGCAGCGCGATGCGGAGCGGCTCGCCAATGCGCTGAACGATACGATCGCACTGCCTTTCACGCTCAATGGCATCGAGGTGCACATCACCGCGAGCATCGGCGTCGCGCTGTCATCGGCCGATACCGGCACCGACACGCTGCTGAGCAACGCCGACATCGCCATGTATCACGCCAAGTCGGCCGGCAAGAACCGTCACGTCAGCTTTCAGGCGCAGATGCAGGACATGCTGCAGGAGCGGCTGCGCCTGGAGGCGGACTTCGGCCGTGCGCTCGCGCAGGAGGAGTTCTTCCTCGAGTATCAGCCGATCGTCGATCTGCGCACCCGCAGCCTCATCGGCGTCGAGGCGCTGGTGCGCTGGCGGCATCCGGATGCCGGCGTCCTGATGCCGGCGCGCTTCATCCAGGTGCTCGAGGAATGTGGCCAGATCGGCAAGCTCGGCCACTGGGTGCTGCGACGCGCCTGCGTGGAGTTCTGCGCCTGGCGCAGCGCCGTGGGCGCCGGCAGCGGCTTGCGCCTCGCGGTGAACATCTCCGCGCGTCACCTGCAGCACGGCGCCCTCGTTCAGGACATCGCCGTGGCACTGCAGGACTCCGGGCTCGAGCCGCACAATCTGGTGGTCGAGCTCACCGAAAGCACCACGATGTACAACACCGATGCCAATCTCGAGCGCTTCCACCAGGTGAAGGCGCTCGGGGTGCGGCTCGCGATCGATGACTTCGGCACCGGCTACTCCTCGCTCTCCTACCTGCACCGCTTTCCGATCGACATACTCAAGATCGACCGCTCCTTCGTCAGCCGTATCACCAACTCGGACAACGGCCCGGAGCTGGCGCGCGCGGTGATCATGCTCGGCGACACACTGGGCCTCGAGACGATCGCCGAAGGCATCGAGCTCGAAGGCCAGGTGGGAGCACTGCTCGCGCTCGGCTGCACCACCGGCCAGGGGTTCCTGTTTGCCGCGGCCGGCTCATTGCAAGCGCTCGCGCAGAGCCCCTTCATCGAGCGACCCAACGCGCTCCCGGGCGCGGTCGCGGCTCGGCAGCGGCGCCGCGCCGGCGCCGCCTGAGCCCTGGGGGTGCCCGCTCGCCTGAATCCGCGTCGGGCGTCAAACGGCGTGCGCTCGCAGCGCCGCTATGGGCGGCTTCGCCGCCACGCGGTATCGTTGCGGGCATGATCCTCGTGACCGGAGGGGCCGGCTTCATCGGCTCGAACATCGTCGCCGCACTCGCGGCAAGCGGCGAGCGCGTCGCGGCCTGTGATCGGCTGCGGGAGAGCGAGAAGTGGCGCAACCTCGGGCACGCCGCGCTGGCCGACCTCGTGAGTCCCGAAGCATTGCCCGAGTGGCTCAGCGCGAACGCCACCGCGCTCGCGGCGATCGTGCACATGGGCGCGATTTCTTCCACCACCGAGCGCAACGTCGACCTCATCCTGGAGGTGAACCTGCGCCTCTCACAGCTCCTGTGGCGCTGGTGCGCGCGCGAGGGCAAGCGTTTCATATACGCCTCATCCGCCGCCACCTACGGTGCGGGGGAACAGGGTTTCGATGATGATCCCCGACGGCTGCCGCTGCTGCGTCCGCTCAACCCCTACGGCTGGAGCAAGCAGCTGTTCGACCGTTGGGTGATGCAGGCGCTCGAGGCGGGAAGCGCTGCTCCGCGGCAGTGGGCAGGGCTGAAGTTCTTCAACGTCTACGGACCCAACGAGTACCACAAAGGCACGATGCGCAGCGTGGTGGCACAGAAATATCCGCTCGCGGCGGGGGACCGCGCGGTGACGCTGTTCCGCTCGCATCGGGCCGATGTGCCCGATGGCGGGCAGAAGCGCGACTTCATCTACGTGCGCGACTGTGTGCGGGTCGTGCAGTGGCTGCTCGCGCATCCGGATGTGAATGGTCTTTACAATCTCGGCACCGGCCGCGCGCGCAGCTTCGCGGAGCTCGCGCAGGCGCTGTTTGCGGCGCTGCGCCGGCCGCCGCGCATCGAGTACATCGACACCCCGGAGGCCGTACGGGCGCACTACCAGTATTTCACCGAGGCGCGCATGGAGCGCCTGCGCGCGGTCGGCTACGCCGAGCCTTTCACGTCGCTCGAGGATGGGGTGGCGGACTACGTGCAGCGTTACCTGTCACAATCCGATCCCTACCTGTGAGCGTGCGACATCTGATCCTCGATCGGGACGGGGTATTGAACTACGATGCGCCACCCGGCAGCTACGTACGCGAGCCCGCAGAGTTCCGCTGGCTGCCCGGCGCACTCGAGGCGCTCGCGCTGTTGCAGCGTGGCGGGGTGCGACTCTCGGTGGCCACCAACCAGGCGGGCGTCGGACGCGGTGTCATGAGCCTCGCGCAGCTCACCGCCGTGCACGAGCGCATGCAGACGGAAGCCAGCGCCGCTGGCGCGACGCTCGCTGCGATAGTCTACTGTCCGCATGCACCGGCGGAGCAATGCTCCTGCCGCAAGCCCGCGCCGGGCCTGATCGAGGCGGCCGTGGCAGCGTCCGGCATTGCGCGCGGCGAGACGCTGGTGGTGGGCGATGACCAGCGCGATCTCGAAGCTGCGCGCCGTGCGGGAGTGGCCGCGGCGCTGGTTCGCACGGGCAAGGGTCGGCGCACGGAGCAACTGATGCACGATGCCGGCATAGCGGCTTACGATGACCTGCTGCAGCTGGCGCGCGCGATCGTCGGGGTGAGCCATGACCATACATGAGATTTTCGCCGATCATTCGGCGGTCGCCGCGCGCGCCGCACTCGAGCTGCCACCGATGCTCGAGCGCATCGTGGACGCCGTGCACGCGTGCCTGCGCTCGGGTGGCAAGATCCTCGCTTGCGGCAACGGCGGCAGCGCCGCCGACGCGCAGCATCTGGTTGCGGAGCTCGTGGGCCGTTTCCGCGAGGAGCGTCGGGCATTGCCGGCGCTGACGCTGACGGCCGACGCGGCGACCCTCACGGCGCTCGGCAACGACTACGGTTTCGAGCGCGTCTTTGCCCGGCAGGTCGAGGCACTGGCGCGCAGCGGCGATCTGCTCTTCGCGATCAGCACGAGCGGCAACTCACCGAACGTGCTGCAGGCCGTCAAGACCGCGCGGGGCCTCGGCTGCACGGTGGTTGCGATGACCGGCGCGCGCGGCGGCGAGCTCGCGGCGGAGACGGAGCTGCTCATCAGGGCACCCTCGGGCACCGTGGCCCGGATCCAGGAGGTACACGCGCTCTGCATCCACGTGATCTGCGAGCGACTCGATGAGCTGATCCAATCGCAGCAAGGCCGATGAGCGACCCCGGAGACATCGAAGCGTTGATCGCGCTCCCCGATCGCTTCGCCGATCGCCACGTGTGGGTGATCGGCGATCTGATGCTCGATGAATACGTCACCGGCGCGGTGGAGCGCATCTCTCCCGAGGCGCCGGTTCCGGTGGTTCGCGCGCAGGCGAACGAGCATCGGTTGGGCGGGGCCGCCAACGTCGCGCGACAGATCGCGACTCTCGGCGCGCGGGTCAGCGTCGCCGGCATCTGCGGCGAGGACGCTGCCGGTGAGCAGCTGCTGGCGCTGTGTGCGCGCGAGGGCATCGACACTACGGCGGTGGCGAAGCTGCCGGGCCGGCACACGACGCGCAAGCTCCGCGTCGTCAGCCACAGCCAGCAGCTGCTGCGTCTCGACTGGGAGGACATCAGCCCGTGCAGCGCCGAGGTGTCACTGCAGCTTCTCGGCAGGCTCGCGGCGGGACGGCCGGCTGATGCCATCATCCTCAGCGACTATGCCAAGGGCGTGCTGACGCCCGAGATGCTGAGCGCCGTCATGCGCAGCCACGGTGGGGCTCCGGTGGTCGTCGATCCGAAGCACCGCGACTTCAGCCGCTATCGCGGTGCGACCACCCTGACCCCCAATCTCCACGAGCTCGAGCTCGCCTGCGGGCAGCGGCTGCCGGTCGAGGACACCACGGCGATCGCGGTCGCGGCGCGCACTCTGATGGCCGGTGCGGGCGTCGGGTCGATCGTGGTGACACTCGGCAGCCACGGCATGCTGGTCGTGCCGGCGACGGGCCCGGAGGTGGCGGTGCCCGCCATGCGGCACGAGGTGTATGACGTGACGGGCGCGGGCGACACCGCGATCGCGGTCCTGGCGCTGGCGCTCGGGGCGCGTGCACCGTTGCTCGAAGCCGCACAGCTCGCCAACGCCGCCGCCGGGGTCTCGGTCTGTCAGGTGGGAGCCGTGGCCGTGTCGGCGGCCAGCATCCGCGATGCACTGGCCGCGCACCCCGACGGCAAGCTCCTGTCACGGCACGAGCTGGCAGCCCGCGCCGCTACCTGGCGCGCCGAGGGCAAACGGATCGTGTTCAGCAACGGCTGCTTCGACCTCCTGCATGCCGGTCATCTGTCGCTGCTGAGTCATGCGGCGAAGCTCGGCGAGGTGCTGGTGCTGGCGATCAACAGCGACGCCTCGGTGCGGCGGCTGAAGGGACCGGAGCGACCGCTGGTGCCGCAGGCCGAGCGGGCGGCGCTGCTCGCGGCGCTCGCCTTCGTCGACGCGGTGACCGTGTTCGATGAGGACACGCCGCTCGAGGTCTTGCGCGCGGTCAGGCCGGATGTGCTCGTGAAGGGCGGGGACTACCAGCCCTCCGAGGTCGTGGGCCGCGAGCTGGTGGAGGCTGGCGGCGGGCGCGTGGTGATCGTGCCGCTGACGCCGGACAAATCGACATCCTCGCTGGTGGCGCGTATCCGCGGCGCAGGCAGTTGAGCTGCGCACCGTCCTGCGCCGCCGCGAGCCGGACGGTCCGCTGATGGAATCGTTCCTGGTGTCGCTCTCCACCGTGGCGATCGCCGAGATGGGCGATCGCACGCAGCTGCTGTCCCTGATGCTCGCGGCGCACTACCGCAGGCCCTGGCAGATACTGGCCGGAGTGCTGTGCGCCACGCTCGCCAACCACCTGCTGGCGGGTCTGATCGGGCTGCGCATCGGCAGGTTTCTGACCTCGGCGACGCTCGATGTCGCCGTCGGCGTCAGCATGATCGCCATGGCGCTGTGGGCTCTCCGGCCAGACACGCTGGCGGAGGGCGGCCGCAGCCGATCCGCCGGCGCGTTCGTTGCGACGGTGGTTGCCTTCTTCATCGCCGAGATCGGCGACAAGACACAGATCGCCACCGTTGCGCTCGCGGCGGCCTATGCCAGTCTCGGCGCCGTGGTCGCCGGCACCACCGCCGGCATGGTGCTCGCCAACGCGCCGGTGGTCTTTCTCGGCAAGGCGTTCTCGGAGCGGCTGCCACTGAAGGCGCTGCACCGCCTGGCGAGCGCGGTGTTCCTGGTGCTGGGTGCGCTGTTCATCTACCGCGGAGTGAGTCACACCATCCCCTCCGGATGAGTCTGCTAAGCTCGCCCGCGCCATGCCCAGCAACGATCTGGAGGTTCTGCTCCGCTCGCGCGTGCCGATCGTTGTCGTCGAGTCGCGCGATGAGGCGCGCGTCCTCACCTCACTGGCGGGTGCCTGCGCGGCGCAGAGTGCGCCCGCACCGGCGAGCGCAGCGACGCCGCCGGTGCGTGGCGGCCTGCCGCTCTTTCAATGGACCGTGACCGATGGGCTGAAGCGGCTCGACGTGCAGGTCGGGCCGCCGCAGCGCATGCTGGCGCAGCCGGCCGATGTGCTCAAGCACATCCGCGCGACGCCGCTCGCCGGGGCGTACGCGCTGCTCGACTTCCATCCCTACCTCAGCGATCCGACCATCGTGCGGCTGCTGAAGGACATCGCGCAGGACTACGACCGCTGCGCGCGCACGGTGGTGCTGATCGGTTACGAGATCGCGATCCCGCACGAGCTCGAGCATCTCACGGCGCGCGTGGTGCTCGCACTGCCGGACCGTAACGAGCGGCGCCAGCTCGTGGAGGAGGTGGCGCGGCAGTGGATGCGCGCCAATCCGCGCCAGGCCGTGCGCATCGACGCGCGTGCCCTCGAGCTGCTGGTCGAGAACATGAGCGGCCTCTCCGCGGCCGACACGCAGCGCCTCGCCCGCAAGGCGATCTACGAGCACGGTGCCATCGCGCTCTCGGACGTGCCGATGGTGATGCGCGCCAAGTACGACATGCTCAATCGCGGCGGCGTGTTGCGCTACGAGCCCGATACTGCGCAACTGAGCGATGTCGGCGGCCTCGTGAATCTCAAGGCGTGGCTGCAGAAGCGCCGGGCGGCGTTCGACGGCTCGGCGCCCGAGCTCGATGCGCCGAAAGGGGTGCTGTTGCTCGGGGTGCAGGGTTGCGGCAAGAGCCTGGCGGCGCGCGCCTGCGCAGGCATCTTCGGCATTCCGCTGCTGCGGCTCGACTGCTCGGCGTTGTACGACAAGTACGTCGGCGAGTCCGAGCGCCATCTGCGTGAGTCGCTGGCCTCGGCCGATGTGCTCGCGCCCTGCGTGCTGTGGATCGATGAGATCGAGAAGGGCTTCGCCGCGGGCGACGCCGATGGCGGCGCGACCCGACGCGTGCTCGGGGCGTTTCTCACCTGGCTGGCGGAGAAGAACAGCCGGGTGTTCGTCGTCGCGACCGCCAACGACATCAGCGCGCTGCCGCCGGAGCTGATCCGCAAGGGCAGGTTCGATGAGATCTTCTTCGTCGATCTGCCGAACCTCAATACGCGCACCGAGATCCTGCGCATCCAGGCGGCGCGGCGCGGCATCGCGCTCGGTGAGGGGGCGCTCGGCCTGCTCGCGCGCGCCTGCGAGGGATTCTCGGGTGCCGAGATCGAGCAGGCGATCGTCGCCACGCTCTACAGCGCCCACGCCAAGCACACCCAGCCCGATGCGCAGCTGCTGCAGTCCGAGATTGCGGCGACACGCCCGCTGGCCGTGGTCATGTCGGAGACCGTGGCGGCGCTGCGCGAATGGGCGCGCGATCGGACCGTGCCGGCGGAGTGAGGCGCGGCCCTCGCCCGCGGCGCCGCGCGCTCGAGGGCGCGCGGCTCGCATGCGCCTTCATTTGTGCAGATCGTCGATCCAGTGCACGAGCTCCGGCAGCTCGACCGGGGTGATGTCGAGGTTGACCACCAGTCCCTGCTGACCACTGCGGGCCAGCACGCAGTGGAGCTCGAGCTCGTCACTCGCATTGATCTCCTGATGCGGAACGTAGGGCGGAACGTAGATGAAGTCGCCCGCGTGCGCTTCCGCGACGAACTCCAGCCGCTCGCCCCAGCGCATGCGCGCAGCGCCGCGCACCACGTAGATGACGCTCTCCAGGTCGCCGTGGTGATGCGGCCCGGTCTTCGCCTTCGGGTTGATGGTCACCGTGCCGGCCCAGAGCTTCATCGCACCCGTACTCTGCGTAGTCACCGCGGCGCGCCGGAACATGCCGGGTGTCTGCGGGGTGTTGTCATCGAGCTCGTCGGGCCCGATGATCCTGACGCCGCGCGTCCGCCAGCGGCTGATCTTTCCGCTCATGAGGAGGCTCCCCGTGCGTGACTCGCCCGGGCATCGCGGTGCCGGGCCAGCAACTCGCAGACCTCGGCGTCGTCGAGCTGCTCGAACCGCTCGTACCATTCGCCGATGGCGAACAGCATCTCGGGAGTCTCGAGAATGACGAGCTCGTCCGCTTCCTCGCCCACGAGGCGTGCCGCCTGCGGCGAGGCCACCGGGGCGGCAACGACGATGCGGGCGGCGCCGCCGGCGCGAGCCGCGCGCACTGCCGCGAGCATGGTCGCGCCGGTCGCGAGTCCGTCATCGACGAGCACCACGGTCTTGCCCTGCAGCGCGAGCGGCGCGAGACCGGCGCGGTAGACCTGCTCGCGTCGCGCCAGCTCGAGCCGCTCCTGCGCTGCGACGCGCTCGAAATCGGGCCCGATGTCGGGGAACATCCGCTCGAGCGAGGCGTCGCGCACCACGATGCCGCCCGGGGCGACGGCGCCCATGGCGAGCTCCGGTTGTCCCGGCATGCCGATCTTGCGAACCAGCATGACATCGAGTGGCGCGTCGAGGCGGCAGGCGATCTCGTGCGCGACCGGCACCCCGCCGCGCGGCAATCCCAATATGAGAAGCGGCGGTGGCAGCTTGCGCTGCTGCATCATTGCCGCGAGCGCCTCACCCGCCGCCGCACGATCGGCGAACACCACCGGCCGCATTCGTTCACTCCCCAGGCGTCGATCGGCTCGGCAGCATGGATCGACGGGCACCTCTTACGCTAGATGCAGGGCGCTCGGAGTATCTATCCGTGTCTATACGTACGTTCCACCAGGGCCTCGTAGCGCTGCTACCGTCGGGCGGGTCAGCTTTCAGGGGAGTAGAAGCTTGTCATGACGGCGGTCACGCACAGGACTCCGACGATGAGCAGATACTCCGCCGTCAGCGCGTAGCGGAAGCGGCGTCCCGCCTGCGGCTGCCCGGTGCGAAGCGCCGGCCCCCATCGCCACCGGTTCGATGCTGCGAGCAGCAGCAACGCACAGAAGCCGCCGAGCTTCACCATCAGCAGCTCGCCATACGAGGTGCGGAACGCTGCCAGACCCGGCAGGAGGCCCGCGGCGAGGGTAGCCCCTGCGAGGAGCAGGAGCGGCACGAGCCCGATCGCTTGCGCGGAGAATTGCGCCACGACGTGCGCAGAAGTTGCCGCGCTCTCGCGGGAGCTCATGAGGTAGAGCGGCAGCAACGCACCGAACCAGAAGGTCACCACCCAGAGGTGGAGGAGCAGCACCGGGCTCAGCACCCATCGCGCCCCGCTGCTCGAGGTATGTCCGACGAATGTGAAGGCGGCGAGCAGAACAACGACGCCGACTACGCCGGCCACGGTGCCGGCGGCGCGCCCGACGCGCAGAGCGATGATCATCAGCAACAGCCCGAGCATCTGCCAGGAGAGGGCGACGCCCGTGGCCGAATGGATGAGTATCCGCCGCAGCGCCGGATCCAGCGCGCCTGAGAGCTCGCCGCGCATGCGGGCCGGCTCGAGCAGGAACTCTGCCATCAACAGTACGACCGCCACCAGGGCCGCTGCGATCCCGAGCCGCCGCAACAGCGGACGCGTGGCCGGCAGCTGCTGCTCATGAAGCGCAAGGAACACGACGATACCTGCGGCCTGGAAAAGCGCCACGAAGCCGAGTGCACGGGCGCTCACCGAGAGGATGTCGACCAGCATGCTTCAGAGGCGGCCTTGCGGCGCAGGGGCTACGGCGAAGTGCAGCGCGCCCGAGGTCACGTGACCATCGCTCCCCAGGGCTCGCCATTCGAGCGTGTAACGGCCGGCGGGCAGAGGGGGCATGGCGATTGCCAGGCGCGCTCCGACGGCCCCCGGAAGGGCGAGCTGCTGCGGCTGCGCGCCGTCGCGTTGCAATGTCAGCATCGTCAGGCGGGCGGACTCGGAGAAGCTCAATACGATCTGCACGGGCGGCTTGCCCGTGCTTCCCTCGGGCGGCTCCGAGCCCGTGAGATGCGCGTGCGGCCACGCGGCGATCGAGGCGAGACACAGCGCGCCCGCGGCGAGCCAGGACCCTTTGGTCATAGCCAGAACCGGATGCCCGCGACGAACTGCACGACGCTCGTCTCCTCGCCGGCGGCGCGAACCATATCCGCCGTCTTGCCGATAGTATGCAGCCAGGCGACCCCGAGGTAGGGCGCCAGCTCGCGACGGATCTCGTAACGCACCCGCAGCCCGAGCTGCACGTCGGCGAGGCCCGCGCCGATGTGCCTTTCCGGGTCGTCCTTGCCGTAAGCGTTGAGCTCGAACTCCGGTTGCAGAATGGTCCGCTGCGTGAACAGTATCTCGTAGTCCGCGCGCAGCCGACCAGCGGTGCGGCCCGCATCGCCCACATAGGCGGTGGCCTCGATGTGGACGAAGTAGGGCGCGAGCCCTGCGACTCCGAGCGCCAGCCAGTTCCGCGCCGGCCCGTCGCCGAAGTCGTGGCGGATACCCGCCTGGCTGCTCCACCAGCGGCTGAAGATGCGATCCCAGAGCAGCTCGGCGCGGGCATCGCGGGTGGTGCTGTCGAGCCGTACACCTTCGGTCTTGAGCCACAGCTTGTTGTAATCGGAGCCATACCAACCCTGGACGTCCCACGCGGGGCCCTCGCTCCCCTGTCCATCGCGCCACTCGAGCTGATTGAAGAGGAGTTTGCCGACCGCCGCGGTGTCGTCCATCTCCATCATCCGCGCCATCTCCCGCTGAGGGATCGGTTCGGGTGGGAGCGGCTCCTGCGCAGCTGCGGCGCCGGCGCCGAGGAGACAGGCGAGGCACAGCATCCTGCGTGCCGCGCCTGAGATCATGCACCCCCTCCGCCGGCGCCCCGGGCGGCGGAGCCCACCACCACCTCACGAAACATCCCGGCCTCCATGTGGTAAAGAAGGTGACAGTGATAAGCCCAGCGGCCGCGCGCGCTGGCAGTGACGAGATACGTCAGCCGCTGGGCAGGCTGCACGCTGACGGTATGCTTGCGCACGAGAAATTCCCCCGCCTCCCCCTCGACCTCACTCCACATCCCGTGCAGGTGGATGGGATGAGTCATCATCGAGTCGTTCACCAGCACGATGCGCAGACGTTCTGCGAGCGCGAACTCGAGCGGCGGCGCTTCCGAGAATTTCTGCCCGTTGAACGACCACATGAAGCGCTCCATGTGACCGGTGAGATGCAGCTCGATCTCCCGTCCCGGCTCTCGTGGGTCGAGCGGGCCACCGCGGGTGTGGAGGTCGGCATAGGTGAGCACGCGCCGGCCGTTGCCGCGCAGTCCGGGACCGGGATCATCCAGACGCGGCGCGGTGTGCGCCGCGACCATGTCCACGCCCGCGCCGAAATCTGCAGCCTCCGCTGAGGCGTGCTGCCCGGACTCCCCCGCCATGGGGTGCATCCCGACGTCGTGCATCGTGAGCAGCGCGCGCGGCTCGAGGGGCGGCAGCTCGCCCGTCATGCCCGGCCGCGGCGCGAGCGTACCCCGGGCATAGCCGGAGCGGTCCATCGACTGCGCAAAAATCGTGTAGGCCTGCTCGATGCTCGGCGCGACGATGACATCGAGCACCTCGGCCGTGCCGAGACGAAACTCCTCCACGGTCACCGGCTCGACCTCCTGGCCGTCGGCAGCGACCACGGTCATTGCGAGGCCCGGTATCCGTACATCGAAGAAGCTCATCGCGGAGCCGTTGATGAAGCGCAGCCGCACCCGCTCACCGCGCCGGAAGACGCCGGTCCAATTTTCCGCGGGCGTCAGTCCGTTGAGGAGGTAGGTGTAGGCTGCGCCACCCACGTCGGCGAGATCAGTGGGGTCCATGCGCATCCTTCCCCACATGCTACGGTCCGCGAGTGTCTCGGCCATCCCGCGCGCGCGTGCATCGGCCAGCAGATCAGCGAAGGTGCGCTTGCCGAAATTGAAATAATCGCTTTGCCGTTTGAGCGTGGCGTACAGCCATTCCGGATCGGCGTCGCTCCAGTCCGAAAGCAGCACGACATGCTCGCGCTCGCTGCGCTGACGCTCGAGGTCGCGGGGCTCGATGACGATGGGTCCATAAAGTCCGGTCTGCTCCTGGAAGCGCGAATGCGAGTGGTACCAGTAAGTACCGGACTGTCCCACCGTGAACCGGTAAACGAACGTGCTGCCCGGCTCGATGCCGGCAAAGCTCAGCCCGGGTACGCCATCCATGTCCGCCGGTAGCAGCAGGCCGTGCCAATGTATGGAGCTCCTCACGCGCAGTCGATTGGTGACCCGCAGCGTAACCGTGTCTCCCTGCCGCATGCGCAGCAGCGGCCCCGGCACCCTGCCGTTCACCGCGGTGGCCATGCGCTTGCGGCCGGTGTAGTCCACCGCGATCTCCGCGATCGTCAGATCGAACTCGGGGCCAGTGAGTACCGGGCTATCGGGACCGGCCAGCGTGTCCGCCGAGCTGCCGCGTCCGGCCGCGAGCAGTGCCGCGCCGCCGACGACGCCCTGCACGAAGCGTCGTCGCGAGATGCTCGACGGCAGGAGGGGTCGCTCGAGAGTCATGCGTGATCAGTTCGGCTGCGTCAGCGACGGACGCATGATCCGCAATACGGGACGGCCTTGCACGTCCTCGAGGGGGAAAACCACCCGGTGCGAGGCCGGATCCACCTCGACCACGTGAGCGTTCGGGCCCACGAGCGCCGCACCGAGCGGTGCGACACCACTATCGGCAACGCTGAACGCCCCTGGGTGACCTTGCGCGTGCGCATGTCGAGCACCAGGAGCTTATGGTTGCCTTCGCAGGCAATGAAGGCGAGGCGCTGCCGGGGGTCGATCAGAAGACCGTGGTTGCCGTCGGCTCCGGGCAGAGCGATGCGCCCGATCACCCGGTCCGCCAGCGGGTCGATCTCGATGAGCTCAGCGCGCGTCTGCACGTTGACGAAAATATGCCCCGTCACCGGATCGTACATGACGAGCAGGAGCAGACAGGTGATTCCCGCGGCTTGGCCGGCGCTCCTCGGCGACGTGGCGCGCGGCCCACGAGCCCGGCCTCTGCCCGCCTTGTGCGATGCGGCGCTGACAGCGATCATTCGGCGGACTGGCGAGGGGCAGCGGCACGTGTAACGACCTGGCCCGCCGCCGAGCATGGGTCTGCGGATAGGGTAGGGGGTAGGGTATAGTGAGCGCATGACCGACGGGTAACCGCAATGAGTCACGGCCATACCGGGCACCACCATCACGGACCACATACGCACGGGCACGAGCTCGCGCTCGCCGATCGCCACGGTCACGTCCGCGAGCGCAGCGGAGCGCGCCTGATCGCCGCCTTGCTGATCATGGCCAGCTTCACGCTGATCGAGGCCGTCGGCGGCTATCTCGCCAATTCGATCGCGCTGCTGGCGGAGGCGGCCCACATGCTCGCCGACTCGGCATCGCTCCTGCTCGCGGTGGTCGCGGTGCGCGCGGCGCACCGGCCCGCGGACACCCGCAGAACCTACGGCCATCGCCGCTACCAGCCGCTCGCCGCGTTCATCAATGGCCAGATGCTGCTGCTGCTCACCTTGTGGGTAGTGTACGAGGCGATCCGGCGCATCGTGCAGGTCCCGGCGATCAACGGACGGCTCATGCTGGCGATCGCCGTGCTCGGCGGCATGGCCAACCTCGTGGCGCTGCTCGCGCTGCAGGGCGGCCAGTCCCTCAATGAGCGCAGTGCGCGCGCCCACGTGCTGAGCGATCTGCTCGGCTCTGCCGCGGCCAGCGGCGCCGCGCTCATCATCATCCTCACCGGGTGGACGCTCGCCGATCCGCTTCTCTCGCTGCTCATCTCGGCGCTGATCCTGCGATTTGCCTGGTCCGTGACACGCGAATCGGCCGATGTGCTGCTCGAGGGCGTGCCCGCGGGCTTCGACCTGCGGCATATCGAGGCGGAGCTGCAGGGGCACGTGCCGGGCCTCATCGGTGTCCATCACGTCCATGTCTGGACCATGACGGGCGAGCGTCCGACGGTAACCCTGCACGCCAACCTGGCGCGCGGCACCGTGCACGGTGCCGCGCTCGCGGCGATCCATACGCGGCTGCGGGAGCGGCTCAACGTCGAGCACGCCACGGTGCAGATCGAAGAGGAAGGTCCGTGCCAGACGCCAGAGTGCGGTCCGCACGGCTAGCGGGCACGGCGCTCGGCACGACTCGAAACCGCCGGCGCATGACCGGAGCGGCGCCATGACGTCCTCCGACATCCAGCGTTACCGCGACAACCTGCGCGATGAGCTCGATGGGGCGGCGCTGTACACCGCGCTCGCGGCCGCCGAAAGCGATGC
The DNA here is from genome assembly GCA_035541695.1 of Steroidobacteraceae bacterium. GTDB lineage: Bacteria > Pseudomonadota > Gammaproteobacteria > Steroidobacterales > Steroidobacteraceae > 13-2-20CM-66-19. The sequence continues at coordinate 36,767 of DATKMV010000010.1, forward strand.
GCTGCGCAAGGACCTGTTCCTGCAGCTTGCGCAGGCCGAGGCGCGCCATGCCGAGGCGTGGCGCGCCAAGCTGACCGCGTACGGAATCGGATCGCTGCTCGGTGTCTCGATTTCCTAGGATGCCGGGCGTGCGTCGGACTGTGAAGCGCATCACGCGGGTGGAGTCGCTGCCGGCATATGGTTGCAGCGCGGAATCAGCAGGGCCTGCCCGGAGCACCAGATGTCGGACGACGCGAAACTCGGCTTGATCCTGCTGTTCATGGTGTTCGCGCTCATGGTGATCGGCCCGGTGCTCGCTGGCTGAGCCGGGCGCGTCCCCCGGCAGCTCAGGGCGTCACCGGCGCCGGTGCCGGCAGGGTGATTCCTGTCTTCGCGGCTTCCGCCCGCAGCAGGTCGGGTCGATCCGAGATGATTCCGTCCACACCCATGTCGATGAGCCTCGCCATGTCCTCTGGCAGGTTGACGGTCCAGACGATGACGGGCAGCCCGAGCTCGTGCGCTTCCGCCACCGCGCGAGCATCGACGTCTGCGTAGTCGGGGGACCAGACGCTGCCGCCCGCAGCCTTGATGGTGCGCGGAACGGAGCCGCCATGGTCGCGGAGATCGAAGCCTGCCGTCCACGCGGAGGGCTTATCGGCTGGGAGGTTCGCGTCGGACCCGGTCTGCTGAGTGAGATACACCGTTGGAATCTTCGGTGCCTGCTTCTGCACGAGCAGCAGCGTGCGCCAGTCGAAGGACTGGATCATCACGCGGTCGGTGAAGCTCTCCCGCTGCAGCAGCGCGAGCACCGCGGCGACGAAGTGCTCCGGATCGAGTGACTCCTCCGGATGAGTCGGGTCGATCTTGGTCTCGATATTCAGCCGCACGTGGCGATCACCCGAGCGGCGCACGAGCGCGAACACTTCCGCGAGCGTCGGGATGCGTGTAGCGGGGATGGCGACCTGCTCGGGAAAGCGCGCTGCATAGGCGCTGCCGGGGCGGATCTGGCCGACATCGTACTGCTTCACCTGCGCCAGCGTCAGCCGGATGAAGGGGATCTCCGTCGGGATGTACTGCCCATCGGGCGCACGGGCGAGATCGGGATTGAGTCCGCGCTCGTGCGAGACCACGACGATCCCATCGCGGGTAACTCCCATGTCGAGCTCGAGCGTGTCGACGCCCATCGACAGGGCATTGGCGAAGGAGGCGAGCGTATTCTCCGGGCGCAGTGCACGACCGCCGCGGTGCGCCTCGATGTCGAACGGCACCAGGCGGTGCGCCGGCGCCGCGGAGCGAGCGCTGCCGGTCGGCTCCGAGGCGTGCGCCACGCTCATCAACAGCATCCCGAGAAGCAGGGTGACCGATAATTGCACGCGTGCCTTTCCATGCGTCGTACGCCCACTGAGCGTCAATAGTACAGCTCGTTGAAGCGCCGCAGCGTTGCGGTGCGTGCCTCGAGCTCGATCTCGCTCACCGAGCAGGGATCCTGCGCCAGGCGCCAGTAGGCGGAGAGGGGCTGATCAAGTGTCTGGAGGAGGAGGGCACGATTGCCGCTGCTGTGTCCGACCAGCACCACCGTTTCCCCGGGGTGGCGTTCGCGAACGAAGCGCAGGACATTGGCCATGCGCCCCACCAGGTCCTGCAGCGACTCGCCTTGCGGAAAGCGCACCAGCTCAGGGGCGGCGAACCAACGCTCGAAAAGCTCGGGCCACCGCTCGCGAACCGCCTCGTGCGTGTGCCATTCCCAATCTCCGTAGTGCACATCGTTGAGGTCATCGAGGACGCTGGTCGTGAGCTGGCAGGCGGCTGCGATCGCCGCCGCGGTCTCCAGGCAGCGCCGCAGCGGACTGCTGTAGAGCGCGACCGGCCGCCAACGTGCGGCGAGCCGCTGTGCGGTGGCCTCGGCCTGTCGGCTGCCCAGCGCGGAGAGCTCCACATCGCGCCGCCCGCGGAAGCGCTCGGGCGACATGCCTTCCACGTGACCGTGCCGTACCAGCAGGATCCGCGTCATGTGTGTGGTTCGATGGCGGCGGCGGAGCGCAGCAGCGCATACCACTCGGCGCGGCTCAACTGCACACGGTCGGCGGCGCAGTTGTCGCGGATGTGCTCGACCTTGGTCGCGCCGATGATGGGTACGATGCCCGCCGGGTGATGCAGCAGCCAGGCGAGCATGATCGCCGCCGGGGAGACCGCATGGCTGCGCGCCACCTCCTGCAAGGTGTCGACCGCCTTGCGCACTTCGGGCGAGGCGTCAGCGGGAGGGTTGAGAAGACTCGGCGGCTTGCCGACGCTCGCACCCTTGAGCGGCGAATACGCCTGTACCTGGAGGTCCTGCAGGCGGCAGTAGTCGAGGCTGACTACGCCCTCGGCCCCGTGCGTTATCGCTCCCTTGGAGGGTCCGGCATCGGCATACCAGTGAGCGAGCCCGAGCTGGATCTGGTTGGCAACGAGCGGCTGGCGCAGGTGCCTGCGCAGCAGCTCGATCTGGTAGGGAGTGTAGTTGCTGACACCGAAGTAGCGCACCTTGCCGGCACGATGCAGCTCATCGAAGGCCTGCGCCACCTCCTGTGGCTGTATGAGGTTGTCGGGCCAATGGAGCAGCAGGATGTCCAGGTAGTCCGTGCCGATTCGCCTGAGGCTCCCCTCGACCGCGCTCGTGATGTGCTCACGGCTGCTGTCGATCACCCCGGCCTCACCCATGCTGCATTTCGATTGGACGATGAGCCGGTGTCGCAGGCCCGGGGTGCGCTTGCAGAGCTCGCCGAGCGCGAGCTCCGACTTGCCGCCTCCGTACACATCCGCGGTATCGAAGAAGTTGATGCCCTGCTCGTGGGCCGCGCGCAGCAGCGGCACGGACCGCTCGATGAAATCGGCACGGTCCCAGTCGTTGCCGATCATGGCGTTGCCGTAGCAGAGGCGCGTCACTACGAGCTCGGTGTGCGGCACCTTGTAGGTTTTCAGGCCGGCGGCAGGTTGCGCAGTGGAGGCCGCCGGGGCAGGGCCCGGCTCGGCCTGCTGCGCTGCCGCCGGTGCGGCGGTAGCGCCGGTAACGAGCGAGGCGAGCGCCGCCTGGGCGAGGAACTCACGACGGGTGGACATGACAGGCCTCCGGGCCCGGAGCATCCCAGGCGCTGCTGCGAGCTTACCGAGAACCGCTCGCCGATGCAGAGGGCACGGCTCGATCGCCGCTCACCCCCTCCGGCTCGGCGGGTACGCGATGCCAGGCGAGCGGAGCGAGCTTCGGTATCATGCCCACCCAGCCGACCAGCCCCGCCAGGCTCACGAGGCCTGCGGTCACGAACGCCGCGCCGAAGTGGCCGGTTTCCGCCACCAGAAATCCGGTGACGGCCGGCGCGATCACGCCGGCGAGATTGCCGCAACAGTTCTGGATTCCGACCCAGCGAGCTGCGGCCTTCGGTCCGGCGAGGATCTGGGGGATCGCAAAGACGCCCGGCGCAGCCGCGCCGGTGATCACCTGGTAGGTGAAGATTGCCGCAATCGCCCACGGCTGCGATGCGAAAGCGATGCCGAGCATGCAGGCCACCGTTCCGACATGCGCCACCACCATCACTGACTTGTAGGCAATGTTCGCGTGTCCGCGGCGTACGGTCCGGTCGATGACCCATCCGGCCACGATCGAGGTGACTGCGCTGACGGCGTAGGCGCTCCCGGCCAGCGCCGCCATCTCGCTCGTCGAGAAGCCACGCTCGCGCACCACGTAGTACGGCAGCCAGCTCAATATGAAGTAGAAGGCATAGTTGGTGGAGAACAGGCCGAGCGCCGTACCCCAGAGCGAGGGTTGTCGCAGGATGCGGCTGAAGGGCGGACTCCCGGCAGCACTGCTCCTCGCCATCTCCCGCGGCAGGCGCACCTGCGACCAGGGGATGAGCCACAGGAGCGACAGGCCGCCGAACGCCCAGAAAGCGGCGCGCCAGCCGTAGTGCGCCATGATGAGTCCGCCACAGTACGCCCCCACCGCCGGCCCGAATTGGTAGGCGGCCGCGAGCATTCCGTTCGCCGTGGCGAGGCTCCCCACCGGCACTGCGGCGGCGAGCAGCTTCGATGCGCTCGGGAATCCGGCACTCTCGCCGATACCGAGCAGCAGGCGCAGCGCGAGCAGTGCCGCGAAGGAGTGGGCGAGACCGACCAGCATGGTCGCACAGGCCCAGAGGGCAAGTCCCGCTGCCAGTACCCGCTGTGCGCCGTAGCGCTCGGCAACCCAGCCGACCGGGATCTGCAGCACCGAATAGGTCCAGAAGAATGCCGAGAACAGCACGCCGAGCTGCTTGGGCGAGAGTCCGAGCTCGTCCTGGATCAGGTGGGCGGCAGTCGGCACTGCGCCGCGGTCGACGTAGTTGATGAGGAGCGCCGCCGACAGCAGTCCGACGACGGTCCAGCGCCCGAGCGGAGTGAGCTCAGACGCTGTGGACAGCGTCCTCAACGGACATAGTCCGCTTCGCTGCGATCGAGGAGACGCTTGAGAGCTGCAAAGTGCAGCTCGGTGCGCGAGACGCCGGCGACCTCGGTGCACGCGTGGAATTGCGCGACCGTCGCGTCGACCACCGGCTGGGGCAAGATACGCAGAGGCCGGCCGCTCGAGAGCGCGAGGATCTGCGCCTGGCTCGCGCGCTCGAGAAAGTACAGCCGCTCGAAAGCCTGGGCCGCGGAGTTGCCGATGACCAGCACCCCATGATTGCGCAGCATGAGTACGCACTTCTCGCCGAGCGCCACGGCCATGCGCTCGCCTTCCGCGTCATCGAGCGCGAAGCCGTTGTAGTCGTAATAGCCGATCTCGCCGTGGAACCCGATGGCGCTCTGGCCGGCCATCTCGAGCCGCGCGTCCTCGAGCATGCTGAGCGCGGTGGCGTACGGCATATGCGTGTGCAGTACGCAGCGGGCAGCGCGCACCCGCCGGTGCAGCGGCAGATGGATATGGAGCGCCGTATCCTCGACCAGCCCGCGTCCGGCGACCACCTTGCCGCTGAAGTCGAGCTCCATGAGGTCGCTCGCCTTCACCTCCGACCACAGCAGTCCGAACGGCGCGAGGTAGAAGCGATCGTCGTAGCCCGGCACCATCATGGTGAGGTGATTGTCGATGCCCTCGTTGAGCCCGAAGCGCGCCGCCAGGCGATGGCAGGCGGCGAGGTCGATGCGCGCCTGGCGCCGGGCATCGCCGCGTGACCACGCGGCATCGGCCGAGACGTTCATTCCAGTTCCTTTCGCCACCGGAGGCGTTGCATTTACCGCGAGGCTGCCGGGCTGCGGGATTATACGGCGCGGCGCAGCCGCAGGCGCTTCCAGTCGCGGCGGATCTCACGCGCCGCGTTGTGGCCCGGGATGCCTGATACTCCACCGCCCGGGTGGGCGGAGGAGCCGCACAGATAGAGCCCGGCGATCGGCGTGCGGTAATCGGCCCAGTGCGGCGCGGGACGCTGCCAGAAGAGTTGGTCCGCGGTGAGCTCCCCGTGGAAGATGTGTCCCTGCGGCAGACCCACGATCGATTCGAGATCCGGGGCGACGAGTGTCTCGATATCGATGACCCGCGATGCGAAGCCCGGCGCCATCGACTCCATGACATCGAGCGCCGCCTGCGTGAGGTTGGTCTTCTCTGCCGGCCACGATGCACCGCCGCGCAGCTGGTAGGGCGCGTGACCGCCGAAGACATTGATGACGTGCTTGCCGGCGGGTGCGAGCGAATCATCCACGATGGTGGGTACGACCGGCGTGAGGAACGGCTGGCGCGAGTACCAGCCGTACTTGGCATCATCGAATGCGCGCTCGAGATACTCGATCGAGGGCGCAACGTGCACATAGGTCGGATAGCCGAACCCGAGCCGAGCGGGATCGAATGCGCGGTAGCGCGGCGGCTCGTGAGCGGCGATGTTCATCTTGAACGCCGTGGAGAAGGTGCGGAAGGTCGCGATCTCACGCAGGAACTCCGCGGGCAGGTGCGTGGGCGCGATGAGCCTCTTGAAGAGCGTCGGCGCTGCCACATTGGAGGCGATGACCCGTCCGCGGAATTCGCGACCATCCTCGGTCCGCACCCCGAAGGCGCGACCCTCGCTCACCAGGACCTCCGCCACCGGTGCATTCGTCACGACCTCCATGCCAAAGCGCGCCCCCGAGCGCGCGATGGCCGCGGTGATCGCGCCCATGCCACCGCGCACGAAACCCCAGCCGCCCGCTCCCTCGTGCTCCCCCATGAGGTGATGCATGATGACGTAGGCCGTGCCCGGGGACTTGGGCCCCGCAAAGGTCCCGATCGAGGCGTAGTACGCGAGCACCGTCTTGATCACGTCGTGGTCGAACCACGCGGAGAGATAGTCGTAAGCGCTCTGCGTGAGAAGATCGATCATCCGATAGGCGCGGTCGCCGATCCTGCGGTGACGCCACAGGAGGCCGGCGCTGCTGCGGAAGCTCTTCCAGCTGCGCCGCACCGGGTCCACCGGGGTCTCGAACAGCAGCTGGCGTACGACGGCAGCGGACTCCTCGAGATAACGCGCGAACTGCGGATAAATCTCCGCGTCATGCGCCGAGAAGCGGGCGAATTGCGCCTGGGTCTTCTGCAGGTCGTCGCTGTAGAGAATGTAATCGTCACCGCCGAGCGGGCAGAACAGGTCATTTGCGGGCAGCACCGCGAGCCCAAAGGAGCCCAGCTCCAGGTCGCGGATGATGCGCGGGTGCAGCAGGCTCATGACGTAGGAGAAGCGCGAGGCGCGGAAGCCCGGCGCGAATTCCTCCGTGACGGCCGCGCCGCCCACGATGTGGCGGCGCTCGAGCACGAGCGTACTGAGGCCGGCCTTGGCAAGATAGGCAGCGCACACGAGGCCGTTATGGCCCGAGCCGATGACGATCACATCGTAGGTCTTCATGCCGGGCTCTTGAGGTACGCTCTGCGTTCAATATACCGCCGCGGGTACTCCCGGTGCACCATGCGTAACCTCACCGACACACTCACCTTCCGTGCTCCGGGGCGCGGCTTGCTGGAGATCACCGGCGAGGTGCGGGCCTGGCTCGACAGTCACGCGGTGTCCCAGGGCCTGCTGACGCTCTTTTGCCGGCATACCTCGGCTTCGCTTCTGATCCAGGAGAATGCCGCCCGCGCGGTGCGCCGTGACCTCGAGAAGTTCTTTGCGGCGCTGGCACCGGAGGATCCGGCGCGGTATGAGCACAATGACGAGGGGCCGGATGACATGCCGGCGCATCTGCGCACGGCCCTCACGGGAGTGCAGCTCTCGATTCCCGTGGCGGATGCGCGCCTGTGTCTCGGGACCTGGCAGGGGATCTATCTCTTCGAGCACCGTCACGGTGCGCATGAGCGCGAGGTCGTGCTGCACCTCATCGGGGATCCGTAACGGCCGCAGCCGCAGGGGTCAACCGCGCGCTGCTTTCCGCGCTACGCGACGGAGGGTTGCCGCCGGCAAGCAGTCGCGCAGAGTTGAGGATAAATGCCAGCTCCGAGCTCACGTGTATGAATGCTGCAAGGAGCGGATTCAGCAGACCGCTGGCAGCGAGCACGATGCCGATCGCATCGACGCCGATGGTACCCGCGAAGTTCGCCCAGATGATGCGGCGGGTGCGGCGCGCGAGGGCGAGCGTCTCGGAGAACTTGAGCAGGTCATTCCCGAGCAGCACGACATCGGCGCTCTCTCGCGCAACATCGGTGCCCGAGCCCATCGCGACACCCACCTGCGCCTCGATCAGAGCCGGCGCATCGTTGACGCCATCGCCAACCATGGCGACCGTGCGCCCCGCGGCCACGAGCTCCCGCACGCGGGCCTGCTTCTCCTCGGGTAGCAGCCCCGCGGCGACCGCTGGGATGCCGAGCTCGTTGGCGATCGCTCGAGCGACCGCATCCGCGTCCCCCGTGAGGAGCACCGTGCGTATGCCCATTCCGTGGATGGCGGCGACCGCGCCTGCGGCTTCGGGGCGGATCGTGTCGGCAACCGCGATCGTGCCGAGCAACCTTCCGCCACGCGCGACGAACACCGGCGAGCTGCCCGGCAGGATCGCCCGCGCTTCGGCGGGCACGTGGATCTCATGGCGGCGCATCAGCGCCTCGTTGCCGACCAGCACGAGCTCACCGGCCAGCAGCGCGTCGATGCCGAGACCGGGTGTGTAGCCAAACCGCTCCGGCTCCGCGAGAGTAGCGCCGATCGCCCGTGCCTGAGCCACCAAAGTCCGCCCGAGCGGATGTTCCGAGCGCAGCTCGGCCGATGCGGCCGTGGCGAGAAGCAGCGTCGAGTCCGCACCCGGGGCGGCAAGGAGTGCGCGCACCTGCGGCTCACCATAGGTGAGGGTCCCCGTCTTATCGAGGACCACCGTGTCGACGCGCCCGAGCTGCTCGAGATAGCGACCGCCCTTGATGATCGCCCCGGCGCGCGCGGCGCGGCCGATCGCGCCCAGGATCGCCAGCGGCGTCCCGGCGGCGATGCCGCAGGCGCCCGCCACGATCACCACCGAGATGGTCGAGCGCATATCGCGAGTGATGAGCCAGGTGCAAGCGGCGGCGCCGAGTGCGAAGTACACCAGGTAGCCCGCCAGGCGGTCCGCGAGCCGCTGCACCGGCGCGCGCGAGCGCTCGGCCTGCTCCACCGCCTCGATGATCTTGCCGTAGCTCGTGTCGTGACCGATGCGTTCGGCGCGGATCTCGAGCGCCCCCGACTGGTTGATCGAGCCGGCGAACACAGCGGTGCCTGCCGTCTTCTCGACCGGCAGGGACTCGCCGCTGATGCGCGACTGGTCGACGAATGAATGACCGGCGATCACGGTGCCGTCGACCGGGATCCGGCCACCGGGATTGACGAGCACGGCATCGCCGACGGTGAGTGAATCGGCATCGATCTCCGCAAGCCCCTGCGCGCCGCGCACCGTGACGGTGCGCGGCAGGAACTCCAGCAGATCGCGGATCGCCTGCCGGCCACGGGATACCGTCAGCCCCTCCAGCACTTCGGCGATCAGCACGAACAGCGTGATGATGAGCGCGGTGAAATATTCGGAGATCGCGGCAGCCGCGATGATCGCTATCGACATCGACAGCTCCATCGTCATCCGCCGGGCAGCGAGATTCTCGAGGGCCTCCCGCAGGATGGGCCAGCCGCCGATGACGAGGCCCGCGACCCCGAGCACGCTCAAAGCAGGCAGCGGCTCCCATAAGCGCCACCACACCGCGATCGCGGCGAGCGCCACGACAGCGAGGCGCAGCAGCTCGCGCGGCTCGAGCACCGGGTGGTGGGACTCAGGGCTGCTCATGAGGACCCCCGGCCTGGGTCCCTGCGACTAGCGCAGGTACGCCCGCACCACCTCGAGCAGCTCATCGGCGCCTTTGGCGCGACTCGCGTGACTCGAGATGGAAGCGCTCGCGATGTGGGTGCGCACGTGCTCCTCGATCACCTCGCTCATGAGGCCGCTCGCCGCACCCCGCACGGCGGCGATCTGCTGCATGATCTCGCTGCAGCCTTTCTCCGCCTCGAGCGCGCGCTCGAGCGCTTCGACCTGTCCGCGGATGCGCCGCACCCGCACGAGCAGGCTCGCCTTGTTCTTGATGGTGTGGCTCATCCCGACGCTCCAGATACTGTACAGGGGTATAGTACCAGCCAACGCTACCGGAGCGCACCTGCGTGTCGGTTGCAGGCTCGGGCAGAGCCTCGCGCCGCGATCCAAGGTCAAGCCCGCGCCCGAGAAGGCTGTCGGGCCCACGCGTGCGGTACGTCGGCTTTTTGAGACAACGGCGCGATAATTCTGACAGCGCTTTGAGCCTATGGCCCAATGTGCGCACGCTCGACTGGCCGGTAGGCTTGCGCGCGTTTGCAGCAAGGAGGCGAGATGGCAGCGCAAGTACAGTTGGGTGGCCGACAGGATGCGGCTCACCGGCACGCGACGAGGAACAAGCTGGCGCGGTTCCGGCCGATGAATGAGGTGATTCCGTTCATGTCGCGCTGCCCGAAGTGCGGCGATCGACGCCTGCAGGAGGGCTATACGCACCGCATGCTGCGTCGTCTGCTCAACACCGATGCGAGCATCGAAGCCTACTGCGGCGCCTGCAACCAGTTCTGGGCCGTCAGCGCCCTCGAGCGCGATGGGATCGTGATCGGTCTGTGCGACTAGGCAGCGCATCGCGCGCGATGCGACGTCTAACGGCTCTGCGCTTGCGGGTCAGGCGCAGCGCGGTCGCTCCACTGCGCAGGAAACGCCCTCTGGAACGAGCTCACTGCATCATCGAGCGTTGGGAAGAAGCGCTGCTCGAAGCGCGCAAATATCCCGAAGCGGCGTAGCTTGTCCTTGACCGGATCCTTCATCTCCGCGAAGGACAGCTCGACATTCGCGGCGCGCAACTCATCATCGAGCTCGCACAGCGCGTCGCCTGCGGTGACATCCACGCTCGTGACCGGCTCCGCCGCCACCACCAGCCAGCGCACCGGGAAGCCGGCGGCCGCGACTGCCGCGCGGACTCGGTGGCTGAACAGCTCCGCGTTGGCGAAGAAAAGCGGCGCGTCCCAGCGGAGCATGACGAGCCCCGGGAGGACTTGCGCGTGCGGGTAGCGCTCGATGTCGTGGTAGCCACTCACGCCCTGGGCCTTGCCGAGCACGGCCGTGTGCGGGCGCCATCCATCCCAGAGGAACTCGATGACCGCGACCACGATGGCAACCGTGATGCCGGGGATCGCGCCGAGTACCGCTACGCCGCCGAAGCACAGCATCGACAGCCAGAACTCCCAGCGCTGGATGCGGTAAATACGCGCGAGGTCCGACCACTCGAACAGCCCGATGGCCGCAGCGATGACGACCGCAGCCAGTGCGGTGTTCGGCAGGTAGCGCAGCAGCCCTGGCGCCAGCACGAGCAGCAGCGCGATCGCGATGGCGCCGACCACGGCAGCGAGCTGCGTTCGTGCGCCGGCCGCCTCGGCAACCGGGGTGCGCGAGGAGCTGCTGCTGATCGGGAAGCCCTGGAAAAGGCCCGCCGCGAAGTTCGCCACACCGAGGGCCACCATCTCCTGGTTCGGGTCCACCGGACTGTGCAGGCGCGCGGCATAAGTACGCGACAGCACACTCGTATCGGCGAATGACACCAGCGCCACCGCCAGCGCGCCGGTGAGCACCGGCAACAGATCCTCGAGCGGCATCAGCGGCAGGGTCGGTCGGGGCAAGCCGCGGGGCAAGGAGCCGAGCACTGCGACCCCCATGCGCGTGTCGAGGTGCAGCAACGCAACGAGGGCCGTCGCGGTGACCACAGCGATGAGTATCCCCGGGACGCGCAGGCGGCGCTTGAGCACGAGGATCAACACCAGGGTGCCCGCGCCGATGCCGAACACCACCGGATTGGCCCGGCCCGCCAGCACCTGCTGCGAGATTGCCACGATCTGCCGCAAGGGTCCTTTCGCATCGATGGAGAAGCCGAGCAACTTCGGAATCTGACTCAGTAGCACCGTCAGGGCGATGCCGTTCATGTAGCCGTAGCGGATAGGTTTGGAGAGCAGCTCGGTCACGAACCCGAGCCGCGCCAACCCGGCGGCTACGCAGACCACACCCGAGCCGAGTGCCATCGTTCCAGCGAGCGTCACGGCACGCGTGGGCTCGCCTGCTGCGAGCGGCAAGACTACCGACAGGATCAGCGGCGCGAGCGAGGAGTCCGGGCCAAGCACCAGGATGCGACTCGGGCCGAATACCGCATAGGCGAGCAGTGGCACGATCGTCGCGTAGAGGCCGCAGATTCCCGGCAGGCCCGAGGCGGTGGCGTAGGCGATTCCCACGGGCACCAGCATTGCCGTGAGCACGAGCCCGGCGAAGACGTCATGTCGAAGCCATGCGCGCTGGTACGATGCAAGCGTTCGTAGCCCCGGTGTCCAGCGCAACCACTCCGCTCGTGGCGCCATGCCCGGACCAGCGCTCAGCCGCGGGGCTGCCCTGCCAGCAGCCGTCCGGTGTGGCGCGCAATCATGAGCTCCTCGTCAGTGGGGACCATCCATACGGACACCGCGCTCTCCAGGCGCGACAGGCGTGTCGCGTTGGCCGCATTGGCCTGCGGATCGAAATCGATACCGAGCCAGGCGCACGCCTCGCAGACCCGCCGGCGGATCACGGGCGAGTTCTCGCCGATACCGGCCGTGAACACCAGCGCATCGAGCCCGCCGAGGGATGCCGCCAACGCACCGATCTCCTGTGCCACGCGGTAGACGAAGTAATCCACCGCGAGGTGCGCGCCGGGCGCGTCGCTTGCGAGGAGATCCCGCATGTCGTTGCTCACATCCGAGATACCGAGCAGCCCCGACTTCCTGTAGAGGATGCTCTCGACCTCTGACACCGAGAGCTTCAGTCCCTGGAAAAGGTACAGGATCACGCCAGGATCGACCGCGCCCGGCCGGGTGCCCATACAGAGCCCATCGAGTGCGGTAAAGCTGAACGTGCACTCGATGCTCTCGAGCGCGCGCAACGCGCACAGGCTGGCACCGCTGCCAAGGTGGGCGACGATCACCCGTCCTCCGGCAACCTCCGGCGCGACCTGCGGCAGAGCGGAAGCGATGTATTCGTACGATAGACCATGAAAGCCGTAGCGCCGCACGCCGCCTTCGAGGACGTTGCGCGCCAGTGGGATCACACGCGCAACTTCGGGCAGCGTTCGGTGGAAACCCGTGTCGAAGCAGGCAACCTGCGGCACCTCGGGAAGACGCTCGATGGCTCCGGCGATGGGCGCCAGATTGTGGGGTTGGTGAAGCGGCGCGAAGGGCACCAGGCGCTCGAGCTCAGCCAGCACCTCACGGGTCACGATGACTGGCGCGGCATAACGCGGACCGCCGTGCACCACGCGGTGTCCCATACCGACGAGCCGTACCCGCTCGAACGTCGCGCGCAACCAACCGATGACGTGCTCGAGCGCCGCAGCCGCGTCGTTGACGGCAGCAGGCGGAGCGGGGGTCGGCAGCGAGGCGCCGGCCCCATCCCGCGCCGACATACGTGGCGAGCTCCCGATTCCCTCGATGATGCCGCGGGTCACCACCGGCCAGACCGCAGCCGACGAAGCGCGGAACAACGCGAACTTCACGCTCGAAGAGCCCGAGTTCAAAACGAGTACTACGTCGTCCACGGCGCCAGCGATCCGATCGGCGAGGAAGGGCGCTCAACGGGCATGCTCGAGAGATGCCTGCACCGGTGGATCTCAATACACCTGTGGCACGTGTCGCGTGGAGCGGTTGCGGGGCTCGACGTAGCCCTTGGCCTTCTGCCTCTCGGGCAGCTTGATCTTCTCGCGCTTGACCTCCTTGTAGGGAATGAGGCTGAGGAGATGGGCGATGCAATTGAGGCGCGCGCGGCGCTTGTCGTCGGCATCGACGATGTACCAGGGGGCCCATTTCGTGTCGGTCGCCGCGAGCATGTCATCGCGCGCCCGCGAGTAGTCGTACCAGCGCCGGTGCGACTCGAGATCCATCGGGCTCAGCTTCCAGATCTTGCGGCCATCATCGATGCGCGACGTGAAGCGCCGCGTCTGCTCGTCCTGACTCACCTCGAACCAGTATTTGATGAGGATGATCCCCGAGTCGGTCACCACGCGCTCGAAGAGCGGGCACATCTTGAGGAAGCGCTCGATGTCCCGCTCGGCGCAGAACCCCATGACGCGCTCGACGCCGGCACGGTTGTACCAGCTGCGATCGAAGAGCACCACTTCCCCTCCGGCGGGGAAGTGCCGGATGTAACGCTGGACGTACATCTGGGACTTTTCGCGCTCGGTCGGCGCGGGCAGCGCCACGACGCGGAACACCCGGGGACTCACGCGCTCGGTGATGCGCTTGATCACCCCGCCCTTGCCGGCGGCGTCCCGTCCTTCGAACACCACGATGATGCGGGCGCCCTCCTTCTGTACCCAGAGCTGCAACTTGACGAGCTCCACTTCGAGCTTCTCGAGCTTCTGCTCGAAGTCCTTGCGCGAAAGCTTCTCTCCGCCTGGCTTCTTCTCGCGGTCGACACCGCGGTGCCGCCCTTTTCTATTCGCCGCCAATTTCGCCCCCCGGTGTGATGCTGAAGCTTCGCGTCATCGCTCAATGGGGTCCGACCCAGTCGGCATCCTTCAGGTTCCAGCCCCCGCCGAGAGCGCGGTAGAGGTTCACGACCGCGACCAGCTGGTCGCGCTCGGTCTGCGCCAGGGCATCCTGGGCGGGGAAGAGCTGCTGCTCGGCCTCCAGGACCTCGAAGTAGGAGGCGCGTCCGGCGTCGTAACGTTGCATCGCCAGATCCACCGATTCCCGGAGCGCCGCGACCTGCCGCTCCTGCGCGGCGCGTTGAGCCACGAGTGTCTGCTGTGCCACCAGCGCGTCGGAGGTTTCCTGAAAGGCCACCGTCACCGTCTTCTTGTACTGTGCGATGCTCTCGCGCCAGAAAGCCTCCTGTGCGTGCTCCGTGGCGCGCAGCCGGCCACCCTGGAAGATCGGTCCGGCGAGGTTGGCGGCCAGCCCCCAGACGTTGAAGCTGCTCTTGAACAGGTCTTGCGTGCGCGTGGCTTCCCAGCCGAACAGCGCCGACAGCCCGATGCGTGGAAAGTAATTGGCTACCGCGACCCCGATCTCCGCGTTCGCGCCGATCATGACCTGCTCGGCCTGCAGGATGTCGGGCCGACGCTCGAGCAGCTCGCTCGTGAGCCCGACGGGCGTGAGCGGCGTCGACTGCTGAGCGAGCGCCGTGCCCCGCACGATCGCACGCGGATAGGCGCCGATGAGCACGCACAGCGCGTTCTCCTGTTGCGTGATGGCCCGCTGTAATGCGGCGATCGTCGCGCTGCTGGATTCGAGATTGGCCTGGGAGCGTGTGAAGCCGAGCTTGGAGTCCCGGCCGGCCTCGTAGCGCTGACTGAAGAGGTCGGTCGTGTGGCGGTAAACGTCGGCGCTCTCCTGGGCGATCGCGAGCTCGCGATCGAGCTCGATCAGCAGGAAATATCCGGCCGCGATGTTGCTCACCAGGCTCAGCATGACGCCGCGCCGGACATCCTCCTGCGCGTAGAGGTTGGCGCGCGCGGCATCGCTCGCATGGCGTATGCGCCCCCAGACATCGAGCTCCCAGGCGGCATTCGCGGCGAGGCCGAAGGTGTTGTAAGTGAAGTTGACCGGCGGCTCGATCGGAATCAGAGACTTCTGCCGTGCCGCCGTGGCCTGGTAATTGACCTGCGGATAGAGATCGGCACGTACGATGCCCATCTGGGCGCTCGCCTCATCGATCCGCGCGACCGTGATCTGCAGGTCGTAGCTGTTAGAGAGCCCTTCGCTGATGAGCGCCTGCAGGGCCTGGTCGTTGAAGAGCTGCCACCAGGGCTGGTCGGCGAGGGAAGCCGCCTCGGAGGGGCCGAGCTGGGATCGGAACTGCTTTGCCGGCGCAGCGTCCGGCCGCTGGTAGGCGGGCCCCACCATGCAGCCGGCAAGTGCCGCGGCGAGCAGCGCGACCACCAGCAGCAACGGTGTCCTGGAGCTTGTAGCGAAACGCGCGTCCACGGGTAACCCCTTCATTATTGAACCGCCGCGAGCATCTTGCGGAACCTGGAGAGCGTGAACACCGTGTACACGCATCCAATGACGAACATCTTGGCGAGGTCGGGCCACACCATGCTGAGGTCGGCATTACGGAAGAGCACCGCCTGCGAGAAGCTCACGAAATGAGTCGAGGGCACGAGCTGCATGATGCGCTGCAGCGCAAGTGGCATGCTCTCGAGCGGGGTCTGTCCGCCCGAGAGCAGGCTCATGGCGACATAAACCGGCAGCGCCAGGAGCCCAAACTGCGGCATGTTTCGGACCAGCGTCGCCAGCATGATGCCGAGAGCCGTCACCGAGAACAGGTAGACGGTGAGACCCAGCGTGAACAATGGCACCGAGCCGATGGCCACCGGCACGCCGATCGCCCCCTTGACGATGAGAAACAGCGACGCCAGCGCCGCGACGATCACCACCAGCCCGTTGGCCCAGATCTTGGCGAACATGAGCTCCGCGGGCCGCAGCGGCATCACGAGCAGATGCTCGAGAGTGCCGTGCTCGCGCTCGCGCAGCACCGCGGCGCCGCACAGGAAGATGGCCAGCACCGAGATGTTGTTGATGATCTGGTTGACCGCGACGAACCAGCTCTGCTGCATGTTCGGGTTGAAGCGGGCGCGGGTGTTGAGCTTGACGATGTCCTGATTATTGGGATCGCGGGCGCCCGGCCAGAAAGGCAGCACTTCGTTGTTCATGATCTTGGAGATGTAACCGGGTCCGCGCCCGGCCTGACTCATGGCGGTCGCGTCGGCGATGATCTCGACCGTGGGCCGGGCGTCTTTCTGGATATCCTGCTGGAACTTCGAAGGGATGTTGATGACGAACGTGAACTCGCCGGCGTTCATGGCGCGGTTGATCTCGCTGAAAGTCAACTGCGCCGCGGGCAGGAAGAGCGGCGGGAGGAGGGCGTCGCGTATGCGACGGGAGAGCTCCGAGCCATCCTCGTCGACGACCGCCACCGAGGCGTTGATGACATCCATCACCGCGCTCTTCGCCGGGGTGTACACGGAGAAGGTGAAGCAGTAGGCGATCAGGAACAACAGCACCGGGTCGCGCGCCAGGCTCAGCAGCTCCTTGATCCCGAGGTGGCCGATGTGCTTGAGGAGCTTCATGGCTAGTCTTCCTGCTTGCGCAGCAGCAGCAGGCAGACCACGAAGTAGATGAGCGCGATCACCGCCAGCGCGATGACGTTGCGCCCCAGCGAGGCGATTCCCAGGGCCTTGGTGAAGGTGCCCACGCTGATAGCCTGAAAGTAGGTACTCGGGAATATCTTGCCCGCGAGCCACGCGCCGCCGGAGAGCGAGGACACGGGCACGAACATGCCGGAGAACTGCACCGCCGGCAGAATCGCAATGATGGCGGCGGCGAATATGGCGGCGGTCTGCGTGCTCGCGAAGACCGACAGCAGCAGACCGAAGCCGGTGCTCGCGAGCACGTAGACGAGGCCACCGACGATGAGGGTCAGCCAGCTGCCCTTCACCGGTACCTGGAACAGGAGCACCGCGAGCGCCACGAGTGTCGCAAACTGGATGAGGGCCACGGCCAGATACGGCAGCTGCTTGCCGAGCAGAAACTCCGCGCGTGTGGCGGGTGCGGCGTAGAAGTTGGCGATCGAGCCGAGCTCCTTCTCGCGCACTACACTCAGCGCCGTCAGCATGCTGGGGATCAGCATCAGCAGCAGCATGATGTCGCCCGGTACCATGGCGTAGACGCTCTTGAAATCCTGGTTGAAGAGCGCCCGGGTCTCGATGTTCATCGGCGTCGCGGCGGGCGGCAGGCCTCTCGACTGGCGCAGCCGCGCCTGGTACTGGCCCTGGACCCCCTCGACATAACCGCGGGCGGTCTCGGCACGGAACGGTATGGCGGCATCGAGCACCGCGTTCACCTCAGGCGCGCGGGCGCGCTCGAGATCGCGCTGGAATCCCGGCGGGATGTCGAGAGCGATACGCAGCTCGCCGTTGCGCAGGCGCCGATTGAGCTCCGCATAGCTGTTCAGCGGACGTCGCTCATCGAAGTAGTAGGACCCCCGGAAGCTGTCGGCATAGTCACGGCTCGCCGTGGTGCCATCGCCATCCAGCACGGCGAAGGGCAGGTGATCCACATCGAGGGAGATTCCCCAGCCGAAGACCGCCATCAGCAGCAGCGGACCTAGAAACGCGAAGGCGAGGCGCACGCGATCGTGAATCAGCTCGACCGTCTCGCGCCGGGCGAACGCCCATATGCGTCCGAGGCTGAACCGACTGTCGATCGCATGCGCAGGAGCCGCCGTGTCGACAGCCGGCGGCGCTTCCGCAAAGGCCACGCCGACGTCGGCGGCGGGCTTCGAGCCGGCGAGCACGTCGCGGGCGTTGGGATCCTTCGCGGCATCCTCGAGGTAACCGATGAAGGCTGCTTCCAGGTTCTTGGCCTTGCGCTCGGCGACCAGCTGCGCCGGTGGGCCCTGGGCGAGCACCTTGCCGGCGTGCATCATCGACATGCGGTCGCAGCGCTCCGCCTCATTCATGAAATGGGTGGAGAGAAAGATGGTGACGCCCTTCTCGCGCGAGAGCCGTATGAGGAGCTCCCAGAAGCCATCGCGCGCGACCGGGTCGACTCCCGAAGTCGGCTCATCGAGTATCAGCATGTCCGGCTCGTGCAGCACCGCGACGGCGAGTGACAAACGCTGACGGATGCCGAGCGGGAGGCTCTCGGTGAGCGTGTCGGCCACCGCCTGCAGCCCGAAGTCCGTGAGCAGCTCCGCGACGCGGGCGGCCGACTTGTCAGGCGGCAGATCGAAGAGCCGCGCATGCAGCACGAGGTTCTGCCGCACGGTGAGCTCGGTATAGAGTGAGAACGCCTGCGTCATGAAACCGACGCGCCGGCGCGATTCCACATCGCCGCCCTTGACCGGCTTGCCGAACAACATCGCGGTGCCCTCGGTCGGCGGCAGGAGCCCCGTCAGCATCTTCATCGTGGTCGTCTTGCCGCAGCCGTTGGAGCCGAGGAACCCGAAGATCTCGCCGCGCTCGATCCGGAAGTTGACGTGATCGACGGCGGTGAAGGTCCCGAAGCGCTGCGTCAGCCCCTGCGCCTCGATGGCCGGCGGACCGCCGCTCGACTTGTACGGGGAAATCTGCGGCTCCTTGTGGCCGCGCGTCGCCTCCGCCGGCAGCAGCTTGATGAAGGCTCGCTCGAGTGTGGTCTCGTGGGTCTGCCGCCGGAGCTCTTCCGGTGTGCCGGTCGCCAGCACCTTGCCGGCATTCATCGCGACCAGCCAGTCGAAGCCCTCCGCCTCGTCCATGTAGGCGGTCGCGACCAGCACACTCATGGTCGGGTGCTGCACGCGGATCCTTGCGATCAGCTCCCAGAACTGCCTGCGCGCCAGCGGATCGACGCCGGTCGTGGGCTCATCGAGGATCAGCAGGTCAGGGTCATGGATCAACGAGCAACACAGGCCCAGTTTCTGTTTCATGCCGCCGGAAAGCTTGCCCGCGGGCCGCTCGCGGAACGACAACAGGTCGGTGCTGGCGAACAGATCCGTGATGCGCCGCTCGCGTTCCTCGCGCGACTGGCCGAACAGGCGGCCGAAGAAATCGGCGTTCTCGAAGATCGACAGCGTCGGATAGAGGTTCTTGCCGAGGCCCTGCGGCAGGTAGGCGATCTGCGCAGAGACGGAGTTGCGGAAGCGAGCATCGTCGATGTTGCCGCCGAGCACCTGCGCATGTCCGCTCTGGAGGCGGCGCACGCCCGCAACGATGCCGAGCAGCGTGGACTTGCCCACACCGTCGGGGCCGATCAGCCCGATCATCTTGCCGCCGGGGATCTTCAGGCTGATGTCATCGAGCGCCACCGCCTTGCCATAGCGCTGATTGATCCCGCTCAGCTCTACGACCCACTCCTGCATCGCGCCGCTCATCCTGTCCTGCCGGGCCTGTAGCGGTTACTTCGACTCGGTCGATTTCGAATCGGCGGGTTTGGAGTCCGACGAGCCGGTCGGGGCCCAGGGCAGCTGGGATACCGGCTTCGGCTGGAGGTTCGCGGGCCAGTCGGCGGTATTGTCGAAGTAACGCACGTATCCCATGCCGGGAAGCCCGGCCTTCACGTAGGGCTCGTACTGACGCAGCCGCTCCCGGTCGAGTTGTAATTTCACCTTGAAGGTCAGATTGTGGCGCTCCTCGGCAGTCTCAACCGTCTTCGGTGTGAACTGTGCGTTCGGTGACACGAAGGAGACGACGGCGCGGATCGGATACTCCGGGATCGCATCGAGTACGATCCGCGCCTCGGAACCGAGCGTCACCTTGCCGGCTGCATTGGTCGGCAGGAAGACATACATATAGACGTCGCTCAGGTCGAGCAGCGACAGCACCGGCGCACCCTGGGCCACCACCTCGCCCGGCTCGTGCATGCGTGCCTGGACGCGCGCACGCACGGGAGCCCTGAGCGTATTGTCCTTGATCTCGGCCTCGAGGCGTTCCGACTCGGCGGTCTGGGCGTCGATGGCGGATTGCGCGCGCGTGACCTGCGCCTGGTAGCCCGCGAGATTCGCCTGGCTCACCTCGACCTTCGAATGATCGGCGTCTCGCTCCTGGGTGCTGATCGCGCCCGTGGCGACGAGCTTCTCTGCGCGGCGGTATTCCTTCATCGCCAGGTTCAACTGCGCCTGTGTCGAGTTCACCTGGGCGTGGGCGGTGCGCAGGTTATTCTGCGCTTCGATGATCTGCGCTTTCGCGGCTCGCAATTGCGCCTCGAGCGGCTCGGTGTCGATGGTTGCCACCACCTGGTCCGCCTCCACGGTGTCGCCTTCCCGGGGAATGACGGTCTTCAGACGCCCGGCGTATTTCGCCGAGACGTTGATGGCCTGGGCCTCGAGTCTGCCATTGCCGCCCGCAAAGCCGGGGGGCAGCTTGGGCTTCGAGAGCAGCCACCAGGCAACTCCTGCACCAACGACCACGACGACCGCCAACGCCATGAGAAGCTTTTTCTTCGACATGAACAGGCACCTCTCGGGGTGGCCCCCGCCACGGCTGCACGGTAGCAGGGAAGTCCCAGGTGCAATACTGCCCAAGAGGGCAGTGCGGTCGCGTCGCGGGGGTCGAGATCCGGCGGCTCACGTGGGGGTTTTGCGCGAGAATGCGGCTGCGTCGCGTTCGCGCTCGAAGTGGCAGTGAAGGATGTGCCAATGAGGTTGAGCCGAGGTGGTTCGTGAGGCGATTTTCCCCCGTGCTGGCCGTCGCGGCGCTGCTCCCGAGCGCGACCGTTCGCGCCGATGCCCAGGAAGACCACTGGCAGTTCGCGGTTACGCCCTATGTCTACCTGCCGCACCTCGACGCTTCCATGCGTTACGAGACTCCCGGGAGTGGCGGCTCCGAGGTCTCGATGGAGAATCTGCTGAAGCATCTGCATGCCGCGCTCTTCCTCAACGGCGAGGCGCGCAAGGGCATGTGGGGGCTCGCGGCTGACTTCGTGTATTGCTCATTTCAGAAAGAGAGCAGCAACGTATCCACGGTAACGGGCCCGGGTGGTGCGGTCGAGACGCCGATCAATCGCGGGACGACCAGCAGCCTGAGCGGCTACATGGGCTCATTGACGGCTAACTATGCGTTGCTGCGCACACCCAACGCCAAACTCGATCTGCTGGCGGGATTTCGCTACACACACATCGGCGCAACGCTCGACTGGTCCTTTGCCACCGCGGTCGCGGACCTGCCGCAACGTACCGGGTCCGCGGAACGCGGCGTCGATCTGTGGGATGGAATCGTCGGTGCGCGCGGCAGCGCACGGCTCGGCGATGGCAAGTGGTTCGTGCCGTACTACATCGATGTCGGCACGGGTACCTCCACCTTCACCTGGCAGGCCATGGCGGGCATCGGCTACTCATTCGGCTGGGGCGATATGCTGCTGGTATACCGGCACATCTCCTTCGAGCAGGGGGACGGACGCCCGGTGCAGCACCTTTACTTCTCAGGTCCGGCGCTCGGCGCGACGTTTCGCTTCTGAGCGCCTCAGAACGTGAAACGAAAGCCGACCGTCGGCGCCACGTTGTCGTCGTGGTAATAGGGCACGCCGGGCCCATGAGGTATGGCGATGGCCAATCCACCACTCACCTTGGAATACGCAATCCCAGCATAGGCATCGAAGCGCCGGGTGAAGCGATGATCCACGTAGAGCGAGCCCTCGTTGAAGTGGCCCCCGCAGGAAGCGCGCATGTTGGTGGGCGAGCAGCTCGGCGGTACGCGGAAGGTGTTCTGCTGCAGTCCATAGTATGAAAAGGTGACATCGGTCTTGCTGTCGGCGAAGGTGTATTTCACACCGGCCCAGTAGACCTGCACCTTCTTCGTGGAATCGAGATTGTTGTCTTCGACGCCGCTCAGCAGATAGCCGCCCTGGGCGGTCGCGCCGATCCCCAATGGCTGCGACGGGTTGTTCTGCGTGATGTGCTCGTAGCCCGCGAAGAACTTGAACGGATCCCAGGCATATCTGGCGGCGCCCATGAGGGCGGTGTTGTCAGTCACGATGCCGTATTCGGTGTTGGTGGTCCCAAGCAGATTTGCGCCGCTGATGGGATGGGTGTTGATGCTGTTGGTGGTCGACTGATAGGGCTGCGTCGCGCTCTGCGGCCCCAGTAACGGGTTGAGCACGCTGACCGCCTGGAAGATGCGTTGGTAGACGACGTCGGCGGAGAATCTCCCGAGCACTGCGCCGAGGTTGAATGCATAGGCATCGTTCTGCGGCTGTTGCGCGGTACAGCTGGCGGCAGTCCAGCTTGCCGAGGCGGAGTAGCAGCCGCCAGAACCCTGGACGAATCGATACATCGCGCCGAAATGCACCGGACCATGCGCGACGCGATACTTCATGGCCTCGTCCCAACGGGTGTCCTGGGTGTCGCCGCCGCCGGCCATCAGGCCGTTGTAGCCGATGAAGGAAAACGAATAGGCACCCGCTGCGGGATCATAAGCGAGCATCGCATCGGTACCGAGAGAGCGCTGACGACCGAATGTCAGTGTGCCGAGCTGCCCGGAGGACAGGCCGCCCTGGAATTCGTCGTTGAAGGTCTGGCCGGCACGCGCGCCATCGCCGGCGAAGGAATAGCTCGCCCGGGGGAGGCCGTTGTTGGCGACGTTGGTGGCTGCCATGTTGGCGAGCTGGCCGGACTGCGGGTTGATTCCGGTCGCAGCGTTGAACACGACGAACCAGTCCGGCATGAACTCCACCCTGCCCCGGATGCCGACTCCCGACTGCGACAGGTTGTTCGGCGCAATGAGCCAGCGGGGGTGGTTGCCGTTGCGGTTGACCAGCGATTCGCCTTCGTAGTTATGGGGACTCTCGGGCATGCCGTGGCTGACCCAGCCGACGCCGACGTCATAGGTACCGTAGAGGGTGATGCCGTGCCAGCTGAGCGGGCAATCGCTACGGATGAACTCCTCGAAGCTCATGCAGCCCGGCTCGCCCGGTGGATCGGCGGCACGCGCCGGCCGATCCGCAAGGAAACCTGCAGCAAGTGCCGCAGCCAGGCACCACGCGACCGACCGCATCAGTACTCCCGCAGCTAAGGAGCGCGATGCTCGAGCACCGTGAAGCCGTGCTTCACGAAGATGTCGTGCGCCTGAGGGCCCATCAGATACGCCACGAAGGTCTTCGCCTGCGCCCGGGCGGAGGTCGTCAGGGCGATCGGGTAGAGGATCGGCTCATGGGTGTCCGCCGGAAAGGTGTCCACGACCCGTACGCCTTTTTCGGCCAGTGCATCACTCGCGTACACGATGCCGAGCGGGGTCTCGCCGCGAGCGACGTAGAGCAGCGCCACACGGACATTCTCCGCACGCGCCAGGCGCGGGGCGATCTCGTTCCAGAGGCCGAGCGAGGTCAGCGCCGAGCGCGCATAGCGTCCGGCCGGGACCGAATCCGGGTCGCCGGTCGCCAGCCTGCCGTTGCCGAGCGCGGCGGCCAGAGGAAAGTGCGGTCGGATCTGGAGATGGATCGGGCTTTGCGCCGGAGCGATCAGCACCAGGCTGTTGCCCAGGAGGTTCTTACGGCTCGCCGGCTGGATCAGGTTGCGGCTCTGCAGGTAGTCCATCCACTGCGTGTCCGCGGCGAAGAACACATCGGCCGGGGCGCCGGCTTCGATCTGACGCGCGAGAGCCGAGCTCGAGTCGAACGATGACGTGACCGTCAACGGCAGGGTCTTTGCGTACGCCGCGCCGGCCTCCTGCAGCGCATCGGCGAGGGAAGCCGCAGCGAATACCAGGATCTGCGGCGGTCGCGGCTCCGCCGCCGCGAGCGGAGCGGAGAGCGTCAGGCAGAGCAGCGCCCGGGCGACGATCGTGCGAGACATGGTACGCGCCGCAACCCCGTTATATTCACCGGTACATAGCGATAGCAGCTTTGCCGTGTCGTTGCAAGACAGCGTCGCCGTTGGGACTGCCGCGCGCTAAGATGTCGCGGGAAGCAAGCACCATGGCCAGCCCAACCGTCCGTCTGCGGGTTGACTTCGCAACAGTCTGTTGCGTGGGTCCGGGAAAGATCTCGCTCCTCGAGGCTATTCACCGCACCGGCTCGCTCTCGCAGGCGGCCCGGGATCTGGGCATGAGCTATCGTCGTGGCTGGCAGTTGCTCTCGAGCCTCAACGCTTCTTTTCGTTTGCCGACCGTTGTGACCGCCACGGGTGGCCGCGGAGGTGGTGGCGCCCGGGTCACGCCCTTTGGCCGCGAATTGATCGAGAGCTACCGTGCGTTCGAGCGCGATGCGCAAAGGCGAGCGGTAAGAGCGTTCAGGGGGATTGCAAAGAAGGCGCGTCGCGGGGCGCACGGCACGATCGCCGTGCCGGTAGTGCGTCTCGGGGGCAGGCCCGGAGCTCCTCGCATCAAAGTGGCAGAGCGGTCAGCACGGAAGTGACAATTCGGATTGCCGGGCCGCGGCGCTCACATGGCGGTTCGCCTCGCCATTGCGACCGCCGCAAGTCCAAGAGCCAGAAGGGCCAACGTGTCAGGCTCCGGCGCGCCAGGTGGGGGCGGGGGCGGGGGAGGCGGTGGCGGGGGCGGGGGAGGCGGCCCCACCGTTCCGAAAGAGAGATCCAGCCCGTTCGGGCCGAAGCTATCGTTGAACGCGAGGCCGCTCGGGAGCCCCACCAGGTCGACGAGCACATTGCTCGCGGTCAGGCCAGCGGTCGCCGAGATCAGATCGAACTGCTCGCCATCAACCGGCACGAATCCATCCCCGAAGACGATCTCGACGGTGCCGCCGTTGAAGTTGGCGAGACCGGTCACCAGGAGCTGATCGAACTGGCCGGCACTGGCACCATCGATGTCCATGACCAGGTGGCCGGAGTTCTGGGTGTAGTTGCCGCTGATCGCCATCAGCTCCGGACCATCGGTCGGAGTGACGACGCCGCCATTATTGGTGACATTGCCGAACACCCCCTGACCGGCGAGCGTGCCGAGGGCGCCGACCACAACCTGCCTGGCTACGACAGCGCCGCCATTGGAGACGTCCAGCTCTGCCGCGCCACCGCGCCCACCGATGCCCAGCGCAGCGCCTGCGTTCCAGACCGAGCCGCGCCCATCGACACTCGCGTCGGCGGAGGACCCCGCGACTCCGCCGACCTGAGCGGACGCACTCGAGACGTTGCCACCGTCCTGTACAGAAAAGGATGCCTGCCCCGCCGAGGCGACCGTGAGCGCCCCGGAGATGCTCCATTGCCCGCTGACGCTGGCGCTGCCGGAGGCGGATGAGCCCACACCCAGGTGCGTGTCACCGCTGGTCGTAACGCTTCCACCGGTGTCGATAGCGAGCGTGCCGGCCCCCTGCGCGCCAACGGTGAGCGAGCCATTCGTTGCCCACGCACCGCCCGAGGCAATCGACGCGCTCCCCGAATACTGGTTGCCGATCACTGCAGTGCCAGTGCCCAGGTTGCCGGCGACGGACAGGCTACCGGCGCCCGCATCACCTACGGTGATCGCGCCCGCGTTCCACGTGCCCGACTGCAGCACGGCCTCACCACTCGAGCCCGCGCCCGCACCGAGTGTGACCGCACCGGTATTGACCGTTGCCTGCGTCAGCGTGACCGAGCCGTGCCCCAGTTGGCCGACGGTCAGGTCGCCTGCGGTCCAGCGCGCGTTCGACAGCGATACGGAGCCCTCAGCGGCTGCCGATGCGCCGAGCAGGGTCGTCGTGCTATTGAGGGCGGCACCGGTTGAAAGGGCGACCCTGCCCGACCCTGCACCGCCGATCGTCAGTGCGCCGCTGTTCCACCCGGTGCCGGTGCCCGATGCAGTTACGACGCCCGGACCGGCGCCACCCCCCACGCTCGATATCGCGCTCGTGACCGCGCCGCCGCCTTCGATGTTGAGACTGCCCTGGCCGGCTGACCCGACGGCAAGCGTACCGCTCGCACTCAGCAGGGAATTGCCGCCACTGACTGTCGCCATGCCCGTGGCGCTGCTGCCAGCGCCGAGCGTGACATCCGTACTGGTCACCTGCCCACCGGCGGAGACGGCGAGCGAACCGTTGCCTCCCTGCCCCACGATCAGGCCCGCAGTCTGCTGCCAACGTGAGCCACTGCCCTCGACAGATGCCGAGGCGGTGCTGCCGGAGCCGGCCGCGATGACCGCGGAGGTCCCCGAGAGGAGTGCACCCTGGGTGATTTTCAACACGCCGGAACCGGCATTTCCGACGATGACGGAGCCCTGGCTCACGAGTGCAGACCCCGCCCCATCGACCGTCGCTGTACCCATCCCACCGGGCTGGTCCCCGAGCGTCAGCGCGCTCGTCGTGACCTGGCCCCCGGCCGCCACAGCGAGCGTACCCTGGCCCGCGGAACCCACTGTGAGTGTGCCCGCGTCCGTCCACTTCGAGCCGCTACCGCTCACCGTCACGCTGCTGCTGGAGCCCGCGTCGCGTGCAATGAGGGCCCCGGTGCTCGACAGCGCGGCGCCGCTGTCGACGGAGACGATCCCGTTGCCACCGCCACCGGCCAGCAGTGCCCCATCGATTGTCCAGTTGGATCCGGACCCACTCAGCGTCGCGGTGCCGGTGGAGTTGGCGTTCTGTGCGATCGTGCCGCCTGCGCTGCTGACCTGGGCACCCCCTGCGATGGTGAGGGCGCCGCTGCCGGAGGCACCCACCGTAAGAGCGCCCGAGCTGCTCCACTGCGCGCCGCCATCGAGGCTGGCGCTGCCGGAGGAGCCGGCCGCCGAGCCGAGCACTGCGCTGGTGTTGGTCACGGTCGCGCCATCAGTGATGGCGAGGTTGCCCGCGCCTTGAACGCCGACCGCCAGTGCGCCGGACAGGCTCCACTGCGAACCCGCACCGCTCACGGAAACCGTGCCACTCGCCCCTGACTGGTTCCCGACGATGCCGGTCGCGCTCAGGACCTGACCGCCGTCGGTGACGGTGAGGGTGCCGCTGCCCGCGTCGGCCACGGTCAACTGCCCGTCGGTCGGGCCGGCGAAGGTCGGCTGGAGGGTCACGGCCCAGGAAGAGCCGGCACCGGCGACCGTGACGTCGCCACTCGAGCCGTTCATCGCGGCGATCGAGCCGGCGATGCTTTGGACGGTGCCGGCGTTCAGTACCGACAGCACGCCCTTGCCGTTCTCCCCGATGGTCAGCGTGCCGTTGGCGGTCCAGGTGGAGCTGTCATCCGTCACAGTGACGGTTCCCGCGGAGTTTGCGCTCTGACCGATGTGGCCATCGCCGCTTGCGACCACGCCGCCCTTCTCGATGGTGAGCTCGCCGGTGCCTGCGCCGCCGACCACGAGGTTGTTGAGCACGTTCCAGTTGCCCTGCACGTCGACGGTGGACTTCGGTCCCGACTGGTTGCCGATGATGGCATCGCCGGGCTTTACGTCGAGCACGCCGCCGCTGAGGATCGTGAGACTGCCAGCGCCGCGGTCGCCGACGATGAGCGTGCCGTTGTTGGTCCATTGACCGCCGTTCTCCACCGTCACGACACCAATGCCTCCGGACAGGGAACCGACCGTTGCACTTCCATCGATCACGGTGCCGCCGATGTCGAGCGTGCCGTGCCCGGCCTGGCCCACCGTGAGGGCGCCCTTGACCGTCCACTGAGAGCCGTTCTGCTGCAAGCCTTCGCCGAGCGCGGACCCCAGCGTCACCGTGCCGCTCGAGCCGGCCTGCGCGCCAATGACTCCAGTCGCGCTGGTGATGTCGCCCTCGTCATCGACTGCGGCGGGCGAGGCGCTCAAAGTGCCTGTACCGGCATCACCGACCACCAGAGCGCCGCTCAGATCGAGCGTGCCGCCGGTCATGACGACGGCGCCCGTGCCCCCGGCCATGCGCGCGATGCTCATGGCGATGGCGTGCACTTCGGCCGAATCACTGATGTTGAGCGTGCCCTGTCCGGCGACTCCGATCTGCAGATCGCCGTTGGCTTCCCAGGTCGAGTCATCACCCTCGACCGTCACGGTCCCCGTGCTACCCGCGAGCTGTCCGACATAACCGCTCACGCCGGTGGAGTCCGCACCGCTGGTGAAGGATCCGCTTTCCGCGATGTGCAGCACGCCGGTGCCCTGGAAGCCGACGCTGATCGCTCCCTTGCTGTCCCAGCTGCTGTTGTCGCCGGTGATGGTGAAATCCCCCTCGGCGCCAGTGTTCAAGCCGAGCATCACCGCACTCAGGTTGGAGCCGGAGCCGCCTTCTTGTACGAGAAGCTCGCCGGGACCTGACCCACCGCCGAGTCCCGTAAGTCCGAGCGCCGCACCGATCAGCACGTCGTTGCCCGAGGCGTCCGCGGCGGTATACGTCGCTCCCCCTGTCACGGTCACCTTGCCGGAGGAGATCGCGAGGATGCCGCCATCGACGGAGGCGCTGTCGCTGACAGTGACAGTGCCGCCGACCACGTTCATTCCAGAGCCTGGCAGCGAGCCGAGCGAGAGTTGCGAGCCATCACCACTGATGGTCACCGTGGCGTTCGGGCTCGGAAAGCCCACGAGGAAGCTCGGCACGGTGACTTTTCCGCCAGCGGTGATGTTGACGGCACCGTTACCGACGCCGATCTCGGCCTGTCCGCCGGCGGCGGTGGTGATCTGACCGCCATCCTGTACGTTGAGTGTTCCGAAGGCCGTGCCGCCAACGGCCATGCCACCTGCCTGCGCGGCGAAGTTGATGGTGGAGCCCGAACCCACGGTGAGCGAGCCGGTTGCGTCCTGGCCGATGTTGAATATGCCGCCGAGACTTTGCGCGTTCCAGGTACTGTTGGTGAGAGTCGCAGAGCCCGCGGAGCTCTGTCCGATCACGAACGCGTCGGCCGTGATGGTGGAGGCGTCCGATGTCAGCGTGCCATTCAGATCGAGCTCGAACGTAGTCACCGCGGAGCCGCTCTTGAAGGCACTGGTGCCGCCGAGCTGCGTCGGAAAACCGGTGGCGTTGACGGTGCCGTGGTTCAACGAGAGGCCACCGTTCACCGAGAACTCGCTGATGACGGGCTCGCCGTTGAGCGTGAGGGAGGTGCCGCTCAGCGACAAAGTGGTCGTGCCGTTACCGGAGAAGGAGTCGATCGTCGCGTTGATGTCCAGGTTGATCGCGCCGTTTGGGGAGACGACCGAGTAGTCGCCGTCGGGGACGCACGGATGATCCTTGTCCGGACACTGCCACAGACTGGCGTTGCTCCAGTTGCCGCTGCCGCCATTCCAGAAGGCGCTCATCTGTGCCCAGCTCGCGGGACTGATGAGACAGAGCGACAGGAGTGCGAGGAGGCCGCGCGCGCCAGCGCAGGTGGGGTGAAGACTCGGTCCGGAATGCATGGTACCTCTCCTTGCACCGTGGAACGCGCCGGGGAGTGGTGTCCAAGCGCTCAGGCGCCCGCACCGGAAACCGATCTCCCCAGCTCGGCTGGAAGCTTGTTGAGCAGCTCTTCTAGAAGGAGTGCAGATTTCGCTCGAAGGTCTTTCGGCGCTTTTCGTTGTTCGGGACGATGTCTTTGTTATCGGCTTTCAGAGATTGTAACAAAGGTAATGCCGTTTCCCAGCGGTGCTGGGCAACCCGTTGGGCGATATTTCCTGCAGCCACGCCGGCAACGGAACGTTCACGACTCCGGTGGTCATGACGGCCCAGGCCCCGGGTTGGAATCCCAACCAGCCGTAAGTGATTGATGCGACTGTAAAAGCCCCCCTGTCATTTGGGCGACTACCCTTGGGTCGGACCGAGGAACCCAGCGCCGCGGCGGGATCTCCCGGCAGCTCATGAGATCGCGCGATACGGTTTGAGCTCACAGTACAGATTTCTGTATCATCGGCTCATGAAAACGACGCTGGATATCGACGATGAGCTTCTTGTAAAGGCCAAGGCCCTGGCGGCGCGCGAGCGTTCAAGCCTCACGGCTCTCATTGAGGAGGGTCTGCGATTGCGTTTGCGCCGGCGTGCGTCGCCATCACGCGCAGGAGAGCAGCCGTCACTGGCCGTTTATCGCGGCAGAGGCGGGCTCGCGCCGGGGATCAATTCGCTCTCCAATCGCTCCTTACTCGACGCGGCCGATAGTGACACCTGACCTCAACGTACTGCTCGCCGCCTCGCGAACCGATCACCCGCAGCACACTCCCGCCTTACGCTGGCTGGAGCAAGCCATCGCAGGCTGCGCGACCGGTGGCAGCATCGAGGTGCTGCCGATGGTCGCCGCCGGCTTTCTGCGCTTGGCCACCAATCGAAAAGTATTTCGCTCCCCGACGCCGGTCGCGGCGGCGGTCGACTTCATCGACTCATTGCTTGCGGTTGCAGGAGTCGAGCTGCCGGAGCTCGGCCGCGAGTGGCCGACGCTGCGGGAGTTCGCCACGGCAAATAACCTTTCGGCGAACGACCTGACGGACGCATGGATCGCCGCAGCGGTCCGCACGATCGGTAGTCATCTGGTGACGTTCGACCGCGGTTTCGCCCGACTGCTCGGTCGGAACGAGCTCACCGTTCTCAGCCCGTCGGGGACTCCGTAGGAGTCGCTGACCTCAGTTTCAGTCAAGTGAGATCCGTTATAGGTGGGCAGCACAGTTCGATTCGCAAGGTCGGAAGCTGACATGAAACGCGGACCTGTATTGGTAGGAGTGCTTGAGCATGACTTCCAATCTGCCGATTCGTCTTGTGGCCGCTGTGTGCTTGATCGCCTTCGTCGCGGTTGGTGCCAAAGCGCAAGAGTCACAGAAGGTGGGCGCGGGACATTAGAGGGGCACGGAACTGCGGACCTGACCAATCACTGGCATATCCGTGCAGGGGGCCGGGCGCCGCGGCGATTCAGTCCATGTGCCACCAACCACGGCGTCGCAGCGCGCCGATGCGGGTCATGCCGAACAGCAGCCCGGCTTCGAGCAGCAATTCCCAGCTCGCAGGCTCCGGCGCGTTGGCGCCACCGCCACCCCCTCCACCCCCGGAGCCGCCCAGACCGATGAGCTCGCCACCGCCGCTCAGCTGAAAAGTGCCCGTGAGCTCCGGGTTGTCGGCGGCGTTGAAGTACAGGAACAGGCCGTTGCTGCCGATGATGTTGGTGATCGTGTCGCCACTGAAGGTAAGCCCGTCGAGTGTGCCGACGTACAACGCGTCACCACTGCCCGCCGTGAGATCGAGAACGGCACCGGTACCGAGCGAAAGCGTCCCCCAGGCGAAGTTGCCGGCGGCGTTGCCCGAGGCGCTGCCGGCCAGGGCGAACGTATGGGCACCTCCGCCAGTGAAATCCAGCTCCGCCGCACCGGTATTCCACCGTATGTTCTGCGTGCTGTTGTTGATGAAGTTTCCTAGCACGTCGACGACGTCGCCTGCGCCGGCGTGCAGCACCCCCGAAGCGCCGATCGTGAGGTTATGCGCCGTGAGCGTCGACGGATCCATCGTGATTGTGCCGAAGTTGGTGATGTCACCAGAGACGTTGAGCGTGGCGCCGGTGACAGTGATTACACCGGTCGAATTGTTGAGCAGGTTGGCAGCGATGAATGCTGGCCCTGTCACGTTGAGCATGGCGTTGTTGACCATGCCCAAGGTCTTCGGTGTTCCCGCATTGATGATGCCAGCTGACAGGTTGTAGGTGCCCGGTGCACCTCCGGCGCTACCGATCGTGAGCGAGTGCGCGATCGTGTTGCTGCCGCCGGATTGGTTGAACACCCCGGCGCCGCTGCTGCCCGTGGTCGCCCCTATTTGCTCAGCGAGCGCCTGCAGCGTGCCGCCACTGAGCGTATAGACGCCGGCGCCGCCGCTGCCCACCTGCAGGTTGTTGGCGATCTGCACCGAGCCATCGCTCTGAGTGAATGAATTGCTACCGCTGGTCTGCGTCTGGCCAGCCGCAGCCACCGGCGTGCCCACCGCGACACTGCCCATCACCTGCAGCGAGCCGCCCTGCATCAGGAAAGCGCCGGTGCCGCTGTTGGCGATCGCGGCGACGGTCAAATCGCCATCGACGCCATGCACGCCGTTCACCTGCCTGAAGGTGCCGTCGCCCAGGCCACCAATCACTTCCGCGCTACTGACGGTCAGGTTGCCCAGATCCAACTGATAGGTGCCCTTGCCGCCCGTGCTGTTGCCCAGTGCAAGCGTACCTGCCACGGTGACCGTGCCGTCAATCTGGTGGAAGGTACCCGTGCCCGCGTCGCCCACGGTCAGGTCACCACCATTCGACAACAATCCCGTACCACTTAACGTGTAGGTGCCGACCCCGCCAGCGGACTTGCCAATCACGAGCGGGCCGGTCGACAGCGTATGCGTCCCGGCGCTCTGGGAGAAATTGCCTACTCCGTTGTCACCGATGTCCTCCTCACCGTGGATCGTGAGGGCACTCAGCAGCCCCCCGAGCGAATAGCTGCCGGCGCCGGCGCCGGCGCTATCCACAGTCAGTCCGTTCGCCTGCACAGTGCCGCCGGTCTGCGTCAGGCTGCCATTGGTGATGGTGATCTTGTCGGTGGCGGCCAACGAGGCGCCGCTCCCGCCAATTGCATAGGTGCCGCCGTTGCTGATCGAAAGACCCCCATCGACCTTGTTGGTACCGCCGTCCTGCGCGAAGCGGCCGCCTTGGATGGTCTCGAGGAATTCGACGTCGAGCGTGGCGCCACCGGGATCACTAGCAGTCAAACTGTAGGACCCGCCATTGAATACGGTGAGCGAACCGCCCGAAGGCCCGGCAGAGCCCGTATCGATCGTGACCGTGCCAGCGGATTGAGTGAAGCTGCCGTTGCGGATCACCAGGTGGTCCGCATCGAGCGTGCTTGCGTCACCGGAGAGAGTATAGCGGCCACTGCCGTCCGCGGCGAACCCGAGCGTCACGGTACCCTGGACCGTGACCTCGCCGCCTGTCTGGGCAAAACTACCCGAGCCGGCATCGCCGACCACCAGCGAGGTCGGGTCCCCGGCCAGCGCCTCACGATTGACGTCCAGCGTGCCGCCACTCATCGCGTAGCTGCCTACGCCGCCGGCGGCGCGCCCGAGCTCCATGCCGCCGAGGGCGGCGCCCGCTGTGATAGTGACGGCGCCATCCGATTGCGTGAAGCTGCCGCTGCCAGCATCGCCGATCACCAGCCGACTGGCATTGAGCACCGACTTCGTGCCGGAGAGGTCGTAGCTGCCGCTACCGCCAGCCGCCACGCCGAGCGCCAGCGTACCCTCCACGGCCACCTGGCTCTGGGACGCGCTGCCGCTGACGGAACTGTCATTCTGTTTGAATGTGCCGCCGCCTGCGTTGCCGATGTACATGAATGCATCGGTACCACCGGCCGAGGCGCTGCTGACGGTGAGTGTACCGGCGCTGAGGACGTAGGTACCGGATCCGCCCTGTGCGTGGCCTAGTTCGAGTCCGCCATGGCTCGAATCGCTGGTGATCGATACGGTGCCCTCGCTCTGATTGACCACACCGGTCCCGGTACCGCCGACGATGACGCCGAAGCCCACGTCGCTGTTGACGCTGAGCCGGCTCGAGTCGCCGCTGAGGTTGAGCGTTCCAACACCGCCCCCTGTGATGCCTGGTGCGGATTCGATCGGACCGCCCAGGATGACTGGCCCGGTCAGCATCATGCTTCCGCCGCTCTGGCTGAAGATGCCGGACCCCACGTACGGTCCGATTGGCGGCGGCGCGTCGAAGGCCCCGTTGCCAACCTCTAGGCCGTGGGCGTTGATGACGCCACCGCTGAGGTTGTACGTCGCCGTGACGCCGGTAAGGGGGATGGACTGCAGCGAGATCGCGTTCGTGGCGTTCAACGTACCGCCGCTCTGGTTTACCGTTCCCCCGACCGCCAGACCAAAGGTTGCCGTACCACCGAGCGACAGTGAGCCGCCCGATAAGTCGTACTCACCACCGCCGAGGGTCGGCACCGCGGCCACAGTGAGAAGGCCGTCAGTCAGCGTGAGAGTGTTGTCACCCTGGCGTAGCGTACCGCCCTCGATTGTCAGTCCAGTCAGGGACACGCTGACATCCAGCGTGACACTCTTGGAGACTGGGATGCTGGCGAGTTCGCCGCTGACCGGCTGCGGTCCAATAAAAGTGGGAGGGTTGATGGTGTTGAACCAACAGTTATCGGCACTCCACGATCCACCACCGCAAAGTGAGTAGACAGCGGAGTCCGCCGCCTGCACCTGGGAGCTGAGCAGGATGGCAGCTGACAGCAATGGAATGGGAGAAGCTCGGGTAGCAGACATGCGGGCCACCTGCGCCGTATTTTTGTGCAGGCAGTATTGGCGCAAGGACCGCGCTCTTGCAACCGTACCGGGTTGCGCCGCACCGTCGCTGTAAAAAAACCTGACACGGACCACCGGCCTGCCGGCAGTCAGCGGACGACGCTGCGCCGGGTGTGGTTTGGGAGAGCCGGTGCGGATCCGTCGGCGCCAATTACGCAAGTACTTGATGGCTCCCCAGGTCGCAGCGTGGCCATTCGCGCAAGTACTTGAGCTGTCAGGAGTGACACGCCAATCCGCGGCGCCGGTTACCCTCGCGGCGGCCCCGCGAAACATGGGCTGCGACGATCTCGCGCGAGATTCGTTGTGAGAGCGTGCTCCAGCCACACGGCGGCGCTCCGGAGCCCCATCCTCAGCGCGGTGGTAGCTTACCCGGGTGCAGCCGCACCCGGTTGCATCAACCAACGATTGACTGGGAACACCCGACCGCGGCCGACGGGTCTGTCGGTCTGCTCGCAGATCGTTATACCGCCACATCGGGACCTCCCGAATTGCCTCCGGCGGTAGCGTGACGAAGCAAATAGCTTGCGCGACAATGAACACCCTGTCGCCCGGGAGGTGAATGGGATGAGACGCCGCGAATTTCTAATGCTCTCGGCTGCAGTCCCGGTCGCCGCTGCAGGATTTCCGAACAGCGATGCACCACTGCCGCCAGACTGGCGCACATTCGAACTCGTCGCATCGGTTGAGGTTG
>DATKMV010000011.1:0-162192 GCA_035541695.1 Steroidobacteraceae bacterium
GATCAAGGAGAATGAGGCGCGAGCGCGCCGCGGGCGGCTGAAGATCTTCTTCGGCGCCTCGGCCGGTGTCGGCAAGACCTATTCGATGCTCGAGGCGGCGCGCGGCTTGCAGGCCGCCGGCACCGATGTCGTGGTCGGCTACATCGAGCCACACGGGCGGGTCGAGACCGAGCGGCTGCTCGAGGGTCTGCCGCGCCTCGCGCCGCTCGCAGTCAGCTACCGCGGCATCGTGCGCCACGAGTTCGATCTCGATGCGGCGCTCGCGCGCCATCCCGAGATCCTGCTGGTCGATGAGCTCGCACACTCGAACCTTACCGGCGGGGAGCCGGCGCCGCGCCATCCCAAGCGCTGGCAGGACATCGAGGAGCTGCTGGCGGCCGGCATCAACGTGTGGACCACGGTCAATGTCCAGCATCTCGAGAGTCTCAACGATCTCATCTTCCAGACGACCGGGACGCGCCAGCGCGAGACGCTGCCCGACCGCGTGTTCGACGAGGCCGACGACATCGAGCTCATCGATCTGCCACCCGATGACCTGATCGCGCGGCTGCATGCCGGCAAGGTCTACGTGGGCGATCAGGCCGGCACTGCCACCGAGCGGTTCTTCCGCAAGCAGAACCTCATGGCGCTGCGCGAGATCGCGCTGCGTCGCGTCGCCGATCGCGTCGAGGCCGCCGCGCGTGCATTGTCCGCCGGTGAGCGTACGCAGGTGCGCATCGCCGGGGACCTGGTACTGGTCGCGGTCGGCCCCGACGAGCAGGCCGCGGAGCTGGTGCGGGCCGGGAAGCGCATGGCGGATGCGCTCGATGCCCGCTGGACCGTGGTGTACGTCGAGACTCCCGCCCTGCTGCGCCTCTCGGGAGCTGCCCGCAATCGGCGCATCGACGTGCTGCGGCTCGCCGAATCGCTCGGCGCAGAGGCGGTGACTCTCGATGGGCCCTCGGCGGCGGTTGCCATCGCCGAGTATGCCCGCGTGCGCCACGCCACACGCGTGCTGGTCGGCGCGCCCAAACGCCGCGGTTTGCGGGCGTGGCTGCGCCCTTCGACCGCCACCGAGCTGGTGCGCCGTGCGCGCGGCTTCGATGTGGTGCTGATCGCTCCGGGGGCCGCCTCGCCGCTCCCGGCTCCCGCAGCGGGCAGCGCCGTCGAAGCGGCCGGCACCACGGTTCGCTGGGATCGTTACGGCTGGGCGGCGCTGATCAGCGTGCTCTGCACGCTGGTGGCGTTCGCCATGTACCGGCACTTCGAGCTCTCGAACCTCGTGATGATCTATCTGCTCGGAGTGACCGTGGCCGGACTGCGCCTCGGACGGGGCCCGTCCGCGCTCACTGCGGTACTGAACGTGGCAGCGTTCGACTTCTTCTTCGTGCCACCGCGCTACTCCTTCGCAGTCTCCGACGTGCAGTACCTGGTCACCTTCGGCACCATGGTCACCATTGCCCTGGTGATCGCGAATCTCACCGCGAGCGTGCGGCAACAGACCCGCGTCGCCGGGGCGCGCGAGCGACGCACTGCGCTGCTGTATGCGATGAGCCGCGAGCTCGCGGCGACGCGCGGCATCGCCAACATGGCGCAGGTGGCGGTACGGCACGTGGCGGAGGTGTTCGAATGTCGCGCGGTGGTGCTGATGACGGCACCCGACGGGAAGCTCCATTACCCGGCCGAGCCACCGCTCGAGAGCTCCTTCCGCGGCGCGGATCTCGCCGTGGCGCAGTGGGTGGCCGACCACGGGCGACCCGCCGGGGTCGGCACCGATACTCTGCCGGCTGCTCCCGGGCAGTATCTGCCGCTCGGCGAGGAGGGGCGCACCGTCGGCGTGCTCGCAGTCCTGCCGAGCAACGTGCGGCGCGTGCTGCTGCCCGAGCAGAGCCATCTGCTCAGCACCTTCGCCGGACAGATCGCGCTCGCGCTCGAGCGGGCGCGGCTCGCGGAGCTGGCCGAAGCCTCCAGCCTCGCGGCCGAGCGGGAGACGCTGCGCAACACGCTGCTGGCTTCCATATCGCACGATCTGCGTACGCCGCTGGCGGTGATGGCCGCCGCGGGCAGCACGCTCGCCCAGCAGGGCGCGAACCTCGATGCGGCGGCGCGTGTGGCATTGGCACGCTCGGTGGAGACCAAGGCCCGTGAGATGTCCGATCTGGTCTCGAACGTCCTCGATCTGGTGAGACTCGAATCCGGCCAGGTGGCGTTGCGGCGCGACTGGCAGACGCTCGATGAGCTGCTCGGCAGTGCGCTCGCCGCCTGTGCCGACCGCCTCGCTGCGCATCCCCTCGAGCTGCGGCTCGCACCGGAGCTGCCGCCGGTGTTCGTGGATGCCACGCTCATCGTGCAGGTGCTGACGAATCTCTTCGACAACATCGCCAAGTACACCCCCGCGGGCACGCGGGTCGTCGTCTCCGCCGTCGCCGAGCCCGTCCAGGGCGTGCGGGTCACCATCGACGATGAGGGGCCGGGGCTGCCCCCGGGCGACCCGGCGCGGCTGTTCGACAAGTTCCAGCGCGGCCGCGATGAAGGCTCGGTCGTCGGAGTCGGGCTCGGTCTGGCGATCTGTCAGGCCATCGTGCGCGCTCACGGTGGCGAGATCGAGGCTCACCGCCGCGAGCCGGCCGGCGCGCGCTTCACCTTCACGCTGCCAACGAGCGAGGAGGCGCCGTGACGCACGCGATGCATCTGGTCCTCATCATCGAGGATGAGCCCGCGATCCGTGCGGTACTGCGCGTGCTGCTGACGAGCGAGGGCTACCGCGTCGCCGAAGCCGACACGGCGTTGCGCGCCGAGATCGAGGCCCGCAGTCACAAGCCCGATCTGCTGCTGATCGACCTGGGACTGCCGGACGCCGACGGCCTCAAGGTCATCCGTCGCGTGCGCGCCTGGTCGCAGGTGCCCATCGTCGTGCTCTCGGCGCGCTCCATGGAGGAGCAGAAGATCGCCGCGCTCGACGCCGGCGCCGACGATTACGTCACCAAGCCCTTCAGTGCGCCGGAGCTGCTGGCGCGGCTGCGCGCGGCGCTGCGACGCGACGTGCGCGGCGCCCCGGCTGCGGCACTGCAATTCGGCCCGCTGCGCATCGATCTCGCACGCCGCGAAGCGTACGGACCCGAGGGCGAAGTCCACCTCACGCCGCTCGAGTACCGGGTGCTCGCCTGTCTCGCGCGCCACCTCGGATCGATCGTCATGCAGCGCCAGCTGATCCGCGAGGTGTGGGGTCCGGAACGACAGGACGATTCGCGCAGCCTGCGCGTCTGCATGAAGAATCTGCGCAGCAAGATCGAGCCCGATCCGCGCCAGCCCCGTTACCTGATCACCGAGACCGGCCTCGGCTACCGGTTGCGCGCGGACAGCGAGGGGTCGCTCAAGTGAGCGAGACGACGAGCTTCGCCGAGTGGCTGCGCCAGTTTATGGGAATGATGAAGGAGCGCTGCCCCGGCTTCTGCGTGAACTCGGGCTTCTCTCCCGACAGCACACTCGGCACCGAGATCACGAAGTCCCGTCCGAAGTCGCGGCGCGCATTGCCGGAGATGGTGTTGGCCACCTCGCCCACCAGGTCCTTCATGGTCTCGTGACTGAAGTCGTTCTCCTGCATCTTCATGAGGAGCACCGTGAGCATCGCCTTCGGCGCGGTGAAGTACACCACGCCTTCGCGTTTGCCCGAGATCTTGATGACGCCGGTGTACTCGTGCACGGACGGAGGCCCTTCCATGAGATAGGGCGAGCCGATCGAAGCCGGTTGTTGTGCGGCGATCTCGAAGAAATTCGTCGTGCCTTCGACGAATGTCTTCAGTTCCTGTTCGTACAACATGACCGTGGGCTTCCCTGTCGACTTCTCAGCGCATCAGCTCGGCGATCGCTTCGTTCAGCTGCCGGTCGGTGAAAGGCTTGTTGAGGAAGCCGTTCGCGCCGCGCTCCATCGCCTCGACCGCGGTGGCTTTGTCCGCCAGCGCCGAGACGACGAGGATACGAATCGCGGGTTTCATGGCGACCAGGCGTGCGATGCACTCGATGCCGTCCATGTGCGGCATGGTGATGTCCATGGTCACCACGTCCGGATCGGTCCGCTTGAACAGCTCCAGTGCCTCCACGCCGTCGGCAGCCGTGCCGACCAGCTCCAGCTCCTCGAACTGCTGCGAGCGCTCGATGCGCCGCCGCATGAGGTTCGAGTCATCCACGATCATCAGCTTGAAGGATCGTTTGTCTTTGCCGTTCATGGTGCGATTGCTCATGCGGGCGCTGCGTCGCGCTTTCAGGCGACCGCCGTGCTGGCGGGCTCGGCCCCCGGCAGCAGGATCTTGAAGCGCGTGTACTTGCCCGGATGGGTGCTGACACCGATCTTGCCGCCGAGTGCATAGACGCTGCGTGCGACCACGTCCATGCCGACCCCGCGGCCGGCATCCATCGAGATATCATCCTGCGTGGAGAAGCCCGGCCGGAAGATGAGTGCCATGGCGGCGCGAGTGTCCATGAGCTCGGCATCCTCGGCGCTCACCAGTTGCCGCCGTACCGCCGCCGCCTTGAGCATGTCGGGTGCGATGCCGGCGCCGTCGTCCTCGAACAGCAGCTCGTAGCCTTCCGGTACCTTGCGGAAGTCGATCTGCACGCTGCCGATGTCCTTCTTGGCGTGTGCGCGGCGCACCTCCGGCGGCTCGATGCCATGCACGGCGGCGTTGCGCAGCATCTGGATCAGGCAATCCTTGACGGTGGCGGCGTAGGCCGCGGGTACCTCGCCGAGCCCATTGATGCTGAGCCGCAGGCGCTTGGCGTGGTCCTGCGCCAGCCTTTCCGCCATCGAATGGAGTGTCGGTGCCAGCTCTTCCGCGCCGCGCGCGATGCCGCCAGCGGCGCCCTTGCCCGCGCCGGGTGGCGCGGCGCGCGCCGCGCCGGCAGAGGCGGGTGGAGCCGCGGCTGCAGGGGCGGCCGGCGGCGCAGCGGGCGCCACCGTGACCGTCTGCGTGAGTGGCGAGGGGGCCGGCGGAGGCCGGATGGCGGCGGCCGCGGCGGCGCCGGATGCGGTCTCCTTGAGAGCAGTGAGACGCCCCGCCATCTCGCGCACGTTGCGCAGGTGCGCGAGCAGCTCATCGAGCTTCAACACCATCGGCAGGAAGTCGTTGCCGGAGAGCTCCAGCTTCTTCTTGCACTCGGCGACCATGTCCTCGAGCGTGTGCACGCGGCTCGCGATACTGTTCAGGTCGAGTGCAGACGCCTCGCCCTTGATGGTGTGCAGCTCGCGGAACAGACCGGTGAGCTTCTTGCGGAACTCGGCATCGGTACGGGCCGGCTCGCGCAGGATCGTGTTGACGAGCTTCAGCCCGGCGTCGGCGGCGTCGAGGAAGGACACGAGCTGCAGCGGATCGACATGCATGAGCCCGAGAATCATGTCGAGCTGCGCATTGGCGTTCTCCTGCGACTCGTGCAGCTCGCGCGCGAGCAGCACGCTCGAGGTGATGTCCCCGACCGAGCACAGCACGTGCTTGACGCCTTCCGGACCCAGCACGCGGTGGAAATCGAACTGCAGGTAGCGCGTCTCCTTGCCGCCGTGGCCGTTATCCATGGTGATCTCGAGCTGCCCGAGCGGATTGATGCTCTTCATCAGGTTCTCGTGGGCGCGATCGCCCCACAGCAGCTTGATGTACTTCATCGCAGTCGCGAGCGTCGCGGCCGGCACCAGATCCTGCAGCAGCTCCTCGAAGGTGAGGCCGGCGAAATCGTCGCGGCCGAACATGCGCGTCAGGGCTTCCGACCACACCGAGCCGATGCGGTAGTGCGCATCGAGCAGGAAGAAGCCCTCGCGCACCGTCTTGAGAATGTCGCGCGTCTGCTCCTGTGCCTCGCGTGCCACCCGCTCCTGACGCGAGCGCGACAGCTGAAAGTACGCGGCGACCAGCGCCAGCACCAGTGCCGCGAACACGCCGCCCATCAGCAGCGAGCGCAGGCGGGTCGCGGCCTCGGAGGAGGTGCGCTGCAGGCTGCCGGCGAGGTTGGCGAGCAGCGTCTGCAGCGGCCGGGCATTCTCGCTGGCAAAGAGCTGCGCACGCTTCACCGCGGCGTAGTGCTCACGTCCCTCGCGGGACAGCGAGCTGCCGGAGGTGTCGGAGTCGACGTACGGCTGGCCGCTGAAGGAGACTACCGGCTCGAGCACCGGTGCGTACTGGTGCCACAGCAGCAGCGCGTGACCGAGGGGCTGGGAGTCGGCATCGACCGAGGTGGAAAGCACCCGCAGCTCCTGGTCGAAGTGCTTGACGGTCGCCTGCAGGTCCGCGAGTGCCTGCCCCGAATAGGCGCGCACCTCGAGCCGGTCGCGCAGCGCGTTCAGCTGGTGCGAGATCTCCTCGGGATAGGTCTGCAGCGTGCTCGCGGTCTGCAGCGCCACGATGTTGGTGCGCATGTGCGTGGCAAGGCGAAACCCCCACACGAGCGCGAGACCCATGACGAGCATGAGCGAGGTGCCGATGCTCGCTGTCAGGAGTTGGCGGCGGCGCTCTGTGCCTGCAAGGCTCATGTTCGTGCACTCTCCGCTTATTTGGGCAGCTCGAAGCGCACGCGCGTGCGTACCGCTG
The DNA here is from genome assembly GCA_035541695.1 of Steroidobacteraceae bacterium. Classification (GTDB taxonomy): domain Bacteria; phylum Pseudomonadota; class Gammaproteobacteria; order Steroidobacterales; family Steroidobacteraceae; genus 13-2-20CM-66-19. Next base: position 6,552 of record DATKMV010000011.1, read on the forward strand.
GGACGTCCACCAGCGCCCCGTCCGCCTTCACCGGCGCGTACCGCCAGTGCCTGACGGCGTTGATCGCTGCCTGGTCGAACACCCCCGGGGGCGTCGCCTCCACGACATGGATATCGCGCGGCTCGCCGTGGGTGTCGACGGTGTACTCGAGCGTGACGCTGCCGCTCAGGTGCTGCGCGAGTGCGCCCTGCGGATAGTCGGGGGCGGGGGAGCGCAGCCGCTTGAGGCTGGCGGCCAGCGCGGCCAGATCGAGCGTCGCACCTCGCGCCTTCGGTGCCTGCAGCTGTTGCACGGCGGCCAGGTCCTTCGGGTCTGCCCCCCAGCGCCGTGCCTGGGCGAGGTCGGCGTCGGCCGACTTGCCGGCGAGCATCGCACCACGCGCACGATCGACCAGGCGGCCGGCGAGCTCATGGCTCGCATCGGCGAGCGCAGCGTGGCCGGCATCGAGCGCCTGCAGCTGCGTGAGGTAATAAGCGGCGCTGTCCTGCGGCGGATCGGTCAGGCGGCCATCGCGCATGCGCTCGCGTGCCAGCTGCGCGAGACGGTCACTCTCCGCCTGCGCAGCCTTCTGCCGCGCAGCGGCGATCTCGCGCTGGAACGCGGCAGCTTCCGCCGGCTTCAGTCCCGCAGCGCGCGCCTCACTGAGCCAGCGCTCCTGCTCGGCGGGGTTGCGCGCGAGCGCCGCCTCGCGTGCCTTGTGCAGATCCGCGGCGATCAGCTCGCGCCCGACGCGCTGCGTAGTGGCATTCCCCGGCGCTGCGGCCTGGAGCTGCAGCAGATACACCCGGGCGCTGTCGTCCGAGCCCGTGAGCGCACCCGCGCGAATGCGGTCCTCGACCAGTCCGGCGAGGTGCTGCACTTTCACATCCTCCTGGTGGCGCGCGATCTCGGCCCGCCAGCGGGCGATCTGCTCCGGAGAGATGGAGGTCGACTGCTGCGCCTGGCGCACGTACTGCGCGGCGCGCTCGAGGTTGCCGTCGCCGAGGGCGCGAGTCACCTCCGCCGCATACAGGCGCTGCTCGAAGGTGCCGACACGCGCATCCCCCGGAGCCGCCTCTTTGAAGTTGGCGAGGGTCTGCGAGGCCTCATCCAGCCGGCCGCTGCTCATCGCCTCATCGAAGCGGCCTGCGAGCACGCCGGCTACCCGCTGCAACCCATCCCGGGCTTCACCGCTGCTGCTGTCGGCCGCGACGGCCGAGCGGTAATAGAGGAGCGCGTTATCGCCGGTGGGCTCGGTGAAGCGCCGCTCCTTCATCGCGAGCCGCGCTTTCTCGAGCAACTCGTCCACCTTTCCCTGCACGATGGAGGTCTCGGCGGCCGGAGCCGCAACCACAGCGGTGCCGGGCTCGGAGACTTGGGCGGCGGCCGGTGCGGTGGTCGCGGGCGTGGCCGTGGACGCCCCCGCAGACTGCGCTGCCGCTGCCGGAGGGGTGGGAGCTGCCCCAGGCTCGCCGTGCCCGAAATACCACAAGCCGCCGGCGGCGAGCGCCAGCGCAATCGCCGCCGCCGCCACGAGCACCGGCGCACGTGAGCCACTGCCGCGGCCGAGCTCATCGCCCGCGGGCTTGGAGCGCGACTCGAAACTGCCCACCGTAAGCTCCGAACGGGGCGCGGTGAGCGGGTCGGCGCGGGCGCTGGTGCCGGCGCCCGCGCGCCGGGCAGCAGCTTCACCGAGTGCGCCCTCGACCACCGCTTGAGTCTTGCGGGCATCGAGCGGCATCGGCAGCACGGCGAAGACCTGGCTGCCCTTGAGCGCGCCCGCCAGCTGCTTTTCCGCGTGTGCTTCGGCAAATACGAGCACCACTGCAGCGGGCGCGCGCTCGCGCGCCTGGTCGACCGCGCCGCGAACGTTGTCGAGGTCGCGCGCGTCGATGACCAGCAGCTGGCCGCGCCGCGCACCCGTCATGGCCGTGAAGGCCGCCTCGAGAGAATCGACCGGGCGTACCGAGGCCTGTCCCCCGAGCGTCTGGCCGAGCTCGAGGAGAAAATCGTCGTGGGTCGTGATGGCGGTGATGTCCGCGGCCGGCTGGGCGGCCGGTGCCACCGCCGCGCTGCCAGGTGTCGCGCTTTGGTTGCGGGAGGCGGAGGTTGCACTGGCCACGTGGCGTCATCTCCAACTAGCACGATCGAGGACCCACGGTGGCCCCCGCGTCGGTGGAACGCGGTCACGCGCCGCACCTTGGCTGGCGCGGAAGGCCCCGCCGTTGCAGCATATGTAGCCTCTGCGCCGACACAGTGCGTTAGTTCACAATAACGAGAGCTTGCGTCGGGACGCTGCGACGGCAGATCATCAATCTCTGAAGTACTGCTCGCTTTGCAGCATTCTGCACAGGCGGCGGCCACCGGGGAGCCCGCTGCACCAGCGCGGTGCGCCGGCGACTACTTTGCAATCAGCCGCTTAAGCTGTGCACCATGTGTGCGCCAGCGAGCTGCGCTGCAGGCACGACTGGCGCAGCGGCAGCTTCGAGTGAACAATCGGCTGCTGTGATCGTCTTAACGTAATGGGTATGTCAGGATCTGATGGGCGTCACTCATTGGGCCAGGCGTTGGGACTAAGTTAAGCGTGGCGCTTGGTGTCAGCCCGGATACGCGCGAGGCATAGCGATCCATGAGCTCGACGGAGGGAAGCACGATGCGACTGCTCGCTGTTGACCAGAATTCACGCGGTGGCACTGCAGACTTTATCGATACGCTGAGCTCCTTCAGCCGGCTGCACCGCGCGCAGCGCTGGGAAGGGACCTTCGGCGACTTCCTGCAGCACATCCTGCCGGCGAACCCGAGCGCCCTGGCCCGTACCAGCCACGAGTACGTGTGGGACATGTTGCGCTGGCACGGCCGCGCCGGGCCACCCGATGCGCCGGAGAGCCAGCGCGCGCGCGAGTTGTTCAAGCGTGAGCTGTTCGGGATCGATGAGCCCTTGTCGCGCGTGGTGGATTATTTCAAGGCCGCGGCCGCCGGCTCGGACGTCGGCCGGCGCCTGCTGTTGTTGCTCGGTCCGCCCTCGGGCGGCAAATCGACGCTCGCCATCCTGCTCAAGCGCGGACTCGAGGAATACAGCCGCACCGACGAGGGCGCGCTGTACGCCATCCGCGGCTCACCGCTGCGCGAGAATCCCCTCAACCTGATTCCCACCAGCCTGCGGGCCGAGTTCCGCGAGCGCTATGGCGTCCACATCCAGGGCGAGCTCTCGCCGTGGGCGCGCGACTTCGTCGAGCGCGAGTTCGAGGGCGACTTCGTGCGCGTTCCGGTGGAGCGCGTATTCCTTGCCGAGGCCTCGCGTGTCGGCATCGGCACCTACGCCCCGCACGATCCGACCACCGCGGATATCGCCGACCTCGTCGGCTCGGTCGATCTCGCCAAGGTGGCACAGATCGGCGATGAGGGCGACCCGCGCGCCTGGTCCTGGTCGGGCGCGGTGTACGCCGCGAGCCGTGGCGTGCTCGAGATGATCGAGATCCTCAAGGTCAAGCGGGAGTTCCTCTACCTGTTGCTGACGCTCACGCAGGAGAAGAACGTCAAGGTCTCCCGCTTCCCGCTGATCCATCTCGATGAGACCATCCTGGCGCACACCAATCTCGCCGAGTTCCACAAGTTCCTGCAGGAGAAGGAGAACGAGGCGCTGCTCGACCGCATGGTGATCATCAAGATCCCGTATGCGCTGTCCTATCGCGATGAGTCGCGCATCTATCAGAAGCTGGTGTCAGGCGCGCCGGCGTTCCGCAACGTGCATCTCGATCCGCACGTGCTGAACCTGGCGGCTGTGTTCGCCATACTCACGCGACTCACCAAGCCGGAACGCGAAGGGCTCGACCTGCCGAAGAAGCTGCGCCTGTACGCCGGTGAGGCGGTCGAAGGCGTGCCGGAGACCGAAGGGTCGCGGCTGCACTCCGAGTCGCCCGATGAGGGCATGACCGGCGTGAGCCCCCGCTTCGTCATCAACGCGATCTCCAATGCCATCACGCGCGGCAACACCCACAGCCTGACGAGCATGGAGCTGCTGCTCGCGCTCAAGGACGGCATCGAGAGCGATGCGCGCATGGATGTGAAGCAGAAGAAGGCCTGGATCGATCACCTGGTCACGGCGCGCAAGGAGTTCTACAACCGTTGGGTGAAGGAGGACGTGCATCGCGCCATGTTCGCTTCCTTCGAGGAGGAAGCGCAGCAGTTGCTGGAGAAGTATCTGGACGAGGTCGAGGCGTCGCTCGATCACCGCCAGGTCACCGATCCGATCACCGGCGAGAGCCGGGCCGCGGACGAGCGCTTCCTGCGCTCGGTTGAGGAGAAGATCAAGGTGTCGGACTCCGGCAAGCTCTCGTTCCGCCAGGAGGTCGTGCGCAAGGCCATGGTGGCCTTCAAGGCCGGCGAGAAATTCAAGCTCGCGAGCCACGCACGCATGCGCGAGGCGATCGAGCAGTACCTGTTCGAGGAGCGCCGCGACGTGCTGCGCCTCGTGACCTCGACAGCGCGCCCGGACGAGGAGGCGCGGCAGAAGATCTCGGTCGTACAGCAGCGCCTGGTGACCGAGTACGGCTACGACGAGCACAGTGCCAAGGAAGCGCTCAGCTATGTCACCACACTGCTCGCCCAGGAGTAGCGGCGCGCCCGGAAAAGGTGTACCACTATCGCCGTGAGCCCCGAGGATCAAAAGCACGCGGACAAGGCGGGCGCCGCCAAGTGGTATGAGCTGTTCTCGCGCGGCGCACGCGACTGGCTGCGCCATGACGAGAAGGTCCGCGAAGCGGTGCGCGCCAACCTGCCGGAGATCATTGCCGGTGGCGATGTGATCAACGACGGGGCGCGCACCGTGCGCGTCCCGGTGCGCATGCTCGAGCATTATCACTTCCGCCTGCGGCGCCCCGAGGAGCAGCAGGGCGCGGGCCAGGGAAAGGCGAAGCCCGGCGACGTATTCTCCGATCCATCGCGTAACCGTGGCCCCGGTGAGAAGGGTGCCGGCGGGCGCGATGAGGGCGAGGTGCAGCTGCTGCTCGAGTTCAAGATCGACGACATCGTCGACTGGCTGTGGGAGGAGATGCAGCTGCCGAATCTCAAGGCGCGTGCCGGTCCCTCCGACGAGACCGACTGGACACGCGAGGGCTGGGATCGCCGTGGGGCGCGCTCGCGACTCGACCGGCGCCGTTCCTTCAAGGAGCTGGTGAAGCGTCGCGGCGCACCGGGAGCGACTCCGACGTTCACGGATGACGATCTGCGCTTTCGGCAGCTGGCGCGCCGCCGGCAGCCGGCGGTGCATGCGGTGGTGTTCTTCATGCTCGATGTCTCGGGCAGCATGTCCGACCGCGACCGCAAGCTCGCCAAGACCTTCTTCTTCTGGGTGGTGCAGGGCCTGCGCCGCGAGTACCGCTCGCTCGAGACGGTATTCGTAGCGCACACCACCGAAGCCTGGGAGTTCAACGAGCCGGACTTCTTCCAGGTGAGCGGCACCGGCGGCACGGTGGCTTCCACCGGGCTGAAGAAGGTGCGCGAGATCATGGATGCGCGTTACAACCCCGGGCGCTGCAACATCTACCTGTTCTATGCCTCCGATGGCGACAACTCGGTGAGCGACGCGCACGACGCACGCAGCGCCCTCGGCTCGATCGCGGCGGATGCGTGCTACACCGGTTATGTCGAGGTGTCCTCCGGGCTGTCACGCCAGCTCGCCACCGAGACCGGCAAGCTCTTCGCCGAGCTCACCGCCGCGGGCTGTGCCGCGGGAAGCTACGCCCTGAACGATTTCGACGATGTGTGGGGCGCCGTGCGTCACTTCTTCAGCGCCGAGAGCCACGCGCCGGATGGAGCTCGCGGCGATGGTTCCCGCTCGCCCGCCAGCCCATGAGCGATGACTGGCGCAACTACGTGCGGCGCATCGAGGAGCTCGCGGCCGCTTCCGGACTGAACTTCCATCCGGTCGACTTCGAAGCCGTCCCCGACAGCTTCATGATGGAGATCGCGGTGTACGGGCTGCCGGTGCGCATGCCGCACTGGTCCTTCGGCGTGCGCTACATCTACCAGCTCATCCAGCGGCACATGGGGCACTCGCGGCTGTTCGAGGTGGTGTTTCCGGGTAATCCCGGGCACGCGTACCTCGCCGAGAGCAACGGCCTCGCCGAGAACATCCTGGTGACCGCGCACGTGCTCGGACACGCCGATTTCTCACGCAACAACCTGTTGTTCCGCCGCTGTCAGGAGCAGGTGAGCGAGCGCATCGTCGAGCATGCCGCCAATCACGCGCGGCAGATCTCGCAGGCGATCGAGACACACGGTGCGCAGCGTGTGGAGGCCGCGCTCGATGCGGCGCTCGCCCTCGAGCAGCACGTGGACATAGACCAGCCGCTGCGCCGCGAGCGCTATCCGGAGTACCTGGAGGAGAGCCGTGCGCTCATCGATGACCAGTTCCGCAAGCGCTTCGCCGCGCTCGAGCCGGCGGCAGCCGGCACCGGCCCGGAGGTCAAGAAGCGTGCGCCGGTACCGCCGCATCCGGAGCGCGATCTGCTGTGGTTCGTCGCGAATTACGCGCCGGAGATGGAGAACTGGGAGCGCGACATATTCCTCGCGGTGCGCGAGGAGTCGTTCTATTTCTATCCGGTCTTCGCTACCCAGATCATGAACGAAGGTTGGGCTTCGTACTGGCATGCGCGGCTGCTGCGCGAAGCGGACTTCATCCCGCAGCAGGCCTACCTCGATGCCATCAAGTGCCACTCGGACGTGGTGCGGCCGGTCGCCGCCGAGCAGCAGGTCGCGCTCAGCATCAACCCCTATCACCTCGGCTTCTCCATGTGGGAGAAGATCGTCGAGGCCGAGGGACTGCCGGCTGCGCGGCGCATCATGGAGCAGGACGATGACTTCGGCTTCGTGCGCAACCACCTGACACGTGAGCTCGCCGAGGAGCTCGGACTGTTCCGTTACAGCGCCCGCAGCGATGGGCAGATCAAGGTGCTCGAGCCCGAGCTCACCGCGCTGCACGAAGCGGTGCTTGCGCCGAAATACAACTTCGGAGCGCCGATCGTCTCGGCGACGCGCGTGCGTAACGACGGCACGCTCGAGCTCCTCCATGACAGCAGCGTGGACGGTCGGGGGCTCGACCTCGAGCGCAGCCGCAAGGTGCTCGACTACCTGCAGCGGGTGTGGCGCCGTCCGATCGTGCTCACCACCGTGAACCAGGCCGGATCGACGCTGGAGCTCACCGCGCCGTAGCCGCTCCGCCTAGCGGGGGCTCCCGGGCGCGGGCTTCTGCGGCGGGGTCGACGGCTTCTCGTCCGTGCCCCAGTCCTCCTCGTCGTGCGAGGTCACGATCGACACCGGATCGCTCGCCGGGAAACTGTCCTCCAGCGCCTCATCGAGCTGGCGTTGAATCTTCTGGCGGCGCTCGCTTGCCTCGCGCTTGCCTGCCTCGCGCTTGCCTGCCTCGTCCGTGGCGGTATCACTCTTGCCGGCGTCACTCATTGCGCACTCCTGCGATCGGGCCGAAGCCCGCGGGTCTACCGATTCGTCATAGTACGCCCTCGGGTAGCCTCCGGCAGGTCAGGCGGAGTAGGCTTTCCAGGCCGGTGAGCGCGCCGCCGGCCTTTCTGCCGGGGGATCAGCCACCATGGGGTACACGACTTCGGGCATCCGCAACATCGCGCTGGTCGGACCGGCCGGCGCGGGCAAGACCTCGCTTCTGGAGACGCTGCTGCTGCAGGCAGGCGCGACACGCAGCCGTGGAAGCCTGGCGCGCGGCACTACGGTCTCGGACTTCGACCCGCAGGAGAAGCGCCTGCAGCACTCGCTCGACAGCACCATCTGCAGCTTCGATTGCAACGGCACGCACATCAACCTGATCGACACTCCCGGCTATTCCGATTTCCTCGGCAAGACACTCGCGGTGCTCGAGGCGGTCGAGGCGGTCGCGGTGATCGTGAGCGCAGCGAGCGGGGTGGACACCTTCACCCAGCGGCTCATGGAGTTCGCGCGCGAGCGCGAGCTGTGCCGCCTCATCATCGTCAACAAGATCGACAGCCGCGACGCGCATTGCGCGGAGGTGCTGCAGCAGCTGCGTGAGTCCTTCGGCCCGGAATGCCTGCCCCTCAACCTGCCTGCGGGCGGGGGCGATGGAGTCGTGGACTGTTTCTTCCAGCCGCATGGCCGGGCCGCCGACTTCTCCTCGGTGGAGGCGGCGCATACCCAGATCATCGATCAGGTCGTGGAGCTCGATGAGAAGCTCATGGCTCTGTACCTCGAGCAGGGCGAGGAGATATCACCCGAGCAGTTGCATGACCCCTTCGAGCAGGCGTTGCGCGAAGGGCATCTGGTGCCGGTATGTTTCGCCTCGGCCGAAAGTGGCGCCGGCGTAGCGGAGCTCCTGCAGGTATTCGAGCGGCTCATGCCCAACCCCGCCGAGGGCAATCCGCCGCCGTTCATCAAGGGTATCGGCGAGGCGGCGCAGCGGGTGTCGGTAACGCCCGATCCTGCGCGTCACGTGATCGCCCACGTATTCAAGGTCTCCATCGATCCGTACGTCGGCAAGCTCGGGGTGCTGCGCGTGCACCAGGGGACCATCCGGCCGGGCAGCCAGCTCTTCGTGGGCGATGCGCGCAAGCCGATCAAGATCGCGCATCTTTTCCGCATGCTGGGCAAGGACACCGCGGAGATCACCGCGGCAGTGCCCGGCGACATCTGCGCGATCGCCAAGGTGGATGAGCTGCACCTCGATGCCGTGCTGCACGACTCGCATGATGAGGATCAGTTTCACCTGAAGCCCGTGAGCTACCCCCCGCCGATGCTCGGCATGGCCATCGAGCCGGAGCGGCGCGGGGACGAGCAGCGCCTCGCCGACACACTGCACAAGCTCACCGCCGAGGATCCGTGCGTGCGCATCGAGCACCACGCGGCGGTGAACGAGACGGTGCTGTACGGCATGGGTGAGTTCCACCTGCGTGTGCTGCTCGAGCGCATGACCGAGCGCTACGGCGTGCACGTGAAGACTCATCCACCGAGCATTCCCTACCGCGAGACCATCACCCGCCCCGCCGAAGGCCATTGCCGTCACAAGAAACAGACCGGCGGCGCCGGGCAGTTCGGCGAGGTGTTCCTGCGCGTGGAGGCGCTCGGTCGCGGCGCGGGCTTCGAGTTCGTCGACGATGTGGTCGGTGGCGCCATCCCGGGTCAGTACATACCCGCGGTGGAAAAAGGGGTGCGTCAGGTGCTCACCGAGGGCGCGCTCGCGGGCTTTCCGATTCAGGACGTACGCGTGACCGTCTACGACGGCAAGCATCACCCGGTCGACTCGAAGGAAGTTGCCTTCGTATCCGCCGGTCGCAAGGCGTTTCTCGATGCCCTGCAGAAGGCTGCGCCCATCGTGCTCGAGCCGATCATGCGGCTCGAGATCGTCGCGCCCGCCAGCGCCATCGGTGACATCACGGGCGATCTCGCCACCAAGCGCGCGCGCATCAACGGCAACAGCTCGCTGCCGGGGCAGCGCGCGACCGTGAACGCATTCGTGCCGCTGGCGGAGATCTCGGAATACCAGTCGCGGCTCAAGGCGCTCACCGGGGGGCAGGGTGCCTACACCATGGAGCTGAGTCACTACGACCCGGTTCCCGCCCGCAAGCAGCAGGAGCTGGTGCAGGCGTGGCGTCCGCGCTCGGACGAGGAGTAGCGCCGGCGTTGTCATAACCCGCTGCGCTTTGTCATAACACCGGCGCTCTTTATCCGCGCCGTATCCTGCGTAGACTGGTGTCGGAGGAGACACCTATGAGAGTCGCCGTGTCCTGCGCAATGGCGGTGCTCGTCGTCGGCGTATCGAGCGCGGTCGGCATACCGAGCCTCGCGGGCTTACCGAGCCTCGCCGGCGTAGCGGGCGTTGGGTCGTTCACACGCGCTGCGCGCTGCGCCGCTCCCACCGACCACGAGACGGTGCGCCCGAAGCCGAGCTCCTTTGCACCGCACCCGGGCGCGCAGAATCGCGTCTATGGCGCGCCCATCCAGCCGCGCATCCTCAAGAGCCGGCCGAAGAAAAAGGACCCGGAGCTCAGGAGTGCGGCGCTCCCCGAGTCCTAGTCCTCATTGCGGGGCGGGTTTCTTCCAGCTCACCGTGTCGCCGGTTTGCACGCCGAGCTTCGCGACCTGGCCACCACGCAGCTCGACCACCGCGGACACCGCAGCGTCGGAGCTCAGCGTCTGCAGTGACAGCGGCGCTGCCCGCTGGATGATCTTGCTGATGCGTCCGTGCGGGTCGATGAACAGCATATCGAGCTCGATGTAGGTGTTCTTCATCCACATGTTCTCGACCCGCGGCGGTGCCACGGGAAACACCATGCCGAGAGTCTCGGGAAGATCGCTCACGAACATCAGCCCCTGCTCGGCACGCTGCGGGGTGTCGGCAATCCAAACCTGAAAATTGAAGCGGCGCGCCTGGCCACCACTCTGATGGGTGATCTCGAGCGTGGTGCGCGGAAAGGTCGCCAGATCGAGCGGTGGCGTCTGCTGCTGCGCGCGCAGCTCGCTCAGGTACAGCACCATCACCAGGCAGGTGAGCCACCAGCGGCACGAGCTCTGCTGCGACATGGATACCTTCCTGTTACTCGAATACCGCAGTGCCCGCGAAATCGAACCGGTCGACGAGGATGCGTGCGTCGCTGCTGAGCGTGCTGGCGGGGCCGATGCAGAAGCCGCGCGCGACGATACGCCATGAGCGCTTGGGGCCGCCGAGCGCGCCGACGCGCTCCTGTCGCAGATCATCCACGGTGCAGTGATCCGCGCCGCGCGTGGCGAACAGTCGCGACTCTCCTTCGAAGATCACCGTGAGATTGGTCGGCAGATCGTGCCCGGCTATCCCTTCACGCACCGACCCGACGCCGAACACGAGACGGGTGCGACGGCCGTCGCCGTGCAACGGCCCGGCGAAGCTGACCCGCACACCGCTGCCATCGGGGCGCGGGCCGCCGTCGCATTCGATCTCGGCATTGCTCCAGTCGATGTCGAGATCGAGAGCTCCACGGATGCGGGCACGGAGGTAACCATTCCCTGTCGGCAGGCAACCGTGCGCGCCGGCGATCGGCGTGCCTGCCGGGACTGCACCCGCGGGCACGACGAGCCCCGCGACAACGAGACTCGCCAGCCACAGCCCCCTGAGACAGCCTGTCGACATGCTCTGCAGTGTAGCCGCTCGCGCCCTCAGGCTGCGTGCTCCACGAGCAGCGCCTTGGCCATCCGTGCATGGCCGCGGGCAGTGGCGCGCGCCAGGTGCATCAGGAGCGCGATGATGAGCACCCCCAGCACACCGAGGATCAGCGCGGCGAGCAGCGAATGCTGGTCAAGCGCGAAACCCCCGACGCGCGCATCGTGCGAGAAAACGGTGCCCGCGTGCAGCACTCCGAGACGCTGCGCTGCCACCAGGAATGGCGTGGCGGTGAACGCGAGGCCGATCGACAGCAGGGTGACCGCCACCGTGAAATAGACGATGCCGAGCGGCAGCATGAGCAGCAGGTAGAGCAACGTCGTCCACGTGCGCACGTCCTTCATCATCCCACCGATGCGGCGCAGCCAGCCGGCAGGGCGCCCCGGATGCACCGGCCTGCGCGGCATGCGCTCACCGGTCATCGCTTCGAGCAGCCGCCCTTCGCCAAGGGCGATCACGCGTGCGATGCCGATGAAAGCGAGGAAGAAGGGCACGCCGATGACGAGCACGGCCAACCCCGCCGAGAGGGAGAGTCCAGTGACGACGAAGGTGAAGTACACGACCCCGGTTGCGAGCGTGAGCAGCATATAAAAGAGTGAGGTATAGGCACGCACATCCATGAATACCGCGAACAAACGCCCGATGCTGCCGCGCTGCACGGTCGCAGGCGGTGGGGGGGGTCTGAGCGCGGCTTTCACCTTCGCTTCGGTGTCGCGATACGCTGCGGCCACCTCCTCGGGCGCACCGTAGGTGCTCGCAATGAGCTCGAGCATGTCCGCTTCGGAGCGCTCGGGGTGCGCAGCGATCTCCGCGCGCAGATACTCCTCCGCGTCATAGAGCGCATCCTGCACCAGCGCCGGATCCTCATTCGCGAGCGCGCTGCGCAGTTGTTTGAGGTACTCATCGATCGAGCGGGGTGCGTTGGCACTCATGAGTCGGTTCCTTCGATGAAGCGATCGACGAAGCCGCGCGTCTCACGCCACATCTCGCTCCACTGACGAAGCATGGCTCGGCCCTCATCGGTGATGCGGTAATAGCGACGCGGGGGACCGGTATACGAGGGCACCACGCGGCTCGTCAGCAGGCCGGCGGCCGCGAGCGCCCGCAGCACCGGATAGATAGTGCCCTCCTTGAAAAGCGCCTTTCCTTCGTTGGCCCGTTGCAGACGCTTCGCGATCTCGTAGCCATAGAGATCCTGGGAGCTGCGCTCGAGAACGGCGAGCAATACGAGCGAAACGAGCCCGGCATTGAGGTCCTTCTGGAATTTGCGGGGTGTCTGGCTATCATCCACTGGTTAGTACTATTCACTATCTAGTACTACGTGTCAATCAATACTATATGGTGCACAGATTTGCAGGGCACGGCATCCACCCTTCGCGTCGAGTTCGGGGGGCGTCTTCTAAGGCCTCGTCCAACCGCCCTGCGCACGATCCATGCGCACGATGCATGCGCATGATCCATGCGCATGATGGCCGGACGAACTAATCGATCTCGCGCCCTCCCGCTCAATGGCCTGCTCCTCCGCTCAATGGCCTGCGCCTCCTGCTCAATGGCCTGCTCCTCTTGCTCAATGGCGCGCGCCTCTCGCTCACTGGCTCGCGCCTGAACCTCTCCCGGGCGCGTCGGGTTTCCATAGGCCGCCGGACCAGGCTGCTAGACTCCCGGCCCGTCCCGGTCGCCGAAAGTCGAATGGATGAGAAACTCGTTGCTGGAAGTCACGCCCATCCTCCCAGGGGCTCTCGCCCGTCTGCCCGAGCTTGCCGCGAACCTGTTCTTCAGCTGGCATCGCCCGATCCGGGCACTCTTCGAGGATCTGGACCCTGAGCTGTGGAAGCAGACCAACGGCAACCCGCGCCTGCTGCTCCGCTGCGTCAACCAGAGCAGTCTCGACCGCCACGCCGCCGATGAAGGCTACCTGGCGCGCTACCACGAGGCCCTGCGCACACTCGATGCGTACCTGAGCGTCGCAGCGGGGGAGGGCACGCTGGTGGCCTACTTCTGTGCGGAATACGGCTTCCACGAGAGCTTTCCGATCTACTCCGGCGGTCTCGGGGTGCTTGCCGGTGACTATTGCAAGGCGGCGAGCGATGAGCGCGCCAACTTCGTAGCCGTGGGCCTGTTGTACGAGCAGGGTTACTTCACGCAGACCGTCGATACCGACGGCGTGCAGCACGCGGAGTATCTCGAGCACGATCCGCGCGACCTGCCGGTCGAGCCGGTGCGCAACGCCCGCGGCGAGTGGGTCAAGGTGAGCGTGCGCGTCGCCGCGCGCGACGTGGTGGCGCGGCTGTGGAAAGCGCAGGTGGGCCGCGTGCCGGTCTACCTCCTCGACACCAACTGTGCCGAGAACGCCCCGTCCGATCGGGACATCACGCATCGCCTGTACGGCGGCGATGAATCGACCCGTGTGCGCCAGGAGATGATTCTCGGCATCGGCGGGGTGCGCGCGCTGCGGGCGGTCGGGGTGCAGCCCGCGGTATGGCACCTCAACGAAGGCCATGCGGCGTTCCTCATTCTCGAGCTGCTGCGCGAGCACCTGCTCCAGGGTCTGCCCTTCAACGCCGCGCTCGAGGCTGTGGCAGCGGAATGCGTGTTCACCACGCACACGCCGGTCGCGGCCGGCCACGATGCCTTTGGTCTCGAGCTCATCGTGCAGCACTTCGAGGGCTTCATCCGCGAGCTCGGAATCCCGGCGGAGCGCTTCCTCGAGCTGGCGCGCGCTCCATCGGCGCCGGGACTGTTCAACATGACGCGTCTTGCCCTCAACGGCACGCGCCACATCAACGGTGTCAGCCGCATCCATGGCGCGGTCTCCGCTCGGCTGTGCGCGGATCAGTGGCCGGAGATCCGTCCCGAGGACAACCCGGTCGGCTTCGTCACCAACGGCGTGCACGTGCCGACCTTCCTGCACCAGCGCTGGATGGAGTTCTTCGACCGCGAGCTCGGTGGGGACTGGCGCGAGCGGCTGCGCGAGCCGGAGTTCTGGCGCGCGCTCGAGCAGGTGTCGGACGAGCGCTACTGGGCCACCTCACAGGACGTCAAGGCGCGCATGCTGGCCAACGTGCGCGAGCGGCTGCAGCGCGAGTACGAGCGCAAGGGCGGCAGCCCCGCGCAGCTGCGCCACATCACGCGGCTGCTCGATCCGCAGCGGCCGGACGTGCTGACGCTCGGCTTTGCGCGGCGCTTCGCCACCTACAAGCGCGCGACGCTGCTGCTGCGCGACCGCGCCCGGCTCGCGCGACTGATGAACGCGGCCGGGCGGCCCGTGGTGCTGCTGTTCGCCGGCAAGGCGCACCCGGCGGACGAGCCGGGCAAGCAGGTGCTGCGCGAGCTGCGCCAGCTGATGATGAGTCAGGAGTTCGTCGGCCGCATCATCTTCCTCGAGGACTACGACCTTCAGCTGGCACGCAGCCTGGTGTCCGGTGTGGACATATGGCTCAACAACCCCATCGCGCCGCTCGAGGCGAGCGGCACCTCGGGCATCAAGGCCGCGATCAACGGACGCCCGAACGTGAGCATTCTCGATGGCTGGTGGGCGGAGGGGTGGGAGCACGATAACGGCTGGGGAATTCCGCCGGCCAACGTGCAGGACCCGGAGCGGCGCGACGCACTCGAAGCCGAGCTGATCCTCGGAACGCTCGAGGAGGAGGTGCTGCCACTTTATTACGACCGCGACGAGACCGGCTGCCCACGCGACTGGGTCAAGCGCAGCAAACGCGCCATGATGACCGTGATACCGCGCTTCAACATGCGTCGCGTGATATTCGATTACACCCGCGGGCTGTACGTGCCCGCGGCGAGCCAGTATCGCCGCCTCGCAGCCGACGGGTTCACCGGGGCGCGCACGCTCGCTGACTGGAAGCAGCGGGTGCGCGCGGCCTGGCCCAAGGTGAGTCTTAAGCTGCTCAACGATGCGGGGCGTGATCTGCCGCGCGGCGAGCGGCTGCGGTTACGCGTGGCGGCAGCGCTCAACGGTCTCGCCCCGGCCGACGTGCAGCTCGAGTTCGCGGCGCGGCGGCTGCTGCCGCAGGCGGACCTGTCGCCTCCGCCACTTTCCTCTTACGGCGATGGTCCCCGCGATGGGTTGTGGCAGGCGCCGCTGGCGGCCACCGACGAGCAGGATGCCGATGGCGCGGTGGTGTTTGCGCTCGATGTCGAGCCGCCGCAGTGCGGTCAGTTCCGTACGGAGGTACGCATCTATCCGCGCCACGAGCTGCTGTCACATCCTTACGAGCTCGGGCTGATGAAGTGGCTGTGAAGTGTGGGTTGCGCTGACTGCGGCCCTTGAGTTCTAGTAAGGGCCATGTCCCGTCAGCCTGCCCGCGCCTCCTCCGGACGCTATGTAAGCCGCCTGACCGGTGGCACGCTGGCGATCATCATGGCGGGCGGCCGCGGCGAGCGGCTCGGCGAGCTGACCGCCCACCGCTGCAAGCCGGCCACGCCCTTCGGCGGAAAGTTCCGCATCATCGATTTCGTACTCTCCAACTGCGTCAACTCGGGCATCCGTCAGATATCGATCCTGACGCAGTACAAGGCGCAGTCGCTCATCCAGCACGTGCAGCATGGCTGGAGCTATCTGCGGGGTGAGTTCGGCGAGTTCGTGGAAGTGGTGCCGGCGCAGCAACAGCTCGGCCCGGTCTGGTACCGCGGCACGGCCGATGCCGTGCACCAGAACATCGAGCTGATCATGAGCCATCGGCCGAAGCACGTGCTGGTGCTCGCCGGCGATCACATCTACAAGATGGACTACGGTCCGATGATCGCCTACCACGTGGAGAAGGGAGCCGACATCACCGTCGGGGTGGTGGAGGTGGCGGCGCAGGAGTCGCGCCACTACGGGGTGCTGACCGCGACCGAGTGGAATCGGGTCACCAAGTTCGCCGAGAAGCCCGCGACTCCCGATACGTTGCCGGCTCGCCCCGATACCATCCTCGCCTCGATGGGCATCTATGTCTTCAACACCCGGCTGCTCGAGACGATGTTGGCCGCGGACGCGGCCAACGATGCCTCCGGGCACGATTTCGGCAAGAACATCCTGCCCGAGGCCATCGATGCGAACCGCCAGGTGTTCGCTTATCCGTTCCAGGACGTGAAGACACGCGCGCAGAGCTATTGGCGCGACGTCGGCACGATCGATGCATACTACGACGCCAATCTCGAGCTCGTGCACGTCCGTCCCGAGCTCAACATCTACGACGAGGACTGGCCCATCTGGACTTATCAGGTGCAGCAGCCGCCGGCCAAGTTCGTGCTCGACGAGGACGGGCGCCGCGGCAGCGCCATCAACTCCATGGTGTCCGGTGGCTGCATCATCTCCGGCGCGGTAGTGCGGGAGTCGCTGCTGTTCTCCAACGTACGCGTCGAGGAGCGCAGCAACCTCTATCGCTCCGTGATTCTGCCGAACGCGGAGATCGGCCGGGACTGCGTCATCCGCGGTGCCATCGTCGATGAGGGAGGGGAGGTGCCGGACGGGACCACCATCGGTGTCGACCGCGAGTCCGACGCACGGCGCTTCCACGTGACCGAGAAGGGCGTGGTGCTGGTCACACCCGACATGCTGCGCGCCCTGCGCGACGCTCCGCGATGAGCGCCGCGGCCCGCCTGCCGGTGATCCTGCTGTGGCACATGCACCAGCCACAGTATCGCGATGCGCTGACCGGGCGCTATGCACTGCCGTGGACGTACCTGCACGCGGTCAAGGATTACATCGACATGGCCGCGCACCTCGAGGCGAACCGCCAGGCGCGCTGCGTGGTGAACTTCACGCCGCTGCTCATCGAGCAGCTCGAGGAGATCGCAGCGCGCATCGCCGGGCATCTCGAGAGCGGCAGTGCGTTACCCGATCCTATCCTCGCGTTGCTCGGACCGGAGACGGTTCCGACCGATCCGGTGGCGCGGCTCGAGCTGCTGCGCGGCTGTCTGCGTGCCCAGCGCCAGCAGATGATCGAGCGCTTCGGTCCGTACCTCGAGCTCGCCACCATCGCCGAGACGCTCGGCACGCCGGAGCGAGTGAGCTACGCCTCGGACCAGTTCATCCATGATCTCGCGGTCTGGTATCACCTCGCCTGGCTCGGCGAGACCGTGCGCAGAACCGATCCGCTCGTCGCGCATCTCACCGAGCGCGGGCGTGAGTTCACCACCGCCGAGCGGCGCTCGCTGCTCGAGCTGATCGGACGCCTGGTAGGACAGGTCATCCCGCGTTACCGGCAGCTCGCCGAGCGTGGCCAGTGCGAGCTGTCCGTCACCCCGTACGGGCACCCCATCATCCCGCTGCTGCTCGATTTCCAGTGCGCGCGCGACGCCGTGCCCAACATGGCATTGCCTCGCCACGGCGGCTACTCGCAGGGCGCGGCGCGGGCCCGCTGGCACATCGAGGAGGGGATACGCGTATTCACCCACGCGTTCGGCGCGCCACCGCGCGGCTGCTGGCCGGCCGAAGGCGCGATCAGCGCGGCGACGCTCGAGCTCCTCGCGACCGTCGGGGGGTTCCGCTGGGCGGCGAGCAGCGCCGCGGTGCTGCGCAACAGCCTCGCCCTGAGCGCTGCCGACGGTGCACAGGATGCACGCTCCTACAATCGGCCCTACCGCCTCGGCGCGAGCGGCATGAGCTGTTTTTTTCGCGACGACGCGCTTTCGGACCTCATCGGGTTCACCTACGCCACCTGGCACGGCGATGACGCCGCTGCCAACCTCGTGAATGAGCTGCAGCAACTGGCGCAGGATTACGAGCCGGGCGGGAACCATGCCGTGCTCATCGCGCTCGATGGTGAGAATGCCTGGGAGCATTACCCCTTCAACGGTTACTATTTTCTGCGCGCGCTCTATGCGCAGCTCGCTGATCACCCGCGCCTCGAGCTCACGACGCTGTCGGATTGTCTGGCGCGTGGCATACGCGCCGAGCCGCTCGCGCAGGTGTGCGCCGGCAGTTGGGTGCATGGCACGCTCGCGACCTGGATCGGCGATCCGGCGAAGAACCGCGCCTGGGACCTGCTCTGCGATGCCAAGGAGGCGTACGACCGCGTCATGCGTGAGACGAGCGATCCCCTCGAGCAGATTGGCGCCGGCCGGCTGCTGGCTCTCTGCGAGAGCTCGGACTGGTTCTGGTGGTTCGGCGACTACAACCCCGCGGAGGCCGTGAGCCAGTTCGACCGTCTGTACCGGCGGCAGCTGCTGGCGCTCTACCGGCGCCTCGAGCAGGCGCCGCCGGCCCTGCTCGCCCTGCCGATCGCAAGTGGCGGCGGCCAGCCCGAGCACGGTGGGGTCATGCGGCGCGCCAGCGCCTGAGCGCGGCGAGCCGCCGCGTCTATCCATCATGACGAGCGCGAGACTGCCCGTGTTCGACCGGCGCCGCGCCGGCGTGCTCTTGCCGCTGTCGGCTCTCGATGCCGCACTGGGACGGGGCGGACGGGCCTTCATCGACTGGTTGGCCGAGAGCGGGTTCTCGGTGTGGCAGATTCTGCCGGTCGGGCCGGTGGGCGCGGATCGCTCTCCCTACTGGGTGCGCTCGGATTTCGCCGGCAACCCCTCATTCCTCGATCCCTCCGAGCTGCCGGACCCGCAGGCGCCGCTCGACCCAGGGTTCCTCGCGGTTTCCGGGCCGTGGCTGCGCGACTATGCGCTCTTCGAGGCACTCAGCCGCGTATACGGGGGTGCGCCCTTCTGGCGCTGGCCGGTGCCGCTGCGCGATCGCGACTCCGCGGCCCTGGAGGAGGCACGCCGACAGCTCGCCGCCGAGGTCGGCGCCATCGAGCGCGAGCAGTACGCCTTCGATCTTCAGTGGCAGCGCCTGCGCGAGCACGCGCGCAGCCGCGGCGTGAGGCTCTTCGGGGATCTGCCCTTCTACGTCGGCCCCTCATCGGTCGAGACCTGGGCCCATCGCGAGCTGTTCCGGCTCACTCCGAGCGGCGAGCCTGCCGCCGTGGGCGGAGTGCCGCCGGATTACTTCTCCGAGCTCGGGCAGCTCTGGGGCAACCCGGTGTACGACTGGCAGGCCTTGCAGCAAAGCGATTTCGCCTGGTGGCTCGCGCGGCTGCGCGCGCAGCTCGCGCGGCTCGATCTGCTGCGCATCGATCATTTCCGTGCGCTGGCAGCGTATTGGGCCATTCCGGCCGGGGCACCCGATGCCCGCAGCGGCGCCTGGCTCGCGACTCCCGGCGAGCAGCTGCTGCATCGAGTCCGCGAGGCATTCCCCGACATGCCACTGGTTGCGGAGGACCTCGGCGTCATCACCGAGGATGTGCTCGCGCTCAAGAACGGCTTTGGCCTGCCCGGCATGCGCGTGCTGCAGTTCGGCTTCGACGGGTCGCCCGAGAACCTGCACGTGCCCTATCGCGTCGTGCGCGAGTGCGTCGTGTACACCGGCACGCACGACAACGACACTACACTCGGGTGGTACGGAGCGCTCGATGCCACCACGCGCGCACGCGTGGACCTGTATCTGCGCCTGACCCCGGGCGCGATGCCCGAAGCGCTCATCCGCGCGGCGCTCGGCTCGGTGGGGGAGCTGGCGGTGATTCCGCTCCAGGATCTGCTGGGGCTCGGCTCGGAGGCACGCATCAACACCCCCGGTACGACGCAGCGCAACTGGCTATGGCGGGTGCCGGCGGGAGCGCTGACGGCCGAGCTCGCGGGCCGCTACGCGCAGCTCAACCGGGTTTTCGGTCGTGCTTGAGCTGCGTATCGCGGTGGCGTGCGTCGCAGTCCTCGCGCTGGTCGGCGCCTGCGCGACCGGGCCCAAGCTCGAGCCACCGCGCGTGTCGATCGCGAGCCTCAAGCTCGAGAATGCCGAGCTGTGGTCCCAGCGCTTCAAGGTGCGGCTGCACCTGCACAACCCCAACGACCGCGACCTGCCCGTGCAGGGACTCGAGTACACCATCGAGATCGCCGGCCAGGAGTTCGCGAACGGCTCATGCGCAGACAGTTTCGTCATCCCCGCGCACGGCGATGCCGAGTTCGACACCAATGTGACCACCAATCTCGCCGCGGCGGTGCTGAAGCTCGTGACGCACGTGCCTACGACACTGGTGCCGTACCGGCTCGTCGGGAAGCTCACGCTGGGGGAGGGCCTCGGGCGACTCGCGTTCGAGGAGCACGCCTCCTTCACGCCGTGAGTCGCGCGTTGAGTCGCGCGTAGAGCTCGACGTACAACGCGCCCTGGTGCTGCCAGGAGAAATCACACTGCATGCCATTGCGCACCATGCGTGCCCACGCTGCGGGCTGCGCGTAGAGATCGAGCGCGCGGTTCAGTGCCCAGGTGAGCGCCGGGGCGTCGAAGTCTCTGAACACGATTCCGGTGCCGCGTCCGCTCGAGGGGTCGAAGTGCTCGACGGAGTCAGCGAGTCCTCCGGTGTGCCGCACGATCGGCACGGTGCCGTAGCGCAGGCTGTACATCTGATTGAGGCCACACGGCTCATACCGCGAGGGCATGAGAAACATGTCGCTCCCCCCCTCGATCCAGTGGGCGAGCTCATCGTCATAGCCGCGCTCGTAGCTCACACGGCCGGGGAAGCGCTGTTGGAGCGTCGCGAAAAACTCCTCGTATTGCGGCTCACCACTGCCGAGCACGATCAGGGAGAGCTCGCGGGCATCGAGCACCCGGGGTAACGCCTCGAACATCAGCTCGATCCCTTTCTGCACCGCGAGCCGGCTCACCATACCCGCGAGCGGCACGTGATCCGCGGCGGCGAGCCCGCGGCGCGCAAGCAGCCGACGCTTGAGCTGCGCTTTCCCGGCGAGCTGATCCGGACCGTAATGCAGTGGCAGGTAGCGGTCGCGCCGGGGATCCCATTCATCGTAATCGACCCCGTTGAGGATGCCGGACACGGCCCCCTGGGCGGCGCGCGAGCGGAGGCTCTCCTGCAAACCCATGCCGTACTCGTTGGTGCAGATCTCCCGGGCGTGGGTCGGACTGACCGTCGTGATGGTGTCGGCATAGAGAATGCCGTGCCGCAGGGCGTTGATGCGACCGGCGAGGAGCTCGGGCTGGTAAAGCAGGCGCTGCCCCTCGGGCGGGAGGCCCAGGTCCGCGACCTGCGCGGCCGGGAAGATGCCCTGATAGCCGATGTTGTGGATCGTCAGCAGGCTGCGCGATCGCGCGAACAGCGGCTCCTGTGCATACACGCTGCGCAGATACAGCGGGGCGAACGCGGTATGCCAGTCGTTGCAGTGGAGGATCTGCGGAGCGAACTGCATGCGCTGACAGGCGCTGAGCGCCGCGCGGGTGAGCAGGAGATAACGCAGGTGCTCATCGGGATCGGAGGTGTAGATCCTGCCGCGCGCGTACAGCGCCGGACAGTCGATGAGGAAGACCGGGACGCCGGGCGCAAGCGAAGCGCGCAGCACCGAGAACACGAACCGGTGGCTTCCGAGTGTGAGCGGAATCTCCGTGAGTCCAGCGAGCGGCTCGGCAGCGTACGCCGTGCGGTCGATGACGTCATACGCCGGGGAGAACAGGCGTACGTCGTGGCCGGCGCCATGCAGGTAGCGGGTAAGCGCGCCCGCAACGTCCGCGAGCCCGCCGGTCTTGGAGAGCGGCTCGACTTCCGAGGCGAGCAGACAGATCGCGAACTTCCGCGCCACGCGACGACCGTCAATTTGGCGAGCGGCTGTCAGGTTATGATCGTGCCATGCGGCGGGTCATGATCGGGCTCACGGTCACGTTGCTGGTCGTTGTCTCGATCGGCGTGGGCGTGGCCGTGGCTCGCTGGCCGCACCTGTGGCCATAGATCGCGGCGCGGCGCCAGTCTAACGCGCAAGAAACGGGTCGCGCGAGAATCCTGCATGGCTATCATGAGCCCATGGATACGCAACACTCCCTTCGCCCGGATGGTTTTGTCGACTCCCGGGACTTCGATCGCGTCGCCCGCGCCATCGCCTACATCGATGAGCACTTCCGTGAGCAGCCGCGTCTTGCCACGATTGCCGCCGCGGTGCGGCTCTCGGAGTTTCATTTCAACCGGCTGTTCCGGCGCTGGGCGGGGATCACGCCACGGCAGTACCTCGCTTTCGTCACGGCACACGCGGCGCACCGCAAGCTCGGTGAGCCCGGCTCGGTGCTCGAGGCTGCCTACTCGGTGGGCCTCTCCGGGCCCGGCCGCCTGCACGATCTTCTCGTCACGCTCGATGCGGTAACGCCCGGTGAGGTGAAGCAGGGCGGCTCGGGTGTGCGCATGAGCTACGGCTTCGCTGAGACGCCCTTCGGCACCGCACTGCTCGGGAGTACGGCGCGCGGCATCAGTCATCTCGCATTCCTCGAGCCCGGTGGCACCGTGAGCGCGCTCGATGATCTCCGGGGTCGCTGGCCCAACGCGCAGGTGGAGCGGGATGACGATACCGCGGCCGCGCTGAGCCGCCGCATCTGGAGTGCAGCGAGCGGCACGCGCGAAGGACAGATGCTGCAGCTCCTCGTCCGTGGCACCAATTTTCAGGTCAAGGTCTGGAGGGCCCTGCTCGAGCTCGGCTCGCGGGGTCCGACGACCTATGAGGCCCTCGCACGCGCGGTCGGCGCCCCCGGTGCCGCCCAGGCGGTCGGCAATGCCGTCGGCGCAAACCCCGTCGCATGGCTTATTCCCTGCCACAACGTCCTGCGCAAGGACGGCAAGCTCGGCGGTTACCGCTGGGGGGCGGAACGCAAGCGAGCCATGCTCTCCTGGAGCGCACTGCGAACCGTCCGGTCGGGAGAAGTCTCCTCCGCAGCCAGCGCCGCCGGACTCGGTGCAACATAAATCGCTGTACAGCACGCGATCACCGCTGACGGTCCGGCGCGCGCCGCGGCCCCCGGCGAGGCCGCGAAAGGGGGCCCGCGCCGGGACACTTTGACACAGCGGCGTCAAGGGCCGAGCAGTGTCAAATCCGTGTCATATCTCATAAGTCGCGGATTTATATGGAAATTTATTTCTCTGGCACCCGTGGGGTCGTCGGGATACTGGTAGAATGGCGGTGTTCCCCATTCCCCGGTCGCCCCAGCAACCATGTCTGCCTCGCCCTACAAGCAACTCGAGCAGGAGTTCAAGCGCCTCCATGCCTTCCGGGGCGCGCTCGCTCTGCTGCGCTGGGACGCTGCAGTGATGATGCCGCGTGGCAGCGCCGATGTTCGCGGTGAGCAGCTCGCTGCGCTGGAGACCGAGCACCATGCACTGCTCACCGCGCCGCGCATCACGCGCCTTCTCGACCGGGCCCAGGCGAACACCCAAGGTCTGGCGGACTGGCAGATCGCGAACCTCCGGGAGATGCGGCGGCAGCGCGACCACGCCATTGCCACCCCGGCGACGCTCGTCTCGCGCCTGACGAAGGCAGCCTCTCGCGCCGAGGCCCGGTGGCTCGAGGCTCGGGCCCAGGGCAAGTTCGAGGCCTTCGCGCCCTATCTCGAAGAGGTCGTTCACTTGGTGCGCGACAAGGCCGCGCTGCTTGGCCAGGCTCTGAATCTCGCTCCCTACGATGCTCTGGTCGATGAGTTCAGTCCGGGACTCACGACGGCCGACATCGACGCCATGTTCAAGGCGCTCTCGCGTCGCCTCCCGGCTCTGATCCGTGAGGCGATCGTGGTGCAGGAGAGCCACCCGCCTCTGCCACTGACCGGCAAGTTTCCGGCGTCGAAGCAGCGGGCACTGGTCGTCGAGGTCATGAGGGCGGTCGGCTTTCCATTCGATCGCGGACGGCTCGATGAGAGCGAGCATCCCTTTACCGAGGGCGTCCCGGGCGATATCCGGGTGGCGACGCGTTTCGACGCGAACGATGTTTTCACCGGGCTCCTCGGCGCTCTGCACGAGACCGGCCACGCGATGTACGACCTCGGCCTGCCGCACGAGTGGCGCGACCAGCCGGTGGGCCGCGACCGCGGTATGGCACTCGAGGAGAGCCAGTCGCTGCTCATGGAGATGATGGTGTGCCGCAGTCGCGCCTTCATGCGCTACGTGCAGCCGCTCATCCTCAAGCACTTCGGCGCGAGCGGACCGGAGTGGGAGGTCGAGAACCTCTACGGCCACCTGACGCGTGTGCAGCGTGGGCTGATCCGTGTCGATGCGGATGAGCTCACCTATCCGCTGCACATCATGCTGCGCTACGAGCTCGAGAAGCAGCTGCTCTCCGGAGAGCTCGCGGTGCGCGATCTGGCGGCAGCGTGGAACGCCGGCATGGAGCAGCGGCTCGGCATCCGCCCGAGCAACGATGTCGAGGGATGCCTGCAGGACATCCACTGGGCGGTCGGCTCATTCGGCTACTTCCCCTCGTATGCGCTTGGGGCGGCCATCGCCGCCCAGCTGTACGAGAGCCTGCGCGCCGAGCTCCCGGCGCTCGATGAGCAGCTGGCACACGGTGAGTTCTCCGGGCTCTTCGGCTGGCTGCGGACCCACGTACACGGCCTCGGAGCCAAGGTGCCGGTGCAGGAGCTGCTGAAGAGCGCCACCGGCAAACCGCTGTCCGCCGCTTCCTTCGTGCGCTACGTCGAGGCAAAGTATCTGGAGACAGCCGCCAGCAGCGCCGCGGCCTGAAGGCCACTTGACGAAGCCATCCCGTACCCTCGAGCGCCTCACCGCGCGGCTGCGCGGTGCGGTCGGCCGCTGCATCGCCGATTACCGCATGATCCACGACGGCGACCGGGTGATGGTCTGCCTCTCCGGTGGGAAGGACTCCTACACGCTCCTCGATCTGCTCCTGTCTCTGCAGCGCAGCGCTCCGGTGAGCTTCGAGCTGCTTGCGGTGAGCCTCGATCAGAAGCAGCCGGGATTCCCCGCTCATGTCCTGCCGGAGTATCTGCGCAGCCGCGGCGTGCCGTTTCAGATCATCGAGCAGGATACCTACAGCGTCGTCAAGCGGGTGGTACCGGCGGGCCGGACATTGTGCGGCCTGTGCTCGCGGCTGCGGCGCGGCGCGCTCTATCGCTTTGCCGCCGAGAACGGGATCACCAAGATCGCGCTCGGCCATCATCGCGACGACATCGTCGAGACGTTGTTCCTCAACCTGTTCTTCGGGGGACGGCTGAAGGCGATGGCCCCGAAGCTCCTCTCCGACGACGGTCGGCACATCGTCATCCGCCCTCTCGCGTATCTGGCCGAGCGCGACATCGCGCGCTATGCGCGCGGCCGTGCCTTCCCGCTGATCCCGTGCCGCTTGTGCGGCTCGCAGGAGAACCTGCAGCGCGTGGCGCTGAAGAAGATGCTCGCCGCCTGGGAGCGCGAGTTTCCGGGGCGTATCGAGTCGATCGCGTCCGCGCTGCGCCGCGTGGAGCTCGAGCACCTCGGCGACCCACGACAGTTCGATTTCGGCGCGCTGGACGCGCGGCGCGTCGCCACCATGAGCGAGTCCGAGGAGCAGGCTTTGGTTGCCATGCCGTGAGCCTGTCCACCGCCCCGGCCACTCTGGCCCCGCCGTTGCCCAACTCCTACTGGGTGCTGCCCGCGCGGCTGCTCGCCGGTGAATACCCCGGCGCCGCAACGCCGGAGCTGACGCGGCCGCGGCTCGCCCGGCTGCTCGAGGCCGGCATCGATTGCTTCCTCGACCTGACGCACTCTCAGGAGATTGCCCCTTATGAGGCGGGGCTTCCCGAGGGCGTCATCTACCTCCGCCGCTCCATTCAGGACCACGCCATCCCGGCCGCTCCGGCCCAGATGGCAGAGATCCTCGATTGCCTGGAGAGCGCCCGCCGCGAGGGGCGCGTCACCTACCTGCACTGCCGCGCAGGCATCGGCCGCACGGGCATGGTGGTGGGCTGTCTCCTGGCGGAGCAGGGCTTCATCGGGGATGAGGCACTGAACGAGCTCAACCGGCTCTGGCGACAGAGCGCCCGATCGGCTTTATGGCCCTCGGTGCCCGAGACGCCGGAGCAGGTCGAGTACGTCCGCAGCTGGAAGCCACGGGTTGCACGAGAATCGGACCCGTTGCTCGAGCCCGGGACGCTCGCCGCAGCCCGCGGACTGCGCGGCCGCTTTCACGGAGCTTTGCTCGGTCTCGCCACCGGCGATGCGGTCGCAGCGGCGACGCAGCATCGCCGGCCCGGCCGCTTCACGCCGGTCGGCGATATGCTCGGCGGCGGACCCTTCGATCTGCCGCGGGGCGCCTGGACTGACGACACGGCCATGGCGTTGTGCCTCGCCGAGAGTCTGCTCGAGCGCGAGGGATTCGATGCGCGTGACCAGGTCGCCCGGTACCGGCGCTGGCAACAGGAGGGGTACCTGTCCTCCACCGACCAGTGCGTCGGCATCACGGCCGGTACCGCAAGGGCACTGGCATTGGCGCAGTGGCGCGGGCAACCCTTCGCCGGTACGCATGACCCCGCGACGCTCGATCCGGAGAGTCTGTGCCGCGTCACGCCGGTCACGCTGTATTTCTTCTCACAGGGCGCGACCGTCGCCGCCGAGCAGGCCGCGCAGGCGGCCCGCATCACCTGTCAGGCGCCGCTCGTGCTGGGCGCATGCCGGGCACTGGCGCAGGCACTGCATGCGGCACTTTCGGGTCGTCCCCGGTCTGCGATCCTGGCCGCGGGGCGCAGCCAGCTTCCCGCCGAGGCGCCACCGGAGAGTGCGCCCGGAGCACTGACCGCTGCGCTTGCGGCTTTCGAGGCCCACGGGACCTTTCGCGAGGCGGTGCTCGCCGCGGCCAATCTCGGCGGCAACAGCGACGTCATCGCCGCTGCCTGTGGTGCCATTGCCGGGGCCCACCATTCGGCGGGGGCCATCCCGGCCACATGGCGCGACAGTCTCCTGAAACGGCATTCGCTGGAGGGCTTCGCCGACCGGCTGCTGGCGCACGCCCTGCTCGATCTGGAGTAAGCTCGTCCGATCTATGCCGCTCGCACGCCCCCTCCGGCGCAAGCCATCCCTGCGCCGCCGAGAGCGCCCGTGGACTCGATTCACGGACGAGCAGTTGCTGCGCCTGCGCTTCTGCGACCTGCGCCTGTCGATCAACCGCTCTGCGGTTGCCTCGCATCTACGGCGGCTGTATTCCGACCTCGAGCGGCGCGGCTTGCCGCTGCGACCGCACGTCTGGCTCTCCGAGGAATGGTTCTGCCCGGATGGAGTGCCGGGCATCGCCGTTCCGTTCTACCTCGCGCATCCCCGGCTCGAGCGGCTCGAGCGGCGCATCATGGGGGAGGCCGAGGGCGGGAACTCGCGCCTGCTGCTGCGGATCCTGCGGCACGAGGCCGGACACGCGCTCGACAACGCGTACCGGTTGCGAAGACGACGGCGCTGGCGCGAGGTGTTCGGACCGGCCTCGCGGCCATACCCGGCACGCTACCGCGCGCGGGCCGGCAGCCGCCGATATGTGCATCATCTCGGGGAGTGGTATGCGCAGGCGCATCCCACCGAGGATTTCGCGGAGACCTTCGCCGTCTGGCTCGCACCGAAGTCCGGATGGCGCAAGAGCTACGCCGGCTGGCCGGCGCTGCACAAGCTCCAGGCGGTCGATGAGCTGGTGCGCAGTGTGCGCCGGCGCCCGGCTCCGGTGCGCAACCGGCTGCGCATCGAGCCGCTGGAGCACAATCACCGGACGCTGGCGCAGCATTACCGGCGCAAGCTCGCACGTAACCGGCTCATCCGGCGCGGCCTGGCCGATGAGCTGCTGCAGCGGGCGTTCACGCGGCAACCGGTGCGGCACGGCACGCCGCGAGCGGCGACGCTGCTGCGAACGCACGCCCGTGCGCTCACCGCGAGCGTTGCCCGCGCGCTCGGCAGCGATCGCTACAGCGTCGAGCAGGTGCTGAACATGCTGATCGAGCGCAGCACTTTCCTGCAGCTCTACGTCCGCGGCAATCGTCGCGACGCGCTGCGCTATTCGCGCTGGATGCTCGAGCGGCTCACGACGGTGTACTCACAGGGCGAGACTCCTCAGCTGCGCTTATGAGACGGCTGCGCGCGCTCGTCGTCGTACACGCGAGCCTGGTGCCCCCGGAGAGTCTCGAAGGTCACACTGAGAAGGAGATCGAGGAGTGGCGCACCGAGTATGACGTCACGAGTCACCTGCGCTCACTCGGGCACGAGGTGCGCTGCCTCGGTGTGCTCGACAGCCTCACCGAGCTGCGCAGCGCGATCGCCGACTGGGAACCGGACATCGTCTTCAACCTGCTCGAGGAATTCGACGGCATCGTCACGTACGATCAGCACGTGGTGGCCTTTCTCGAGCTGCTGCGCCAGCCCTACACCGGCTGCAATCCGCGCGGACTGCTGCTCTCGCGCGACAAGTCCCTGTGCAAGCAGCTGCTCAGCTTTCACCGCATCGCCACCCCGCAGTTCGCCGTCTTCCGGCGCGCGGCGCGTGTGCACGTGCCGCGCAAGCTGCGCTTCCCGCTGTTCGTGAAATCGACGGTCGAGGATGCCTCGCTCGGTATCGCCCAGGCGTCGGTAGTGGAGGACGCAGCGCGGCTGAAGGAGCGCATAGCCTTCGTGCACGAGCAGGTGAAGTCCGACGCGCTGGTGGAGGAGTACATCGAGGGCCGCGAGCTGTACGTCGGCATGCTGGGCAACGAGCGTCTCACGCGGCTGCCGGTGTGGGAGATGGTATTCGGCTCCATGCCCGATTCGCTCGCGGCGATCGCGACGCGCAAGGTCAAGTGGGACAAGCGCTACCAGGCGAAGTACGGCATCACGACTCACGCAGCCGCGGACCTGCCGCCGCAGGTGTTGACCGCGCTCGACCGGCTGTCGCGCCGCATCTACCGGGCTCTCGGCATGTCGGGTTATGCTCGAATGGACTTCCGCGTGACTCCACAGGGGCAGGTGTACGTGCTCGAGGCCAACGCCAATCCGAATCTCGAGCTGGCCGAGGACTTCGCCGAATCGGCGCGCGCCGCCGGCACGCCCTATGGCGAGCTGCTCGAGCGCCTCATGGACCTCGGGCTCAAGTACCGCGCGCAATGGCGCGCATCGTATGGCTGAGCGCCTGCCTCGCCGTGTTGCGCACGCGAGCCTCGGGCTGCCGGCTGGGCTGCTGCCGGCAGGGCTGCTGGCGGCAGGGCTGTTGGCGGCACTGCTGCTGCCGGCGGCCTGCACGGATCAGACGAAAATCCAGGAGGCCGACCTCGCCGAGCTCCTGGCGGTGCTGCCCGGGCACTATGACAACAGCGCGCAGGTCGAGGCCGACACGCGCAATCATGTGAATCCGCTGCCCGATGCCGTCGCGCTCACCATCACCCACGTGTTCACGCCGCGGCTCGGCCACCACGTCTATTACGCGCAGGAGACCGCCGCCGACGATCCGCGCCGCGTCTTCAGCCAGAAGATGTATTCCTTCACGGTGGACGAGAAACGCGGCATCGTCGAGTCGTTGTACGAGCTCGTCGAGCCGCTGCGCTGGCGCGACGGGCAGATGAACAAGGACATGTTCACCGCCATGCAGATCGAAGACGTGCAGCCGGAAGCCTGTGAGCTGCTGTGGAAGAAGAAGGACGCCGGCTTCGTCGCGACGCATGACCCGAAGCGCTGTCCGGAGGGAGCCGCGGGCTCGGTCGTGCCGCAGGCGGAGCTCCAGGCCGGTGTGCTCACGATCGGGAGCTACAAGTTCCGGCGCACCTCGGCGCATTAGCGCCGATTTTCCTGCAGATGCGCATCGAGCCACCCCAACACCGTGTGATACCACAGCACGCTGTCGGCAGCCTTCAGCACCCAATGATTCTCATCCGGATATATCAGTAGCTTGCTCTCGATTCCGCGGCGCTGCGCCGCCGTGAAGGTGGCGAGCCCCTGCGTGTAGGGCACGCGGAAATCCTGCTCGCCGTGGATCACCAGGATCGGCGTGCGCCACTTCGCGACGAGCTCGACCGGGTTGAACCGCTCGTAGCCCGCGGGATTCTGGTAGTACGGTCCGCCGAACTCCCATTCCGGGAACCACAGCTCCTCGGTCGCGTAATACATCATGCGCTGATCGAACAGGCCGTCATGGTCGACGATGCAGCGGAACCGGTCGGGCCAGTTGCCCTCGATCCAGTTCATCATGAATCCGCCGTAGGAGCCGCCGAGCGCACAGGCGTGCTCGCCATCGAGCCACGGAAACTGCTCGAGAGCGGCTTCGAGGCCCTTCTGCAGGTCGACCAGGGGCTTCCCGCCCCAGTCGCCGCTGATGGAGTCGGTGAAGGCCTGTCCGTAGCCGGGGGAGCCGTGGAAGTCGATCATCACCACCGCGTAGCCCCCGCCGGCAAACGCCTGAGCGTTCCAGCGATAGGTCCAGAGATTCTGCATGCTCACTTGCGGACCCCCGTGGACCACGAAGGCGATCGGATAGCGCCGGCCCGGCTCGAAGCCCCAGGGCTTCAGGAGGTATCCATACACGGTTTCGCCATTCCAGCCCCGGAAGCTGAACTGGCGATACTCGCTCAGGCGTCGCGCGGCGAGCAGCTCGCGGTTCACCTCGGTGAGCCGCCGTGGCTCCCCGCCCCGCAGCCCCACGACGTACAGGTCCGCAGGCCCGCCGAGATCGGCGCGTGCAAACACCACGCGGTCCGCGGTCGCATTGAAAGCCTCCACCTCGCCGACCGAGGTGAGCCGGGTCGGTGTCCCGCTGCGCGGATCGACGCGGTACAGCACGCGCTGGCCGAGCTCGTCCACCGTGACGAGCAGCGCACGCCCGTCAGGAGTTGCACCGAGCCGCACCACCGAGCGGTCCCAGCCGGCGGTCAGGGGTCGCACCTCGCCGCCGCGCGCCCGGCGCACCATGATGTGAAAACGATCGGACTCGAAGCCCGGCCGCTGCTGCGCGATCCAGGCGAGATCGCCGTTGGCGAGAAACACGGGCTGCGCGTCCCAGGCGGGGTTGGCTGCAGTCAGGTTCGCGGGCGTGCCCGCGCCCTGCAGCGGCACCTCATACAGGTCGAAGTTAGTGGACCAGGCTTCCTGATGCGAGGCGAGGCGCGCCGAGAAAACCAGCACCCGGCCATCCGGGCTGAAGGTGTAATCCTCATCGCCGCCGAAAGGCTTCCCGGGCACGTCGCCGTCGAAAGCGGGCATCGCATCGACCGCGGTGCGCGCCGGTGTGGTTGCATCGGTCGGCACGATGAAAACATGGGACCGCGTGCCCTCGCTCCAGCGGTCCCAATGTCGCGCGAACAGCCGCTCGAAGACACGGGCGTTCGCCGGGGACCTGGTGCGCGCATCGAGGCGTTGGCGCGTGCAGGCGAGCGTCGGACAGTCGGGAAACACCTCCATGGAGACGGCGATCGAGCGGCCATCGGGAGAGACCTTGAGCGTGCCGACCTCGAGGGGGAAATCGGTAATGCGCCGAGCCTCGGCGCCGCTCAGCACCAGCCGCCACAGCTGTTGGCTGCCCGAGCGCGTCGAGAGAAAGTACAGCGTGCGACCGTCGGGAGACCAGCGCGGGCTCGAGTCGCCGCCGCCCGCGTCGGTGAGCTGCTGCGGCTTGACGCCGGGTGCGAGCGCCATGAGCCACAGACTGCTGTGAGTCTTGTTGGCCGCCAGGTCGTTTTCCCGCTGCACGAACACGAGGTAGCGGCCATCGGGCGAGACCTGCGGATCGCTGACGCGCTTGAGAGCCACCAGGTCTTCCACCGTGAAGGCAGTGGCGCTGGCGGCGGCGGCGGTGAGCAGCTGCGGTGCTGCCAGTGCGCCGCTGCACAGGCCGAGCGCGGCCCACCAGCGGCGGCGCCGCTGCCGGGCGTGATCGGCCGCCGGCTCAGCCGACTTCATCGGCGGCAATCGTCCAGGGCTCCTGCTTCGCTGCCCGCAGCCAGTCCTGCAGCGCCGGGTCCTCGAGGACGCTCGCCATGTACCAGCGAGCCGTCTGCGAGATGTGCGCACCGTAGGTGTTGAAGCGCAGCACCACCGGCGCATACATCGCATCCGCGACGCTGTAGCTGCCGAACAGCCACGGTCCATCGCCCCCGTAGTGGCTGCGGCACTCGTTCCACAGCTGGTCGATGCGCTCGATGTCCGCTTCGAGTGCGGGCGTGACGGCGGTGCGCCGGTTGCGCGCGCGTGCATTCATCGGCCACAGCGAGCGTAGCGTGGTGAAGCCGGAGTGCATCTCGGCACACACCGAGCGCGCTACTGCGCGCGCTTCGCGTGCCTGCGGCCAGCCCTGACCGCTGAGCTCCGCGACGTACTCGCAGATCGCGAGCGAGTCCCAGACTGTCAGCTTGCCATGCTGCAGTACCGGCACACGCCCGCTCGGACTGTAGCGATCGAGCTGCTCGCGGCTCGCCGGGGTATCGAGCGTCACGAGAATTTCCTGGAACTCCACGCCGGCGTGCTTCAGGAACAGCCACGCTCGCAGCGACCAGGAGGAGTAGTTCTTGTTGGCGATGATCAGAGTGAACGGCGCCATGGAATGATAACCTTGGCTTGTGCTGAGCGACCTGCGCGCCATCGCTTTCGATCTCGATAATACACTGTGGGACGTGGAACCGGTGCTGGAGCGCGCCGAGCAATGTCTCACCGCCTGGCTGCAGCAGCACTGTCCCCGCATGCCGCTGTCGCGTGCCGAGATGCGCGCGGCGCGCGAGCAGCTGGCGCTGCGCGAGCCGCACCAGGCGCACGATGTGAGCTACCTGCGCGTCACTGCGCTCGCCGCGCATGCGCGCGAGCACGGTTACGACGAGCGACTCGCGGCGCAGGCTTTCGAGGTATTCCTCGCGGCGCGCAACCAGGTGGAGATTTTCAGCGACGTGGCGCCGGCGCTGGCACGCCTGCGGCGGCGCTACGCGCTCGCCTCGCTCAGCAACGGCAACGCCGATCTGGAACGCATCGGTCTCGCGCATGTTTTCAGCGTCACGCTCAGCGCCCGCACCATCGGCGCCGCCAAGCCCGAACGCCGCTGCTTCGAGCGGCTCGCGCAGGAGCTGGCGCTGCCGCCCACGGCCATCGCCTACGTCGGCGATGACCCGCGGCTCGATGTCGAGGCCGCGCGAGCCGCCGGACTGCGCACGGTATGGATGAACCGGCGCGGGCTGCCGTGGCCGGCGGAGCTGCTGCCTGCGGATGTCACGGTGCGTGACTGCGCGCAGCTGGTGACAGCGCTGCTGCTGCCGTGACGCAGTCGACACTCGGGCGGATGCGCTGGCGCGCACCCGCGCTGTCAGCACTCGCGGCGGCAGGCTGCCAGCGTCGGCGCAGGCCGGCGCACGCATTCAGCGCAATCGGTCACGGAAATCCGCAACGTCAGCAGTGAACCTTCCACCATCGGTGTCGTTAGATATATGTTGGAAGGAGGAGGCGAGCGACGATGAGCGATGCTGCGAAGCGCGTGCTGCCGGTAGCGAACCTGCGCGAGTTCTTCCGGGATTCCCTGCACGGGGCGTTGGTGCGGCAACACCTCGCAGTGGAGGACCAGACCGAGCACTACGTCGTCAATCTGCTGACGCTGTTTGCCCGCTCGGAGGCGCTTTACGAGATGACGCCCGAGGGGCTGCGACTGAAGCCGTTGGTCGCCATGCTGTGCGAAGCGCTCGAGGCCGCGCCCGGTACCGTCGAACGGCACCGCTATCTGCAGCGCCTCGGGGACGTGTCGCTGTTCATCGCCGGCTTCTTCGCGCACGGCTTCGCCAGGAGCCTCATCGACATCGACTATCACATCGCGATGGGCGGACAGGCCTACGGCGTCCTCGCCCACGCCAGTGCGCGCGGGCGGGGACGGGTGCTGGCGGCGGTGTTCGCGGAGCTGTCGGAAAAGTTCCAGCCGATGGTGGATGCGCTCAACGAGGTGAGCGAGGGCTCCGGCGGCCCGAGCGATCGGGACATCCTGCGCCTGTATGAGATCTGGCTGAAGACCGGGAGCGCCCGCTGCTACGCGCAGCTCAAGCGGCTCGGTGTGGATCCGACCAGCGCCGGCGGGACGGCGTTCACGCACTGAGCGCATGCTGCTGTCGCGGCTGCAGAGTCTGATCGGCGGCATCTACGATGTGAGCGTCGCTCACGATGTCTACGATTTCCTCGTGACCGACCGCCGGCGCCTGCCGGCAGTCGCCCGCGGCGGAACCGCGGAGGAGGAGCTGATCGTAGCCCAGCCCGAGGGGGGCGATGAGCTCGCGCTGTCGTTGTATCTGGATCCGGCGCTTCTGACGCGCCTGAGGCAGGAGAATCCACTCGTGCGCCTCCACGCCGGCAATGTCGCCGACTGGTGGACCGCGCTCGAGGGGGTGAGCCACTTCCTGTATCTCGCCTGGAACGCCGGCCACGACAAGCCGGTGTCGCTCCTCGAGCTCGAGATGCAGGCGGAGGTCGACAAGTACGTGGTGAGCTACTGGCTGCTGCGGCGGCAGTTGCCGCAGCACTTCCCCGCGGAGCTGCGCCGCCTGCTGTTCGAGCGCACCCGCGTGGATCCGCGCGCGGCGGCCGCCGGACGCGGCGAGCTGTACCGCGAGGCGAGCCGCTATGCCGACAAGTTCTGCACGCGCCTGGAGCGGCTGCTGTCACGCGGCCGCGCGGCGTGCAGCGGCGCGGGCGCCGATGCGGCAGTGCTCACTGAGCTGCGTCGCTTCTATCGGCTCACGCATGCGCGCAAGCGCGCGCTGATCGAAGCAATCGGCTGACAAGGCCTATGGCTCGTTTTCTTCGTCCGCATCGGCTGCAGCGCGCCTGCGGTTCTCGAGCTCCCGCATCTGCTTGATCCAGTCGGAGAGCTTGCGCAGATCGGTGCGCCTGCCGACACCTGCCGTGCGCGGCCGGCTGCGCGCATACGGATCGTAGGAAACCTCTTCCTTCGTCAACGCCAGGCCGTCCTCGCCCTGGAGCTCCAGCACGGGTCGCTCGTGATCGGCCGGCGCAGCACGCCACTCGACCGAGCCGTTGCCGCGCTCATCGTGCACCACCCTCGCCACGCGCCGCCGCTCGGCTGGCGGCGTTGAGCGCTCTCTCACGAATCTCTTGCGATTCTCGCTCACAGATTATGTTCCAAACCCGCTTCGGGACCTATTTCCCCACCTCGCAGGGTACGCAGACGCGCGGCCGCGAACGGCGACCCGCGTCACGAAACCGCGGCACTGCGGCCACCGTTCGTCCGCTCGCGCGCCCGCAGCAGACCGAGTGCCGTCTTGCAGTCGCCGATGACACCCTCGATCGCCCAGCGGCACGCCTCAGCGAAGGGCACCCAGTGGATCTCGATGACCTCGGCATGCTCCTGCGCCGCGCGCGCGGCGAGCAGATCGGTCGCGAGGAACAGGTGCAGTCTCTCCGTGAACACCCCGGGAGAGCTGAGACACGTGCCGAGGCTCTCCCAATGGCGCGCGCTGACACCCGCCTCCTCGGTGAGCTCGCGTTGTGCGGTGGCGAGCGGCGGCTCACCGGGCTCGAGCTTGCCGGCGGGCAGCTCCCACAGCCAGCCCCCGGCCACGTACCGGTACTGGCGCAGCAGGCACACCCGGCCGGCCTCATCCAGCGCAACCGCCGCCGCGCCGCCCGGGTGATGCACGACCTCCAGCACCGTGCGGTGCCCGTTGGGCAGCACGACCTCATCGGTCGTCACCCGCACGACACGGCCGGCGAACTGCAGGGTCTGTTTGTCAGGTTTCATGACGTGCATCCTAGCCGCCTCGGGCCGCGCTCAGGTACGAAAGGGTATAGTTGGCAGCTGTACGCCCCATGGCCACGACCTCGCATCTCGACCGCCTCAACGGCCCGCAGCGCAAGGCTGTGACTCACGGTGAGCCGTTGCCGGAGAAAGGCTACCGCGCCGGACCGCTGCTGATCGTGGCCGGCGCCGGGACGGGCAAGACCGACACCCTCGCGCACCGCGTCGCGCACCTGGTGATCAACGGCGTCGATCCGGCCCGCATCCTCATGCTCACCTTCACGCGCCGCGCTGCGCTCGAGATGCGGCGCCGTGCCCACGAGATCACCCGCAAGGCACTCAACGATACGCTCGGCGGGGTGACGCAGAGCATCTCTCAGCGGCTGAGCTGGGCGGGCACGTTCCATTCCATCGGCAATCGCCTGCTGCGGCATTACGCCGCCCATCTGCAGCTCGACCCGCATTTCAGCGTCATCGATCGCTCCGATGCCGCGGATCTCATGGACAGCCTGCGCGAGGAGCTCGGCTTCGCCGAGCAGGAGCAG
Source organism: Steroidobacteraceae bacterium (assembly GCA_035541695.1). GTDB lineage: Bacteria > Pseudomonadota > Gammaproteobacteria > Steroidobacterales > Steroidobacteraceae > 13-2-20CM-66-19. Next base: position 42,696 of record DATKMV010000011.1, read on the forward strand.
CGTTTCCCGCGCAAGGACACCTGTCTCGCCATCTACTCCAACCGGGTCAACACGCGCAGCCCGCTCGCGGAAGTGCTGGAGCAGCATTACCCCTGGTGTGCACAGTGGGAAGCGGAGCTCGCGCAGCTCTACCGCGCGTACGTCGAGCAGAAACAGCACGCCAGCCTGCTCGACTACGACGACCTGCTGCTCTACTGGCACGGCATGATGGCCGAGCCGCGCCTGGCGCAGCACATCGGCGCGCACTTCGACCACGTGCTGGTCGATGAATTCCAGGATACCAATCGCCTGCAGGCCGAGATCATCTACGCCATGAAGCCCGATGGCGCAGGTCTCACGGTCGTCGGCGATGATGCCCAGGCGATCTACTCTTTCCGGGCCGCCGCAGTCGAGAACATCCTCGGCTTTCCGGAGCGCTTCGATCCGCCGGCGGATGTGGTCACGCTCGCGCAGAACTACCGCTCCACCCAGCAGGTGCTGGATGTCGCCAATGCGGTGATGGCCGAGGCGCCGCGTCAGCACCGCAAGTACCTGCTGTCGATCCGCGGCGAAGGTGCACGCGCGCGCGTGGTCACGGTGGATGACCTGCAGGCCCAGGCGGAGTTCGTCTGCAGCGAGATCCTGAAAAAGCGCGAGGCGAGCGTGCCGCTCAAGCGCCAGGCGGTGCTGTTCCGCAGCGCGAGCCACAGCGACCTGCTCGAGGTGGAGCTCGCCAAGCGCAAGGTGCCGTTCGTCAAGTACGGTGGCCTGAAGTTTCTCGAGGCGGCGCACATCAAGGACCTGCTGGGGGTGCTGCGCTGGGCCGACAATCCACGCAACACGCTGGCGGCCTTCCGTACGCTGCAGCTGCTGCCGGGCATCGGACCCGTGCACGCCCGGGCGGCGATCGACCATCTCGAGAGCGGCGGGTACTCCTTCGCGAATCTCAAGACCTTCACGCCGCCGCAGCAAACCCCGGAGCTCGACTGGCGCCGCCTCACCGAGCTCATGCAGTCGCTGGCCGACCCGCAGCGGCCCTGGGCCGGACAGATGAATATGGTGCGCGAGTGGTACCAGCGCTACTTCGAGCGCCTCTACGAGCAGCATCACACGCGGCAAGGCGATCTCGAGCAGTTGGAGCTGCTCTCCGGGCAGTACCCATCCCGCGAGCGCTTCGTCACCGAGCTCACGCTCGACCCGCCGCATGCCACCAGCGACCTGGCCGGACGGCCGACGCTCGATGAGGACTATCTGGTGCTCTCCACCATCCACTCCGCGAAGGGTATGGAGTGGGACAGCGTCTATCTCCTCAACGTCGTCGACGGCAGCTTCCCCTCGGAATTCTCCACCGGCAAGCCGGAGCTCATCGAGGAGGAGCGGCGGCTCCTGTACGTGGCGCTCACGCGGGCGCAGAACGAGCTCGCGGTCATGGTGCCGCTGAAGTTCCACCTCACGCGCCAGGCACGCTCGGGTGATGCACATGTCTATGGGGGCCGCAGCCGTTTCATCACGGAGCGGGTCCTCAAGACTCTCGAGCCGATCACTTTCCACGGCTCGGCGCCGGGGGCGAGCGATGCGCTGCAGGACAGCAGCTCCACCGTCACGCTCGATGTCGGTGCACGGCTGCGCGAGATGTGGTGACCCGGGCGAAGCGCAGCGACGCGCGCGCGTCGCCTCAGTGCGCCGGCTTGATGAAACGCAGCGTGAAGCGGTCGCTCTCGCCGATGGCGGCGTATTTGTCGTGGTCCTTGGCACCGAGCCGATACGTGGGGGGCAGCGTCCACACGCCCTGCTCGTAGTCCTTGGTGTCCTTCGGGTTGTCGTTCACGCCGGATTTGGCGACCAGCCGGAAACCCTGCTCCTCGATCAGGTGGATGGCGTAGTCCTCGTTGACGTAGCCGCTCTTCGCCTTCGGGTCCTGCGGTACGGCGGGGTTGCCGCGATGCTCCACGACCCCGAGCACGCCACCGGGCTTGAGTGCCCGGTACATGGTGACGAAAGCCTGCGCGGCCTGATCACGCGCCATCCAGTTGTGGATGTTGCGGAAGGTGAGAACCATGTCGACCGAACCGGCCGGGACCACATCGGTGCCATTGACGGGGAAGCTGACCACCTCGACGCGGTCGTAGAGGTCCGGCCGCGCGGCGAGCCGGGCGCGGTACTCCTCGAGGCGGTGCGTGATGTATTTGCTCGCGGGGTCATCGGCGATGACTGCGGCGTAGTACTTGCCCTTGTCCCGCAGCAAGGGCGCGATGATCGCCGTATACCAGCCCGGTTCCGGCCAGACCTCGAGGACCTTCATCTCGGGGCGGATGCCGAAGAACAGCAGCGTGTCCTTGGGGTGCCGGTAGACATCCCGCGCCCGCTCCTCGGCGGTACGCTGATCCCCGGCCAGGATCCCGGCGAGGGCGTCGGCGGTGCTCTGGCGCGAGCTGCTCGAGGCGCATGCCACCGCGAGCAGGCCGCTGGCGAGCGCGGCGAGCACTCTCGCAGTGGCGGCCGCGGCAGTGGCGGCCGCGGCAGTGGCGGCCGCGCTCAGGCGGCTTGGCGGCTGGGCGGACATCGGTGGGCTCCGCGTCAACATTACCTCATGCGTCGCATAAAAAAACCCCGCGTCAGGCGCGGGGCTTCCTTTTCCGCAGACTTACGCGGCCGCGGTCAGCGGCGGAACGGACCGCCGCCCTGGCGCGGACGCTGCGGGCGTTCCTGCGCTTCATTCACGCGCAGCGGGCGGCCATTCATCTGGAAGCCGTTCAGCGCCTGAATAGCGCTCTGCGCTTCCGCCTGGGGCATGTCGACGAAGCCGAAGCCACGCGGCTTACCGGTCTCGCGATCGTTGATGAGCTTCACCGAATCGACTTTGCCATGGCGCTCGAACAGGGCCTTGACGTCCTGCTCGGTGGCGGTGAAAGGGAGGTTCCCAACGTAAATCGTCGTCATCCGTAAGTCTCTCTTGGAAAAGCGGACAGCGGCGAGCCGCGGGCACGGGTCGCATGTACCGCGTGGACAATCAAACAGGTCAGGGCTTCAAGGCACACGATCGGACAGTTTTCAGTCAATGCGCAGCGCTTGGGCCGGCGGCCTGCACCTGCGTTCGCGCGCAAATCGAGGGGCGCGGGCGGGCGGAAATGAAGTCAACAGAGATCAAAGCGCACTCAATCCACGGCGGATACGAACGCGCGAGCCATGCTACTCCCGGCTTTTCCGCTAAGCAAACCAGAGCCTTCCGTGCAAGCCCTGCATGGTCCTGCCAGTTACATAAGTCCGCGCGCCGCCCGGGTCCCTGTTGGTCCGCGGGCGAGCGGCAGGCGGGGTCGGCAAGCTTGGGGTCGAGCTCGGGTACGGACTCGATGTCAGGCGCCGGCGGGCTCGAGGTACGCGTAGCCGTTGAGCTCGCTCTCGTAGAAGCGCTTGAGCGCCTGGCTCTCGGCGAGCGTCATGCGGCCGTCGCGGATCGCGCGCTCGCAGTCGCGCGCGAGCGCCGGATAGAGCTCCGCCACGTCGTACTCCATGTACTCGAGCACCTTGTTGGCCGTGTCGCCCTTGACGATCTCCTCGATCCACCAGCCGCCCTCATCGTGCAGGCGTACGTGCACCACGTGGGTGTCGCCGAAGAGGTTGTGCAGGTCGCCGAGGGTTTCCTGATAGGCCCCCACCAGGAACGCGGCCAGATAGTACTTCTCCTCCGCCCGCAGCTCGTGCAGCTCGAGCGTGCGTTTGACATCGCGCGGCGACACGAAGTGGTCGATCTTGCCGTCGGAGTCGCAGGTGATGTCGGCGAGCACCGCGGTGCGCGTCGGGCGCTCCGCCAGGCGGTGTATCGGCATGATGGGGAAAAGCTGGTCGATCGCCCATGAGTCCGGCAGCGACTGGAACACCGAGAAGTTGCAGAAATAGGTGTCGGAGAGGATGGCCTCGAGATCCTCGAGCTCCTCGGGCAGCCGCTCGAGCTTGCGGCAGGCGTCACGGATGCGCGCACAGGTGGCCCAGTAGAGCCGCTCCGCGAGCCCGCGGAACTCGAGCGACAGGAGCCCCAGATTGAACATCTGCAGCACCTGCTCGCGTGCCGTGAGCGCATCGTGATAGCACTCCACCAGGCGCCGGTCGCTCACCGCGCGGTACGCCTCGAACAGATCCTGCACCGGCTGCGGCAGCTCCTCTTCCCCGGCGTAATCCTCGGCGCGGTCCCCGGTTACCCGGAACCTGTCGAGCGCGGAGGAGCCGAGCGCGTCGAATATCAGCACGCTGTGGTAGGCGGCCACGGCACGGCCCGATTCGCTCACGATCTTCGGGTGCGGGATGTCCCGGGTGTTGCAGACGCTCGCGATGCGATACACGACATCGCTCGCATACTCGTTGAGCGTGTAGTTCATCGAGGAGGAGAAATTGGTGCCGCTGCCGTCGTAGTCGACGCCGAGTCCCCCGCCCACGTCGATGTACTGCAGGCCGGCCCCCATCAGTTTCAGCTCGGCATAGACGTGCGCCAGCTCGTTGATCGCGTCCTTGACGCGACGGATGTCCTGCAGCTGGCTGCCCGGATGACAGTGCACCAGCTGCAGGCAATCGAGCATGTCGCGCGCCTTGAGCACCTTGAAGAGCTCCAGGATCTCGGTGATGAACAGGCCGAATTTCGACCTGTCGCCTGCCGAGGCGCTCCAGCGTCCCGAGCCCTCGCTGAAGAGCTTGACGCGCACGCCGATGCGCGGCCGCACCTGGTAGGTCTCGGCGTGCTTGAGGATGAGGCCGAGCTCCTCGAAGTTCTCGACCACCGGGATGATCGTGCGCCCGAGCTTGGTGGCGAGCGTGACGGCCTCGATGTAGCTGTCATCCTTGAAGCCATTGCAGACGATCAGCCGTTCCGGTGCGTTCTCGGTCATCGCCATGACGGCGAGGAGCTCGGGCTTCGAGCCGACCTCGAGCCCGAAGCCGAACTCCTTGCCGTAGCGGTAGACCTCTTCGACGACCAGCCGCTGCTGGTTCACCTTGATGGGATAGACCGCGGCGTACTGATTGCGGTAGTCGTTCTCCGCGATCGCCTGGGCGAACGCGTCGTGCAGCCGCCGCAGACGGTGCGCCAGGATATCGGAGAAGCGCACCACCACCGGGGTCGTGAGGTCGCGTGCCTTGAGGCCCTCGACCACCTCGTACAGATCGATCTCGTGCTGCGCGGTGGTGTCGGGCCGCACCACCACGTGTCCGCTCGCGTTGATGCTGAAGTAGCCCTTGCCCCAGGCCGTGACATTGTAGAGATCGAGGGAATCCTCAATCCGCCACGGCTGGGCGGGATTGGACTTGCGAGCAGCGTTCGCGGCGCTCTTGGGATCGGCTGCCACCGGGCGCGTTATATCAAATCATTCCGCTCCGCGCGCGACCGGATGAGTCGGATCTGTGATCCATTCGCTCCAGGAGCCCGCGTACAGCCGCGCTCCCCGCAAGCCCGCTACCTCGAGCGCGAGCAGATTGTGGCAGGCGGTGACCCCGGAGCCGCACATCGAGATGAGCCGCTGCGGGGGGGCGGAGCGCAGTGTCCTTGCCCAAAGCTCGCGCAGGGCGGCGGGATCGCGGAAGCGGCCCTGCGCGTCGAGGTTGTCCGCGTACGGATGGTTGCGCGCTCCCGGGATGTGCCCGGCGACCGGGTCGATCGTCTCGTTCTCGCCGGCGAAGCGATCGGCGCTGCGGGCATCGATCAGCAGCTGCCGGCCGCTCGCGAGCGCGCCCGAGCTCGAGAGCTGCGCAACCTCGCTGTCGCTGACGACCTGCGTCGCGTCTGCATTCGCCCGGAACTGGCGTGACGCGCGCGGCTCGACGGCGCTCGCGAGCGGCAGTCCGGCCCGCTCCCATGCCGGGAGGCCGCCGTTCAGCACGACGACCTGCTCGTGTCCGAGCCAGCGCAGCAGCCACCACAGCCGGGCCGCGAAAGCGCCAGGACCCTGGTCGTAGGCAACGACCTGCACGCGCTCATCGATGCCGAGCCGTGCGAAGGTGCCCGCCAGCGTCTCGGGCTTGGGCAGCGGATGGCGACCCGAGCGTGGCGTGCGCGGCGCCGACAGGTCACGGTCGAGGTGCGCGTAGAGCGCATGCGGGATGTGCCCCGCCGCGTAGCTCTGCGCGCCCCAGTCCGGGCGCGCCAGATCGAAGCGGCAGTCGATGATCGCCCAGTCGGGATCGTTGAGGTGCGCCGCGAGCTCGCGCGGCTCTATCAGTGTCGTCGCCATGGACGCATTTTCGACGCCGCCGGGTTGTCGTTACAATCGCGAGCACTACCTCGGCGAGGCGACGATGGCAATCGAGGTTTTCTGGGGCAGCGGCAGCCCGTACTCCTGGCGGGTGCTGCTGGCGCTCGAATACAAACGCCTGCCGTACCGCAGCCACCTGCTGCAATTCTCCAAGCAGGAGCACAAGTCGCAGGAGATGCTCGCGCTCAATCCGCGCGGCCGGGTGCCGGTGCTGAAGGACGGCGAGTACGTGTGCTTCGAATCGCTCGCGATCCTCTACTACCTCGACCTCAAGTACCCGCAGCCACCCCTGTTCGGCCGCACCCCCGAGGAAGCGGGCACCATCATGCGGGTGATCTGCGAGTACCAGGCGTACATCGAGCCGCAGCTGCATCGCATCACCGCGGCGGTGTTCAGCGGCGACGCGGAGCTTGCCGACGATGCGGTCACCGCCGCCATGCACGCCGTGGCGAGCGAGGCGCGCACCATCGAGGGACGGCTGTCGAAGTCAGAGTGGATCGTCGGCGAGTCCTGCTCGGCAGTCGACCTGGTGATCTTCCCCGGAATCCAGTTGCTGCGGCGCGCGCTCGAGAAGCCGCGCGCCGCCGAGCTCTCCTCACGGTTCATGCCCGTCGAGCTGCACTATCCGGCGCTCGGCCGCTGGCTCGCGCGGGTCGCGGCGCTGCCCGGCTACGAGCGCACCTATCCGCCGCACTGGCGCGGAAATTGAGCCGTGCCCGGCCGATTGATACCCTTCGGCCGTTCCAGCGTATTAGAGTGTCAGCCAAGCATCATGTCAGCCAAGCATCATGAGTGAGAAGCACCCCGTCCACGTCGAGTTTCCTGCCCGCATCCTGTTCATCGGCTTCGGCAGCATCGGGCAGGGGGTGTTGCCACTCGTGCTGCGGCACATCGGCATCGCGCCCGAGCGCATCACCATCGTCACCGCGGACGAGCGGGGTAGCGAGGAGGCCGCGAAGTACGGCATCAGGCTCGTGCAGGAGCGCCTGACGCGCGAGAACTATCGCCGCATCCTCAATCCGCTGCTCGGCCGCGGCGATTTTCTCGTGAATGTCTCGGTCGAGGTCTCGAGCATCGCGCTGCTCAAATTGTGCTGGGAGAAGGGCGCGATGTACCTGGACACCTGCATCGAGCCCTGGCCGGGCGGGTACACCGATCCGACCGTGCCGGCGGGGCGGCGCACCAACTATGCGCTGCGCGAGGAGGCGCTGGCGCTGCGCGCCGGAAATGCACGCGCCCCGACCGCCGTGCTCACGCACGGCGCGAACCCGGGTCTGGTCTCGCACTTCGTGAAGCAGGCACTGCTCAATATCGCCCGTGATACCGGCATGGAGGCCGGCAATCCGGCCTCGCGCGCCGAGTGGGGCGAGCTCGCGCGGCGCCTCGGCGTCAAGGTGATCCACGTCGCCGAGCGGGACACGCAGATCTCGAGCGTGCCGAAGCTACCCGGCGAGTTCGTCAACACCTGGTCGATCGACGGCTTCGTGAGCGAGGGCTCGCAGCCGAGCGAGATGGGCTGGGGTACGCACGAGCGCAACTTTCCGCGCGACGGCAAGCGTCATGATTTCGGCTGCATGGCGGCGATCTACCTCACGCAGCCCGGCGCGGCCACCCGCGTGCGCACCTGGACGCCGAAGGCGGGACATTTCCACGGCTTCTGCATCACCCACGGCGAGGCGATCTCCATAGCGGATTACCTGACCGTGCGCGAAGGTGCGCAGGTCGCCTATCGGCCGACGGTGCACTACGCCTACCACCCCTGCGATGCCGCCGTAATGTCGGTCCACGAGCTCGCCGGCCACAATTACGTGCAGCAGGAGCGCCAGCGCATCCTCATGGACGACATCGTGAGCGGGATCGACGAGCTCGGGGTGCTGCTCGCCGGGCACAAGAAGAACGCCTACTGGTACGGCTCGCAGCTCTCGATCGGCGAAGCCCGCAAGCTGGCCCCTTACAACAACGCCACGAGCCTCCAGGTCTGCGTGGCCGTGCTCTCCGGGGTCATCTGGGCCATGGAGAATCCGAACCTCGGCATCGTCGAGCCCGATGAGATGGACTTCCGTCGCAATCTCGAGATCTGCATGCCGTACCTCGGTCCGGTGGTCGGTGAGTACACCGACTGGACGCCACTGCACGAGCGCGAGCGGCTGTTCAGCGAGGACATCGACAAGAGCGACCCGTGGCAGTTCAAGAACGTGCGGGTGATCTGGTAGGCACCCCGGCAGCAGGTGCGTCAGGACTGCTGGTAATGGATGGCCACGATCAGGTAGGTGCGCTCACCGGCGGGTGTCTCGAGGGTGACCTCATCATCGAGTGAGCGGCGCAGCAGCGCCCGGCCGAGCGGCGAGTCCATGCTGATGTAGCCGGGAACCATGTCGAACTCGTCGGGGCCGACGATGCGGTAGCGGGCGGGAGTGCCGTCCTCGGCCTCGAGCTCCACCCAGGCGCCGAAGAACACCCGTCCGGTATCCGCCGGCGGCTGGTCGACCACCACCATGCCTTCGAGCCGGCGGCGCAGGAAGCGTACCCGGCGGTCGATCTCGCGCAGACGCCGCTTGCCGTAGGTGTACTCGGCATTCTCGGAGCGATCGCCCTGGGCGGCCGCGGCCGCAACGGCCTGCGTGACTCGTGGGCGCTCCTCGCGCCAGAGCTGCTCGAGCTCCGCGCGCAGCCGCCGCGCTCCCTCGGGTGTGATGTATTTCGAGCCAGCCGGCGCGGGCGGCCGGAAGCGTGTCATGCAGCGCGATCCTGTGGATTATGTCGCAATCACTTTTACAGAAATCCAGGGTTCTGTGGAACATCTCACGGACGTCCCGGTGCCGCCTGACTAACCTTTTCCGCGTGGCTACCAAGTACTACACGCACTTCGTGACCCACACCGGCAAGGCGCGTAACGCCGCTGGCAACGAGTGGAGTGGGGTGGTGGAGCTGCGGCAGCCTCTGACGCACGCGCGCGCCAATCGCGAGCTGCGGGCGCTGCTGGCGCAGAGTTTCGATCTGGATTCGGACGACATCCGTATCCTGCACTGGGCGCGATTGCACTGACGTATCCCCTGGCGGACTTCCTTCCCTTCATCGAAGGTCCGCCCTTACCAACCCCAGGCCTCAAAACCTGGGGTTTTTTTTCGCCTGATCGACGCCGCTTTCGCCGCCATGTGACAATAATCCATGCCCCACGATCCGGGGGGCTGGACACATGAGGAGAGCTCCATGCGCGCCTGGTCAGTCGCCACTGTGGCATTCGCGTTGTTGACTCTGTCGGGGTGCGGTTACAACACACTGCAGTCGAAAGACGAGGCGGTGAAGGCTGCCTGGTCCGAAGTCGTCAACCAGTACCAGCGCCGTGCGGATCTGATCCCGAATCTGGTCAACACGGTCAAGGGCTACGCCGCGCAGGAGCAGCGGGTGCTGGTCGAGGTCACCGAGGCGCGTGCCAAGGTGGGCTCGATTCAGGTGACGCCCGAGGTGCTGAACAACCCGGAGCTCTTTCAGAAGTACCAGGCCGCCCAGAGCCAGCTGACAGGTGCGCTGAAGAGCCTGCTCGCGGTCGCGGAGAATTACCCGCAGCTGAAATCCGACCAGAACTTCCGCGAACTGCAGTCGCAGCTGGAGGGAACGGAGAATCGCATCACCGTTGCGCGCAATCGTTACATCCAGGCCGTGCAGGATTACAACGTCACGGTACGCAGCTTCCCGACCAATCTGACCGCGAAGGTGTTCGGCTTTCAGGTGAAACCCAACTTCACGGTCGCCAACGAGCAGCAGATCTCCACCGCACCCACGGTCAGCTTCGACACGAGCGTGCCGGGGGGCAGCGCGGCGCCGCCCGCGCAACCGGCGGGACGATCGCCGACGCAATGAGGCTCGGGGCGCATGGCCCCGTGCGCCACGCGCTCGCGGCGCTGCTGCTGTGCGCGGCGTGCTTCGCTGTCCTGGCGCAGGGACCGAGCGCCGGATTGCAGCCGGTGCCGCCGCTCAAGGCGCGGGTCACCGACCTCACCGGGACACTCACCGCGGAGCAGCAGGGCGCGCTCGAGCAGAAGCTCGCCGCCTTCGAGGAGCACAAGGGCTCGCAGCTGGCGGTGCTCATCGTGCCGAGCACGCATCCCGAGGACATTGCGCAGTACTCGATCCGCGTCGTCGAGCAGTGGAAGCTCGGCCGCGGCACCGTCAATGGCAGGAAGATCGATGACGGAGCGTTGCTCCTCATCGCCAAGGACGACCATCGCATCCGCATCGAGGTAGGCTACGGCCTCGAGGGCGTGCTGACCGATGCCGTGTCCAACCGCATCATCTCCGAGACCATCGCGCCCGCATTCCGCGAAGGTAACTTCTACGAAGGCATCGATGCCGGTCTCGATCAGATGATGAAGGTGATCGAGGGAGAGCCGCTGCCTCCGCCCGAGCATGCCTGGCAGGCGCCGCGCCACGGCAGCGGCGGCATCCTGCCGCAGCTGCTGTTCGCGGTGCTCGTCGGCTCGGTGCTGCTGCGCTCGGTATTCGGGCGGGGGCTGGGGTCGGTCTTCACCGGACTCGGGGCCGGAGCACTGGTATGGTTCGCGGGCTACGCGCTCGGGGCGGCGGTGCTGGCGGGGATCGTCGGGTTCCTGATCACCCTGCTTCTCGGCCTGCCGCGCGGGCGCGGCTGGTCGAGCTATCCGCGCTCGGGCGGCTTCGGCGGCGGATGGGGAGGCTTCGGCGGTGGTGGTTTTGGCGGCGGCGGTGGTGGTTTCAGCGGTGGCGGCGGCGGCTTCGGCGGCGGCGGCGCCTCAGGAAGCTGGTAGCACCCCATGGACGTGATACGTCTGCTGCGGCACCTCGCGACCACGCGCTGGAGCACCCGCCGCTGCTTCCCGCAGGCGGTGCGTGATGCGATCGAGCAGGCGATCGGGGAGTGCGAGACGCGTCATGGAGGGGAGATCCGCTTCATCATCGAGACCTCCTTCGACCTGCCGGAGCTGTGGCGCGATCTTGACGCCCGCACGCGCGCGCTGCAGCTGTTCGGGCAGTTCGGGGTCTGGAATACCGAGCACAACAACGGCGTATTGCTCTACGTGCTGATGGCGGATCACGCCGTCGAGATCATCGCCGACCGCGGCATCGCCGCGCGGGTCGGGCAGGCGGAATGGGATGCGGTGTGCCGTCAGATGGAGCACCACTATCGTGCCGGCCGCTTTCGTGAGGGCTCGGTGCTCGGTGTGCTCGGTATCGGCGCACTGCTCGGACGCCACTTTCCCGGCAAGCGTCCGAGCGACAATGAGCTGCCCAATCAGCCGGTGCTGCTGTGAAGGACACGCCTGCCGCGATCCGCGGGCGCAATCTTCGGCGTACGCGCTACATCGGTCATAATCGGGCCGTCATGAAGCTCTGCCGTACCCGCGCCGCGACCGCCGCCGTGCTCTGTGTGGCGGTGAGCGGCTGCTCACTGTTCGGCGCGTTGCACCGGCCGGTGCAGGCTCCCGCGCCGGCGCCGCCGGTCGCTGCGCCGCCGCCCCAGCCGGCGCCCATCGCCAACGAGCGCTTCACGGTCACTCCCGACCAGGACGTGGTGGGCGTGGTGCAGGTGGTGTCGGCCGGCAAGGACGATACGCTCACGGACATCGCGCGTCGTTTCAACGTCGGGTACGAGGAGATCCTGCGCGCCAACCCGAAAGTGGACCCGTGGCTGCCGGGCGAGGGACGCGAGATCGTCGTTCCGTCGCAGTTCATTCTCCCGGATGCGCCGCGCACCGGCATCGTGATCAACATCCCGGCGATGCGGCTCTTCTACTACCCGCCGGCAAAGCACGGCGAGCGGCAGGTCGTGATCACGCACCCCATCGGCATCGGCAAGGTCGGCTGGCGCACGCCCGAGGGAGTGACCAAGATCCTGCGTCGTCAGAAGGATCCTACCTGGCGCGTCCCGGAGTCCGTGCGCAAGGAGCACCATGAGAATGGTGAGGAGCTCGAGCCGGTGATCGGGCCGGGACCGGACAATCCCCTCGGCAAGTACGCCTTTTACCTGCAGTGGCCGAGCTACCTCATACACGGCACCAACAAGCCCGCCGGTGTCGGCCTGCGCTCGAGCCACGGCTGCATCCGCCTGTACCCGGAGGACATCGAGCAGCTCTTCGGTATGGTTCCGATCGGGACGCCGGTGCGCGTGGTGAACCAGCCTTTTCTGTTCGGCTGGCGTGACGGGGAGCTGTACATGCAGGCCTTCGATGTCATGGAGGATGACGGCCGCGCCTCGCAGAGCGTGCAGAAGAAGCTTCTGACCACAGCCATCGGGGCGCGCCGGCAGCAGCAGCTGCAGGCGCATCACCAGCAGGTCGACTGGGAGCTGGCCGCGAGTCTGGCGCGCCGCCCGCGCGGCGTCCCGGTCCCGGTAACCGTCGCGAACTCGAGCCTCGAGCAGGTTCTCGCCGCGGCCCCACGGGTGCAGAACGTGCTGCCGGAGGGCTCGACCTGGGACGGCAACTCCGATCTGCCGATGGACGAGGCCTCTTTCCGCCAGATCGTCTCGGAGATCGAGCCGGGAGATGCCACGGCAGCACCGGCGGCCACCGTGCCCGGCGCGCCTGCGCCAGGCGCTGCGGGCGATCAGCGCGCCGCGCAGAAGCATGGCGGCTGAGGACACAACAGCGCGGCCGCCCTCAGCGGCGCAGGAGTTGCATGCCCCGCAGCTCTCTGCCTGGCTGAGACTCATGCTCGCGGAGATAGCGGCCAAGCGCGAGCGGCTCGAGCAGGCACGCGCCGAGCAGACGCTGCGGGCACGCGAGGCCGATGCTCCCGACCCCCGCCCGGGACGCTGACCACAACCTGACTGTGTTAGAGTCGCGCCGGCAGATTCACTGAGGCGCTTGAGTGGCCGACAGCCTTAGCGCAGGCGCACCACACGCAGAATGCAGCCGTGACCCGCACGCCATCGAGCGCGTGCCGACCGCCGTCGCCGCCTTCGTCGGTCGCACACTCAAGGGTCCGGTCAACCAGGCGATCACGGTCCACAGTTTCAACGAATTCCAGCAGCACTTCGGCGGCCTGTGGCAACCCTCGACACTGGCCTACGCCGTGGAGCAGTTCTTCGAGAACGGCGGGCGTGAAGCGCGGGTCGTCCGCGTCACGAACGGCGCCCGCCCACCCACGCTGACCCTGCCGGCCGGTCGCGGCACGCTGCGGCTCAGCGCCTTGAACCCGGGCTCGCGCGAGTACCTGCGGGCGTCGGTGGATTACGACGGACTGACGAGTACCGAGCAGGAGCGCTTCAACCTGGTCGTGCAACGCGTCCGCACCGCCGGTTCCGAGCTGGTCGAGGACCAGGAAATCTACCGCCGCCTCTCGGTGACTGCGGGCTCGGGGCGCTTCGTCGCCGACGTGCTGCTCGAATCGCGGCTGGTACGCGTCCTGGGCAGTCCCCCCGAGACCCGTCCCGACCGCTCGGCCAACGGCCCCGGCGGTGTCGCGGTCGGCTACACCCTCTCCAACCCGGACGGTGACGACGGAGCGCCGCTCACCGATTACGACCTCATCGGCGCAGCCAGCAGCGGCACGGGACTGTTCGCCCTCGGCGGCGCCGTCAGCTTCAACCTGCTGTGCATTCCGCCACTGGCGCGGGACCGGGACATCGGGCTCTCGACGCTGCTGGTCGCAGCCCGCGTGTGCCGCGAGCACCACGCGCTGCTCGTGGTAGACCCGCCCGTGGCCTGGACTTCCGCCCGCGCGGCGCTCGAAGGCCTGCGCACCTGGCCGTTTCGCAGCGACAGCGCGGTGATGTACTTCCCGCGGGTGCAGGCCTTCGACCGGCTGCGCGGACGTGTCGAGACCTTCGCTTCCTGCGGAGCGGCCGCGGGCATGATCGCCCGCTCCGACGAGGTATGGCCCGTCTGGTCTGCAGGGGAGAGCGAGGAAGCCGTGCTGCGACCCGGGCTGCGGCCCGCGGTGAGCGTGTCGGAAGCCGATCGTGCGCGACTCGCGAACGCCGGGGTGAACACCTTGCTCGCCGTGCGCACCGGTCCGCGCAATAGCGTCAGCCCGCGCACCCTTGCCGCCGGCAGCAGTGGGGCCTCCGACTGGCGCTATCTTTCGGCGCGCCGCCTGGCGCTGTTCGTGGCGTCGAGCATCGAGCAGGGCACGCGCTGGGTACTGCTCGAGCACAACGGCCCATCCACCTGGAAGCGCGCCCAGGCTCAGGTCGAGAGCTTTCTCGATGAGCTCGCCGCGCATGGCGCGTTCGCCGGCGCCGCGGCCGAAGACTCGCACTTCGTCATCGCCGATGAGCGTGTCAACCGTCCGCAGACCCTCAGCGAGGGCAAGTTCAACCTGCTGTTCGGTTTCGCCACCAGCAAGCCGGGTGAATTCGACACCTGGCTCGTCACCCACCGTGCGGGCGCGAGCCGGGTGCGGCCGGTATCGGTGAACCGCTCCGCGACCTCCAAGCAGCGGGTGGAGTGGGAGATAGAGACGTCCATCCTGCGGGGCTAGGTCAGGAGCCGAACCCCCCGCCACCGGGGGTGAGAACCGTGAGCTCATCGCCCGCCGCCAGCTCGAAGCGCGCCGTCGCCGCCAGGCGCTCGAGCGAACCGTCGGCGCGGCGGATCCAGGCATCGCCCGGCGCCCCCGGCGCACCCCCGCAGAGACCGAAAGGCGCGATGCGACGGTGGTTCGCCAGCAGCGCACCGCTGAGCGCGCGGCGGAACAGGAGCCTGCGCACGATCCCGTCGCCCCCGCGCTGACGCCCGCCGCCGCCGGAGCCGTGGCGGATTGCAAACTCGCGCACCAGCACCGGGAAGCGGCTTTCGAGAATCTCCGGATCGGTCAGCCGCGAGTTGGTCATGTGGGTCTGCACCGCGTCGCAGCCGTCGAAATCGGGGCCGGCGCCGGCGCCGCCGGCGATGGTCTCGTAGTACTGCAGCTGCGCATCGCCGAAGGTGAGGTTGTTCATCGTGCCCTGCGAGGCCGCGAGGATGCCGAGCGCACCGTAGAGCGCATCGACGATGCACTGCGAAGTCTCCACGTTGCCACCGGCGACCGCCGCCGGCGGACGCGGGTCGAGCATCGAGCCTGCCGGAATCTCGATGGCGAGCGGGGCGAGGCAGCCCTCGTTGAGCGGGATCGGCTCCTCGATGAGAGTGCGGAACACGTACAGCACCGCAGCGGTGCACACCGCCCGCGGCGCATTGAGGTTGTGTGCACCTTGTGGCGAGGTGCCGGTGAAATCCACGCGCGCCCGCTGCTGCTCGCGGTCGATGTCGATGCGCACCGCGATCGCCGAGCCATCGTCGAGCTCGTAGCGAAAGCTTCCCGGCGCGAGCCTGGCGATGGCGCGCCGTACGCAGCGCGCCGCGTTCTGCTGCACCTCTCCCATGTAGTCCTGCACCGTGCCGAGGCCGTGGCGGCGCACCGCGCGCTCGATCTCCGCACAGCCCCGCGCGTTGGCAGCGAGTTGCGCCCGCAGGTCCGCCACGTTCTGCGACGGGTTGCGCGCCGGCCAGCGGCCGGCGGCGAGCCGCGCGCGCAGCTCCTCCTCGCGCAGGCTGCCCTCCTGCACCAGGTGAAAGCACTCGAACAGCGTCCCTTCCTCCTCGATGCTGCGGCTGAAGGGCGGCATGGAGCCGGGCGTGATACCGCCGATGTCGGCGTGGTGGGCACGCGAGGCGACGAAGAAATCCGGAGCGCGACCGCCGCTCATGAACACCGGTGTCACCACGGTCATGTCCGGCAGATGCGTGCCGCCGTGATAGGGGCTGTTGAGGAGCCAGGAATCGCCCGCGCGCAGGTGGCCCGACTGCGCGCGCATCACCGCGCGCACGCTCGCGCCCATCGAGCCGAGGTGCACCGGCATGTGCGGTGCGTTGGCCACGAGCGCTCCGTCCGCATCGAACAGCGCACAGGAGTAATCGAGGCGCTCGCGAATGTTCACGGACTGCGCGGTCGCCTTCAGCACCTCGCCCATCTGCTCGGCGATGTGCATGAACAGGTTGTTGAATATCTCGAGTCGGGCGGGATCTGCAGTGCCGCTCGCCAGCGCGCCGCGGCTGCCGGCATCCTCCAGCAGCAGCACACCCGCGCCGAGCGGCCGCGCGCGCCAGCCCTCCTCGAGCACGAGCGTGCTGTTGGGCTCGACGATGAGCGCGGGTCCACACAGCTCCTCCGCGACCGCCGCCATGGACAGCAGCGGCACCTCACGCCAGCCCCTGAACCAGCCAGGCACGCCCGCCGGCAGGCCGGTGAGCGCCGCGGGCGGCGGAACGGTGAGCGAGCCGAGCTCGACGGAGGCGGCGCGCGCCTCGACCCGCGCCGCCTCGATGATGACCGGCAGTGCCGGCGCCGCGAAGCCGAAGCGCCGCAGATGCTCGGCCTGGAATTGCGCGCGCATCTCGCTGAGCCCCGTGAGCGGCACCGAAAGAGTCACCTCGCTGTCCCCGGCGCGCAGCTCGAGCAGCTGCATGAGCCGCACGCTGTCCGGATCGCTGCCGTCGGTGGCGAGCTCCGCCTGCGCCTGCTGCGCGAGCTGTGCCAGCAGGCGCGCTGCCTCGAGCAGTCCGGCAGCCGCGAGCTCGCTCCGCAGGCTCGCGCGGCGCACGGCCAGTCGATCGGCGACGCCGATGCCGAAAGCCGAAAGCACACTCGCGAGCGGATGCACCACGATGCGCCGCACGCCGGCCGCACGGGCGACGCGACAGGCGTGCTGTCCGGCGGCGCCGCCGAAGCAGAAGAGCGTGAACTCAGCGGCATCGAGCCCGCGCCGCGTGGAGACCTGGCGGATGGCATTGGCCATCGACTCGACGCCGACCTCGAGAAAAGACTCTGCGAGCGACTCCAGAGAAGCTGCCCCGGCGGCCTCGGCTGCCAGGCGGGCACGCAGCGCGCCGAATCGCTCCGTGACGATCTGCGCATCGATGGCTGCGTGACCGTCCGGACCGAACACCCGGGGCAGGGTGTCGGGGCGCAGGTGCCCGAGCAGCACCTGCACGTCGGTGAGGGTGAGGGGCCCGCCGCGGCCGTAGCAGGCCGGACCGGGATCGGCGCCCGCGGAAGCCGGACCCACCAGGAAGCGCCCGTCGTGATAGCGCAGGATCGAGCCGCCGCCGGCCGCGATGCTGTGTACATCGAGCATGGGCTGCGCGATACGCACACCGCCGATGAGATGCTCGAAGCGCTGCGGCAGCTCTCCGTCGATGAGCGACACATCGGTCGAGGTGCCGCCCATGTCGAAACCGATCAATCGTGGGAGGCGGAGCCGCTCGCCCACCCACTGCATGCCGATGAGACCGCCGGCGGGCCCGGACAACACGCTCGACATGGCCCGAAAGCGCTCCGCCGCCGCGAGTCCTCCGTTGCTCTGCATGAGGGTGAGCCGCGCATGCTCATCGAGCTCGCGCACCTCCTCCTGCAATGTCCGCAGGTAGCTCCGCAGCGGCAACGCCAGGTAGGCATTCAGCACCGTGGTGTCGCCACGGGTAACGTAGCGCACCAGCGGCGAAAGCTCGTGCGATGCCGACACCTCTTCGAACCCGAGCTCGCGCGCGCAGGCAGCGGCGGCGCGCTCGTGCTCCGGATAGCGCCAACCGTGCAGCAGCACGATCGCGACCGCACGCCGACCGAGACGGCGCGCGGCGGCCAGCTCTGCCCGCAGCTGCGACAGCTCGAGCGGCCGCAATACGCCACCCTCCGCATCGATGCGTTCCTGCGCCTCGATCACCTGCGCGTACAGGCGCTCGGGCAGCACGATGTGGCGCGCGAAAATGTCGGGGCGGTTCTGGTAGCCGATACGCAGCGCCTCGGCGAAGCCCGCCGTGGTCACGAGCACCACCGGCTCGCCGCTGCGCGTCAGCAGCGCGTTGGTCGCGACCGTGGTGCCGACCTTCACCTCTGCGACCGGCGGGCGCGCGCTCCCGGCTCGAGCGCTCGGCAGCATGTCGCGCGCGGCGCGCACGCCCGGATCGCCGGCTGCGGCATCGAGCGCCATCGAGGGTACCTTCCGCACGTGCAGCCGGCCGGCGGGCGAGAGCCCGATCACGTCGGTGAACGTGCCGCCGCGATCGATCCAGAACTGCCAGCCGCTGCGCCGGGCCGCAGCGCGCGGTGCTTGGCTTGTGGTTTCCATTGCCTGCATTATTCGCCCATGCTCCTCGAGCGCCCAGCGCCGGATGCCCTGACATGCAAGCGCCCGTGACTTCCCGGCACGTCGTTTTCTCCCACGGGCAGGACGCCGGCCCCTGGGGACGCAAGATCACGGCGCTCGCCGAGGTGGCACGCTCCGAAGGATACGACGCACATTCGGTCGATTACCGGGGCATCGACGAGCCGCGCGCACGTGTGGCGCGCCTCGTGGAGTTCTGCAAGGAGCTCACCGGCGATCTGGTGCTGGTTGGCTCGAGCCTCGGTGGTTATGTCGCGGTGGCCTCGGCCTCGTTGCTGCATGCGCGCGGCGTGTTCCTCATGGCGCCGGCGCTCTACATGCAGGGCTTACCGGAGCTGCGCAGTGGCGTGCTCGATTGTCCGGCCGCCGTGGTGCACGGCTGGCGCGACGAGGTCGTGCCGTACGAGCACAGCGTGCGCTTTGCGCACGCCTATCAGTGCGCGCTGCACCTGCTCGAGAGCGATCATCGCCTGCACAATCAGGTGCGCGTGATCCAGTACCTGTTCGAGTATTTCCTCATTGCCCTCGATCTGCCTGCGATCGCCTTCGAATAGAGTGGGGCGCGTGCGCCGCCTGCAGCCGCGCCCGCCGGCATGAGCTGGCTGCTGCGGCAGGTGTTGGCGCTGTGGGTGCGCGTCAGGGTGCTGCCCGAGGATGCGCCCGCGCAGCTGCGCGGGCGCGCGCGACCGGTGTGTTACGTGCTCGAGCAGCGCAGCGCCACCGATCTCGCCGTGCTGCAGCAGGTGTGCGCGCGGCTGCAGCTGCCGCGGCCCGGGAGGCCCCTCGGCGGCGCAACGCCGGAGCTGCGGTCCTACCTGTGCCTGACGCGTACCCGTGGGCTCCTCGGGCGGCGCATCGATCGCCGGCCACCGCGGCAGCTCGCACAGATGATCGCCGCGCTGCGCGCCGACCCGCAGGCCGATTTCGAGCTGGTGCCCGCGGCCGTGTACTGGGGACGGGCACCACAGAAGGAAGCCTCGTGGGTGCGTTTGCTGCTCAGCGAGGACTTTGCCGTCGTCGGCCGGGTGCGCAGGTTTCTGCAGGTGCTGCTCAATGGCCGCGATACGCTGCTCGAGCTCGATGAGCCGCTCAGCCTGCGGGCGCTCCTCGATGCGGAGCTCGCTGGCGCGGTGCGCGGCAGGCGCGTGGCGCGTACTCTGCGCGCGCTCTATGCGCGGCGCCGCGCCGCGCGTATCGGCCCGGACCTGTCGCACCGCCGCACCATAGTCAACCGGGTGCTGCGCACCCGCGCGGTGCGGGCGGCGGTGGCACAGGAGATGCGCGAGCAGCAGCTGTCGCGCCACAAGGCGCTGCAGCGTGCGCGTGCCTACGCCTGGGAGATCGCGGCCAGCTATTCACACGCTTTCGTACGCTTCATGGAGCATGCACTCGGCTGGCTGTGGAACCGTCTCTACGACGGGGTGGTGTTCGGTCACCCCGAGACGCTCGCCGCGGTTGCCGAAGGCAACGAGATCATCTATGTCCCCTGCCACCGCAGCCACATGGACTACCTGCTGCTCGCTTATGTGATCTACGTGCACGGCTACACCGTGCCGCACACCGCCGCCGGCGTGAACCTGAATCTCCCGCTGGTGGGTCGCCTGCTGCGCAAAGGCGGCGGCTTCTTCATCCGCCGCAGCTTCGCCGGCAACCGCCTGTACACCGTGGTGTTCATGAAGTATCTCGCCGCAATCATGAGCCGCGGCCACGCCATCGAGTACTTCATCGAGGGCGGCCGCAGCCGCACCGGACGGCTGTTGCAGCCGAAGACCGGCATGCTGCTCATGACGGTGCGCAGCTTCCTGGCCGATCCGGCGCGCCCGGTAGTGTTCGTGCCGGTGTACTTCGGTTACGAGCGCCTGGTCGAGGGCGCGACCTACGTCGGCGAGCTCTCCGGGCGAGCGAAAGAGAAGGAAAGCATCCGCGGGCTGCTCGGCTCCTGGCGCGTGCTGCGGGAGCGCTTCGGCAAGGTGCACGTGAATCTCGGCGAGCCGATCGCCCTCGCCGAGATCCTCGACCGGCACGAGGCCGCCTGGCGCACGCGCCGCTTCGATGACGAGACGCGCGCTCCCTGGCTCGCAGCGGCAGTGGACGAGCTCGCCGGGCGCATCATGCGTCACATCAATTCCGCGGCGGCCGTGACGCCGATCAACCTCCTGGCGCTCGCGCTGCTCGCCATGCCGCGACAGGCGCTGCCGGAGCCGCAGCTGCTACGTCAGCTCGAGCTGTATCGCTCGCTGCTCGCCTCCTTTCCTTATGGCAACCGCGTGACCGTCACCGCGCTCGCGGGCACGGAGATGCTGGCCTATGGGGAATCCCTGCGGCTCATCGAGCGCGAGTCGCACCGGCTCGGAGACATCGTGCGCATGACCGCCGAGAACGCGGTGCTGGCGACCTACTTTCGCAACAACGTGCTGCACCTCTTTGCGCTGCCCTCGCTGATCGCCTGCGTGTTCGTGAGCAATGCGCGCGTGCCCACGGCCGACATCCAGCGCCTGGCGTGGCGCGTCTACCCCTACATCGCTGCGGAGCTGTTCCTCCACTGGAGCGAGGCGGAGTTGCCGGCGGTGGTGGACGCGGCGCTCGCTTGCCTCGCCACGCACGGGCTCATCGAGCCCGATGTGGAAGTGGGCGGCTGGCGGCGGCCGCCGCCCGCCTCGGCACCGGCCCTGCAGCTCTCGCTGCTCGCGCAGGCCACCCTGCAGATCATCGAGCGTTATTACATGGTGATCGCACAGCTGCTGCTCGCCGGCAGCGGCGAGCTCACGCAGGTCGCCCTGGAGGAACGCTGCCAGCAGGCCGCGCACCGCATGACGCTGCTCTATGGATTCAACTCTCCGGAGTTCTTCGACCGGGCGATGTTTGCGAACTTCATCGGGCTGTTGCGTGCGCGGGGCGTCATTCGCACCGGTGCCGGCGCGCGCCTCGAATTCGACGAGGTGCTGACACGTGTGGCGCAGGACGCACAGTTCGTCCTCAGCGAGCAGCTGCGTCACAGTATATTGCAGATCATGCACGGCTGAGGCGCTTGCCGCATTGCGGCGCCGAGTAATAGACTCAGGCCACTCGGGTTTGTAGTGCGCAACAAACAAGAACCCGACGTGGCTTCGCCTCGCTGTGCTCGACTCACGCACGGGGGGAGCAGGGGGAATACATGAGGAAGGTTCACACCGGTCGTGCCCTGGCGTTCGTGGCGTCGGCAGCGTGTCTCTCGGCGGGGATATCGCCAGCGGCGCAGGGCTTCAGTTTCAGCAGCCAGTCCGGCGACTGGACGGGCAGCTGGGACACCACCATCGGCTACGGCCAGGGATGGCGTGTGTCGAATCCGGATTGCCGGCTGATCGCGATCGCCAACGGCGGTTGCGGCTATGGTCCGAACGCCGATGATGGCGATCTGAACTACCTGCACAAAGCGACCTTCACCAAGGCATTGACCGGCGTCACCGAACTGGCGCTGAACTACCGCGAGAAAGCGGGCCTGTTCGTGCGCGGCTCCGGACTCTACGACTTCTCGGTGATGGCCAACGACGTCGAGCGCACCCCGCTCAGCCACGAGGCCAAGGGCGTCGTCGGCAGCTACACCCGGCTGCTCGATGCCTTCGGTTACCTGCGGTTCAACCTCGTGACACTGCCGTCGGAGCTGCGCGTCGGTCGGCAGGTCCAGGACTGGGGCGAGAGCACGTTCATACCCGGCGGGCTCAACTCCGTCGATTACTTCGACGTTACGGCTCTGCAGGTGCCCGGCGCGGAGCTGAAGCAGGCACTCCTGCCCGACAGCATGGTGGTGTTCAACTCCCAGCTCTCGACCAACCTGAGCACCCAGCTGCTGTACCTGTGGAGCTGGCACCCGGACATCATCGAGCCGACCGGTGCCTATTTCAGCACCAACGACGTCGCCGGCGCCGGCAGCAATCAGCGTGTGGTCCTCGGCTTCGGCGCGATCTCCGATCAGGGGACGGACTTCACCTCTCTCGGTGGCGGGTTGATCCAGAATTTTCAGACGATCCCGCGCCTGCCGGATCAAAAGCCCTCCGAAGCCGGCCAGTACGGCATCAATTTCAAGCTCTACCTGCCGAATTTCGGGCAGGGGACACAGCTCGGCTTCTACTTCCTCAACTACACGAGCCGCCTGCCGCTCGCCTCGCTGCAGACCGGCACCCAGGCCGGGCTCGGCAACTCCTACGGCGCGGCTACGGCGGTAGGGGCCGGCGCGCAGGTGGCGGGACTGGCACTCGCCTCGGGCCTCACCCCGGCGCAGGCTGTCGCTCTGGCGGCTGCCAAGGGCGGCGCGCTGGGACAGCAGGCCGCGGCCTCACAGGGTGGCAACCTGAGCGCGGCGACGGCACAGCAGTACGCCACCATCGGCGCCAACACGCTGTTCGCGAACCACGGCAGTGCGGCTGCCGTTACCGCGCAGGCATCGAACATCGCGGCCCACGAGTACGCCGGCACCGCCGGCTTCTTCGAGGAGTTTCCGCAGGACATCAAGATGCTCGGCCTGTCTTTCAACTCGCAGGTGCAGGCGACCGGCACGGCGCTCCAGGGCGAGGTTGCGTACCGCCACAACGTGCCGCTGCAGATCGACGATGTCGAGCTCATCTACGCGTCACTCACTCCGTTCGAGACCGGCATTGCGAAGCTGCTGGGCGAGCCGACGACCGGTCCGGGCCACTGCGTGCCGGGCTCGGCGACCCAGATCACCGGGTGCAACCAGCTCGGACTCTATGGGCTCGGTCAGACGATTCACGGCTACGAGTTGAAGGACACCTGGCATTTCGATTTCACCGCCACGCAGGTGTTCGCCAATGTATTCAAGGCCTCGCAGGCGGTGCTGATCTTCGAGGCGGGCGCAGACTACGTCCCCGGCCTCCCGGACAAGCTGAGCGGCGGCCCCCAGGGGTTCGGCCTGCGCATCGACGGACCGGGCACGAACCTGAGCGGTAACCCGAATCTCGGCGGTTACCCCGAGTTTCCGGCGGCGGGTGGCCAGTGCGTCTCGACGACGGTTCCAAATCCGCACGGCCAGTGCATCGAGCCCGGCGACGCGTTCGCGACCACGTGGGCGTGGGGCTACGTCCTCGCGGGGCGCCTCGAGTACGACAACGCCATCCGCGAGTGGAACCTCATCCCGCACTTCACCTGGCAACAGGATGTGACCGGAGTTTCGCCCGGCCCGGGCGGCGCCTTCCGCCACGGCCGCATGGACACGACCCTGGGTCTCACGGCGAGCCTGCACAACCGCTGGGAGCTGGACCTCTCGTGGACCATTTACGGCGGCGCCGGCCAGTACAACCAGCTCAACGACCGGGATTTTGTCGCCGCCAGCGTCAAAGTCTCGTTTTGAAGGTAGCACCGCGCGCTGCGGAACGCACAATGGAGAAGGCGCAATGAAAATGCTGCTTCGGACTGCCGCCGCAGGAGTGCTGTTCGCATCGGTGGCGCTTGGCGCGGTGAGTCCGCAGGAGGCCGCGCGCCTCGGTCAGGATCTCACGCCGCTCGGCGGCGAGAAGGCCGGCAATGCCGACGGCAGCATTCCCGCCTGGTCGGGCGGATTGAAGTCTCCCGCGGACGCCGGCTTCCCCAACTACAAGAACGGTGAGCACTACTCCGATCCGTACGCGAGCGACAAGCCGCTGTTCACCATCACCTCTGCCAATCTCGCCCAATATGCCGGCAAGCTCAGCGAGGGGCACAAGGCGCTTTTCAAGACGTACCCCGACTACAAGATGATCGTCTATCCGACGCATCGCAGCGGGGCCTCCCCCGAGCGCGTGTACGAGGCCACCAAGCGCAACGCGACGACGGCCAAGCTGGTGCCCGACGGCAACGGCTTTACCGGCGCGCTCGCCGGCACGCCTTTCCCGATCCCGCAGAGCGGAGTGGAGGTGTTCTGGAACCACGTGACGCGCTGGCGCGGCGTGGCAGCGGCGTTGCAGGTGGGGCAGGCGCCGATGACCGCCAGCGGCGGCTACACGCTGGTGAATTTCAAGGAGGAGTTCTACTTCCAGTATTACGAGCCCGGCATGACCGAAGCGGCGCTCAACAACATCCTGTTGTTCTTCACCCAGGAGACTACCGCGCCGGCGCGCCTCGCCGGGGAGGTGCTGCTGGTGCAGGAAACGCTCGATCAGGCTCGCGAATCGCGCCGCGCCTGGGTGTACAACCCCGGCCAGCGGCGGGTGCGCCGCGCGCCGAACGTAGCGTTCGACAATCCCGGCACCAACGCCGACAACCTGCGCACCAGCGACCAGTTCGACATGTACAACGGCAGCCCGCAACGCTACGACTGGAAGCTGCTCGGCAAGAAGGAGATCTACGTTCCCTACAATGCTTACCGTCTGCAGGACGGCAAGCTGAGGTACGCCGACCTTCTGAAGAAGAACCACATCAATCAGGATCTCGCCCGCTACGAGCTGCACCGGGTCTGGGTGGTGGACTCGACGCTCAAGCGCGGAGTCAGCCACATCTACAGCCGCCGCACGCTGTACGTCGATGAGGATTCCTGGCAGATACTGGTCATCGACTGCTATGACGCGCGCGGGCAGCTGTATCGCGTGCAGGAAGGGCACGCGATCAACTACTACAACCTGCCCTCGCTGTGGACCGCGCTGGAGCTGGTGATGGACCTCTCCAACGGCCGTTATCTGGCGCTGGGCCTGCAGAGCGAAGAGCACGGCTCCTACGATTTCAACATCAAGCGCACCCCGGCGGACTATCAGCCGAGCGTGTTGGAGCGGCGCGGCATCCGCTGAGCGTCCGCCGGAGCAGAGCGACAGGTCCGCCGCCATGGAGAGGGCTGTGGCGCGCCGCGCCGGGGAACTGGCGGTTCTCGCTGCGATCGCGACCGCGTGCACCGCCAGCGCGCAGGAGCCGGTGCGGGCAGCCGAGCCGGCCCGGCTCGCCGCACACGGCCTGCTCATTGCGATCGCGGCCGCCGGGCCACGGCTGGTCGCGGTCGGTGACCGCGGCGTCATCGTGCTGTCGGACGATCGCGGCTCGAGCTGGACGCAGGCCCGCTACGTCCCGACGCAGGCGCTGCTCACCGGGGTCTGCTTCCTCGATGAGCGGCGCGGCGTCGCCGTCGGCCACGACGAGGTGATCCTCACGAGCGACGATGCCGGTCGCACCTGGAAGCGCACGCACGATGCTCCGCAGGCGCAGCGCCCGCTGCTCGATGTCTGGTGTGGCGCGGATGGCAGCGTGATCGCCGTGGGCGCCTACAGCGCTTATCTCACGAGTCGTGACGGCGGCGCGACCTGGCGCGAGACGAAGTTCACTCCGGCCTCCCCGGGCCCACGGGCCCGGCAGGCCGCAGCCGGGGCCGTCGCTGAGCAGGAGGAGGCCGGCGCAGCAGGCGGCTACCACCTCAATCGCATCGTTTCGGGCGGAGGGCAGCGGCTGTATATCGCCGGCGAAGCCGGCCACCTGTATGCGTCCGAGGATGCCGGTGCGAGCTGGCGCACGCTCGCCTCGCCCTATGAGGGGTCCTTCTTCGGGGTGCTGCCGCTTGCTGATCGCGTGCTCCTCGCCTTTGGTCTGCGCGGCCACCTCTATCGGTCGGCGGACGAGGGTGCGAGCTGGCAGCCGATCGAGACCGCGACGGTCGCCATGCTGACCGGCGCCGCCGCTTTAGACTCCGGGAGCATCGCGATCGTCGGGCTCGCGGGTGTGGTGCTCCTCAGCCACGACGGTGGCCGCAGCTTCGCGCTCGTGCAGCAGGCCGATCGGTCGGGTCTGTCGGCGGTGCTCGGCGTCGGCGGCGGGAGGCTCGCCGTGGTCGGCGAGGCGGGGGCGAGAGCCATCGCGCTCGAGCCGCGTGCCGCGGCCGGGAGCGCCGCACCATGACGACCGGCGGCGATGCGCCGCACCTCTCGCCCACTCTGGTAGGCCGGCTCGAGCGGCTGATCTTCGGTCACCGCACCATCATCCTGGTGCTGTTTGCGCTCGGCACGGTGCTGCTCGGCGCGACCGCGCTGCGCGGGCTGCGCATCGACACCTCGTTCAACAAGACCCTGCCGGTGCGGCACGAGTACATGCGCACCTACCTCGACCCGCGCGTCGCCGAGTTCCGCGGCGCCGACCGCGTGCTGATCGCACTGATCGCACGCAATGGCAACATGTTCACGCCGGAGTTCTTCGCCGCGCTGCGCAAGGCCACCGATGAGGTCATCGTCATGGACGGCATCGACCGCACGCAGGTGCAGTCGATCTTCACTCCGAACGTGCGCTATCTGGAGGTGGTCGAGGATGGGATCGAAGCCGGCAACGTGATCCCCGCCGACTTCGCGCCGACCCCCGAGAACATGGCGCGGGTGCGCGACAACATCCGCAAGGCCGGCATCATCGGCCGCCTGGTGGCGAATGATTTCTCCGGGGCGCTGGTGAGCGCCATCGTGCTCGACAACGATGCGCGGGGTAAGCCGGTCGACCCGATCCGCATCGCACACGAGCTCGAGCGGCGTGTGCGTGCCCCGCTGCAGGGTCACGGCATCGACGTGCACATCATCGGCTTCGCCAAGGTGGTCGGTGACATCGCCGACGGGGCCGCCGCGGTGCTGCTGTTCGCGATCATCACCCTGGTGCTGACGCTGCTCGCGGTGCGCGTCTACTGCCAGTCGTGGCGAGTCGCGTTCGTGCCGGTGCTGTGCGCCGCCATAGCCGTGGTGTGGCAGCTCGGGGTGCTGGTGCTGCTGCACTACGGCATCGACCCGCTCGGCCTGCTGGTGCCGTTCCTGATATTCGCCATCGGCGTGAGCCACGGCGTGCAGAAGATCAGCGCCGTGAGCGACGGCGCCTTCGCGGGGCTCAGCAGCATGGAGGCGGCGCGCCGCACGTTCCGGCAGCTGCTCGCGCCGGCGATCGTGGCGCTGCTCGCGGACCTGGTGGGCTTCGTCACCATCCTGCTCATCCCGGTGGAAGTGATACGCGAGATGGCGATCACCGCCAGCATCGGTGTGGCAGTAGTCATCCTCACCGACCTGGTGCTGCTGCCGGTGCTGGTGTCCTACGTGCACTTCGACCGCGGCTACCATGCGCGGGTCGCGCGCCGCCAGCAGTGGCTGCGGCTCGTGTGGCATCGCCTGGCGCGCATCACCCGGCGCCGCAACGCGCTCGTCGTCATCATCGCCGCCGCGCTCCTCGGCGCGCTCGGCTGGTGGAAGGGACGCGAGACCCCGATCGGGGACACACAGGCGGGCGTTCCGGAGCTGCGGGCCGACTCGCGCTACAACCGCGACAACGACGTGATCACCGCCAAGTTCAGCATCGGTGTGGATGTGCTGACGGCGATCGTGGAATCGCAGCAGCCGGTGTGCGTCAGCCACGATCTCATGACCTGGATGGACCGTTTCGGCTGGCACATGCGCAACCTCAGCGGCGTGCAGGACGTCATCACGCTGCCCTTCATCGCCAAGGTCGCCATCGCCGGCTGGAACGAGGGGAGCCTCAAGTGGCGCAGCATTCCGCGCGAGCAGACGCAGCTGACACAGTCGACGCGCTACATCGAGACCAGCACCGGGCTGCTGAACGAGAACTGCGACGTGGTGCCGGTGCTGATGTTTCTCACCGACCACCGCGCCGGCACGATCGAGCGCGCCGTGGCGGAGGTCAAGCAGTGGCGCAGCGCCAACCGCACCGAGCGCGCGCAGCTGCGGCTCGCGGCCGGCAACGTCGGAGTGATGGCGGCCACCAACGAGACCGTCGAGGCGAAGCAGCTGCTGATACTGGCCGGTGTGTTCGCCGCGGTGATCGTCATGTGCCTGCTCACCTTCCATTCCGCGGTCGGCACGGTGCTGGTGGTGTTGCCGCTGGCACTGGTATCGGTGCTCGTGTACGCGGTGATGGCGCTGGTCGGCATCGGGCTCAAAGTGTCGACGCTTCCCATGGTCGCCCTCGGGGCGGGCATCGGCGTCGACTACGGCATCTACCTCTTCAGCCGCATGCAGGAGTTCCTGCACCAGGGTCTGCCGGTGCGCATCTGTTACGAGCGGACGCTGCGCGTCACCGGCGCCAGCATCATCTTCACCGGTATCACACTCGCGATCGGAGTGGCGACCTGGGTGTTCTCGCCACTGAAGTTCCAGGCGGACATCGGCATCATGCTGACCTTCATGTTCCTCGTGAACATGCTGGCAGCGATCGTGCTGCTGCCGGCGCTCGCGGCCTGGCTGGTGCACCCGCTCGGCAGGCGCGCCCGCTCACTGCCACGCCGCTGAGGCATGCGCCCGGTCCCGCCCAGCGGGCGTAGAGAGTTACATGGCGCTGCTGATGAGCCTGCGCCCGCTGAGGGCCACCATGAGACGCGTGATACCGGTGAGCAGCAGGTTTACGCCGACGAGTGTGCCGATGGCCCACACCGAGCTCGACGGCCACTGCAGCCAGATCATGGCGCCCAACAGCACCGCGACGATGCCGTTCAGCAGCATCCATCCGGAGGCCTGCTCATGCTTCAGGCGAAAGTAGGTCACCAGCTCGCAAACTCCGGCGACCACGATGATGCCCGCCAGCAGCAGCGTCAGCGTGCCGAGCGCCAGCAGCGGGTGCGTCAGCAGATAGTAGCCACCGAAGAGGAACACGATCCCGGCGAGGATCTGGAAGAGCACACGCCGCGCCCCGCCGCCTTCGAATGCCGATAGGAGATGACTGATGCCGCCGAACACCAGCAGCCAGCCGATGAGCAGTGCCACGCCGAGCCCGGCCACCGCAGGCTCGATGATGGCGAACACACCCAGCACGATGAACAGGATGGCCGCCACGATCAGCCAGCCCGAGAATCTCCGCGCCGTCTTGAGGACCGGATCTGCTGAAGCCATTTAACACCGCCCACGCTGTCATGTTTGTGCGGATATTCTGCCGCTGCCGGGCGTCGGCAATAACTGCCCTTTGGGACAGGTGTCGCGGTGCAGCGCCTGCGGTCAAGCTGCCGCTGCACGGCTGCCGCGACTCATTCCTCCCAGTGCGACAGACGGCGCAGACGCTTGGTACGGCGGTTGCGCGCCTTGTGCTCGAGTCGGCGTTCGGTGGAAGCGCGCGTGGGCCGGGTCGGCCTGCGCACTTTCGGTGCAATGAGCGCGCGGCGAATGAGCTCCGTCAGGCGCCGCTCGGCCTCGCGACGGTTGCGCTCCTGAGTGCGGTGAGTGCGCGCGACGATGAGGATGGCGCCGTCCGCGGTGAGCCGCCGGCCGCTGAGGGCGCGCAGGCGCAGCTTGACCTCATCACCGAGGGCACGACTGCGCGCGAGGTCGTAGCGCAGCTGCACCGCGGTGGCCACCTTGTTGACGTTCTGACCGCCCGGGCCCGAGCCGCGCACGAAAGACAGCGACAGCTCCTGGTCCGGGATCTCGAGGCCTGGGGCGATCGACAGCGCCACCGGGTGTGCCTCAGTCGGCCGCCTGGTCGATCCCTGCGCCGGCGGGTCCGCTCGCTGCTGCACCGGGGTAGGTGCGCAGCGCACGCGTGTCGAGGATACGTGTCTCCTGCTGCGGTACGGGAATCTTCACGCCGTGCGCGCGAAAGATGCGCCAGATGGCGCGATTCACGTCCGAGCGGATGTTGTTGACGCCATTGACCGGATCGGCGATCCAGAAGCGGATCTCGAGCCGCATGCCGTTGTCCTCGAAGCTGATGAGCCGTGAGACGGGCGGCGGGTCGCGCAGGATGCGCGGATGATTCTCGGTCGCCTCCACGAGCAGCTTCAGCGCGACTTCCGGGTCGTCCTCGTAGCTCACCATCACCGGCAGCTTCAGGCGCACCCGCTGGTCGGAGTAGCTCCAGTTGATGAAGGAGCTGGTGATGAGGTTCTGGTTCGGCACCAGGGTGTCGACGCCATCGCGATCGCGCACCACCACGTAGCGCCCGCGCAGCTCCTGCACCCAGCCGAAGTTGCCGGTGCTGGCACCGCTGTGCGTGGTGAAGCTGATGACATCCCCGGGCTTGATGGACTTGTCCATCAGCAGCACGAAGCCGCTCACGAAGTTGCTCGCGACCGCCTGCAGGCCGAAGCCGAGTCCGAGCCCGATCGCGCCGGTGAGCACGTTGAGCGTGGTCACATCCACGCCGGCCGCATTGATGCCGAGCAGCACCCCGAGGCCCACCAGCAGGAAGTAAGTGAACTTGGAGACACCGACACGCGTCGAGACGGCCAGCTGATCGAGCTTCATCACGTGCCGCTCGATGGCACGCGCGATGAGGCTCGCCACCACCACGAACGCCGTCACCACCACCAGGCCCTTGAGCAGGCCCCACAGGCTGAACCTGCCCGGAACCAGGCTGATGCGGTTCAAGCCGCTCTCGATCTCGTCCAGCCAGCCGAGCAGTGCCACCGCGGCGATCGCCCACAGGATGAGCGTGATGCGGCTGCCGCGGCTCCACACCCACGAGGCCGGCCCGAGCAGCAGGCCGAGAATGAACACCCCGAGTCGCACCAGCAGCAGGACGATGACGATGCGGGCCGCGACATCGACCATGGCGGTCGGAGTGCCGAGAGCTGCGAGCAGCCCGTGCGCGCACACGAGCACGGCGAGCGCAGCCAGGATCGGCGCGAGGATCACGAGCGCATCGAGCGCATGAGCGAGCCCGTGCTGGTTGAGTGGCGTCTGCGGCGCGGTGCGCAGCCTTCGCGCGCCGAGCAGGCGTGCCACCAGCAGCGCCGCGACCGCCGCCAGCGTGCTCGCGAGGAGCGCGGACAGCACCTGCGGCGCAGACAGCTGCAGCAGCGCGCCCCGGACGGCGCTGTCGGCGCTGTTCATCAGGCGTTCAGGTCCGGGATCAACTGGCTCTCGAGGCGGGCGATCTGATCCTTGAGCATGAGCTTGCGCTTCTTCAGGCGTTTCAGTTGCAGCTGGTCGACATGCAGGTCGAGGGACAGGCGGCCGATGACCTCATCGAGGTCCCGGTGCTCGATGCGCAGCTGTCGCAGCTTTTCGACGTTGCGGAACAGCTCACGATCGACGTTGTCTTCGATTTCCGCCATTTCGCAGGCGTGCCCCGTGGGGGCTTTTGGCGGGAGCGCCGGGGTGTGAAAGCTTAGCCGAGCCGGGCCCCGAGTGCCATGCCCGGCCGGCCGGCGTGAGGTGATCCGCAGTCCTAGCGGCCCCGGCGGCGATGTGCGCCCGAGCCCTGCGGGCGCGATCCGCGCTGTCCGCGACGTCCAGCCCCGCCCGGTCGTCGGCCGCCGGCGTGCGGACGAGGAGTATGGGGCGCACTGACCAGCCCGGTCGCCAGGAGCTCGGGTGAGATCGGAGCGAAGGGGATCTTGTGCCCGATATAACTCTCGATCTCGGGCAGCGACACCGCGGTATCCTCGCAGGCGAAGCTGATGGCGTCGCCCTCGGCACCGGCGCGCGCGGTGCGGCCGATGCGGTGCACATAGTCGGAGGCATCCTGCGGCAGGTCGAAATTGAACACGTGGCTCACATCGGGAATGTGCAGCCCGCGGGAGGCGACGTCGGTCGCGATCAGCACCGCGAGCTTGCCGTCGTGAAAATCACGCAGGAATCGCAGCCGCTTGTTCTGCGGCACGTCCCCCGAGAGCGCCTGGGCCTCGAAGCCGTTCGCCCGCAGCAGCGCCTCGAGCCGCTCGGCCATGCGCTTGGTGTTGACGAATACCATCGTCCGTACCGCCTCGCTCTGGTGCAGCAGCCCGATGAGCAGCGGCACTTTCTCCTCCATCGAGGGGTAGTACATGAGCTGGCGCACGCGGTCGACGGTCATCTTGTCGGGCTCGATGCGTACCAGCTCCGGGTTGTTCATGTGCTCGTAAGCGAGCTCCAGCACCCGGTGGGAGAGCGTGGCGGAGAACAGCATCGACTGACGTCGCCCCGGCGGGGGCAGGCGGCGCAGTATGTAGCGGATGTCGGCAATGAAGCCGAGGTCGAACATGCGGTCGGCCTCATCGAGCACCAGCACCTGCGCCGACCGCAGATCGAAGACGTGCTGCTTGAAATAGTCGATCAGCCGCCCGGGCGTGCCGATCAGCACGTCGCAGCCTGCGGCGAGCTGCTGGCGCTGCTTCTCGTAGTCGATGCCGCCGAACACCACCGTGTGCCGAAGTCCGGTGTGAGCGCCGAGGACCAGCGCATCGTGATGGATCTGCACCGCCAGCTCGCGGGTCGGCGCGACCACCAGCGCCCGCACGGAGGTCGCCGCGCGGCTCGGCGCCGGCGGGCGCGTGAGCAGCGCCTGATACAGCGCCACGAGGAACGCAGCAGTCTTGCCGGTCCCGGTCTGCGCCTGTCCCGCGACATCGCGTCCCGCGAGCGCGATCGGCAACGTCTGCGCCTGGATGGGAGTGCAGGTGACGAAGCCCGCCTGGCGCACACCCTGCATGACCTCAGGCTTAAGGCCGAGCGAGGCAAAGCTGATTGGATCGGAGCGTGATTCGGTCATCAGTTAGGTGAATAGTTAGGGTAAAATTGCGCTCACACACTTGAAAAACGAGTCGGGAAGCGCTACAAAGTGGATGAAGACGGCGGGCCGGCAGGTCCGCACCTGTCATACCTACCCTTAATTCCTTTTGGACTCATACTCAGTCACGAGTTATTAGTGTAACCGTTTACCGGGAGTCTCTGGCATCGCTTTTGTGCCTGTTCCTGGCCGACCCCGCGGCGGATTCACTGGCCTTCCAAGGGATTTTCACACGCTCTGCTTTGACGGAGGTTGAAACGCGTGAGTAGCCCGCACATTGTGCACACGACGGACGCGACATTTGCCCAGGACGTCCTCAAGTCCGAGAAACCGGTGCTGCTGGATTTCTGGGCCGAATGGTGCGGTCCGTGCAAGATGATCGCGCCGATCCTGGACGAGATCGCCAGCGAGTACCATGACCGTATCAAGGTCGCCAAGATCAACATCGACGAGAACCCGCAAACCCCACCCAAGTTCGGCATCCGCGGCATCCCGACGCTGATTCTGTTCAAGAACGGCACGGTCGAGGCGCAGAAGGTGGGCGCGGTCTCCAAATCCCAACTTTCAGCATTTCTGGACAGCAACCTGTGAGAGGCTACCTCGGTAATCAGGGCCGCAACCGGCCCAACAAGGGCCCGCGCCACGGCAACCGTGACGGCAATCGCGGCAACGGCGGCGGCCGTCCCGATGAGATGATGCACGAGCCCGAGGTGTTCGACGCCGACGACTCCGAGATCATCAGTCCCGCCGAGCTCACGCAGTCGCGCAGCTCCATGAACCTGACGGAGCTGAAGGCGAAGCCCATCCACGAGCTGGTCAAGATGGCCGAGTCGATGGGCCTCGAGAACCTCGCCCGCTCGCGCAAGCAGGACATCATTTTCTCGATCCTCAAGGCGCACGCACGCAACGGCGAGAACATCTACGGAGATGGCGTGCTCGAGATCCTCCAGGATGGCTTCGGCTTCCTGCGCTCGGCGGATGGCTCGTACCTCGCCGGCCCCGACGACATCTACGTGAGCCCGAGCCAGATCCGGCGCTTCAACCTGCGCACCGGCGACACCATCTCGGGACTCATCCGGCCACCGAAGGACGGCGAGCGCTATTTCGCACTGCTCAAGGTGGGCGAGATCAACTTCGACTCTCCCGACAGCTCGCGCAACAAGGTGCTGTTCGAGAACCTGACGCCGTTCCACCCGACCAAGCGCCTGAAACTCGAACGCGGCAACGGCTCGACCGAGGACCTCACCGCACGCACCATCGATCTGGTGGCGCCCATCGGCAAGGGGCAGCGCGGGCTGATCGTCTCCCCGCCGAAGGCCGGCAAGACGATGCTGCTGCAGAACATCGCCACCTCCATCACCGCCAACCACCCGGAGGTCTACCTCATCGTGCTGCTCATCGATGAGCGGCCGGAGGAAGTCACCGAGATGCAGCGCACCGTGAAGGGCGAGGTGGTCTCGAGCACCTTCGACGAGCCGGCCGCGCGCCACGTGCAGGTCGCCGAGATGGTGATCGAGAAGGCGAAGCGCCTGGTCGAGCACAAGAAGGACGTGGTGATCCTGCTCGATTCGATCACCCGTCTCGCCCGTGCCTACAACACGGTCGTGCCCTCCTCGGGCAAGGTGCTCACCGGCGGTGTCGATGCCAACGCGCTGCAGCGGCCCAAGCGTTTCTTCGGCGCGGCGCGCAACATCGAGGAGGGCGGCAGTCTCACCATCCTTGCCACCGCGCTCATCGATACCGGCTCGAAGATGGACGATGTCATCTACGAGGAGTTCAAGGGTACGGGCAACAGCGAGATCCATCTCGACCGGCGCATCTCCGAGAAGCGCGTCTTCCCGGCGGTCAACATCAACCGCTCCGGCACGCGCAAGGAAGAGCTCATCACCGACCAGGGCGAGCTCGCCAAGATGTGGATCCTGCGCAAGCTCCTGCACCCCATGGACGAGCTGGCGGCGATCGAATTCCTGCTCGACAAGATGAAGGACACCAAGTCGAACGGTGAGTTCTTCGAGGCGATGAAGCGCTGAGGCGGCCCGGCACCGTGCGGGCGGCGCGGGCGGCGCGGGCAGCGCGGGTGGCGATCCTGTTGTCTGCCTGAGGCGACTGCCGCTCCCGAAGGTGCGAAGCGAGTCACGTCGGCGCAGTGCGACGCTGGCTCGAGCAGGCGGCCGGTCAGTAAGATCACGCGGATGCGTATGTTCCGCCCGCTTGCCGCGGTGTTGCTGACGGCCCAGGCCCTGCCGGCGCTCGCCGCCGACATCGATCCGTATTCCGGAGCGCCGTTGCCGCCGAGGAAGCACGAGGTCGCGAGCCCCATCACCGATCACTTCTACATCAGCGCCGCCTATTACGCGCCGCGGTTCACGACCAACTTCCGGGTGGATCCCTCATTCGCCCCGCCGGGCACCGTCGGCACGCCGGTGAGCGGCGAGAACGACCTGGGGCTGCCGCATCGACAGGAGGTCGGCCGGGTCGACTTCATGTTCCGCCTGCGTGACCGCAACAAGGTGCAGGTGGGCTACTACGAGACCAACCGCTCCGGCAACGAGCTGCTGACGCACGACATCGTGTTCGGCAACGAGACCTTCCCGGCCGGGCAGATGATGGCGACGACTTTCGAGCTGAAGCAGTTCCACATCAACTACACCTATTCATTCATACGCAACAGCCACTTCGAGCTCGGCAGCGGACTCGCCGCCTATCTCCTGCAGCTCGATGTCATCGGCCAGGCCAAGGCCCAGGGCCTGTATCAGGAAGTCACCGCCGCCACGCCTTTCCCGGCGCTGCCGCTCGATCTCGCCTGGGCCATCTCCAAGCGCTGGGCGGCGACCGGACGAGTGGCGTTCCTGTGGATCAACCACCACAACCTCAGCGGCCGCTACTGGGACACGCACGCGGACCTGCAGTATCGCTGGCTGCAGAATTTCACGGTGGGTGCGGGCTACTCCTCGATCCGCTCCAACCTGACTCATGAAGGTGGCAGTTTCCCGGGGGTGGTCGACCTCACCATCACGGGTCCGGAGCTGTTCCTGCGCTTCAGCTTCTAGTCACGGTCAGCCCGGAGTGACCACGTAGGCGTGTACGAACAGCTCCGGCATGCGGGTCGCTCGGCCGGAGTCGAGGTTGATGCAGACGTAGTCGACGCGCGCCCGCGCCAGCGTTGCGCCATCCGCCAGGCGCCGGATCTGGAAACGCCGCTCGGCGCGCAGCCGTCGATCGGTCGCTACGATCCACGTGGCCGCCTCGATATGATCACCGCGCACGGCCGCGCGCAGGTAGTCGATCTCGATCCGCTGTGCGGCCATGCCGCGGCGCAGTGCCAGGCACCGCTCGAGTGGCACACCGAGGCTCGCCGAGTGCGACCACGCCACGCGGTCGAGCCAGCCCAGGTACACCGCGTTGTTGACGTGCTCGTAGGCGTCGATGTCCTCCGGCCGCACCCGCAGCTCGATGCGGTGCGCCGCGGGAAAGTCGAGGGAGTCTTTCACGGGCGCGCCGCCTGCAGCGCACGGCGGCCGATGTCGCGCCGGTAGTGCATGCCGGCGAAGTGGATACAGTCCACGAGCTCATAGGCGGCGCGTTGGGCCGCGGCGATGCCATGGCCGAGGCCGACGGCGCACAGCACGCGGCCGCCGCTGGTGATCACCCTGCCGGATTCGAGCTGCGTACCGGCGTGGAAGACCTTGCCGGGAAGAGCGGCAGCGCGCCCGAGTCCCTCGATGACATCGCCGCGGCGCGGGCTCTCCGGGTAACCGCTGGCGGCGAGGACGACGCCGAGCGCCGCGCGTGCATCCCATGCGGCGCTCATCCGGTCGAGACGCCCTGCGACCGCCGCCTCGCACAACGCGGCGAGGTCCGACTGCAGGCGCATGAGCAGCGGCTGCGCTTCGGGATCGCCGAGTCGGCAGTTGAATTCGAGCACGTTGGGCGTGCCGTCGGGGGCGATCATGAGTCCGGCATACAGGAAGCCGGTGTAGGGCATGCCCTCGGCCGCCAGGCCGCGGATCGCAGGCTCGATGACCTGCTGCATGATGCGGTCGTGCAGCGTCGGCGTCACCAGCGGCGCGGGTGAGTACGCACCCATTCCTCCGGTGTTGGGGCCCTGATCGCCATCCTGCAGGCGCTTGTGGTCCTGCGAGGTCGCGAGCGGCAGCGTGTGACCGCCACCTGCCATCACGATGAAGCTCACTTCCTCCCCGGCGAGAAACTCCTCGATGACGACCTCGCGGCCCGCTGTGCCGAACTGGCCGGCGAACATGCCACGCGCGGCGGTCACCGCTTCTGTCGCCGAGCCGGCGATCACGACACCCTTGCCGGCCGCGAGGCCGCTGGCCTTCACCACCAGCGGCGCAGGCTGTGCCCGCACCCAGGCCTCATCGAAGCTCGCGGCGCTGAAGGTGGCGGAGCGCGCGGTCGCAATCCCGTGGCGGCGCAGGAACTCCTTGGCGAATGCTTTCGAGCCCTCGAGGCGCGCGGCGGCCCGCCCGGGGCCGAAGCAGCGCAGCCCGGCGGCGGTGAAGCTGTCGACGATGCCCGCCACCAGCGGCCCTTCGGGCCCGACGATGGTGAGATCGATGCGCTCGCTCTGCGCGAGCCGTACGAGTGCGGCGATGTCCTGCGCCGCGACCGGCACGTTGCGCACGCGCGGCTCGGCTGCCGTGCCGGGGTTGCCCGGCGCCACCAACACCTCGCTGACGCCCGCGGATGCCGCGCACTTCCAGGCGAGCGCGTGCTCACGTCCGCCGCTGCCGACGATCAGGATCTTCATCGCGCAGCGCCGTCAGTGCCGGAAGTGCCGCATGCCGGTGAACACCATGGCCATGCCGTGCTCGTCGGCCGCGGCGATGACCTCCGCGTCGCGCCGGCTGCCGCCGGGCTGGATGGCGGCGCGGATGCCGAAGCCGGCGGCGACATCGAGGTTGTCGCGGAAGGGCAGGAAGGCGTCGGAGGCCATCACCGCGCCGGCGATCGTGAGCCGCTCGTCCACAGCCTTCATGGCTGCGATGCGGGTCGAGTAGACGCGGCTCATCTGTCCTGCACCGACACCGACCGTTGCGCCGTCGCGCGCGAACACGATCGCATTCGACTTGACGAAGCGGGCGACGCGCCAGGCGAAGCGCAGGTCGGCAAGCTCCTGTGGGGTCGGCTGCCGGCGCGTCGGCACGAGCCAGGTATCCTGCGGTGCATCGCCGCGATCGGGCGACTGCGCGAGCAGGCCACCGGTCACGCTGCGGAACTCGAGCGCGTGGTGCGTGTGGGGCGCGAGCGCACCGGTGAGCAGCACGCGCACGTTCGGCTTGCCGGCGAGCACCTGCACGGCTTCCGGCTGCAGGGCCGGAACCGCCAGCACCTCGATGAACTGTCGCTCGCTGATGGTGCGCGCGGTCGCGGCGTCGAGCTCGCGGTTGAAGGCGATGATGCCTCCAAAAGCCGAGGTCGGATCGGTGCGATAGGCCGCCTCATACGCCGCGAGCGCATCGGTGGCGAGCGCTGCACCACAGGGATTGGCGTGCTTGACGATCACGCAGGCCGGCTCCTCGAACTGGCGCACGCATTCGATGGCGGTGTCCGCATCGGCGACGTTGTTGAAAGACAGGTCCCTGCCCTGCAGCAGCCGCGCGCTAGCGACGCTCGCCCCGGTGGTGCGCACCTCGCGGTAAAAAGCCGCGGCCTGGTGCGGATTCTCGCCGTAGCGCAGGTCCTGCACCTTGTCGAATACCAGCGCGAGCGGATCCGGAAAGACCTCATCTGCAGGACGAGCGTGCGAGGCGAGGTAGGAGGCCACCATGGTGTCGTAGCGGGCGGTGTGCGCGAAGGCCTTCGCTGCCAGGCGCGCCCGCGTCGCGGCGCTGCTGCCGCCGGCGTGCCTCGCCAGCTCCTCGAGCAGATCGCCGTAGTCGCGCGGATCGACGACCACCAGCACCGCGGCGTGATTCTTGGCGGCGGCGCGCAGCATGGCGGGACCACCGATGTCGATGTTCTCGATGGCATCGTCGTAGGTGCAGTCGGCTCGGGCGACCGCGGCAGCGAATGGATAGAGATTCACCACCAGCAGATCGATCGGCAGGATGCCGTGCTGCGCCATCACGGCATCGTCGCGCCCGCGCCGACCGAGCAGCCCCCCGTGGATCTTCGGATGGAGCGTCTTCACGCGGCCGTCCATGATCTCGGGAAACCCGGTGTAACCGGCCACCTCGCGAACCGCGATGCCGTGCGCGAGGAGCAGCTGCGCCGTTCCGCCGGTGGAGAGCAGCTCGATACCGCGTGCAGCCAGGGCGTTCGCGAGCTCGAGCACGCCGCTCTTGTCGGACACGGAAAGCAGCGCGCGGCGCACCGGCAGCGTCATGTGCTCATCCTAGCAAAGCGCGCCGGCGCGGCGCGTGGGCGCCGGGCGCGGCCCGCTCAGGATCCGGCGAGCCCGAGCTGCTTCAACTTCTTGCGCAGCGTGCCGCGATTGATGCCGAGGATGCCCGCGGCGCGGCTCTGATTGCCCTCGGCGTAATCGAGCACCACGCGGAACAGCGGCTCTTCGACCTCGCGCAGCACGAGATCGTACAGATGAGCCGGCCGATGGCCGTTCAGGCTCGTGAAATACTCGCTCAGCGCGCGCTCGGCGTGATTGCGGAGCGGGATCTCGCGCCCATGTACCTTGGCGACGATGATCTCACGCGCCCGAGGCTTTTTTTTTGCGGTCATCTTGTGACTCCCCCGGAAAAAACCGCGTCAGGCAGCAGCCACGGCCCGGCCCGCCCATTCATCGAAATGCTTGACCGCGTGTGCGAACTGTGCGGCCGTGTCCGCAGCGCCCATCAGCTCCCGGCGAACGTGCGCCGGGCTCCCCAGTAGTTGCTCGCAATACCAGCCCAGATGTTTGCGTGCTATCCGGACACCGCTCTGCTCACCGTAGAAGGAGTAGAGCGCATCGAGATGGCGCAGGATGATATCACGCAGCTCGCTGCGCAGAAGTGCCGGCGTCTCAATTCCGCCGCGCAGATGATCGTTGACAGTCCTGAAAATCCACGGACGTCCATGGCTGGCGCGGCCGATCATTACTCCGTCTGCGCCGGTGAAATCAAGTACTGCGCGAGCTTTTTGCGCTGTGTCGATGTCGCCGTTGGCGAACACCGGCAGAGCCACGCGCGCTTTGATGTCGCGAATGGTGGCGTACTCCGCGCTGCCCTCGAACAGGTCCGCGCGCGTGCGCCCGTGCACCGCGAGCGCGGCGATCCCGCAGGCTTCGGCGATGCATGCAATGTTCACGCCGTTGCGGTGCTGCCGGTCCCAGCCGGTGCGGATTTTGAGCGTCACCGGCACATCCACCGCGCGCACGACCGTCGCGAGAATGCGCTCGACCAGAGGCTCATCGGTGAGGAGCGCGGAGCCGCAGGAGCGGCCGCAGACTTTTTTTGCAGGACAACCCATGTTCAGATCGATGATCTGAGCACCGAGCGACACGTTGGCGCGCGCCGCCTCGGCGAGCGCCGCCGGGTCCGCGCCGGTGAGCTGCACCACGCGCGGCTCGGGCTCGCCGTCGTGGTTCATGCGATGGCGAGACTTCGGCGTGTGCCAGAGCCGCTGGTCGGAGCTGATCATCTCCGAGGCCGCGAGCCCCGCGCCGAAGCTGCGGCACAGCACGCGGAACGGCCGATCGGTCACGCCGGCCATCGGCGCGAGCAGCACCCTCGAGGGCAACAGGTACGGTCCGATGCGCGCAGCGGACGCCGACTCAGCGCGCGGCGAGGTCATTGGCGCAGGTGACACCGCCCCCACGGGCGGGCAGGCAGGCATCGATCTCGAATCCCACCGCATTGGTGCCCGGGTCGACGAAGCCCATCTCGGCGTCGATGCGCTGGCCACCGGCGAGGTAAGAGCTGTCGGGCATCGTGTGCGGCACATAGAAGCGCGGCGCAACGTCGCGCGCTGCGATACGGTTGCCGAAGCGATCCTGCAAGGTCACACGCAACAGCGGCAGAGGTTGCGCCTGCCGCCCGGCGTTCTTGACGCTGGCGCGCACGGTGATGAGTCCGCTGCCGGCCGGATCGGCCGATGCACCGAGCTGTCGCACGTCGTAGGCGCGCAGGTCCCAGCGTGGAACGAGCTGCACACCGAGTGCGCCGTAAAACGCGGTCAGCGCAGAGTTGAAGCGCGGATCGGCAGCGAGATCATCGCGGTTGTGATCGAGGATCTGTGCGAGCAGCACGAGCAGGGCGAGCACGGCGCCGCCGCCCCACGCGTACGCTCCGAGCCGCGGTTCCCAGCTGCGCGGGGCAGCCGCCACCTGCCCGATCGCGTACTCATCTTCTTCTTCCTCTTCTTCTTCCTCATCCGCGCTCGCAGCAGGCGGGCGCTCAGGTGCCACGGCGGCTACCGCGGCGGCACGCGCCGGGGTACTCGCCGCAGCTCGCGTGCTCGTGCTCGCGGGTGCCGGCGCACCCGGCGTTGCCGCTCGCTGCGAAGCGGCGGCGGGCGTCGGCTCGGTTGTGGTCTGCTCAGGCTGCAGCATTTCGGCAAGTAGCGCTGCATCGATCTCGACATCGACCGCAGCGGCAGCGGGCTGCGTCCCGGCCTGCATTGCCCTGAACGAGCCGGTCGCCGCGGTCCATTGTGGGTTCGGCGGCGGCTCGACGAAGACCGCACCCAGATCGGTCCTCTCCGCGTCGAACTCCAGCGCTTCCTCGGGAATCGGCTCCTCGGCGGCGGGGGGTGCCGCGCCGCTCAATGCGGCTTCGAGCGGGGAGAGATCGGTGTCGGGCGCCTCCGGTGGAGCCTCAGGCTCGGCGGCTGTGGCAGCGGCCTGGCGCTCATCGCTGAGCCGGGCGAGCGCATTGAACACACTCGAGCAGCGCCCACAGCGCACGTAGCCCTGTGCGACGCGCAGGTCGGCGGCGGTCACCACCAGCGTCAGGGCGCATTTCGGGCAGACTGTGAACATTTCGG
Organism: Steroidobacteraceae bacterium; assembly: GCA_035541695.1. GTDB lineage: Bacteria > Pseudomonadota > Gammaproteobacteria > Steroidobacterales > Steroidobacteraceae > 13-2-20CM-66-19. The sequence goes on from DATKMV010000011.1 coordinate 84,375, forward strand.
CAGGCCTCATCGCCGTCAGCGACGCCGCCCGGCGAGACACACCCAGCCGTCGCGCTCGGCAAACCGGGCGACATCAAAACACGCGGCGTAAGCCGCTGTCACCTCCGCCTCCTCGCGCAGCATCAGACCTGCGAGCACCACCTGCCCGCCCGGCCGCACCAGTGCCGCGAACGCGGGCATGAGCGCACACAACGGCTGCGCCAGGATATTCGCGAGCAGCAGGTCGCTGCCTGCCGGGAGCGTCGCAGCACTCGTGTGCACCTGCAGCCACGGGTGCATCTCGTTGGCACACGCATTCTCGTGGGTGGCAATCAACGCCTGCGGATCGGTGTCGAAGGCATGCACGGCGGCGGCACCGAGCCGAGCGGCGGCAATGCCGAGCACGCCCGAGCCGCAACCGTAGTCGATGGCGCGCGCACCGAGCGGCGGGTGCGCATCGAGCCAGCTCAGGCACAGCGCGGTGCTCGCGTGCGTGCCGGTCCCGAAGGCGAGCCCCGGATCGAGCCATACCACGACCGCGCCGGGCGCGCCGACCCGCTCGTGATGAGGTGAGACCCACAGGCGCCGGCCGAAGCGCAACGGATGGAAGTCCTTCAGCCATTCGCGCTCCCAGATCCGTGCGGCGACCGCCTGCGCTTCGATGGAGTCAACCTCGATGAGGAGTGAGGCTGCCAGCTGTCGCGCGAGCGCGCTCGAGTGCGGCGCGCCCGGTGCGGCGTCCGCGAACAGGCACCGCACCCGGGTCACAGGCCACAGCGGCATCTCGCCGGGTGCGGGCTCGAGCACCGCGTGGCGGCAGTCCGGCGAGTCCTGCGCATCGACGAAGGTCACCGCGAGTGCACCGCAGCCGAAAGCGGCGGCTTCCACGGCGCCGGCATCGAGGCTGCCGAGGTCGAAGACGAGCTCGAGGAAGGGTGATGGCATGGGTGCGGGTGCCGGCGGCCCGCGCGCTTCAGCGCAGACCGAGGCGGCGCTCCAGATAGTGGATATCCGTGCCGCCTTTCTGGAATGCCGCGTGATTGAAGATCTCCTGGTGCAGCGGCACGTTGGTCTTGATGCCCTCGATCACCATCTCGGCGAGCGCATTCTTCATCCGGGCGATCGCCGTGTCGCGGGTATCGCCCTGGGCGATGAGCTTGCCGATGAGCGAGTCGTAAAATGGCGGCACGTTGTAGCCGGAATAGACATGGCTGTCGACGCGGATTCCGGGCCCACCCGGCGCGTGCCACAGCCGGATCGGACCCGGTGAGGGCATGAAACTCTTGGGATCCTCGGCATTGATGCGGCACTCGATGGCGTGGCCACGGAGCTGCACATCGCTTTGTGTGTAGGGCAATCGTTCCCCGCTCGCGATCAGCAGCTGTGCCTTCACCAGATCGATGCCGGTGACGAGCTCGGTCACCGGGTGCTCGACCTGGATACGCGTGTTCATCTCGATGAAGTAGAACTCCCCGTCCTGATAGAGGAATTCCATGGTCCCGGCGCTGCGATAGCTGACCGCGCGACAGGCCTCGACGCAACGCTCCCCCATGAGGCGGCGCTGCCGCAGGGTGACACCCGGAGCCGGAGCCTCCTCGATGACTTTCTGATGGCGGCGCTGCATCGAGCAGTCGCGCTCGCCGAGGTGAATGACGTTGCCATGTCCGTCCGCGAGCACCTGGAACTCGATGTGCCGTGGCCGCTCGAGGAATTTCTCCATGTACACCTGATCGTTGCCGAAGGCTGCGCGCGCTTCGGCGCGCGTGATGCCGATCGCATTGAGGAGCGACGCCTCGGTGTGCACCACGCGCATGCCGCGGCCGCCACCGCCGCCGGAGGCCTTGATGATCACCGGGTAGCCGATATCACGGGCAACGCGCAGGTTCTCGTCCGCATCTTCGCCGAGCGGCCCGTCCGAGCCCGGCACGCAGGGCACGCCGTGCCCCTTCATGACGCGGATGGCCGAGACCTTGTCGCCCATGATGCGGATGGTCTCCGCGCGCGGCCCGACGAACACGAAACCGCTGTTCTCGACACGCTCGGCGAAATCCGCGTTCTCGGAGAGAAACCCGTAGCCGGGATGAATCGCGACCGAATCGGTGACCTCGGCGGCGGAGATGATGGCCGGCATGTTGAGGTAGCTCTGTGCGGAGGGCGGTGGCCCGATGCACACCGATTCGTCGGCCAGCAGCACGTGCTTGAGGCTGTAGTCCGCGGTCGAGTGAACCGCGACGGTCTTGATACCGAGCTCCCGGCAGGCCCGCAGAATCCGCAGCGCGATCTCGCCGCGGTTGGCGATGACGATCTTCTCGATCATGCGTGACTATTCGACGACGAACAGCGGCTGCCCGAATTCCACCGGGTCGCCGTTGCGCGCCATGACGGATGCGATGCGGCCCGCGCGATCGGCCTCGATCTGATTCATCATTTTCATGGCCTCGATGATGCACAGAACCTGGCCGACCTTGATCTCATCGCCGATCTCCACGAACGGCTTGGCGCCCGGAGAAGGCGAGGCATAGAAAGTGCCGACCATCGGTGCCGTGATCACGTGCTCGTTCGGTTTGGGCTTCGCCGCCTCGCCCGCCTCCGCCTCGTTGCCGGATGCAGGAACGGCGGCGGCCGGCGCCGGAGCGAGGTGCGTCACCTGAGGCGGCTGCGCGCTCGCCCCGGCGGGCATGCGGCTGATGCGCACCGCTTCCTCGCCCTCCTTGATCTCGATCTCCGCAATGCCGGATTCCTCCAGCAGCTCGATCAGCTTTTTGATTTTACGAATGTCCATGCGAGGACTGCCCCCCGAAAGAGTCTATGTGCCTGCGCCGACGCGGGGCTCAGGTGCTTTGCCCGAGCCGCAAAGCGGCAGCACGCACGGCTGCCTCATAGCCGAACGCACCGAGGCCGCTGATCACACCCACGGCGATGTCCGAGAAATACGACTGCCGACGGAACGCCTCGCGGGCGTGCGGGTTCGACAGATGGACCTCGATGAGCGGTATCCCGGTCGCCAACACCGCATCGCGCAACGCGATGCTCGTATGCGTGAAAGCCCCGGGGTTCATGATGAGGAACGCGACCTTCTCCGCCCGCGCCCGATGCAGCCGCTCGATCAGCTCATGCTCGGCGTTGCTTTGAAAGGCCAGAAGCTCGTGGCCGCTCTCGCGCGCGACCGCGGCGGCACGCTGCTCGATGCTCTCCAGGGTGTCCGTACCGTAAAGAGAGGGCTCCCGGCTTCCGAGCAGATTGAGATTCGGGCCGTTCAATAACAGCACTCGGGCCATCGGCTAGGCCTTCTTGATTCGACTTCCGCGCACAGCGACCGGCGGCGAATGTAACCTAATCGGCGCTCATTGCGGTACTTATTGTGGCGATTTGCGAGGAACGTGCAGGATTTGGGCCAGAGGGACTAACCGGGCCCCTCGGCGCGCGCCTGCCGCAACTTACGGACCCCTTCGGAGATCTCCATCTGGGCCGAGGCGAGGGCGAGCCGGCCCGCATCGACCTCGCGCACTCGGTCCAGTATCAGCTCCGCCTCGTCCCGGTGCAGCTCCCCGACCTTGAGCGTCACCACCCGGCCTTGCCGGTCCGAGAACACGCTGAAGGGCAGAACGGTCTCCATGCCGAAGGCGGTGGCGGCCTGCAGGCCCTCGCGCTCCCCCGCCAGCACTGGGTAGTCGATTCCGTGCTCGGAGACGTATCTCCTCACGACCTCGTCATAATCGATCGCGATACCGACTATTTCAAGGTTTTTAGATGCATTTTCGCGTCTGATGCTCTTGAGCAGCGGGATCTCGCGACGGCAGGGCTCACACCAGGTCGCCCAGAAATTGATGAGGAGGTCGCGGCCCTTCCAGTCCGTCAGCCGATGCCTCCGGCCGTCCGTGCCCGGGAGCTGAAGGTCGGGCAGGGACTCGGGTACTTTCGGGGCGGGAGGTTCCTCCTGGCGCTCGCTGACCCCCTCGCTGTCACCCCCCTGCGCACCTGTCGATGCCGGGTGTGAATCCCCGGCGGCCACGATCGAGCTCGGGCGATGCACCAGGAGGTAATAGCTGAGGAAGCCCACCGCACCCGAAGCCAGGATCGCGGCGAGCGACAGGACCTGCAACGCCCTGCGGGGCCCGCGCGAGGCAGGATCGCTCACGAGGGCGAGTGCAGTGCCGCGCGGGTGCGGGCCACGAAGGCGGCCGCGTTCATGTATCCCACGACGCGATACGCGGCGCGCTCACGGCCATCGGACCCGTAGAAAGCGATGGTGGGTGGACCGAAGATACCGAAGTGATGCAACAGCGCCTGGTCGTCCGGGTCGTTTTGCGTCACGTTGGCCCGCAGCAGCACGGTATTGCTGAGCGCGGCCTGCACCGCCGGATCGCTGAAGGTGTACCGCTCCATTTCCTTGCACGAGGTGCACCAGTCGGCCGAGAAGTCGACGAGAACGCTGCGGCCCTGGGCGCGGGCCTGGCTGACTTCCCGATCGAGGTCCGCAACCGAGCGAATCGGACGGAAAGCGAGTGCGGTGGTGGGCTTCGCAAACACGGGCAGCGGCGCGAGCGGATCGGTGCCGCCGAGCACCGCGCCGGCGGAGAGCGCGATCCCATAAAGTCCCGCGGCGACGGCACCCGCGCGCAATCCCCAGGCGAGCGGCGAGCGTCGGCCCAGGCCGCTCCACAGCAGCCAGGCGAGAATCAGCGCCGGGACTGCCCAGAGCGCGAGTATCAGTCGCTCGGGGACGATGCGTGCGAGCATCCATATCGCGACCCCGAGCATCAGGACCCCGAAGAGCCTCTTGATGAGGTCCATCCACGGGCCGGGTTTCGGCAGCAGCTTGCCTGCGGATGCGCCGACGATGAGGAGCGGCGTACCCATGCCGACTCCGGCGGCAAAGAGCGCCGCCCCGCCTCGTGCGACCGCTCCCGTCTGGCTGATGACGAGGAGCGCGCCAACCAGCACCGGAGCGACGCAGGTGGTGACGATGAGCGCGGACAGCGCCCCCATCAGCGCGACGCCCCCGAAGGTTCCGGCAGATTGCCGGTTGCTCAGCTCCGCCAGGCGCGACTGCACCCCAGCGGGCATCTGCAGCGTGAACAGCCCGAACATCGAAAGCGCCAGCACCAGGAAAATGAGCGCGAAGAGCGCGATCACCCACCATTGCTGGAACATGGCCTGCACTTCCTTGCCGGCCGCCGCGCTGGCAACGCCAGCCACGGCATACGTCAGCGCCATGCCGAACACGTAGCTCACGGAGAGCGCGAAGGCTCTGCCGCTCGTTATCCGCCGCCCGCTGCCGACGATGATTCCCGAGAGGATCGGCACCATGGGCAGCACGCAGGGCGTGCAGGAAAGCACGAGCCCGCCGAGGTAGAAGCAGGCGAGCGCCATGAGCAGGTTGCCGCGCAAGGCATTGCTGAACCACTCCTGCGAGAGGAACGCGGCGGCAGTGTCGGCGCCTGAGCCGCGGCTCCCTGCGCCAGCGGATCCTGCGGCCGGGAGGCGGACGACCAGGCTCCGGGTCTGCGGCGGATAGCACAGCCCGGCATCGGCGCACCCCTGGTAGGTGACCTCGAGCGGCAGATCGAGCGCGCCACCGGATGAGCGCACGACCGGCAGCGAGACGGAAAGCTCGTGGTGGTAGACCTCCTGCTTCCCGAAATATTCGTCCATCTTCACCTGGCCGCTCGGGAACTCCGGCGTGCCAAGCTGGGCGGCGGCGCTTGCCGTTTTCACCCTGATGCGCGCGCGATAGAGGTAGTAGCCCTCGGCGATCTCCCAGTTCAGTCGTATCCGGTCGGCTCCAGCCGCAAGCGCGTCGAAGCGAAACGCCTGATCGGGGGGGAGGAACTCATCGCCGCCCGAGCGCGCGGAGCCGAGGAGGGCATCGACTCCCGAGGGTTTCTGAGGCGCCGGGGTAGTCTGGGCCCCGAGTGCCGCGCTCAGCAGCACCAGCAAGCAGCCCAGAATATGTTTCCTGCAGGGTAAGTACATAAGGGACCGCAAGTTCGACAGCGCTCTTATAGCGCAGACCGCCTCCGAAAGGCAGGAACTACGCTCCATCCGGCATGCAGCCGTTCCGCGCCCGCGGACCCCTAAAAAAATGCCCCGGGCAGGCTTGAAATTGAGCCTTGCCTCCCTATCATTAGCAGCCGCCAGGGGTGAGTGCTAATAAACCCACCCGGGCAGACATTTCATCCAAATTATCAATGTTTTAAGGAGCGTTCACCATGAAGATTCGTCCTCTTCATGACCGCGTCATCGTGAAGCGTCTGGAGGAGGAGCGTACCTCCCCGGGCGGCATCGTCATTCCCGATACCGCGGCCGAGAAGCCGGTACAGGGAAAAATCGTCGCGGTCGGCAAAGGAAAGATCCTGGAAGACGGTCAGGTTCGGCCTCTCGATGTGAAGGTCGGCGACAAGATCCTGTTCGGCAAGTACAGCGGGACGGAGGTCAAGGTCGACGGCGAAGATCTCGTGGTCATGCGCGAAGAAGACGTCATGGCCGTGATTGAAGGCAAGTAAGCGAGGATCACGACAATGGCAGCCAAAGAAGTTCGTTTCAGCGATGACGCACGCCAGCGCATGTTCAAGGGCGTGAACGTCCTCGCCAACGCCGTCAAGGCGACACTCGGCCCCAAGGGCCGCAATGCCGTGCTCGAGAAGAGCTTCGGCGCCCCCACCGTCACCAAGGACGGTGTGTCGGTCGCGAAGGAGATCGAGCTCAAGGACAAGTTCGAGAACATGGGCGCGCAGATGGTGAAGGAGGTTGCATCCAACACCTCTGACGAGGCCGGCGACGGCACCACGACCGCCACGGTGCTCGCGCGGGCGATCATCCGCGAGGGGCTGAAGGCGGTCTCCTCGGGCCGCAACCCGATGGACATCAAGCGCGGCATCGACAAGGGCGTCATCGCGGCGGTCGAGGAGCTCAAGAAGCTCTCCAAGCCCTGCAAGGACTCGAAGGCGATTGCGCAGGTCGGCACGATCTCCGCGAATGCCGATGAGTCGATCGGCAAGACCATCGCCGAGGCGATGGAGAAGGTCGGCAAGGAAGGGGTGATCACGGTCGAGGAAGGCTCGGGACTCGCCAACGAGCTGGAAGTGGTCGAGGGCATGCAGTTCGACCGCGGCTATCTCTCGCCGTATTTCATCAACAACCAGCAGAACCAGACCACGGAGCTCGAGAAGCCCGTCATCCTGCTGGTCGACAAGAAGATCTCCAACATCCGGGAGCTCCTGCCGCTGCTCGAGGGCGTGGCCAAGTCCGGTCGTCCGCTGCTGGTCATCGCCGAGGACATCGAGGGCGAGGCGCTGGCGACGCTCGTCGTCAACAACATCCGCGGCATCCTCAAGGTGGCCGGCGTGAAGGCGCCGGGCTTCGGCGATCGCCGCAAGGCGATGCTGCAGGACATCGCGATCCTCACCGGCGGCACGGTGATCTCCGATGAGGTCGGGCTGTCGCTCGAGAAGGCGACTCTGAACGATCTCGGCGAGGCCAAGAAGGTGGTCGTGGAGAAGGAGAACACCACCATCATTGATGGCGCCGGCAAGCCGTCCGACATCAAGGCGCGCATCGAGTCGATCCGTCAGCAGGCCGAGGAGGCCACCTCCGACTACGACAAGGAGAAGCTCCAGGAGCGCGTCGCGAAGCTCTCCGGCGGAGTTGCCGTGGTCAAAGTCGGTGCTGCGACCGAGATCGAGATGAAGGAGAAGAAGGCCCGCGTCGAGGATGCGCTGCACGCCACGCGTGCCGCGGTCGAAGAGGGCGTGGTGCCCGGCGGCGGCGTGGCCCTGATCCGCGTGCAGCGCGCTCTCGAGAAGCTCGAGACCGCCAACGAGGACCAGCACGTCGGTGTCCGTATCCTCTCCCGCTCGATCGAGGAGCCGCTGCGCCAGATCGTCGACAACGCCGGCGAGGACGCCGCGGTGATCCTGAACCGGGTGAAGGAAGGCAAGGGCTCTTTCGGCTGGAACGCCGCCAGCGGTGAGTTCGGGGACATGCTCGAGGAGGGCATCCTCGATCCGACCAAGGTGACCCGTCTTGCGCTGCAGAACGCCGCTTCGGTAGCGGGCCTGCTCCTCACGACGGAGGTCATGGTCGCCGAGGCTCCGAAGGACGAGGAGCACACCCACGCAGGCCCTCCGGGCGGCATGGGCGGAATGGACATGTAAGGATTCCTTAAGGAATCGGGAACGATCCCCTCTCTAAAGAGGTATCGATTCCACGGAGGACAGTCGATAGGCTTGACATAACAGTTTACGGGTTGGCGCCAGGTCTCTGCCGGGCGCCGATCCGGAAAGACGCGGAACAAGACCCCCTATTCCGCGCATTCCTCCAGGCCCCACATTGTGGGGCCTATTTTTTTGAGCGTCTCTCCGCGGATCTAGCGGCGGTCGGTTCGCGACCGCCGTCACGCTGCGGACGCGCCGAGACGGCACAGCACTTCCTTGGGGCCGCAGCGAGGTTTATCGTCCTCGCGAGGAGGCCGCATGGGTAAGCTTCGTTACGGCCGCATCACCTGGATCGCCTGTGCCGGGCTCTTGTTGCTCGAGGGCTGCGGCCGCGACAACCCGGACGAGATGGGCTGGGCCCGGGCGGCGCTCGAGCGCAACAAGTCGCTCGAGATCGTGGCGGCGGATCCGCAGAGCCACACGTTCACCGTACGACTGAAGAATGGCGGCGCGCTTCGCACGGTACGCGCGGATCAGGTGATCGCATCGCCGGCCGAGGCGACCCTGGAGTCCGCCAGCGTTCCCGAGAGCAGACCCGGCGCGACCTCGGCCGTGGGTCAAGGCGACAGCCGGACCGACACCGGGGAGCAGCTCGCGCAAACGGAGCCGGCCAGTGCAGGGGAGGCCGCGACCCCCACGGAGGCGCCGACGCCGCATCCCGAGCCGGTGCTCACGTCCGAGAGCTCCGCGGGTCTGGCGAACGTGAGGCCGGGCCGGGTGCTCGAAGCGGGACCGGGTTACACCATTACTGCGGCCCAGCCGGGCGGGCCGTCCGCGCAGCGCCTGCGTGACTCCGCCGTCGCCGCACCGCTCGAGCACCGCCACGAGCCGATCGTGTGTCAGGGCTCGCGGCTGCTGCACATCGACAACCGCAACCTGATGTTCGATGGCGATGCCGTGAGCGCACTGGACGGTTGCGAGATCTACATCACCAACAGTCACATCAGCGCGAGCGGCGTCGGCGTCGCAGCGCGTTCCGCCAACGTGCATATCGACAACAGCCAGATCGAGGGCGAGCAGGCATCGATCGAAGCCTCAGGCGGGGCGCACGTGTACATCGCCACCTCGCACTTCAAGGGGCTGAGCCGCAGGCTCGACACCGCCACGGTGCACGACCTCGGCGGAAACGTCTGGAACTGAACCCACTCAGCCCGCAGCTCGCCTCGCTGGCCGATCGTGCGCTCGCCGAGCTCGATGATGCCGCGCGCGCGGCGTTGGCGGCTGGGCCGGCTGCGGTGCGCGACTCCGTTGCCGGGGTCTTCGCGGCGAGTGACTTCGTGGCGCAGGCTTGTGCTCGTCACCCGGACCTCCTGCCGCGGCTGATCGGCAGCGGAGACCTGCAGCGACGCTTCGACGCCTCGGAGTTCGCCTCGCGCGCGCCACCCGTGGGCGGCGGTACTGCTGCAGCGGAGGCCGAGATGCAGAGGGAGCTGCGTCGCTGGCGGCGGCGGGAGCTGACCCGCATCGCCTGGCGGGACCTGGCGGGTTGGGCCGATCTCACCGAGACGCTGGCCGACCTCACGGCATTTGCCGGTCAGGCCATCGTGACGGCGCTCGAGGCGGCACGCGCCGGACTCACGGCACGGTACGGGGAGCCTCGCAACGCGAGCGGCGCGGTGCAGCCGCTCGTGGTGATCGCCATGGGCAAGCTCGGGGGTGGCGAGCTCAACTTCTCCTCCGATGTGGATCTGGTGCTGCTGTTTCCGGAGCACGGTGAGACGGACGGCCCGCTGCGCATCAGCAACGAGGAATTCTTCACCCGGCTCGGCCAGGCGCTGGTGCGCCTGCTGCAGACCTCGACCGCCGAGGGTTTCGTGCTGCGCGTCGATGTGCGGCTGCGACCCTTCGGGGATTCCGGGCCGCTGGTCTCGAGCTTCGCCGCGTTCGAGGATTACCTGCCCCGGCATGGGCGGGACTGGGAGCGCTACGCCTACGTGAAGGCGCGCCCGCTGACTGCAGCGGCGCGCTACGCGGAGGTGGAGGCGAGCGCCATCCGCCCCTTCGTGTACCGCCGCTACCTCGACTATGGTGTCTTCGAGAGCCTGCGCGAGATGAAAGCGCTCATCGCCCGCGAGGTGGCGCGGCGCGAGCTCGCGGACCACATCAAGCTCGGCCCGGGCGGCATCCGTGAGGTCGAGTTCATCGTGCAGGCCCTGCAGCTCACCCGCGGCGGTCGCGACCGTCTGCTGCAGACACCCTCGCTCCTCGGCGCGCTGCGGCGTCTGGGCGAGACACGGCTGTTGCCGATGGAGACGGTGAATGAGCTGAGCGCGGCCTATGTCTTCCTGCGGCGTCTCGAGAACCGGCTGCAGATGCTCGCGGACGCACAGGTGCATCAGCTCCCGGAGGATGAGATCGGCCGGGAGCGCATCGCACTCGCCATGGGAGCGTCCGGCTGGGCGGCGCTGCTGCGTGAGCTCGATGTGCACCGCACCCGTGTGAGTCACCACTTCCGCCTGGTGTTCTCCGGCGGCGAGGAGCCGGATGCGACCGCGGTTCGCATCGATCTGGGGCGCTTCTGGGACACCCAGGCGGAGACGGCGGCGCTCGCGGACGCGCTGGCGCATGCCGGCTTCGAGGACAGCGACGAGGCGGCGCGGCTCCTCCTCGAGTTGCGCGCCCAGGCGACGGTGCGCAAGCTCGATGAGGCCGGGCGCCACCGGCTGCAGGCGCTGCTGCCGGCGCTGCTGGCCGATGTGGCGCACAGCAACGCCCAGCTGCCGGTGCTCCGCCGGGTGCTCTCGATCATCGAGGCCACCGGCAAGCGCTCCGCGTACTTCTCGCTGCTGCGCGAGAACGGGGCCGCGCGGGCGCGGCTGGTGGAGCTGTGTCGCCACGGCGACTTCCTCGCGGCGCAGATCGCGGCGCATCCGCTGCTGCTCGATGAGCTGATCGACGAGCGCCTGCTGACGCAGCTGCCGACGCGGGCTGGGTTTGCCGCCGACCTCGAGGCGCGCCTGCAGCAGCTGCACGAGGAGGATCCGGAGCTGCAGGTGGAGACGCTGCGGCAATTCCAGCGTGCCGCCCTGTTTCGCGTCGCCGTCGCCGATCTCACCGATCTGCTGCCGGTCATGCAGGTGAGCGACCGCCTGACCGACATCGCCGAGCTGATTCTCGAGCGTGCCATGCAGCTCGGCTGGCAGCAGATCACCGCGCAGTTCGGAGTGCCTGCCTGCGGCGAGGGAACGGCGAGGCGCACCGTGAATGTATGTGCCGCGGGCTACGGCAAGCTCGGTGGCATGGAGCTCGGCTATTCATCCGATCTGGACCTGGTGTTCCTGCACGATTCGGCGGGCGAGCATCAGCAGACCGACGGTCCGCGCCCGATCGACAACCAGTTGTTCTTCGTGCGGCTCGCGCAGCGCATCGTGCACCTGCTCACCATGCATTCTGCCGCCGGACGGCTCTACGAGGTCGATGTGCGGCTGCGGCCGAGCGGCAAAGGCGGTCTGCTGGTGACCAACATCGACGCCTTCGCCGAGTACCAGCGGTGCGAAGCCTGGACCTGGGAGCACCAGGCGTTGCTGCACGCGCGCGCGGTCGCCGGGTCGCCGCAGTTGCGGGCACGCTTCGAGGCGGTACGCATCGAAGTGCTGCGCGATTACGTGCGGCGCGACACGCTGCGGCAGGAGGTGCGCAGCATGCGCGAGCGCATGCGCCGCGAGCTGTCCCGGGGCGATAGCCGGCACTTCGACATCAAGCAGGATGCCGGCGGCATCGCCGACATCGAGTTCCTCGCCCAATACTGGGCGCTGAGGTGGGCGCACTCGCACCCCCCGGTGGCCATGTTCTCCGACACCATTCGCCAGCTCGAGTCGGTCGCCTCCGCGGACCTCGTGCCGCAGGCGAGTGTGGACGTGTTGACTGCGGCTTATCGGGCTTACCGCGCCCGTCTCCACCGGCTCTCGCTCGATGCCGCCGCCCCGATCGTGGCCACCGGCGAGTTCACGCAGATGCGGGCGGCCGTGACCTCACTGTGGAATGCCACGCTGTGCGCTGACCCCCCGGACACGCGGGTATAATCACCGCCCACCGTCCCAGGCATCGGCGACAGTTCCATGGCGGCGACCGCAAGGCCTTTGATAGAACCGAACGCGCAGAACCACTACGACGTCACCGTCGAGGACCTGCCGCTGTGTTGCCCGATGCCGCAGATGTACCTGTGGAACTCACATCCGCGGGTGTACCTGCCCATCGAGGAGAGTGGCTGGGCGAAATGTCCCTACTGCGGCGCGGAGTACACCCTGCGGCGCTGAGGCTGGCCGCGGCGACCGCCGTGGCGCCCCTCACTCCTCATCCGCAAGGTTCGGATCGCGCGGCGGCGCGAGGTCCGTGCGAACCGGCGCGAGCTTCGCAGCGCGCAGCCGCTGGTTGAGATCCGGCAGATCGGCCTGCAGCTTCTGCCAGCTCTCCATGAGCTCCGCGAGACGGCCCTGGAGATCCTCCGTGGCGGCAAGCTGCGCGGTGGTCGGTGCCGCGTCCCCGCGCGCGAGCTCAGCGTACAGCCCGGCGATCTGCTCCTGGAGGTCCTTCAGGCTCGGTGCTGCCGGATTCGCCGGTGCGGAGCCCGTGAGCCCGGCGAGACGAGGCTGCCAGGCACGCACCGCATCGATCGACGCGCCCGCCGGGCCGAGCGCTGTGAGCTGAGCCTCCTCGGACTGCGCGGTGAGGAGCGTGCGTGAGCTGCGTGTCAGGAGATCGGCGAGACGCGTGGCGAGGCGCAGCTGCTCGGCGAGCTGCTGTGCGGATGCCCTCACGCGCGGATCCGGCTTGACCGTGAGAGGTGCCTCGAGGTGCTGGCCCTCGTAGGTGAGACGCACCCGGTAGCTCCCCGGCAGCGCGAGCGGTCCTTCGGGCTGGCGCGGGGTCGCGTGCGGTACGGCCGAGATCGGGTAGCCATGAGCGGCCGACAGCGGTGCGGAGTAGTGCAGATCCCAGACCCAGCGGTGCATGCCGGCCTTTCCGGAGAGCACCTGCGGCGGCTTGATCCAATAGCCGGGAATGAGCTCGCGCGCGAGCTCCTCGGCGCCCGGCTCGGGGGCATCGTCGCTCCTGAAGCGCCGTACCAGGGCGCCGCTCCCGTCGAGCACTTCGAGCATGAGCGGCGCGCGCGCATTGCGGGGCAGGAAGAACTCGATGATGGCGCCCGCGGGCGGATTCTCCGTGAGCGGGTCATCGGGCGGTATGGGCGTATCGGTCCAGGTGCTGCGATGCATGCGGTAGGCCGCGGCCGGACGAAACAGCATCGGCGCGCGCAGCGGCGTCGCTGGCAGCTGCCGCAGCCGCGTCATGTCATCGAGTATCCAGATCGAGCGGCCGTGCGTTGCGAGGATCAGGTCATCCTCGTGGATCCACAGATCGCGCATCGAGGTGTGCGGCAGGTTCAGCTGCAGCGACTGCCAGTGCTCACCGTCATCGAGCGAGACCCACACCGCAGATTCGGTGGCGGCGAACAGCAGGCCGCGGCGTTGCGGATCCTCGCGCACGGAATTCACCGGGGCGTCAGCCGGCAGTCCCGTCACGATCGCCTGCCAGGTGCGGCCGCGGTCGCGCGTGCGATACAGGTACGGACGCAGATCATCGATGCGCATGCGGCTCACCGAGACATACGCGGTGTCCGCATCGAAATGCGAAGGCTCGATCTGCGTCACCTTGCTCCAGGGCACGAGATCCGGTGGTGTGACGTTCGACCAGTTGCGCGCCTCATCGGTGCTGAGCCACACGAGCCCATCGTCCGTGCCGGCCCAGATTCTGCCGCGATCGAGCGGGGAGAGCCCGAGCGCGTAGATGACTCCGCGCTGCTCTTCCGCACCCTTGACTCGCAGCGCTCCGACGCTCGCGGGGATGGCGCCCGGCTCGCGCGCGAGCACCGGACTCACCACCTCCCAGGACAGCCCGCCGTCGCTGGTGCGGTAGAGACGATGGGCGCCGTAGTAGAGGGTGTGCGGATCGAGGGGGGAGAACATCAACGGCTGCGTCCGATGAACCCACACCTGCGGCCCCCGCAGCGGAATGGGCGTGACGTTCTGCACCTGCCCGGTCGAGACGTGGAACTTCGACACCTCGCTCCGGCCTGCGCCGTAGATCACATCGGCGTCGAGCGGATCGGGCGCCACGTAGCCGTACTCGATGACGCCGACCGGGTGCCAGTCGCGATTGGTGATACTGCCGTCATTGCCGCGGCTGGCGATGCAGACGGAGCCGCTCTCCTGCTGTCCCGCGCAGACGCGGTACGGGAAGGTCGGCGTAACGCTCACGTGATACAGCTGCGCCGTCGGCTGATTGAACCAGCTGCTCCAGGTCGCACCGCCATTGACGGTGATGACCGCGCCCTGGTCGCTGACCAGGGCGATGGTCCGCGGGTCGCGCGGGCTGATCCACAGGTTCTGATAATCATCGCCGCCGGGTGCGCCGCGCAGCGGCTGCCAGCTGCGGCCCCCGTCGCTGGACTTCATCGTGACGATGCTGGCGCTGTAGAGGACATCCGCATTGGTCGGATCCACGCGCAGTACGGCCAGGTCGCCCCCGCCGATGCGCAGCGCCGGGCGCGGATCGTTGGTGATGCGCGCCCAGCTCTCGCCGGCATCGTCCGAGCGAAACACACCGAGCCCGGCGGCGGAGGAGTATTCCGAGGAGTCGCTGGTGGCGATCGAAAGGTACAGACGCTGCGGCGCGGAAGGCGCGACCGCGATGTTGACCTGTGCGAGGTTGGACGGCAGCCCCACCGTGAGCTGCTTCCAGGTCGTGCCGCCATCGGTCGACTTGTAGAGGCCCCCGCCCGCGCCATTGAACTCGTTCTTGTCCTCCCAGGGTCCGAGCCGCGCCTGCCAGAGCCCGGCGTAGACGACCGCGGGATTCGACGGATCGAGCGCGACCGCGGAACCGCCGGTGTTCTCATCCTTGAAGAGCACCCGTTGCCAGCTGGCACCGGCATCCAGCGAGCGATAGATGCCGCGCTCGGAGCTGGGCCCGAAAGGATGGCCCATCACTGCGGCGAAAAGCCGTGCCGAATCGCGCGGGTCGACGGCGAGCTCTGCGATCTGCTGGCCCTGCGCGAGACCGAGGTGCGTCCAGGTTTGCCCGCCATCGCGGGAAGCGTAGATGCCGTTGCCGACCGACAGATCCGGCCGCAGCAGCCCCTCGCCACTTGCCACGTAGATGACCTGCGGGTCGGAAGGGGCGACTGCGATCGCGCCGATCGACTGCGTCGGCTGCGTGTCGAATATCGGCCGCCAGGTGCGCCCGGCATCGTCGGTTTTCCAGACTCCGCCATTCACCGCGCCGATGTAGAACACCCCCGGCTGCGATGCGACACCGGTTACCGCACGCGTGCGCCCGCCACGCATCGGTCCCACGAGCCGCCAGGAGAGCTCACCGAAGGCGCCGGAAGCCGGCGCCTGTGCCGCGGCACTCTCCGCGAGCAGGCCGACACCGAGCAGGCCGACACCGAGCACAGCCAGCAGCCAGGAGGAGCGATTTTGATGCATGCCGCTACCGGTACTGTTTATAGGATTTTTCTTCGATGATGCGCGAGCCGAGCTGCACGTTGATGCGCTTCTTGATCTCGGCGCGCTCGTCGTTGCAGATGTAGACCGCCCGCGCGAGCTCGATGAACTCGCGGTCGAAAGTCTGGCGCGCTTCCTTGTCGCGGATCCGATCCTCGATGTCCCACAGGCGCGCGTTGACGTTCTCGAGCGCGCGCTCCTCGAGCGCCACATCGTGCGCGTCCGCCCCGCAGTCCTTCCAGGTGGCCTCGAGCAGTGACAGCTCCAGCTTCACGTTCGCGAGCTTCGCCGCATCCTGGATGCGCGCCACCTTGATCCTCAGAATGGCGATCTTGTCGAGCAGCTCGCCCGGGGAGAGCGGAACCAGGATCTCCTTCATGTGCGCGATCCTAGCAACTCATCGAGCTTCCCGGTGACCTGTTCGATCCGGATCAGGTCCATCACACCGGGCTCCTCGATCTTGTGGGTCCACGGCAGCTCGCGCGGGTCGCAGCCGCGGAAGCGGCGCGCGGCTTCCGGGTAGGCGTCGACGCACCAGGGAATGGAGAGATACGGACCGCTGCGCGAGGGATTGGTGGCGGCATACAGTCCGATCACCGGCGTGCCCACCGCCGTCGCCATGTGCACCGGACCGGAGTCGGGGCTCACGAGAACCCGCGCCCGTGCGAGCAGCGCGAGCAGCTCGGGTAGGGTGTCCTTGCCAATCTGGTTGGTGAGCGACACCGGGCAGGCCCCCTCGATGGCTGCGCCCATCGCACGCTCCTGCCCGCTCGGGCCGCCGGCAAGGATCACCTGCATGCCATGCCGCGCCACCGCATGTGCGGCGACGGCCGCGTAGCGCTCGGGCCGCCAGTTGCGCAGCGCATGACTCGAGCATGGGCTGATGACGAGCGTCGGCCGGCCTTCCGGTATCAGCCGCCGCGCGTAGGCCTGCGCCTCCGCCGGCAGCCGCAGATCCCAGCGCAGCAACCGCTCGCTGACACCGAGCGCCAGGGGAAAGCCGAAGAAGCTGTCGAGCACATGCTCGCGGGAGCGCGCGGCGATGCGCGCGTTGGTGAACAACCACTGCAGCTCACGCGCGCGTGGCAGGTCGAAGCCGAGCCTGACGCGCGCCGCGACGCATGCCGCCGCGAGACTGGCACGCAGTGCGAGCTGCATGTGCAGCAGCACCTCGAAGCGGCGACCGCCGAGCGCGGCGCGCAACGCGGGGAGCCCCGCGAGCGTGGCGCGCTTGTCGACGGTGATAAACTCCACGCCCTCGAGCAGCCTCATGAGGCGCGCCTCGCTCCGGCCGATGATCCAGGTGAGCTGTGTGGCGGGCCACGCCTGTTGTAAGGTGCGTACGATCGGCACGACGTGGCAGGCATCGCCGATCGCCGACAGCCTGAGTATGCAGACACTGCGCGGCGGCTCGGGAAGAGGCAGCATCATGGAGTCAGCTTTGTGAATGGGCGCTTTGCGCTCGGGCCGGAGGTGAAACGCAGCGCCATCACGGGGGGCGCCATGCTATATGACACCTCCCGCGCGGGCAATTTGAGTGCCGACTGGTTCGAGCCACGCTACTGGGAAGCGCTCGGCGCGCTCGATGGCACCGCGAGCCGCGGCCGCGCGGCAGCGCGTTTCATCAACGGGTCCGACGGGCGCCGCTACGTGCTGCGGCACTATCGGCGCGGCGGGCTCATGGCGCGCTGGTCGGCGGATCGTTTCATGTGGCATGGCGAGGAGGGCACCCGGCCCTTCGTCGAGTGGCAGCTCACGTACCGCTTGCATCGCGCGGGGCTGCCGGTGCCGGCGCCGATCGCGGCGCGCTACAACCATACCGGCTCGAGCTACACCGGCGACATCATCACCGAGCGCCTGGCCGCCGTCGGCTCGCTCGCCGAGTGCCTGCGGACCGGCGCGCTCGCGACGCTCACCTGGATCGGCATCGGCCGCTGCATCCGCCGCTTCCACGATCTGGGCGTCTGCCACGCCGACCTCAATGCACACAACGTCCTGTTGAGCGAGGAGAGCGTGTACCTCATCGACTTCGACCGCTGTCAGCTGCGGGCGCCCGGGCTGTGGCGCGATGGCAATCTGGTGCGGCTGCGCCGCTCGCTCGAGAAGGTGACCTGGTCCTTGCCGCCGGAGCGCTTCAGCGAATCCGACTGGCATGCGCTGCTCGATGGGTACCGTCAGGGAGCCGCGCGCGCCGAGCCGCCGGCCGCCTAACGCCGCGACGGGACGCGCTTGCGATTTCTGTACCTGCTCGCCCTCTACCTCGCGGTGCCGGTCGTGTCGCTGCTCCTCCTGTGGCGCGGCCTGCGCGACCGCAGCTACTGGCACCATTTCCGCGAGCGGTTCGGCTTCGGCGCAGCCCGCGCGCCGCACGGAGTGTGGCTGCATGCGGTGTCGGTCGGCGAGGTCCAGGCGTGCGCGCCGCTCGTGAGCGCCCTCGCCCGTGAGCACCCCGGCCTGCCGCTCACCGTCACGACCTTCACGCCCACCGGCTGCGCGCGGGCTCACGCCCTGTTCGGCAACCTTGCGCAGGTGCGTTACGTGCCTTTCGATCTGCCCGGTGCCGTACGCCGATTTTTCCGCCGCGTGCAGCCGCGGCTCGCGGTGATCTTCGAGACGGAGCTGTGGCCGAATCTGTACCGGGAGTGCTCGCGGCGCCGCGTGCCGCTGGTGCTGGCGAGCGCGCGGATCTCGGCGCGCTCGGTGAGGGGTTACCGGCGCCTCGGCGCGCTGTTCCGGGACACGCTGGCGAGCACCGCGGTGGTCGCCGCGCAGGCTGCCGGCGATGCCGAGCGCTTCCGTTCGCTCGGCGCGGATCCGGCCAGCACTCACGTGACCGGTAACATCAAGTTCGACTTCGAGCTTCCGGCCGGCCTCGCGGCGCGCGGCGCCGAGCTGCGCGCCCACTTTGCGCCGAACGGGCCGCTGTGGGTCGCCGGCAGCACCCACGGCGGCATCGAGGAGCAGGCGGTCATCGCCGCTCAGCAGAGCGTGCGCCGCCGCCACCCTACGGCGCTGCTCGTGCTCGCGCCGCGT
Source organism: Steroidobacteraceae bacterium (assembly GCA_035541695.1). Lineage (GTDB taxonomy): Bacteria > Pseudomonadota > Gammaproteobacteria > Steroidobacterales > Steroidobacteraceae > 13-2-20CM-66-19. Next base: position 103,108 of record DATKMV010000011.1, read on the forward strand.
CATCCGCCGCGCTTCGATGAGGTTGCCCACACGCTCCGTGCCGCCGGTGTGAGCTTCCGGCGGCGCTCGGCGGCCGCCAGCGAGGAGGATGCCGACTGCGCGGTGCTGCTGCTCGATTCGCTCGGTGAGCTGCTGGATTTCTACGCCGCGGCGGACGTGGCCTTCGTCGGCGGCAGCCTCGCCCCGGTCGGCGGCCACAATCTCCTCGAGCCGGCAGCACTCGGGGTGCCGGTGCTGGTCGGTCCGAACACCGGCAACAGCGCCGAGATCGCGCAGCTGCTCATCGCCCGCGGTGCCGCGGAGGTCGTGCGCGATGGCGCCGAGCTCGGCGCGCGCGTCAGCGCGCTCCTCGCCGACCCCGCGGCGCGCGAGCGCATGGGCGCGGCCGGGCGCGCCTCGGTCGATGCCAACCGGGGTGCGCTCGGGAAGCTCCTGGCACTCATCGAGCCGCTGCTCGACTAAGGCTTGCCTTTGTTACGCGGCGGTGGCGGCGGCGGCAGCGGTGTCGGCTGCGGCGGCGGTACGGTCGGACTCACCGTCTCGGGGGTCGCCACCGCCGGGGAGGTGCGCGCCGGGACCGTCAGCCAGCCGTTGAGGTCGGTGAGCTGCCTGCGATCGAGGTTGCCGGCAGCCAGGCGCAGCTGCAGCACGCTGATGATGTAGTCGTAGCGCGCGGCCGCGTAATCGGTCTGCGCCTGCACGAGCAGCCGCCGCGCGTTGAGCACGTCGACCGAGGTGCGCGTGCCCACCTCATACCCTGCTTCGGTCGCCTTGAGCGAGGTTTGGTTGGACTCGACCGCCTGCCGCAGGGCCTGCACGCGGGCGATGCCGCTGATGACTCCGAGATAAGCATCGCGCGCCTGCCGCTCGGTCGCGCGCGAGCTCTGCACGACCCCTTCCTTGGCGGCGATCCACTGGTACTCGGCCTGGCGAACCTTGGATTGCGTGTAGCCGCCGCTGTAGATCGGCAGCGTGAACTGCAGGCCGATCTGCCGGTCATTGGCCTTGTTGTCGATGTTGGAGAATCGCTCGCCGTCGAAGATCTGGTCGGAGCTGGTGTAGTTGTAGGAGCGCCCCGCGACGATGTCGAGTGTCGGCAGGTGGCCGCCGAAGGCGACCCGCACGTTCTCGCGCGCAATATCCGCCGCCAGGCGGCTCGAGATCAGCGACAGATTCTGCTCGAGGGAGATGTTGACCCAGCGGCTCTGGTCGGCGGGCTCGGGGTTGTTGAGCGGCATGTCGGGCCCCGGCTTGGCGAGCGCGTCGTATTTCTGTCCGGTGATCTCCTGCAGCTGATCCTCGCTGGTGGCGAGGGTGCGCTTGGCGGCGATCACGGTGGACGCGGCACTGTCGCGCGCCGCCTTGGCATCCTCGACGTCGGTGATGGCGATCAGTCCCACCTCGAAGCGCTTGTTCGCCTGGTCGAGCTGCCGCGAGATCGCCTCGAGCGAGGTCTGGTCCGCCTCGAGCGTGTCGATCGCGGTGAGCACGTTGAAGTACGCCTGTGCCACCCGCAGGATGAGCTGCTGCTCGGCGGAGGCGTAATTCGCCTCGGCCTGCGCCACCTCGTGGCTCGCCGCCTTCAGAGCCATCCAGTTCGACCAGGAGAACACGTTCTGCCGCAGGTTGAGCGACCACTGCTTGATGGTGTTGTCGATCTGATCGGCCTCGCGCGTCACCACCAGCTGTGGCGGGGCGTTGGGATTGTTCGCGTTCGTCACCTCGAAGATCTGGCTCTCGAAGCCGGAGGAGTGCTCGCGCGTGGCGCCGGCGGTGCCATTGATCTGCGGCAGCAGCGCCGACAGGGCCTGCGGCCTGGACTCCCGCGCGGCCAGGCGGTTGGCATCGGCCTGGCGGATCACCGGATCGGCGTGCAGCGCGTCCTCGAATACGCCGATCAGGTCCTTGGCGGGCGCGGCGAGCGGTAGCGCGAGCAACGAGACGGCGAGAGTCGCGGCGCGATTCATGACAGTTCCCTTTGCTCAGTGACCGGGATGATCCGGATCGTCAGAAGGTGAATGCCGGCGGGGACAGCGCATTCACCAGCGGATCGATGACGGTCTCGAACAGGCTGCGGCTCGTCAGCGAGTCCTCGGAAGTTCGCTGCACCAGCCGTGCATCCATCGCGGGCGGCTTGCCGACCACCACGAACAGCCGTCCACCGACCTCCAGCATGCGCTCGAAGCGCGTATCATAAACGGGCAGTGAGGCGGTAACGGCGATGACGTCGAAGCGCACGCCGGCATCTTCCTGCAAGGCGTCGGCGTCGACCACCTCGACATCGCGCAGGCCGAACGATCCGAGATTGCGACGCGCGGCAGCGGCGAGCTCGGGGAATATCTCCAGGCTGCGCACCCGCTGCGCGAGCGTGCGCAGGCATGCGGTGATGAAACCGGTGCCGGTGCCGATCTCCAGCACCCGCTCTCCCGGCAGCGGCAGCAGTGCCTGCAGCAAGCGCCCGGTCACACTGGGACGCAACATATGCTGGCCCCGCGGCAGCGGCACCTCCGCGTCGGCATACGCGCGGTAGCGCTGTCCCTCCGGGACGAACAGCTCGCGTGGTACGCGGCGCAGGACCTCCAGCACGCGCTCATCGAGAACGTCCCAAGCGCGCACCTGCTGCTCGATCATCTGCTCGCGGGCATCCACCGTCTGCACCCTGACCTCCCGATTGGACTTATTGCGACCTCGGAAAAGGCCGGAGAAGTTAAGGGTTTTCCCGCTCGCTGCCAAGCTGCCCTGCGACGAGATATGGTCAAATACCGACGGGGCGAAGGCGTCACTGGGATATGCTTGCCTCGCCAATAGGGCACCGGCGCGACAAGTCGAATCAGAAGCGCCTGCGGAGCCCAACGCCGGGACCCCAAGCACAAGGCCTCGAGAACCACGCAGATGTCGATTGCCGGGCTCTTGTCCCTCCTGTTCGCGCTCGTCGCCGGACTGCTGCTCATCATGTACGCGTTGCAGCGGCGCGACCTGCGCAAGCTCGCCGAGGTGTCGCAGCAGTTGCAGCGCATCGCCATCGGTGGACGACTGCCCGGCCGCGTGGAGGTGGCCAGCGAGAAGCCCGAGGTGGCCGCGCTGATCACCGCCGTGAATCACCTGCTCACGCGTGCTGCGAGTGGCGGCGGCGAGCGCGAGGCCGCGTACGCGCCCAAGCTGTTCATGGAGCTCGGCGAGCGCATTCACGAGGCGGTGCTGGTGCATGGCGATGTGATTCTGTACGCCAACCGGCAATTTGCCAGCTTCGTCGGCGTCGATCGTGCCGAGCTGGTCGGTCGGCGACTCATGGATCTGGTGCCGCCGGAGTACTCCGAGCTCGTGAGCGAGAACATCCGGCGGCGTCTCGCCGGCGAGAGCGCGGCTGAGCGCTACGAGATCGACATGGTAGGACTGCAGGGGCAGATGACGCGCCTCGAGATCTCCTCCACACCGGTCGAGTACGATAAAGCGAGCGCGCTGCTCATCACGGGGGTCGAGGTCCTGCCCACCATGACCGCCCAGGCGTTGCGTCTGCCGGCCGCGAGCGCCGCCGGACCCCCGGCGCTCGCCCTCGACTCGCTCGCCGAGGCGATCATCGCCACCGACCGCGACGGTCGCATCAACTACATGAATCCGGCTGCGGAACAGCTCACCGGCAGCGGCGCCGATACCGCGAGCGGCAAGCTCCTCGAGGAGATCGTGAGCCTCGTCGATGAGACCGACCGGCGTCTGCTGTCGGACCCGGTGCACCAGGCACTCACCACCGGAGCGGCGGTGAACCTCAGCCGCCGTGCGCTCATGCTGTCGCGCGCCAACGGCAGCGAGCGCTCGATCGAGCTTTCCGCCTCACCGATCCGCAACGGCGCCCGCGAGCTCCTCGGCGCGGTGGTCATGCTGCACGATGTGACCGAGATGCGCGGCCTGACGCGGCAGATGTCCTATCAGGCGACCCACGATGCGCTCACCGGGCTCGTCAACCGGCGCGAGTTCGAGCGACGCCTCGAGGAAGCGATCGGCAGCGGTCAGCGTGGCGATGGGCAGCACGTGCTGTGCTACCTGGACCTCGATCGCTTCAAGCTGGTGAACGACACCAGCGGCCATCTCGCCGGCGACAGCATGCTGCGCGAGGTGGCGAAGCTGCTGCGCGATGCGGTGCGCGACAGCGACACGGTCGGCAGACTCGGCGGCGATGAGTTCGGCATCCTGCTGGTCGGCTGCCCGCTCGAGAAGGCGCGGCAGATCGCCGATGACGTCACCCGTGCGGTCGGTGACCACCGCTTCGTGTGGCGCGACAAGATCTTCAACATCGGCGCCTCCATCGGGCTCATCGAGATCTCGCGCGAGAGCGGCACGCTCGAGGAGATGCTGGCCGCTGCCGACACCGCCTGCTACGTCGCCAAGAAGCAGGGCAGTGGGCGTGTCGTGGTCTATTCGGCGCGCGATGAGGCGCTGGCGCGGCACACCGGCGAGATCCAGTGGCTGCAGCGCCTGCAAAGCGCCCTGAAGGAGAACCGCTTCCATCTCTATCATCAGGTGATCGTGCCGGCGCATGGCGAGGACGGCGGCCCGGCAATGGAGGTGCTGGTGCGGCTCGAGGACGAGTCCGGCCAGGATCTGCTGCCGGCGGAGTTCATGCGCGCCGCGGAGCGCTACCGCCTCATGGGCCTGGTGGACCGCTGGGTGGTGCAGACGACGCTCGCCGCGCTCGGCCGCGGGGCGATCAGCGTCGCTGCGCAGCACAGCGTCGCCATCAACATCTCCGGTCAGACGCTCGCCGATGCGCAGTTTCTCGAGTTCGTGGTGGAGTGCCTCGACAGCACCGGCGTGACCCCGGGGCAGGTGTGCTTCGAGATCGCCGAGAGCGCGGTCATCGCCAACCTCGATCACGCGCGCCGCTTCGTCGGCGTGCTGCACGGCATGGGATGTCAGTTCGCGCTCGATGACTTCGGCTCGGGCGTCGGCTCCTTCTCCAACCTCAAGACCCTGCCGCTCGATTACCTGAAGATCGACGGGTCCTTCATCCGCAATCTGGCCCGCGACAGTGTCAATCAGGCGATGGTGACGGCGATGATCAAGCTCGCCCGCACGCTCAACTTCAAGGTGATCGCCGAGCAGGTCGAGGACAGCGCCGCGGAGGAGGCGGCGCGGCGTATGGGGGTCGACTACCTGCAGGGCTACGCGATCGGCCGGCCGCAGCCGTTGCAGCTGGCGGCGTAGCCGGCTACAGCAGCGGCACGAGCAGCAGCGCGACGATGTTGATGATCTTGATGAGCGGGTTGATCGCGGGACCGGCGGTGTCCTTGTAGGGATCGCCGACCGTATCGCCGGTGACCGCCGCCTTGTGGGCCTCCGAGCCCTTGCCGCCGAAGTTGCCTTCCTCGATATATTTCTTGGCGTTGTCCCAGGCGCCACCGCCGGTCGTCATGGAGATCGCGACGAACAGCCCCGTGACGATGGTGCCGATGAGCAGGCCTCCGAGCGCGCGCACGCCGGCGCCCGGCCCCATGAGTGAATTGAGGACCAGCACCAGCACGATCGGCACGAGGATCGGCAGCAGCGACGGTACGATCATCTCGCGGATGGCCGCGCGGGTCAGCAGGTCCACGGCACGGGAGTAGTCCGGTTTGTCGGTGCCCGCCATGATGCCCTTGATCTCGCGGAACTGACGCCGCACCTCGTTCACCACCGAGCCGGCGGCGCGCCCCACCGCCTCCATGGCCATGGCGCCGAACAGGTACGGCACCAGCCCGCCGATGAACAAGCCGATGATCACGGCCGGATCGGACAGCGAGAAGTTGGTGAGCTTGCCGGCGGCCTCGAGGTTATGCGTGTAGTCCGCGAACAGCACGAGCGCCGCCAGTCCCGCAGAGCCGATGGCGTAGCCCTTGGTGACCGCCTTGGTGGTGTTGCCGACCGCATCGAGCGGGTCGGTGATCGCACGCACCTCCTTGGGCAGGCCCGACATCTCGGCGATGCCGCCGGCGTTGTCGGTGATCGGACCGTAGGCATCGAGCGCCACGATCATGCCGGTCATCGACAGCATGGCGGTCGCAGCGATGGCGAGGCCGTACAGCCCGTCGAGCGTGTAGGCACCCCAGATGGCGAGGCACACCGCGATCACCGGCAGCGCAGTGGCCTTCATCGACACACCGAGCCCGGCGATGATGTTGGTCGCATGCCCGGTCTGCGATGCGGCCGATATCTTGCGCACCGGGCTGTACTCGGTGGCGGTGTAGTACTCCGTGATCATGATCATCGCCGCGGTGAGCGCCAGGCCGATGAGTGCGCAGCCGAACAGCTGCATCTTGCCCGGCATGATGGCCTGGGTGATGAACCAGAACGCGACGGCGGAGACCACACCCGAGACGATGACGCCCTTGTAGAGGGCGGTCATGATCTTGCCCCCGGCGCGCGCCGAGACGAAGAAAGTACCGATGATGGAGGCGACGATCGAGGCGGCACCGAGGGCGAGCGGGTAGATCTCGGCGGCGATCGCGGCCTGCGTGCCCTGGGACCTGAAGAGCAGACCGCCGAGCAGCATGGTGGCGACCATGGTGACGGCGTAGGTCTCGAACAGGTCCGCCGCCATGCCGGCACAGTCGCCGACATTGTCGCCGACGTTGTCCGCGATCACCGCCGGGTTGCGCGGGTCGTCCTCGGGGATGCCCGCCTCGACCTTGCCGACCAGGTCCGCGCCGACGTCCGCCCCCTTGGTGAAGATGCCGCCGCCGAGCCGGGCGAAGATCGAGATGAGCGATCCGCCGAACGCGAGTCCGACGAGCGCATGCAGTGAGCCCTCATCCCCGATCGAGGGCATCTGCCGCAGCACCGCGTAGTATCCGGCGACGCCGATCAGCGCGAGTCCGACCACCAACATGCCGGTGATGGCGCCACCGCGGAATGCCACGCTGAGTGCGGCATTGAGGCCGTGGGTGGCCGCCTCGGCGGTGCGCACGTTGGCGCGCACCGAGATGTTCATGCCGATGTACCCGGTGAGTCCCGAGAGCAGTGCGCCGATCGCGAACCCGCCGGCGGTCGGCCAGCCGATCCGCGAGAAGCCGATGAGGAGGAACAGCACGACGCCGACGATGAGGATGGTGCTGTACTGGCGGTTGAGATAGGCCTTGGCGCCCGCCTGGATGGCAGCCGCGATCTCCTGCATGCGCGCATTGCCGCAGGGCAGGCGCAGGATTGCGGCCATCGAGACGACGCCGTACAGCACGGCAAGCACGCCCGCCGCGATCGCGGCCCACACCCACTGGGTGGCATCCATCAGCAATCTCCCCCGGAAAAAAGGCCGCGCACTATAGCACGCCGCGAACGGACCCCGGCACGCGCGCCCGGCGCGCGCCGCAGCGCAGCAACACCCTCAGATCTTGAATTCGCTCTTGAGCTTGCGCCGCACCGCCACGCCCTTGATACGGACATAGTCCGGCAGCCCGTTGCGGTAAGGCGGATAGGCTTCCCCGGCTACGAGGGGCTCGAGGTAGCGACGACAGGCCGCCGTGATGCCGAAGCCATCCTCGCGGATGTACTCGCGCGGCAGCTTCTTCTCCTTGTTGGCAACCTCGCTGAGCGGCACATGACCGATCGACCAGCGGTAAGGCCGGTCGGAGCGGCGCACGATGGTGGGCATCACGGCGTTCACTCCCTTGAGGGCGAGTTGCACCGCCGCCCTGCCGACCGCATAGGCCTGCTCGACATCGACCCGCGAGGCGATATGACGCGCCGAGCGCTGCAGGTAGTCCGCGACCGCCCAGTGGAACTTGTAGTCGAGGGCCTCGCGCACCATGTTGGCGACGACGGGCCCGACCCCGCCGAGCTGCGTGTGCCCGAAGGCATCGCGCGTGCCGGCCTCGGCCAGGAATTTGCCGTCCGCGTAAGCGGCGCCTTCGGACACGACGATCACGCAGTAACCCTCACGCTCCACGGAGCTGCGTACGCGCTCGAGGAAGCGCTCTCGCTCGAAAGGAATCTCCGGGAACAGGATGAGGTGGGGCGCGTCCTGCGGGCTGCGGGCGGCGAGCCCGGCGGAGGCGGCGATCCAGCCGGCGTGTCGACCCATCACCTCGAGGACGAACACCCGGGTGGAGGTGCGCGCCATCGAGGCCACATCGAGCGACGCCTCGCGCGTGGAGACGGCAACGTACTTGGCGACCGAGCCGAAGCCCGGGCAGCAATCGGTGTGCGGCAGGTCGTTGTCGACCGTCTTGGGCACTCCGACACAGGTGATGGGAAAGCCGAGGGAGGCCCCGATCTGCGAGACCTTCAGGGCGGTGTCCATGGAGTCGTTGCCGCCGTTGTAGAAGAAGTAGCCGATATCGTGCGCCCGGAATACCTCGATCAGCCGCTCGTACTCGGCGCGATTCTGATCGATCCCTTTGAGCTTGAAGCGTGCCGAGCCGAAGGCACCGGCGGGCGTATGCTTCAGCCCGCGGATGGTGGCGCGGCTCTCGCGACCGACATCGATCAGGTCCTCGGTGAGTGCGCCGACGATGCCATCGCGCCCCGCGTACACCTTGCCTATCTGCCGAGCGCGCATCGCGGTCTCGATCACCCCGCAGGCCGAGGCGTTGATCACTGCCGAGACTCCGCCCGACTGGGCATAGAACGCGTTGCGCGGTTTGCTCTTCATGGCGGCGCAGGATAACGCACCGCTGCGCCTGCGGCACACCGGCCGGTTTGACCGCGCCCGGGTCGGCCGGTAACGTTGCCAGCTCCCGTGCTGCGGTCCGCAGCGGCTTTCATCAGACAACCATGCGCATCGTCCTGTTGGGCGCTCCCGGCTCCGGCAAAGGCACCCAGTCTCAACGCCTGATGCAGCGCGAGCACATCCCGCAGATCTCCACCGGTGACCTGCTGCGCGCCGCGGTCGCCTCCGGCAGCGAGCTCGGGCGCCAGGCCAGGCAGGCCATGGAGGAAGGAAAGCTGGTCGAGGATGCTCTCGTGCTCGGCATGATCCGCGAGCGCCTGCGCGAGCCGGACGCCGGGCCCGGCTTCATTCTCGATGGCTTCCCACGCAACCTCGTCCAGGCGCAGGCGCTCGGCGAGCTGCTGCAGAGCCTGGGGCAACCGCTCGATGCGGTCGTGCAGCTCGAAGTCGACTACGGCGAGCTGGTGCGCCGCATCTCCGGCCGGCGCACCTGTGCGGACTGCGGCCGGGTGTTCAACGTGTCTGACTCGAAGGCGGAGCGCAGCGACAGCGAGGCCTGTCAGGGCACCGGTGCGCCCCACCGGCTCATCCAGCGGCCCGATGACAATGAGGCTACGGTGGCCGAGCGCCTGCGGGTCTACGAGGAGAAGACCCGTCCGCTCATCGAGTTCTACCGCGATCGCGGACTGCTGCGCGTCATCGATGCGCAGGGCAGCGTGGAAGAGGTCACCGAGCGGCTCGAGCAGGCGCTGCACCCGCGCCGCGGGCGCTGATCCGACCTGGCGATACTGCGCTCGAGAATCCCTCGACTCAGAAAGCCCCGAGCAGCCGCTCGCCGAGCACGGCGCGGCGCCAGCCGCGCAGCAGCGGTCCGTCACGGCGGCCTGCGGCGAGCTGCTCGAGGTCACGCCGTGTGGCAAGCACTTCCGGTACGAGATTCAGCTCGCGGGCGGTGGCCTGGGTGATGCTGCTCAGCTTCCTCACCAGAGCCGCCCGCTCCGGATCCGGACGCTGACGGCCCGGAAACTCGGGCGCGGGTGAGGGCACCTGCGCAGCGTCGATGCACTGGAGGAGCTCCGCGCCGCGGCGCTTCACCAACCCCGGCGGTATCTGCGGGATGTCTGCGAGCGCGCTGAGCGTCCGGGGCACCTGCAGCACGAGCTCGCGCAGCACCGCATCATCGAGTATCCAGCCGCGTGGCCGGTTGTGCGCGAGCGCGGCGCGCTCACGCCACGCCGCCAACAGCTGCAGCAGCCGCTGCCGCGCAGGATCGAGCGCCCGCCCGCCCTTCAGGCGCAGCCAGGCATCCTCGGGTGCAACGGTGAGCGCCCGTGCGTCGCAGAGCGTCGCGAGCTCCTCGGCGAGCCACTCGAGCCGTCCGAGCCGCGCGAGCTCCTCCTGCAGGCGCGTGGCGAGCGGCAGCAGGTAGCGTACGTCATCGAGCGCGTACGCGATCTGCTCCGGGGTCAACGGCCGGCGCGACCAGTCGGTGCGCGTGTGAGACTTGTCGAGCTCCTGGCCGAGAAAGCGGCGCACGGCTTCGGCGTAGCCGACCTGTGCCGGCAGCCCGGTCAGGCTCGCGGCGATCTGCGTATCGAACACCGGTTGCGTGAGCCCGGTGACCGGCAGCAGCACCTCCAGATCCTGGCGCGAGGCGTGCATCACCTTCACGACGCTATCCGCGCCGAGCACCGGCGCGAGCGGCGCGAGCTCCGGTACCGCGAGCGGATCGATGCAGGATGCCTCATCGCCGGTCGCGACCTGTATCAGGCACAGCTGCGCCCGATAGGTGCGCTCGCGCAGGAACTCCGTGTCGAGGCCGATGCGTGCCTGGCTTGCGAGACGTGTGCTGAGCGCGGCGAGGGCGCTCGCTGTGGCGATGATGGGCTGCAAACCGGATCTGCGGATGATCTGTACAATCGGACCTCACCATTATGCGAGGCGCGCACGCTGACCGAAAGCCATGAGCGAGTTCATCCGGCTGTATGCGCAGATCGCGTTGCTGCGCCGGGGACCGCAGGACCTGCCGGCCTCGCGGCTGCTGCTGGTGCTGACGGTCGCCGGCTACCTGGTCGTGAACTTCGTGGTGAGCAGCCTGCTGCCCCCCGAGGGCCGCTGGCTCGAGGCATTGCTGGTGGCGACGCTGTTCACGCTCCTGTGGTACGTGCTGCTGCTGCGCCTCGCCGGGCGCCCCGAGCGCACGCTGCAGACGACGGCCGCGGTGTTTGGTTTTCAGGCGGTGCTGACACCGCTGGTCGACAGTTGTGGCTGGCTCATGCGCCGCTTCGGTGAGGACTCACCCTGGCAGCTGCCGGTGGTGTGCGTGCTGCTGCTGCTGTTCGCCTGGGTGATCGCCGCCAACAGCCACATCGTGAAGGCGGCGCTCGAGTGGTCCGCGACCTCGAGCGTGGCGCTCGTCATTCTGCAGAACCTCGCCGGCTGGCTGGTGCTGTCGGCGCTGTTCCCGGCGGTGCGGACCTGAGAGCCGGATGCACGTACACATACTCGGGATCTGCGGGACCTTCATGGGCGGCATCGCCGCGATCGCGCGCGCTGCGGGCTTCACCGTCACCGGCTCGGACCGCAACGTCTACCCGCCGATGAGCACCCAGCTCGAGGCGCTCGGCATCTCGCTCACCGAAGGCTTCGATGCCGCGCAGCTCTCGCCGCCGCCGGATGTGGTGGTGGTCGGCAACGTGATGACGCGCGGGCACGCGGTGGTGGAAGCGCTGCTCGAGAGCACGCTCCCCTACCTGTCGGGGCCGGAGTGGCTGGCGCGCGAGGTGCTGAAGGATCGTTGGGTGCTGGCCGTGGCCGGCACGCACGGCAAGACGACGACCGCTTCGCTGCTCGCCTGGATCCTCGAGCATGCCGGGCTCGACCCGGGGTTCCTCATCGGCGGGGTACCGGCCAACTTCGGGGTGAGCGCGCGGCTCGGCGGCGGCCGCTTCTTCGTCATCGAGGCGGACGAATACGACACCGCCTTCTTCGACAAACGGGCCAAGTTCGTGCACTACCGGCCGCGTACCGTGGTGCTCAATAATCTCGAGTACGACCATGCCGACATCTATCCGGACGTCGCTGCCATCCAGCGGCAGTTCCACCACCTGGTACGCATCGTCCCGGGCAGCGGACGGATCGTCTGGAACGCGGCCGATGCGCTGCTGCGGGAGACACTCGCCATGGGCTGCTGGACGCCGCGCGAGGGATTCGCACGCTCCGCGCACGCCGATGCCCTGTGGAGCGCCCAGGCACTGCCCGGTGCCGCCGACTTCTCACGCTTCGAAGTGCTCGAAGGCGGCACGGCGCGCGGCACCGTGGAGTGGCCGCTGATCGGCGCACACAACATGGAGAATGCGCTGGCGGCCATCGCCGCCGCGCGCCACGCCGGGGTCGAGGTCGCCCGCTCGGTCGCGGCGCTGCGCGAGTTCGCCGGGATCGCGCGACGGCTGCAGCTGCGCGGCGAGGTGAACGGCGTGCGCGTGTACGACGACTTCGCGCACCATCCGACCGCGATCGCCACGACCATCGATGGGCTGCGGCGTCGCGCGGGCGCGGCGCGCATCCTGGCGGTGCTCGAGCCGCGCTCGCACACCATGCGCCTCGGGGTGCACGAGCACACTCTCGCTCCGGCGCTCGCCGGGGCAGACGAGGTGTGGCTGTACACGCCCGCCGATCTCGGCTGGGATACCGGCACGGTGCTGCGTGCGCTCGGCGGACGCGGTCACGGCAGCGCCGACATCGACTCGCTGGCGCGGGCTCTCGCGGGCGCGGCGCGCCCGGGCGACCAGCTGCTCATCATGAGCAACGGCGGCTTCGGCGGTCTGCACGAGAAGGTGCTCGCGCAGCTGCGCGGGGCGGGCGGCGCGCGGCAGGTCGCACCAACCGCATGAGCGCCATGAGCGAGCTGCCGCTCTTTCCGCTCGGCACGGTGCTGTTCCCCGGCGGTCCGATGCGGCTGCGCATCTTCGAGCCGCGCTATCTCGACATGGTGCGGCGCTGCCTGCGGGAGTCGCAGCCCTTCGGCGTGGCACTCATCCTCGAAGGCAGGGAGGACGGCGCGGCAGCCCGCGTGGCACCGAGCGGGACCAGCGCGCGCGTCGTGGATTTCGCGACGCTGCCCGATGGATTGCTCGGCATAGAGTGTCTCGGGGACCGGCGCTTCCGCATCCTGAGTCGCCGCCAGCAGGCCGACGGGTTGAACCTGGCGGAAGTGGAGTATCTGTCCGAGGACCCGCCGCGCACGCTGCCGCCGGAGCTCGCACACCTCGGCGAGCTGCTCCGCGAGGTGCTGCCCCAGCTCGGCGAGCGCTACGCGCACGCCGAGTCGCGGTACGAGGATGCCGGCTGGGTCGGCAACCGCTGGGCCGAGCTTCTGCCGCTCACCGCTGCCGAGCAGCAGCAGCTGCTCGAGCTCGACGACCCCGTCGCGCGGCTTGCGCAGGTGGCGGCGTGGTCAACCCGGCAGCCCCCGGGTGCGCAGGTATAGCCCGAGGTACTTGCGCCGCACGTAGCCGGACTCGATGAGCGCGAACACGAGTCCGCGCCAGCCGTCGAGAAAGCCGAGCCGCAGCAGATAGCCGCGGACGAAACGCCACCACGGATTGAGCAGCACCGGCGCGAGGCCGCAGCGCCGGCCGGCGTCGTACAGCGCCTGCGCCATGAGATCCGCATAGCGCTGCATGCGGGCCTGGTGATCCTGGAGGCTCCGGTAGGAGTAGTGCTCGAGTTGTCCGTGCAGCCGCCCGATACGCCCGGCGATCCGCGTGTTCTCGTGAATCTCGTAGCCGCTCCAGCCGCCGCGGCGGCGGTCGAAGAGGCGCACCAGGCGATCGGGGTAGGCATTGCCGTGGCGCAGGAAGCGACCGAAGTAGTCGGTGATCCGCGGTATGGACCAACCTGCGGCCGAGGTGAGCCCTGCGCGCCGCAGGGCGAGGATCTCCGCGCGCAGCCGCGGGCTCACCCGCTCGTCGGCATCGAGACACAACACCCAGTCGTGACGGGCCGAGTCCACCGCGAACTGCTTTTGCGAGCGATAGCCGGGCCAGTCACGCTCGAGGACGCGAGCGCCGAGCGCGGCGGCGAGCTCGCGGGTCCGGTCGGTAGAATGAGAGTCGACCACCACGATCTCGTCGCAGAAATCGAGCGAGCGCATGCAGGCCTCGATGCGGTCGGCCTCGTTGAACGTGATGATGCACGCTGACAGACGGGCATCATCCGCCACGGGCGCGTCGGGGTCGGTGCGCGACACAGTCCGTACAATACACACTCCGATGAGCAAGGTCCTGTTCTACGATCCCCTGTGCCAACACCCGTACGACACCGGTACGCTGCACAGCCGTGCGCTCGGTGGCACCGAGGCGACGCTGGTGCGCGTCGCCGATGCGCTCGGCGCCTGGGTGATGCAGCACAACCGCACGCAGGACTCGCAGCGCTACCTCGCGCCGCAGCGGCTGCCCGGCATCAGCCACGTCATCGTCAACCGCGATTCGCGGGCGCTGCCCTTCGTGCAGCAGCATTACCCCGACGCACGCGTGTACCTGTGGTTGCACGACCGTTTCAACCCGCGCGGGCGACGCGCCCGCTGGCTCGCGGGCACGGCGCCGCTCCTGCGCGCGCGCGGCGTCACCGTCGTGTGCGTCTCCAACTGGCAGCGCGGCGGCGTCGAGGCGACGCTGCGCAGTATCGGCGTCGCCGACGCGGTGCGCGCACTCACCATCTACAATCCGGTCGACGACGCGCTGCAGCCCGATGGCACGGCGGTCGACCCCGGGAAGCTGGTGTTCTTCTCCTCGCCCAACAAGGGACTGCAGTTCGCGCTCGACGCTTTCCGGCAGATGAGGCGCGCGCTGCCGCAGCTGCGCTTCACCGTCGCCAACCCCGGGTACAAGCCGCTCGGGCCGCTCGCGGAGCCGGGCGTGGCAGTGCTCGGGGCCGTGCCGCAGCTGCGCGTGCTCGCCGAGGTGCGCGGCGCACTCTGCACCTTCGCCCCGAACTTCCTCATACCGGAGACCTTCGGTCTGGTGTTTGCCGAGTCGCACGCGCTCGGCACTCCGGTCCTGACCTACGACTGCGGTGCGGCGAGCGAGATCGTGGCCGATTCGGCGCAGCTCATGCCGGTGACGCGAGCGGTGCGCTGCTACGAGGCCGTGGCGGGGCAGCTGCCGGCACGCTGGCGTGCCGGGCCGGCGCGGCTCGCGGGGGCTGCGGGACTCTTCGATGACTGCATCGAGCGCATCCGCGAATGGCGGCGCGGCGGACGCCCGCGAGCCGCCCCGGATGCGCGCTTCCGGCTGAGCGCGGTCAGGGAGCAGTGGCTGCGTCTGCTTCGCTCGTGAGCAGGCTCGTCCACGCCTCGAACACCGCGCTCACGGGCAACTGATCGACGCGCGGCAGGAGCGGTGCCCCGCCGACACCGATGACGGCCGAGCCACACGGACTGCGCGGCATGACGGTCGGCGGCGGTGTCGATCCGAACAGCACCACCAGCGGCGTGCCGAGGGCCGCAGCCGCGTGCGCCGTGCCGGTATCGATGGAGATCATGCTATGGGCGCGCGCACACAGCGCGAACAGGCCCGGGAACGGCAGTCCGCGCAGCACCACGCCCGGCAGCGCGGCGGCGGCCTCGATCCACTCGAGCAGCACTTCCTCGCGCGGCGCGCCGCACAGCACGATGCGCGCCGCGGGCAGCCGCTCGTGTATGCGATGGATGAGCGCCGTCCAGCGATCGATCGGCCAGAAACGATCGTCGGAATCCCTGATGCGCAGCGAGCGGCCGCGCATGGTGCGGCGGTTGCCCGGCTGCAGCAGCACGAGCGGCCGGTCGCCGACTTCGTGGCGGCGCAGCCATTCATCGCCCGCCGCACGGGCAGCGTGCGAAAGCACGAGCCGTGGCGCACAGCGCGGCGCCGGAACCGGCCACGGATAGTCCTGCTCCCGCAGCGCCGGCGGCAGGAGCCGACCGAGGCTCACGAGCTTATCGACCCAGTGCACCTGTGAGAGCACCGCCGGGTGCTCGCTGAGGAACACGCAGCGGCCGGGATCGACGCGCCCCCAGCGCAGCACGCGGCGGATGCCCGCGAGCTTGCGCGGATCGGTCTCGCAGACGTACACCACGACCCGCCGGTCACGCAGCAGCCGCCACACCGTGCCCCACCAGCGGACATCGAGCACGAACGGCGTGTAGCGGTGCAGCCAGAGCGTCTGCGCGACTTCCGGCTGGCCGGCGTAGATGTCCCGCGACCAGGAGCCGGCGCCGATGACCCAACAGGGACGCCCGAAGCGGCGCTGCAGGATATCCAGGAGCGCGGTCAGCATGATCATGTCGCCGACCCGACCGAACCAGATCGCGATCGGTTGCACGGGAAACGCCGACATGACTCCTCACAGCTGCGCGACCACCATAAGCTATGCGGCCGGGGCTTGCCCAGGCAAGTCCGCACTGCTCTTTATTTTATGCGTGCATTCGCGTGGTTCCTCGGCTTGCTGGCGGTCGCACTCGCCGCCGTGGCGGTGCTCGCCTGGCCGGCGTGGCTGCTGCTGCACCCGCATTTCTCCTTTCCATTTCACCGCATCGCCGAGCGTCTCGGCATGCTGGTGCTGCTGCTCGGCTTTCTGCTCATCGCGCGGCATCTCGGGCTCGCGGACCGCACGAGTCTCGGCTATGGGCTGCCGCGGCGCCTGTTCATGCGTGAGATGGCCGTGGCGCTCGCTCTCGGCATCATCACCATGCTCGGGGTGGTGGGACTGATGGCGCTGCTGGGCCTGCTCGAATGGCGTGCGGAGGCTGCCGCGGCGGGCGTCCCGAAGCTCATCCTGTCGGCGGGGCTGAGCGGTTTTGCCGTGGCGTTCATCGAGGAGACCTTTCTGCGCGGCGCAATGCACACCGCCATCGAGCGGGAGTCCGGAACAGGCGCCGCCGTGCTGCTCACGGCTCTCCTGTACGCCGCCACCCATTTCTTCGCGAAGTTCCACATCCCGCCCGAGCAGGTGAATGTCCACAGCGGCATCGATCTGCTCGCAGGAACGCTGCACGCCTTCGCCCATCCCGCTGCGCTTGCCGACGCGTTCCTCGCGCTCACTGCCGTTGGAGTGGTGCTCGGGCTCGTGCGCGCCGCGACCGGCGCGATCGCGGCCTGCATCGGGCTGCACGCCGGCTGGGTGTGGGTGATGCTGATGGCGCACGAGCTCACGCAGCCGCGCGCCGGCGCGGCACTCGGTTTTCTGCTGAGCCGCTTCGATGGCTTCGTGGGCTGGCTGGTGCTCGCGTGGACGGTGCTGCTGGCGGTGCCGCTGTGGCGCTTCTACAGCGCACGCCGCCTGCTGACGCCATAGTCGCGTCCGGGAGGAAAGGGGTGCCGGGCGGAGTCAAGCCCGGCGCCCCCCGAGCATCCCAGCGGGATGCTCTCTACTGGATCGTGTAGCTGTAAGGCAGCGCGTACACCTCGTCCGCCGAGAAAGCGCCGTAGGGCGGCACGCCGAGCGTCGCATGACTGACGTACAGCGTCCCGCTCACCACCTGACCCGACACGCCCTGCGGAGTGATCGTCACGACGATGATCCCGTCCTTACCCGGCAGCACCGGCAGCAACCCGAACTGGTAGCTCGGATCGAGGGCGCTCAGCCACAAGTCACCGGTGGTGCTCGTGACGGCCGGATCGAACGCTTTGGTCGTCGCCGTCAGCGTCGTATTGACATAGCCGCTCGGAGCGGGCCCCGCATAGGGTCCGATCTCAGCCGGAGCCACATCCCAGACGCCGCCCTGCGCGACGACTCCGCCGGCCGGGGCGTACGAGCCCTCGGCGAAGTAGGGATAGCTCCCTACCAGATTGCCCTTAGGCACCGGCGCGCCGAAGAGGTCCGGATCACCCGAGGGAGCTGCGAAATCGAACTCGATCGGCAGCGTCGCATTCGCCACGGCCTGTAGTGCGGAAGTCTCCGTAGGCACCACATAGTACGGGAAGTTTGGATTGTTCGGATCCGAGCCGAGTGGCAGTGAGAACCCGGCGCTCGTCGCCGGCGGATCCAGCACTGCGAGCGATACGTTGGTGAGTGTATTCAGCCGCGCGTCGATGAAGTAATCGGCGGGGGCCGCGCCCGTGTTCCTGATCAGTACCGGCACCACGATGGGCTGACCGGCCGGGACGTGGATGAACGGGTTGTTCGGCAGGCCCTGCGCCTCGGCCCAGGTGGCATTGAGGCGAACGTTGCCTGTGAAGCGCTCGGAGATCTCGTTGCCGGTGATCGGCTCGGGGAAATCCAGGATCAACGTCCAGCGCCCCGGCACCGGATTGAGCGCGTAGGCAGCGGCGGCAAGCCCCGGTGTACCGGTGGCGCTATCCGTGTTCTGCCCGTAGCCGACCGCCACGCCGTCAGGATTGACGAGATAGACGCCGATCAGATTGGTCGGTGTATTGCTCAGCATCACGTTAACCATGAGGCTGCGCTGGTTCGGGCTCACGTCGAACTGATAGAAGTTCTCCTGTCCCTCACCGGGTGGTCGCCCGTTGCCGCCCGTCAGCACGCCGGAGAAGGTGCCACCATGTGACAGCTGTATCAGGCTGCGCAGCGTGACGGCGATCGAGTTGCGCTCGATGCCGACGTACGTGTCGGAGCCATCTCCGGAGGCGCTCACGACGATCGACCCGGACGCATCCCCGGGATTTGCGGGCGTGGTGGCCGACACCGTCAGCTTCTGGCTCTGTCCCGGATCGAGGTCGAACTCACTCGGGGAGACCTCGCCGAAGGACGTGAACTGCTGCGTGGCGACGCGCCAGGGTACGCGGCTGTTCGTGCCGCCGTCCGCCGCAATAATGCTGAAGATCACTCCCGTCCAGATGCCGGCCGCCGGCTGGCGCACATCGACGAAGCCGGAGTTGCCGACGCCCTGCGGCACTGAGTGCGCCGCCAGCTTTCCGGTCGGATCGATCAGAATCAGGCGCACCCGTGCGTTGTTGGATGCGCCGGGGGGTGACTCGTAAGCGAGCTGCGCGGTGAGGCGATCCTGTCCGGCGGGCACCTGGAACTTGAAGCTCGAGTAATTGCTCGGCAGTCCCGACCAGTTGACGACGGTCGGATTTACTCCGTCAGTGAGCGTTACCGAGCCGCTCTGGACGTTCTGATCGCGACCAAAAGCGCGGCCCTGCAGACGTACATGCTGGCGCGCGACCCCGGTGTTGGTCACTGTTACCGGCCAATGCTCGGCGGTGCCCGGTGCGCCCACCGCATTCAGCTGGTTGCTCGAGAGCAAGAGCGTCTGGCCCCTCGGACCGTTGGTGGCGCCCAGCAGATTCGCATTCCCGATCGACTGGGCGAGCAGCACGGCCTTGTAGGTGTTGAGAAGTCCCGCACCCTGCTCCTGCGCCGGCATGCCGAGGTCGGTCGCGGTGCTCGTCAGGATGTGCTTGACCTGAGCCGGGGTGGGTGAGGCGCCGAAATGGCCTTTGCGGTAGGCCTCGATCACGAGCGCCGCCGCGCCCGAGGTGAGCGGCGCGGAAAGGCTGGTGCCACCACTACTCTCGACTGGCGACGAAACGCCGCGGAAATTGGTGCAGTCGATGAACAGCGGGCTCGGATCGCAGCTCGCCCAGGCGCTGAAATCTCCCGGCGCGACCAGCGAAATGGTCCGACCCGCCTCGTCGAAGCCGCTCGAGCTGAGCGAGCTGATGTTGTCACTCAGCCAGCCCGTGGTCGCGAAATAGCGCGCCAGGGCGTAGTCGGTTTGTGCATAGAACCTGTCGGTCGTGGTCGCCCCCGCGGCGATCACCCGCGGATCGGTCGAGGGCGAGCCCTGGGTGTTGGTGGCGCCCGCGTCTCCGCTCGATACGCTCACCACCACACCCGCCTCGACCGCGGCGTCGTTGAAGAGCTTGGTGATGTCGCTGGCCGTCACGTCAGGAAAAGGGTTGCTGCCGAAAGACTCGTTGAGCACGTTCACCTGGTCGACGGTTACTGCGTATTCGATGGCCTCCAGGAAATTCGACTGGAGCGTGTACTCGAAGGACCCGAAGACGTCGTACCCGGCGAGTGAGGCCCCCGGCGCCACACCCTCGATCCGGATCCGGCAGGGGCCTGGCAGCGGCTGGGCACTGAAGTGGGATACGTCATAGACGATGATGCCCTGCCCGGCGATGGCGCTCGAATCCTCGAACGCTTCGCCACCGGTCGTCAGCTGTCCCGGACCATCGCCGCTGAAGTCCTGGTAATCGAAGAACACCTTGCTGCCGTCGGCGCGGATGAAGTTGGGATTGTTCGGATCGACACCGTCGGCGATGTATCCGACCTTGACTCCGGCGCCGGTGAAGCCAAGCGCGCGCGCGGTGTGTGGGTTGGCGCCGTTCGAGGCGGTATTCGTGACCTCGAGCTCTTCGCCGATCCACGACTTGCCCGCCGGCGCACAGGCGCCTGGGATGTCGTGAGGAGCGACGGCCGCGTTCGCAGCCGCGCTCGCTGTGGCGCGGACGGCGTTGGTCGGCGCCGCGGCGCCGAGAGCATGCCGCACGGGCCGACGAATCAGCACGTCGGGTGCGACGATGGCGACCGCTGGATGTGCCTTGAGGCGTTGCACTTCACCGTCCGAGACGGTGGCGGTAAAGGCGTTGACCATGTGAAAGGACTTGACCCTCTGCGCCCCCACCTGGCCGAGCTCGGCCATGAGAGGCGCCTGGTCGCGCAGCGCGTCGCCGTCCTTGAAGTGCATGTTTTTCATCACCACGAGCACGTGGCGGTTGGCGTTGTGCGCGAGCCGCGTGGCAAGTTCAGGTGTGAGCGCAGCGGTCGGATCGGCGGCCGGTGACGCGGCAAGCCCGCTCCAGCCCGCTGCGGCGATGGAAGCGATGAGGCCGGCGATGACCCTGGAGACCTTTGAATGATGCGGCATTGGCTTTCCCCTGGATTTGAGACGGTGGCGCGGACGGCATTCCGCTCGATGCGCGTAGTTGCGGCGGCTCGCTGGATCTTCGGTCCTGAGAGTAAACAATGCGCCGTCTTTGCGCGGACGTTTGCAGCAGCGCGTGTTGGTTTTGCTTCCCGCCGGCGCGCTGCTGCTCCCCGATGAGCTTGCCGCCATTATCTGCCGGCACCGCTGGCGCGGCAATCGCGGACGGAAGGATCGCTCGCAGCGGATACTCGTCGAGGCCGAGCTTGCGCTCGCTTCGCTATGAAGCGCGGCGCTCGCAGTCCTAATCGGAATGCTGCAACCGTGTCGGCGGGTTATGTCGCCTTAGCTGATCTGCGTGACGCTGTAGCCCTTCTTGCGCAGCAGCTCGAGCAGTCCGCCGTCGCCCACCAGGTGCAGCGCACCGACCACGACCAGCACGTTGCTCTTTTCATCGAGAAGCTGCTCCACCTCCGGCAGCCAGCGCCGGTTGCGGTCGGTGACGAGCGGCTTGTAAAGCGAAGGGAAGGCGTCGTACTCGCTCGAGAGCAGTCTGCCGAGCTGCGTGGCATTGCCCTGGCGCCAGGCACCGGTCACCTCGGCCATCTCGGACTTGAGGTCCTTGAGCTCATCGAGGGTCTGATCGAGCATGCGCACCTGGTCCTCGCGCGAGAGTGCGCTCAGGCTGCCGAGCTCCTCCGGCAGTGTCTCGAGACCACCGGTGGGCTTGTGATCCGCCTGCGCCTGGCGCAGCAGCTGCTCCTCGACGCCCTGCTCGGGGTCGAAGCCCGCACGCTCGTAGGCAAGGTCCGTGATCTCGATGCCGACCACCCAGGGTGCGAGCGAATCGAGACCGGCGATCGGCATGCCGAGGCTGGCCGCGGTCGCGGTGAGGCGCGCATAGCGTTCGGGGCCGAGCAGTGACCGCAGCGTGGTGCCGGCAGGCAGCGTACCGTGCTCCATCATCCACGCCATGCCCTCCAGCGGATCGAACTTGCCGAGGTCGAGCTCCATGACGAGCCTGGAGGAATCGCCGTAGGCGCGCATGAATCCCGGCGGCAGCGTCGCATCATCCGCCGGCAGCATGTGGATCGAGCCGGCGATGTAGACCGTGTTGTGCGCGCCGCGTACCGCCCAGACCGGGCTCGCGGCCTGGGCGCTCAGGCTGCCGAGCAGGCCGAGCGCGAGGAGCCACCGCAGTGTTGTTCGACCCACACGACCTCCGTCAGCAGCGAGCCATCCGGCCGCAGCTCGAACGTACGATATGCCGGCGGTCGCGGGTCCACCGCGAACTCGTCGGAGTTGGGCAGGAACTGTGCGCAGGTCGAGGGTGTCGCCAGCAGCCGTACGCCCTTGCGCAGCCCGTCATAACTCTGGTGCACGTGACCCCAGACGATGCCGCGCACGTTGCGGTGCGCGTCGATGACGTGCAGGAACGCGGCGGCGTTGGTGAGGCCGACCCGATCGAGCCAGCGGCTCGCCATCGGCACCGGGTGATGGTGCAGACAGACGAGACAATGGCGCGTGCCGGCGGTCGCGAGCGCACGCTCGAGCGCGGCCAGGCTGGCGGCGCTCAGCGCCCCGCTCGCGGCGCCGGGAATGCAGCTGTCGAGCAGCACGATGCGCCAGCGGCCGAGGTCGAAGAAATCATCGAGCACGAACGGCTCGCGCGCCAGCTCGCGGCGCATCGCCTCGGGCTCGTCGTGATTGCCCGGCAGGCACAGTACGGGCAGGCCGAGCCCACCGAACACCGCGCGGAAGTGGGCGTATCCGCCGGCATCGTCCTGGACGATGTCGCCGGTCACGAGCAGCGCCTGCGGCGGCCAGTCGCGGGCGTGCGCATGGGCGAGCGCGGCCCTGAGCGCGGGCAGCGTCGGGACACCGCGCAGCGATTCGGCTTCGCTCCCGTAGAGATGCGGGTCGGTGAACTGGATCAGACGCAGCACGCTCATCAATGCAGCGTAGCAGAGCCTCTCCGGCCCCGGCAGTGAACCAGTCGTGCGCGCCGCGGCGGCCGCGCCGCACGCGCCTCACGCTTCGGTGCGCAGGCGCTGCCGGTATGTGAAGCAGTGCCGTCTCGAGCGACTCCGTGGCGGGAACTTAAGTCGCGTGGCGCAACACGGCGACACCCGCGCGGGCTGCGGCGGCGGCGAGACGTGCGGCGCGTCGCAGCGCGCCGCCGGCCCGGTGTGATTGAGCAGCGGCCACGACTGGTGGACAATGCGCGCCCCTGCAGTGCGCGCTGCCTGACCGCGGGCGCGGCACTGGCCCACAGACATCGGACCCGGCTCCGGCCGACCAGAGGGCCGCATGACTACACGCCGCGAACTCGCCAACGCCATCCGTGCGCTTTCCATGGACGCCGTGCAGCGCGCCAACTCCGGACACCCAGGCATGCCCATGGGCATGGCGGACATCGCGCAGGTGCTGTGGTGCGACTACATGCGCTACAACCCGCGCAACCCGCTGTGGGAGAACCGCGACCGCTTCGTGCTCTCGAACGGGCACGGCTCGATGCTGCTGTATTCGGTGTTGTATCTCACCGGCTATCCCTTCACGCTCGAGGACCTGCAGGGTTTCCGTCAGCTCGGCAGCCGCACTCCGGGCCATCCCGAGCACGACCCGGCGCTCGGCATCGAGACCACCACGGGTCCGCTCGGTCAGGGCCTTGCGAATGCCGTCGGCATGGCGCTCGCCGAGAAGCTGCTGGCGGCGGAATTCAACCGCGAGGGCTTCGCGATCGTCGATCACTACACCTGGTGCTTCTGCGGCGACGGCTGCCTCATGGAAGGCGTCTCGCACGAAGCCTGCTCGCTTGCCGGCACCCTCGGGCTCGGCAAGCTGATCGTCTTCTATGACGACAATGGCATCTCGATCGACGGCAGGGTGGTGGGCTGGTTCACCGATGACACGCCCGCCCGTTTCGCCGCATACGGCTGGCACGTCGTGCCCAATGTCGATGGTCTCGATGCCGAGGCGGTGAGCCGTGCGATCGCGGCCGCCCGCGCCGAGACGCAGCGCCCCTCGCTCATCTGCTGCAAGACCATCATCGGCTTCGGCGCACCTCACAAGCAGGGCACCAAGGACGCGCACGGCGAGGCCCTCGGGGCGGACGAGGTCGCGGCCGCGCGGCAGCAGTTGCAGTGGCCTCATCCGCCCTTCGTGGTCCCGCAGGAGATAAGGGCCGCCTGGGATCACCGTGAGCAGGGTGCGGCGCTCGAGGCGCAGTGGCGCGCGCTCTTCGCCGGCTATGCCCGCACGTTCCCGGATCTGGCGCGCGAGCTCGAGCGCCGCATGCGCGGCGAGCTGCCGGCGGCGTGGCGCGAGCTCGCCGCCAGGACCGTGCAGGAGCTTTCGCGCCAGAGCGCGCCGCAGGCGACCCGTGCCTCCTCCCAGGCGGCGTTGAATATCATCGGGCCGGCGCTGCCGGAGATCTTCGGCGGCTCTGCCGATCTCACCGGATCCAACAACACGCTGTTCAAGGGCGCCGTGACGCTCACCCCGGGGAGCGCCGCCGGCGACTATCTCCATTACGGCGTGCGCGAGTTCGGCATGACGGCGATCATGAACGGCATCGCGCTGCATGGCGGCTTCGTTCCGTACGGCGGCACGTTCCTCGTCTTCTCCGATTACGCGCGCAACGCCGTGCGGCTCGCCTGTCTGATGAGCGCGCACGTCATACTGGTGTATTCGCACGACTCCATCGGTCTCGGTGAGGACGGGCCGACGCACCAGCCCATCGAGCATCTGGCGAGTCTGCGCGCCATACCGAACATGCGGCTGTGGCGTCCCTGCGATGCCGCGGAGACCGCTGTCGCGTGGACGCTCGCGCTCGAGCGGCACGGGCCGACCGCGTTGGTGCTCACCCGCCAGGCGCTGCCACCGCAGCCCCGCACCCCGACGCAGCTCGAGAGCATCCGTCGCGGCGGTTATGTGCTCATCGACTGTGCCGGCGTCCCCGAGGCGCTGGTGATCGCGACCGGGTCCGAGATCGCCATCGCGGCCGAGGCGGTGAGCTCGGCCAACGGCGCCGGCAGGCGCGTGCGGCTCATCTCCATGCCCTCGACCGAGGTCTTCGACGCCCAGGACGAGGCCTACCGCGAAGCGGTGTTGCCACGCGCGGTGACGCGGCGGCTCGCGGTGGAGGCCGGCTCGTGCCAGAGCTGGTGGCGCTTTGTCGGCAGCGCCGGACGCGTCATCGGCATCGACCGCTTCGGCGCCTCCGGCAAGGGCGCGCAGGTTCTGTCACACTTCGGCTTCAGCGCCGCTAATATCGGCCAACAGCTGCGCGAGATGATGGAGGGAAAATGACGATCAGGGTCGGCATCAACGGCTATGGACGCATCGGGCGCAACGTGCTGCGCGCGCTTTACGAGGGCCACCGCAACGGTGAGGTGAAGATCGTCGCCCTCAACGACCTGTGCGACCCGAAGACCAATGCCCACCTCACCCGCTACGACACCGTGCATGGGCGCTTCCACGGCGAGGTCAAGGTCGACGGCGACAGCCTCGTGGTGAACGGCGATCGCATTCGCGTGTTCGCCGAGCGCGACCCGGCCAAGCTTCCCTGGGGTGAGGCCGGAGTCGAGTACGTGCTCGAGTGCACGGGACTGTTCACCTCCAAGGCCAAGGCCGCCGCGCACCTCGAGGGTGGCGCGAAGAAGGTGGTGATTTCCGCGCCCGGCGGCGAGGACGTCGATGCCACCATCGTCTTCGGCGTGAACGATCGGACGCTCAAGAGCGGCTACACCGTCATCTCCAACGCCTCGTGCACCACCAACTGCCTGGCGCCGGTCGCCAAGGTGCTGCACGAGAAGGTCGGCATCGAGGCCGGCATCATGACGACCATCCACGCCTACACCAACGACCAGGTGCTCACCGACGTCTACCACCCCGACCTGCGCCGGGCGCGCTCGGCCACCATGTCGCAGATTCCCACCAAGACCGGGGCAGCGGCCGCGGTGGGACTGGTGCTGCCGGAGCTCAAGGGCAGGCTAGATGGCTTCGCGGTGCGCGTGCCGACCATCAACGTCTCGCTCGTCGACCTGACCTTCAGCGCCAAACGTGCCACCTCGGTCGAGGAGGTCAACAAGGCTCTGCAGCAGGCCGCCGCCGGCCCGATGCAAGGAATCCTGGCGTACAACGAGGCGCCGCTGGTGTCGGTCGATTTCAATCACGACGCCCATTCCTCGATCTTCGATGCGACCCTCACCAAGGTGATCGAGGGGAACCTGGTCAAGGTGTGCGCCTGGTACGACAACGAATGGGGCTTCTCCAACCGGATGATCGACACGACGCTCGCCTGGTCGCGCGCCGCATGAAGCTCGAGCGCATGACGGACACCGATCTGCGCAACAAGCGGGTGCTGATCCGCGAGGATCTGAACGTGCCCGTGCAGGACGGGGTGGTCACGAGCGACGCCCGCATCCGCGCTTCGCTGGCCACCATCCGTTATGCGCTCGATCAGCATGCCCGCGTATTCGTCATGTCGCACCTCGGCCGTCCCAAGGAGGGGCAGGAGGATCCCGCGCTCACCCTGGCGCCCGTGGCCACCCGGCTGTCGGAGCTCCTGGGCAAGCCCGTGCCGCTGAGAAAGAACTGGATCGATGGCGTCGACTGCGCTCCGGGGAGCGCCGTGCTGTGCGAGAACGTGCGCTTTCTGCGGGGCGAGAAGCAGGACGACGAGCAGCTCGCGCGGCGCATGGCCGCGCTCTGCGAGGTATTCGTGATGGACGCCTTCGGTACCGCGCATCGCGCCGAAGCGAGCACTCACGGGGTCGCACGCTACGCCCCGGTGGCGTGCGCCGGGCCGCTGCTGGTGGGTGAGATCGAGGCGCTCGAGCGGGCACTGCAGCAGCCGGCGCGACCGCTGGTGGCGATCGTCGGCGGCTCCAAGGTGTCCACCAAGCTCACGGTGCTCGAGGCGCTGCTCGACAAGGTCGATCAGCTGATCGTCGGCGGGGGCATCGCCAACACCTTCCTCGCCGCCACCGGCGTGAATGTCGGTCGCTCGCTGTGCGAGACCGAGATGCTCGATGTCGCGCGGCGTCTCATGGAGAAGGCGCGCGGCCGCGATACGCAGATCCCTCTGCCGACCGACGTGGTCGTCGGCCGGGAGTTCGCGGCCACCGCGCACGCGGACGTGCGCCCGGTCGCCGAGGTGCGCCCCGAGGAGATGATTCTCGACATCGGCCCGGACACCGCCGACCGCTGCAGTGCGCTGCTGCAGGCTGCCGGCACGATCATCTGGAACGGCCCGGTGGGCGTTTTCGAGTTCGAGCAGTTCGGCGAGGGCACGCGCACCATCGCGCAGGCGATCGCGCGCAGCAAGGCCTTCTCGCTCGCCGGGGGCGGTGACACGCTCGCCGCGATCGAGAAATACGGCGTGGAGGACGGCATTTCCTACATTTCCACCGGTGGCGGCGCCTTCCTCGAGTTCGTCGAGGGCAAGACCCTTCCGGCCGTCGCGGTGCTGGAGCAGCGCGCCCGTGGCTGAGGACCGCGGCGCCGCGGTGCGACGGCGCGCCAAGATCGTGGCGACGCTCGGGCCCGCGACCGATGATCCGGAAGTGCTCGTGCAGATGATGCGTGCCGGTCTCGATGTGGTACGGCTCAACGCCTCGCACGGCACCGTCGGCGACCGCCGCGCACGCCTCGGGGAGGTGCGCGAGGCCGCGCAGCGCGCCGATCGCTGCGTCGGCGTGCTGCTCGATCTCGCCGGTCCGAAAATCCGCATCGAGTGCTTCCGCGAGGGCTCGGTGCAGCTCGCCGAGGGGGCGTCGTTCGCGCTCGACACCGCGCTCGATCCGAAGGGCGGCACGGTGCAGGCGGTCGGCGTCGCCTACAAGAACCTGCCGCAGGACGTTGCCCCGGGGGATACGCTGCTCCTCAATGACGGGCAGATCGTGCTCGATGTGGTGGGTGTCGCCGGCACGCGTATCGACACGCGCGTGCGGGTGGGGGGCGCGCTCTCCGACCGCAAGGGTCTCAACCGCCAGGGCGGCGGCATCTCTGCGCCGGCGCTCTCGGAGCGGGATCGGGAGGACATCGTGTTTGCGGCGGCGGAGGGCGTCGACTTCGTCGCGGTATCGTTCGCGCGCGATGCGGGCGACATCGAGCAGGCGCGCACCCTGCTGCGCCAGGCGGGGAGCGAGGCCCGCATCGTCGCGAAGATCGAGCGTCACGAGGCGGTGGAGAACCTCCGCGGCATCATCGACGCCGCGGATGCCATCATGGTGGCGCGCGGCGATCTCGGCGTGGAGATGGGCTACGCGGAGCTCACCGGGCTGCAGAAGACCATCATTCATCAGACCCGCACCACCAACAAGGTGGTGATCACCGCCACGCAGATGATGGAGTCGATGATCCAGAGCCCGGTGCCGACACGCGCCGAGGTGAGCGACGTTGCCAACGCCGTGATGGATGGCACCGATGCGGTCATGCTGTCAGCGGAGACCGCCACCGGGCGCTATCCGGTCAGGGCCGTGCAGGCGATGGCGCAGGTGATCGAGGGCGCGGAGAAGTACGAGCTCACCCACAGCCGCGCGCGCCAGCGCAGCGTCGAGGGGGTTTTCAAGGGTACCGAGGAGGCGATCGCCATGGCGGTGATGTACACCGCCAACCACATGCAGGTGCGCGCGATCGTCGCTCTCACCGAATCGGGCGCCACGCCGCTATGGATGTCGCGCATCCGCGCGGACATCCCGGTGTACGCCTTCACGCGCAACGAGGCCACGCGCCGCCGCGTGACGCTCTACCGCGGCGTCTATCCGGTGATCTTCGACGTCACGGCCGGTGGCGGCTCGACCGAGGGCCTGTATCGCGCGTTGTTCACGCGGCTGCTGGAGCTGCAGCTCGTGGAGGAGCGCGACCTCGTGATCCTCACCAAGGGCGAGCACTCGGGGGTTCAGGGCGGCACCAACTCCATGCAGATCCTCACGGTCGCACTCGATCCGCCGCGCTAGGCCGCCTCCCGGGAGCACCATGCGTGCGCTGAAGCTCGTCGTGCTGGCGCTCGCGCTGCTCCTGCTCATGGCGCTCGGCACGCTCTACGGGCTGCTGCGCGGGTCGCTGCCGCAGCTCGACGGCGAGCTGCAGGCTGCGGGGCTGAAGGAGGCGGTGCGCATCACCCGTGATGCGCTCGGCGAGCCCACCCTCGATGCGGCCGACCGGGTCGATCTCGCCTACGCGACCGGTTTCGTGCACGGTGTGGATCGCTTTTTCCAGATGGATCTGTCACGCCGTCTCGCTGCGGGCGAGCTCGCGGAGCTCTTCGGCCCGGTCGCGGTCGGGCAGGACCGCGCGACCCGGTTGTTCCGCTTCCGCAGCGTCGCGCGCGAGGTGCTGGCTGCGGCGACTCCGGCACAGCGCGCGCTCCTCGAGGCCTACGCCCGCGGTGTCAATGCGGGGCTGGCGAGTCTGCGCGTGCGGCCGTGGGAGTATCTGCTGCTGCGCGCCGCGCCCGCACCCTGGCGCAGCGAGGACAGTGTGCTGGTCGTGCACGCGATGTGGTGGGATCTGCAGTCAGACGCCCTGCGCCGCGAGATGCTGCGCCGGCAGATCGATGCCCGGCTCGGCGGTCCGCGCTGTGCGGAGGGCTGGAAATGCGCTCTGGCGTTTCTGTTTCCGCCCGGGACGAGCTGGGATGCGCCGGCCGGAGAGCGCGCGATGGCGATGGCCGAGGTTCCGGCGCCCGCTGCGGCGGCGCTGGATGTCCGCGGCTCGGAGCCCGCGGCACCGCCGCCGCCGGAGGCGCGCCCGGCGGTCATCGGCAGCAACAACTGGGCGGTGGCCGGGCGCCTCACTGCGACTGGTGCCGCGCTCATCGCGAACGACATGCACCTCGGGGAGCGCGTGCCTCCGGTGTGGTACCGCGCACGGCTGCGTATCGGCGCGCGTGCCGCAGAGCGCGGGCTCGATCTCAACGGCGTCACGCTGCCCGGCGCCCCGCTGCTGGTGGCCGGCTCCAACGGCCACATTGCCTGGGGGTTCACCAACAGCTACGGCAACTGGTTCGACGTCGAGGCCGCGCCGTGTGAAGCGTCGAATGTCGTGCACGAGGAGATCCGTGTCCGTGGCGCCCCGAGTGTGGACCTCGAGATCCGCAGCGGCCCGCTTGGAGTGTTGTGGCGCGCCGAGCCCGGGATGCAGCAGTGCTGGTTCGTCGCCTGGCTCGCGCAGCTACCTGAGGCCACCAACCTCAACCTGCTGGAGCTCGAGCACGCGAGCTCCGTGGCGGAGGCTCTCGAGCTCGCTCCACGCATGGGCATCCCTCACCAGAACGCCGTGCTGGGCGACCGCGACGGCCACATCGCCTGGACCATCTTCGGACTCATCCCGGAACAGACCTCGGCAGGGCGCGCCCGCGGGAGCGGCCCCTGGACGACCGCGGCGGATCATCCGCGCATCGTCGATCCGCCTGCGGGTCGGCTGTGGAGCGCCAACGCGCGGGTCGCGACCGATCCGCGCCAGTTGGCGCTCATCGGGGGCAACCTCGCGGGTCTCGGGGCCGAGTACGCTCTCGGCGCCCGCGCCGGGCAGATCCGCGATGACCTGATGGCGCTCGCCACGCCTGCGACGCCCGCGGACATGCTGCGCATCCAGCTCGATGACCGCGCGATGTTCCTCTCCCGTTGGCAGGCGCTGCTGCTCCACCTACTCGATGAGCAGGCGCTGCGGGGTGAGCCCCGCCGGGCCGAGCTTCGGCAGCTGCTCGAGAACTGGAAGCCGCAGGCGAGTGTCGACTCGGTGGGCTATCGGCTGGTGCGGGCGTATCGCGACCGCACCCGGCAGGTGGTATGGGCGATGCTGCTCGCGGCACTGCATACGCCGCCCGAGGAGGAAAGCGGGCCGCCGGCTCAGTTCGAGGGACCGCTGTGGGAGATGGTGACGACCCAACCGCTCCATCTGCTGTCGCACGAGTATCGCGACTGGCGGCAGTTCCTGCTCGCGCAGGTGGACGCGACGCTTGCCGAGCTCGCGCCGCTCTGCCCGCAGCTCGCGCGCTGCACCTGGGGCGCGCGCAATGTCGTGCGCATCCGCCATCCGCTCTCGGGCGCGCTGGCCTGGCTCGCTCCCCTCATCGACATGCGCGCGCTGGAGCTGCCGGGCGATTTCCACATGCCGCGGGTGCAGGTCGATGCGATCGGCCAGTCCGAGCGCTTCGCGGTCTCACCGGGCCACGAGGACGAAGGTTACCTGCACATCCCGGGTGGACAGAGCGCTCATCCCCTCTCGCCGTATTACCGCGCGGGCTTCGATGCCTGGGCAGCGGGTAAGCCGCTGCCGTTCCTGCCGGGCGCTCCCCGGCACTCATTGACGCTGACTCCCGGCCCCTGAGCGCGCAGCGGCGTGCGCAGCTGAGCGGCGCGCGGTTAGACTCCGCTCCATGAACGACCCGCAACGCTTCACGGGCAGCGACCGTTACGTCGCCACCGACGATCTCATGATGGCGGTCAACGCTGCCATCACGCTGGCGAGACCGCTCCTCATCAAGGGCGAGCCGGGCACCGGCAAGACGCAACTGGCGCAGGAGATTGCCCGCGCCCTGGCGCGTCCGCTCTACGAATGGCACATCAAGTCGACCAGCAAGGCCCAGCAGGGGCTGTACGAGTACGACGCGGTGTCACGGCTGCGGGACTCGCAGCTCGGCGACGAGCGTGTCCACGACATCCGCAACTACATACTCAAGGGGCGCCTGTGGGAGGCGTTCGAGTCGCAAGTGCAGCCGGTGCTGCTGATCGATGAGATCGACAAGGCCGACATCGAGTTCCCCAACGATCTGCTGCGCGAGCTCGATCGCATGGAGTTCTACGTGCACGAGACGCGCGAGCTGGTCCAGGCACGGCACCGCCCCATCATCGTCATCACCAGCAACAACGAGAAGGAGCTGCCGGATGCGTTCCTGCGGCGCTGCTTCTTCCACTACATCCGCTTCCCCGACGAGGCCACCATGCGCGCGATCGTGGCCGTGCACTACCCCGACCTGAAGAAGGAGCTCCTGGCGGCGGCGCTCGCCGCATTCTTCGAGGTGCGCGCCATGCCCGGTCTGAAGAAGAAGCCCTCGACCTCCGAGCTCCTCGACTGGATCAAGCTGCTGCTCGCCGAGGACATCCCGCCCGAGGCGCTGCGCAGCAGCGATAGCCGACAGGTCATCCCCATCCTGCACGGCGCGCTCCTCAAGAATGAGCAGGACGTGCACCTGTTCGAGCAGCTGGTGTTCATGCATCGCCGCGCCCGCTGAGGCCGGCGGCGGTGCTGGTGCGATTCTTTCTCGAGCTGCGCGCGGCCGCGATTCCGGTCTCCATCACCGAGTTCCTCACCCTGCTCGCGGCGCTCGAGGCGCGCGTGGCGCAGGCCTCCGCCGAGGACTTCTATCATCTCGCCCGCACCTGCCTGGTGAAGGACGAGCGCCACTACGACCGTTTCGACCGGGCGTTCGCGCGCGTCTTCCACGGTGCGGAGGAGCTCTGCGCCCGCCTGATGACGCAGATCCCGGCCGAGTGGCTGCACACCCTCGGCATGCGCGTCTTCTCCGAGGAGGAGCGGCGGCGCATCGAATCGCTCGGCGGGTGGGACAAGCTCCTCGAGAGGCTGCGCGAGCGGCTGCGCGAGCAGCACGAGCGACACGCGGGCGGTAACCGCTGGATCGGCACCGGCGGCAGCGCGCCTTTCGGCACCGCGGGCTACAACCCCGAGGGCATTCGCATCGGCGGTCAGCAACCGGGCCAGCGCCGTGCGGTGAAGGTGTGGGAGCAGCGCGAGTACCGCAACCTCGACCATACCGTGGAGCTCGGCACCCGCAACCTGCGCATCGCGCTGCGCAGTCTGCGCCGCTTCGCGCGCGCAGGCGCGCCGGTGGAGCTCGATCTCGAGGGCACCATCGATGCCACCGCACGCAACGGCGGTCTCCTCGACCTGCAGCTCGTGCCGCAGCGGCACAACGCGCTGCGGGTGTTGTTGTTCCTCGACGTCGGCGGCTCGATGGAGGAGCACGTGCGTGTCTGCGAGCGGCTGTTCGCGGCGGCTCGCAGCGAGTTCAAGCGCCTCGAGCATTTCTACTTCCACAACTTCATCTACGAGCACGTGTGGCGCGACAACCAGCGCCGCTCCGAGGCGTCGCTCGCCACCGCGCGCCTGCTGCGCACCTATGGCCGCGATTACCGGGTGATCCTCGTCGGCGATGCGAGCATGAGCCCCCACGAGATCGTGCAGCCCGGCGGCAGCATCGAGCACTGGAACGTGGAGCCCGGAGCGCTGTGGATGCAGCGCTTGTGCGCGGCGTTTCCACACCTGGTATGGCTCAATCCCGCAGATCCCGCGCACTGGGAATACACGCCCTCGACCCGTATCGTCAGGCAGCTGGTGCGTGAGCGCATGTTTCCGCTCACGCTGTCCGGACTCGAGCGCGCCATACGCGAGCTGCGGCGCCCCTTGAGCGGTATCGCAGCAACACCCGCGGGCGTGGGCGCGACTTCGATCACACAGACTCCGCCGCCCCAGGTCTCATAATAGCGGCGCTGCCACGCCACTATGGATGGACTCGCCGAAACACTGTCCCGGCCGGGCTTGCGCCCGACGGTCGGCCTCGTGCTCACCGGCGGCGGCGCGCGCTCGGCCTACCAGGTCGGCGTGCTGCTCGCGCTCGCGGAGATGCTGCCGCGCGCGCGTAATCCCTTCCAGGTGATCGTCGGCACCTCCGCCGGAGCGGTCGCGGCGAGCGTGCTCGCCGCCGAGGCGCACCACTGGCGGCGCGCGGTAGCCGGGCTCGAGCGCGTCTGGGCCAACTTTCACTCGAGCCAGGTTTTCCACGTCGATGCGAGTCACATGATGCGCGCCGGCGCCCACTGGGTGCTGGCGCTGATGTCCGGCGGCATGGTGCTGTCACCGCCGAAGTCGCTGCTCGACAACACCCCGCTGCGCGAGCTGCTGCAGGTGCACGTCGACTGCGGCGGGATCCGCCGCAGCATCGAGCGCGGCCACCTGCGCGCCTTCGCCCTGTGCGCTACCAGTTACAGCAGCGGCCACTCCGTGGCCTTCTTCGACGGTATCGACTCGATCCGCGACTGGTCACGGGTGCAGCGCGTCGGTGTACGCAGCGGTCTGGATCTGGACCACCTGATGGCGAGCGCTGCCATCCCGTTGCTGTTCCCGCCGATCCGGATCGGGGACGAGTACTACGGCGATGGCGCGATGCGGCAGCTGCACCCGTTGAGCCCCGCGATCCACCTCGGTGCCGATCGCCTGCTGATCATCGGCGTGCGTGCACGGCGCGCCGCCGGGGTCCAGGTGAGCCGTCTGCCGACCATCATGCCGAGCCCGGGCGAGATCTTCGGCTACATGCTCGATACGCTGTTCACGGATCAGATCTACGGCGACCTCGAGCAGCTCGAGCGCTTCAACGAGCTGGTGCACGCTGCGCCACAGGTCGCCCGCGGCGGACGACCCATCGAGACGCTGATGCTCGCGCCCTCGGTCGATCCGCGCGAGATCGCCGGGCGCCACGCGGGCGAGATTCCTCGCGGGCTGCGGGCGCTGCTGCGCGTCATCGGCGGCCGCGACGCCTCCGGCCACCAGCTGGCGAGCTACCTCACCTTCGAGTCCGGCTACACCCGTGCGCTGATCGAGCTCGGCTACCGTGATGCCATGGAAGCCCGCAGCGCGCTCATGGCGTTCATGAGCGGCGAGAAGCTGCCACAGCTGATGACCGCCGCCGGCGTAGCGCAGGCGACCTAGTTTTCGCCCGCCGTTACTGGGCGCCGGCGGCGCGCGCGGGCTTGAACAGCTTCGCTCCCGGGAGCCCGCTGTGGCGCGCCATGACGCTCGCGGACTCGGCGGCGAAGATCTCCGCCAGCCGATCGACGATGTACACCGAGCGGTGCTGGCCGCCGGTGCAGCCCACTGCGACGGTGAGATAGCCGCGGTTGCTCGCCTGGTACTCCGGTACCCGCCCGCGCACGAAGCGGGCGATATCCGCGATCAGCGCCGCGACGTTGGTCTGGGTCTCGAGGAAGCGGATCACCTCGGCATCGCGGCCGGTGAGGTTGCGCAGCCCCGGCTCCCAGTAGGGATTGGGCAATGCGCGCGCGTCGAATACGAAGTCGGCATCGGCCGGTATGCCGCGCTTGAAGCCGAAGGACTCGAAGGTGATCGAGAGCCGCCCCGCCGAGCGCTGCTCGACACGCTTGTGGATGATGTCGCGCAGCGAGTGCACCGAGAGCCGCGAGGTGTCGATGAGCAGATCGGCGACGGAGGCAATCGGCTCGAGCAGCTCGCGCTCGAGCGCCATGGCCTCGCGCAGGCCGATTCCGCTGCGGCTCATCGGGTGCTTGCGGCGGGTTTCCGCGAAGCGCCGCAGCAGCTCGTCCTCGGCCGCCACCAGGAACACCACCTCGCACTGCAGCCCGCTGCGCCGCAGCTCATCGATCAGCTGCGGCACGCTCGCGACTTCAGCAGGCGTGTTGCGCGCATCGAGGCCGACGGCGGTGCGCTCGTAGGTGGTCTCGGGACTGCGCACCGTGTAGGAGACGAACGGCTTCAGCAGCGCCGCGGGGATATTGTCGATGCAGTAGAAGCCGAGATCCTCGAGCATGTGCAAGGCCACGCTCTTGCCGGACCCGGACAGCCCGCTGAGGACGATGATGCGCACCGCGCCAATGGTAGCCGGCGGCGGCGCCGCTGCAAGCTCAGCGCAGCGGCAGGTGGCCCGGGGCGCTAGAGGCGCAGTGCCCGCACCGAGGCGGCATGGTGGTCGGCACGTTTCTCCTTGTGCTTCTTGATGCAGCGATCGAGCTTATCCGCCAGAAGATCGATGGCCGCGTACATGTCTTCCTGGGTGGCGTCGGCGTGGATGGCACTGCCGCTCACGTGCAGCGTCGCCTCGGCCTTCTGGCGGAGCTTCTCCACCGTCAGCACGCAGTGCACGTCGATCACCTGATCGAAGTGCCTGCCAATGCGCTCCAGTTTCTTCTCCACATAGCCCCGCAGCGAGGCGGTAACTTCGACGTGGTGGCCAGTGACGCTGAGCTGCATACGTCATCTCCTTAGTCATCTGCTTACATCGGTCTCGGTCCTGTGCGGCGGCGCTCGTTCGAGGCGGCGATTCCCATGGCTTCGCGGTACTTGGCGACCGTGCGTCGCGCGACGGGAATGCCCTCCTCCGAGAGGAGCTCTGCGATGCGGCCATCGCTCAGGGGAGCTTCCGGAGCCTCGTCCTTCACGAGCTTGCGGATCTTGGCGCGGATCGCGGTCGAAGAGGTGCCGGAGCCATCGGCACCCTCGACCTGGCTGGAGAAGAAATACCGCAGCTCGAAGACCCCGCGCGGGGTGTGCATGTACTTGCCGGAGGTGACCCGCGAGATCGTCGACTCGTGCATGGCGACCGCTTCGGCGATGTCCTTGAGGATCATCGGGCGCATGTACTCCTCGCCGTGCTCGAGGAACGCCGTCTGGCGCTCGACGATCGAGCGTGCCACCTTCATGAGCGTCTCATGGCGGATCTCCAGGCTCTTCAGCAGCCAGCGCGCCTCCTGAAGCTGCGCGCGCATGGTGGCGTGGCTCGCGTTGCGGCCGATCAGGCTCGCATAGCTCTGATTGAGGCGCACGCGCGGCAACGTCGCCGGGTTGATCTCGACACTCCAGCCGTGCTCGGTGCGGCGCACGAACACGTCCGGCACCACATACTCGGCGCTGCCGGCGCTCACCGTCGCGCCCGGGCGGGGATGGCACGAGCGCACCAGGGCGAGCGCGCAGGCGATCTCTTCCTCCGTGGCGCGCAGCTCGCGGCGCAGCAGCGACAGCTCGCGGTCGGCCACCAGCTCCAGGTGATGCCGCGCGATGCGCAGTGCGGTCTCGAAGCCGGGGGTGGAGGGATCCAGCTGCCGCAGCTGCAGCTCGATGCACTCGCCGACCGAGCGGGCGCCGACCCCGGCCGGGTCGAGGGCCTGCACGCGCTTCAGTACGGCGGCGACCTCCTCGCTCGAGCACTCGAGCTCGGGACGCAGTGTGCGCGCAATCTCCTCGAGAGGGTCGGTGAGGTAGCCATCGTCGCTGATCGCATCGACGATGGCGCGGGCGATCGCCAGCTCGCGCGGCGCCAGGTGCGCGAGCTCCAGCTGCCAGAGCAGATGGTCCTGCAGTGATTCCCCGGAGGCATCGGCATACTCCTGCTGCCGCTCGTCGTCGTCGCCGTTCCAGGGCGTGTCGGCGGGTCCCGCCGTATGCTCGCTCCAACCGTTCTCGAGAACTTCGACACTGCTCTGCGCGGCCTGCTCGGCGGCCTTGGGCGGGTCCGCAGCGGTGACCGCCTCGAACGTGCCGGTGGCCTCGACCTCCTCGAGGGGCTCGAGCATCACGTTGGTCTCGAGCAGCTCACGGATGTGGGCCTGCAGCTCGAGCGCCGGAAGCTGCAGCAGACGTATGGCCTGCTGCAGCTGCGGGGTCATGGTCAGTTGCTGACCCAGCTTGAGCTGCAGTGAGGGTTTGAGCATGGTCACTGGCTGAGGCGCCGAGAGCCGCCGTTCCGTGTAGTCAGTTGAAAATCCAAGGTTTTTGGCTCGTGCTCTCCCGGAGCATCACAGTCGGAACGACTCACCCAAGTACACCTCACGGACTTGGGGGTTGGCAAGGACTTCTTCCGCACTGCCCGAGGCGATGACGGTGCCCTGGTTGACGATGTAGGCCCGGGCGCACACCCCGAGCGTCTCGCGCACATTATGGTCAGTGATCAGCACGCCGATACCGCGGTGGGTCAGCTCGCGAATGATGCGCTGGATGTCGAGCACCGAGAGCGGATCGACGCCGGCGAAGGGCTCATCGAGCAGCATGAAGTGCGGGTCGGCCGCGAGGGCGCGCGCGATCTCGACGCGGCGGCGCTCGCCGCCGGAGAGCGAGAGGCCGAGCGTCTTGCGCACGTGCCCGATGCGCAGCTCCTCCAGCAGCTGCTCGAGGCGCTCCTCGCGTGCCGCGCGCTCCATGTCGCGCGTCTCGAGGATCGCCATGATGTTGTCCTCCACGGACAGCTTGCGGAACACCGAAGCCTCCTGCGGCAAGTACCCGAGACCGAGCTGCGCACGCCGATGCATCGGCAGGAGTGTCAGGTCCACATCACCGAGCACGATCCGCCCGGCGTCGCACGGCACCAGCCCGACGATCATATAGAACGCGGTGGTCTTGCCCGCGCCGTTGGGCCCGAGCAGGCCCACGACCTCACCGCTGTCGAGCTCGATCGAAAGATCACGTACCACCTGCCGCGACCTGTAGCTCTTGGCGAGGCCAGTGGCTTTGAGCGCGGTCATGACTTGGGAGTGGACGGCGGCCGGCCCGGCTCGCCGTGGGGTTTGGCGCCCGGTGCGGCCGGTCCGCTCTGCGGCTGTATGGTGATGTGCACGCGCTGATCACTGCCCGCCTGCGACGCCGCCTGCACGCGCTGCGCGCGGATGTTGTAGACCAGCAGCGGACCGGAGATCTCGTTCACCCCGTCCGACAGCCAGGCATCGTTCGACAGCCGCACGGTGCCCTCGTCGACGTCGTACACGATCTCATCGGCATGACCGTGCGCCAGCTGCTGCGTATCGCTGCGCGGCTGCTCGAACTCCGCGGGCTTGCCGCTCGCGGTAGCGCGCACGAGGCGGTTGTCACGGAACTCGACCACCGCCTGGTCCGAGCGCAGGCTGCCGCTCGGTGCCGCGTCGATGCGCACGTGGCCGTCGAAGGTCCAGCGGCTGTTGGAGAACTTGAGCCCGCTCGCATGCGCATGGTCCGCCGCCACGCGCATCGCGCCCTGCGAGATCACCACCTGGGTGAACACCACCGTGTTGGTGCGATAGTCCACCTCGGAGGACGCCGCATCGACCGTGATCGGCAGCTGACGACCGGCTGCGGCCGGCGCCGCCGCGGCCCCCGGCCCCGCAGCGGCCGGCCCGGCGGCTGCCGCCCCGGCGGCCGCGGACGATGCGACGACCGCGGGCATGCCGAGCGCCTGCACCAACGCTGCGACGCCGCCGAGGAGCCAGCGGCGCAGCCGTCCGTCAGGGCAGGAATGCGCCATGCACGGCCGATTCTAAATGCACGCGGCGCTCCTTCAAGTTCGCCAACATGCCGCGCGCAGCGAGCTCGCGTCCCGACATGACGATGGTCACCGGATCCTGCGTGGTCACGATCTGCGCGTTGGTGTCGACCGAGAGGTGCGGAGAGCTCATCTCGGCCGGCTCGCTGGTGCCGGGCAGAATGCCAGAGACGTGCACGTCACCGTCGAGCTGCACCAGCCCGCTCTCCTGGGTCAGTTCGCCGCGTGCCGCGCGCGCCGTCCATTGATTGCCGCTCTCGTCGCGGAAGCCGAGGCGTACCTGCTCGAGCTCCACCAGGCCACGGTCTGGCTGCTGCTGGATCTGTGCAGCATCGAGCGTGTAGAGCGGGCGACCGTCTGCGCCCGTCTGCACGAGGCGCGCCTGCAGCGCCGAGTAGCCGGGATCGTGGAGCGGCTGCGCGGAGGTCGCATGCGCGACGGATTCCGGCTGCGGCGCGGTCAACAGCACCAGCCCGACGATGAGCGCCACGAGCGCGAGCAGCGACACCAGGCGGTAGCTCATCGCGCCCGGCTCATCGCGGCCGTCTCCGGCGGGCCTCGAGCGCGAGCAGGTGGTCGCACACCTCACGTACCGCGCCCGCGCCGCCCGGCAGACGCGTGACGATGTCCGCCGCGCGGCGGGCTGCAATGTGTGCATCGGCGACCGCAAAGGACAGCGCCGCGGCGCGCATCACCGGCAGGTCCGGGAGGTCGTCACCGACACAGGCGCAGGCGCCGGGCGTGAGCTTCAGCCGTGCGCACAGCCGCCGCAACGCACGCAGCTTGTCCGCGACGCCCTGCAGTACGTGGCGAACGCCGAGCTCGCGGCAGCGTGCGGCGACCATGGCCGAGCGACGTCCGGAGATCACCGCCACCGTCAGTCCGGCGCGCTGCAGCTCCTTCAGGCCCACCCCGTCGCGGACGTGGAACGCCTTGAGCGCTTCGCCGCGCGGACCGAAGTACAGCCGACCGTCGGTCAGCACCCCATCGACATCGAGCACCAGCAGGCGGATGGCCGGCATCTCTCAGACCACGCCGGCGCGCATCAGATCGTGCACGTTGAGCGCACCCACCAGCCGACCGTGGGCATCCGCCACCGGCAGGGCCGTGATGCGGTGCACCTCCATGAGGTGCGCGGCTTCCGCTGCGAGCTCGCGGGGTCCGATGGTCTTCGCGCGCCTGGTCATGACCTCACTCATCAGCGTCGCGTGCACGTCGATGTGCTTGTCGAGCGCGCGCCGCAGGTCGCCGTCGGTGAAGACCCCGAGTATGTGCTGTGCCGCATCGACCACCACGGTCATGCCGAGGCCCTTGCGCGACATCTCCAGCAGTCCCGCGCCGAGCGCGGCATCGGGGGCGACACGCGGAACGCCATCACCCGTACGC
This sequence comes from Steroidobacteraceae bacterium, assembly GCA_035541695.1. Lineage (GTDB taxonomy): Bacteria > Pseudomonadota > Gammaproteobacteria > Steroidobacterales > Steroidobacteraceae > 13-2-20CM-66-19. Next base: position 143,068 of record DATKMV010000011.1, read on the forward strand.
ATCAGATCCTCGACGTGCAGCAGCAGGCGCCGGCCGAGCGCACCGCCCGGGTGGGAGCGGGCGAAGTCTGCACGGGTGAAGCCGCGCGCCTCGAGCACCGCGACCGCGAGTGCATCTCCCATGGCGAGCGTCGCGGTGGTGCTCGCGGTGGGCGCGAGGTTGTGCGGACAGGCCTCCTCGGGGACGCTGACATCGAGCGCTACCGAGGCCGCGCGGGCGAGCGTCGAGTCGGCGCGGCCGGACATGACGATGAGCGGCACCGCAAGGCGCTTGAGGTGGGGAAGGAGCTGCACGACCTCCGGCGTCTCTCCGGAGTTCGAGAGCGCCAGCACCGCATCGAGCCGGGTGATCATTCCAAGATCGCCATGGCCGGCCTCGGCCGGATGGATGAAGAAGGCGGGGGTACCGGTGCTGGCGAGCGTCGCCGCGATCTTGCCCGCGACATGACCCGATTTGCCCATGCCGGTGACGACCACCCGCCCGCGGCACTCGAGGCAGATCCGGCACGCGTGCGCAAATGCCGGGCCGAGGCGCGGCGCGAGGGCCTCCACCGCGCGGGTCTCGATGCCAAGAGCACGGCGGGCAGAGGCGAGCAGTTGTGCGTCGTCGGCCTGTGGCATCGGGCCCGCCGGGGCCGGGTGCGGATCCATGCGGTCATTATAGGCGGGCGGCCCGGCGGCCCATGTAATATCACGTCCCATGGACGCTGAAGAAGTCGCGCGGCTCATCCGCACGGGACTGCCCGGCGCGCAGGTGCAGGTGGAATCCCCCGACGGCACCCACTTCACGGCGCGCATCGTCGCGCGTGAGTTCGCGCAGCTGCGGAGCCTGGCGCGCCATCAGCTCGTGTACCGTGCACTCGGCGAGCGCATGGGACGCGAGATCCATGCCCTGTCGATCGAGGCGCTGACGCCCGAAGAGTCGGGACAGCGCTGAGGTGGACAAGCTGCAGATTCAGGGCGGTGTGCCCCTCGAGGGCGAGGTGCGCATCTCGGGCGCCAAGAATGCGACGCTGCCGATCCTCGCAGGCGCGCTGCTCGCCGAGGACCCGGTGGTCGTCGCGAACGTTCCCCACCTGCGCGATGTGACCACCACGGTGGAGCTGCTCGGCAGGATGGGCGCCACCGTCACCATCGATGAGCGCATGCGCATCGAGGTCGATGCCGGAACGGTGCGCGAGTGCTTCGCGCCCTACGATCTGGTGAAGACCATGCGCGCCTCCATCCTGGTGTTAGGTCCACTGGTCGCCCGCTACGGCCGCGCCGATGTGTCGCTGCCGGGCGGCTGCGCGATCGGCGCGCGGCCCGTCAACATCCACGTCGCCGGCCTGCAGGCGATGGGCGCGGACATCACCATCGAGGGCGGCTACATCCGCGCGCGGGCCTCCCGCCTGCACGGTGCGCGCCTGGTGCTCGACACCGTGACCGTCACCGGCACCGAGAACCTGATGATGGCGGCGACGCTCGCCGACGGCGAGACCGTGATCGAGAACGCCGCGCGCGAGCCGGAGGTGGTCGACCTCGCGAACTTCCTGGTGTCGATGGGCGCGCACATCCAGGGCGCCGGCACCGACAAGATCGTGGTCAGCGGCGTCGAGAAGCTGCACGGCACGACCTACGAAGTGCTGCCCGATCGCATCGAGAGCGGCACCTATCTGGTGGCGGGCGCCATCACCCGCGGCCACGTGCGCATCAAGAGCACCCGTCCGGATCATCTCGATGCGGTGCTGGCAAAGCTCGAGGAGGCAGGCGCGAAGCTCGCCGTGGGGGACAACTGGATCGAGGTGGACATGCGTGGCCGCACGCTGCGCGCCGTCGACGTCAGAACCGCACCGTACCCGGCGTTCCCGACGGACATGCAGGCGCAGTTCGCAGCGCTCAACACCGTGGCGAGCGGCGTCGGCACGATCACCGAGACCATCTTCGAGAACCGCTTCATGCACATGCTGGAGATGCGCCGCATGGGAGCGGAGATCCGGCTCGAGGGGAACACCGCCATCATTCACGGAGTCGACCGGCTGACGGCGGCGCCGGTGATGGCGACCGACCTGCGCGCCTCCGCGAGCCTGGTGCTGGCCGGGCTGGTCGCCGAGGGGCGCACCGAGGTCGAGCGCATCTACCATATCGATCGCGGCTACGAGGCGATCGAGGAAAAGCTGGCGCAGCTCGGCGCGCAGATCCGCCGGGTGCCGAACTAAACATGTTCAGCACATGTGGACATGTGTATCGCATGCGCGTAAGATTCGGGCGATGGCGAAGACCAGGATGATTCAGTTGCGGAACGTTCCTGAGCCGCTGCACCGGCAGCTGAAAGCGCGCGCCGCGTTGCAAGGCCTGTCGCTTTCGGAGTTCCTGGTGCGCGAGGCCCGCAAGCTCGCCGAGCGGCCGACGCCCGAAGAAATGCTGGAGCGTCTGAGGAGCCGCGAGCGCTATACGGGCGATATCTCCGCTGCCGAGCTCATACGTGGGGAGCGTGACTCACGTTGATGGTGATCGACGCCTCGGCGGCGGTCGAGCTCGTGCTCCAGGGGCCGTGCGCCGATGGCGTCGGTGAGCGCGCGCTGCGGTCGGGAGCGAGCTTGCATGCCCCGCACCTGATCGACGTCGAGCTCGCACAGGCATTGCGACGGCTTGCGCTGTCGCGGCGAATCGAGACCGCACGCGCGGAGCTGGCGCTCGGGGACTTCGCGGATCTCCTGATCGAGCGCCACTCGCATAGCCCCCTGAGACGTCGCATCTGGAGTCTCAGGAGCGCCATGACGGCGTACGATGCGGCCTATGTCGCGCTCGCTGAAGCACTTGCCTGTCCACTCATCACCTGCGACGGACGGCTGGCGCGCGCCGGCGGACACGGAGCGCGGATCGAGCTGCTCGCGCGTGAGCGGTGAAGACCGGGTCGCGTGACAATATGGAGGACGCATGCGCATTGGAATGATCGGGCTCGGGCGCATGGGCGCCAACATGGTGCGCCGACTGCTGAAGGGCGGTCACGAGTGCGTGGCTTACGACCACAATGCCGATAACGTGAAGGCGGTTGCCGCTTTCGGCGCGCGCGGTGTGGCATCGCCTGCCGAGCTCGTGAAGGCGCTCGCGCCGCCGCGCGTGGTGTGGATCATGGTGCCGGCGGGGGTCGTCGATACGGTGATCGGCGAGCTCGAGACGCTGCTGGCTGCCGGCGATGTGCTGATCGACGGCGGCAACTCCAACTACCGCGACGACATCCGCAGGGCATCGGAGCTGCGCGGCAGAGGCATCCACTACCTCGATGTGGGCACTAGCGGCGGCGTGCTCGGGTACGAGCAGGGCTACTGCCTCATGGTCGGCGGCTCAGCGGAGGCGGTGGCGCTCATCGAGCCGGTGCTCGCGACGCTCGCGCCGGGCGGCCGGCCCGCAGCCCCGGCCGATGCCGGCAGTCCCGGGACGCAAGGGGGCAAGGCCGCAAGTCTCGCCGCAGCGCGCCTGGGGTATCTGCACTGCGGCGCCGCCGGCGCCGGGCATTTCGTCAAGATGGTCCACAACGGCATCGAGTACGGCCTCATGGCGGCCTACGCGGAAGGTCTCAACATCCTCGCGCATGCCGATGCCGGCCTTGCCGGCGGCAAGGTGGACGCCGAGACCGCGCCGCTCGCGGAGCCGCAGTTCTTCCAGTATCGCCTCGATCTTGCGGCGATCACCGAGGTATGGCGTCACGGCAGCATCATCGAATCGAGGCTGCTCGACCTGACCGCCGCGGCACTCGCGGGCGACCACCAGCTCGAGCAGTTCGCCGGGCACGTCGCGGATTCCGGCGAGGGACGCTGGACGGTCGAGGCCGCCATCGAGGTGGGCGTGCCCGCAGCGGTGCTGAGCGCGGCACTCTATGCACGCTTCGCCTCGCGCGGGCGCGCGGAGTTCGCTGACAAGGTGCTCTCGGCGATGCGGCTCGGATTCGGTGGTCACATCGAGCGCCGCCCGTGAGATCCGGTGAGATGGCAGGAGGAGGTCTGCATGGAACGCCGTGACTGTGACGCGCTGGTGCTGTTCGGGGCGACCGGTGACCTGTGTTACCGCAAGATCTTTCCGGCGCTCTATCAACTCGTGCGCCGGCAGCTGCTCGGCATCCCGGTGGTCGGCGTGGCGCGTCAGGGGTGCGATGTCAAATGGCTCGTCGATCGCGTGCGCAAGAGCGTGCAGGAGTTCGTGAAGGCTCCGGATGAGGACGTGGTGGGCCGGCTCACCGGGCTGCTGCGCTACGTCGATGGCGACTACAACGACCGCAACACCTTCACGGCACTGCGCAAGGCGCTCGGCGATGCGCAGCGGCCGCTGCACTACCTCGCCATTCCCCCCAGCATGTTCGCCACGGTCGCGGAGCACCTGAGCGCCACCGGCAGCTCCGCTGGCGCGCGCATCGTGGTCGAGAAGCCCTTCGGGCGCGATCTCGCCTCGGCGCGCGAGCTGAACCGCACGCTGCACGAGCACTTTCCGGAGTCGAGCATCTTCCGCATCGATCACTATCTCGGCAAGGAGGCGGTGCAGAACCTGTTGTACTTCAGGTTCGCCAACTCCTTTCTCGAGCCGGTGTGGAACCGCAACTATGTCGCGAGTGTGCAGATCACCATGGCCGAGACGCTCGGCGTCGCCGGGCGTGGACGCTTCTACGAGGAGGCCGGGGCGATTCGCGACGTCATGCAGAACCATCTGATGCAGATCGTGGCACTCCTCGCGCTCGAGCCGCCGGTCACTATCGAAGGCGAGGCGCTGCGGGATGAGAAGGTGAAGGTGCTGCGGGCGGTGCATCCGTTGCGTCCCGCACAGGTGGTGCGCGGCCAGTACGGCGGCTATCGCCAGGAGCCGGGGGTCGCCGCCGACTCACAGGTGGAGACCTACGGCGCCATGACGCTCGCCGTCGATTCCTGGCGCTGGAGCGGGGTGCCGTTCTATCTGCGCGCGGGCAAGCGCCTGCCCGTGACCGCGACCGAAGTGGTGCTCGAGCTGCGTGCGCCGCCGGCGAACGTGTTCGGCGACTTCGGACCCGAGCAGCCGAATCACGTACGCTTCCGGGTCGGCCCCGACGTCGCCATCGCGCTCGGGGCGCACAGCAAGAGACCGGGGCCGGTCATGACCGGGCGGGACGTGGAGCTGTTCGTCGCGCAGCAGCAGGGCGATGACATGGACGCCTACGAGGTGCTGATCAGCGCAGCCCTCATCGGCGACACCACGCATTTCGCACGTGAGGATGAGGTTGAGGCGGCCTGGGCGATCGTCGATCCGGTGCTGCAGGGGTTGCCGCCACCGTACGAGTACGTGCCCGGAAGCTGGGGACCGCCGCAGGCCGAGCACCTGCTGCGCGGCCCCTGCGGCTGGCACAATCCGGGCGCCCGGCCGCAGGACTGGACGCGCTCCTGCGCGCGCGACGTGCCGGGGTGAGCACTGACGACATACATCCGGGGGGTTGAAGTGGCGGATATTCGAGCCGCGCACCGCGGCGGCGGGCGCTCATGGAGCGTCGTGGCGTTCGTAGCGCTGGCGCTGTCGGTGGCGGGCGTATCGGCCGCGCAGAGCGCGAACGATCAGCGCATCGATCGGGTGCTCACGCAGACCCCGCTCGTCGATGGTCACAACGACCTGCCGTGGGAGATCCGCGAGCGCTTCGGCGGAGATGTGTCGAAGATCGATCTCCGCGGCGATACGGCCGCGCTGGCGGCGCCCGCCGGTTCACCCCCGCTGATGACGGACATTCCGCGGCTGCGCCGCGGCCGCGTCGGTGCACAGTTCTGGTCGGTGTACATCCCGATCGAGGTGAAGGGCCCGCAGGCCGTGCAGATGACGCTCGAGCAGATCGACCTCGTCAAAGTCATGTGCGCCCGGTACCCGCACGATCTCGCCATGGCGTACACCGCGGCGGACATCCGACGGCTGCACCGGTCCGGGCTCATCGCTTCGCTCGTCGGGGTCGAGGGAGGCCATCAGATCAACAATTCGTTGCCCATGCTGCGCGCCTATTACGACGCCGGCGCCCGTTACATGACACTCACCCATTCCAGCAACAACGAGTGGGCGGACTCGGCCACCGATGCGCCGCTGCACCACGGCCTCACTCCCTTCGGGGTCGAGGTCGTGCGCGAGATGAACCGGCTCGGCATGCTGGTCGACCTGGCGCACGTCTCCGAGGAGACGATGCGAGCGGCACTCAAGGCGAGCGAGGCACCGGTGATCTTCTCGCATTCCTCCGCGCGCGCCCTGGTCGACCATCCGCGTGATGTGTCGGATGAGGTACTGCGGCTGGTGGCGCAGAATGGCGGCATCGTGATGGTCAATTTCGCCACCGACTACGTATCCGAGGCGCGTCGCCGCTGGGATGCTGATTACGCGGCGGAGCAGGCGCGCTACAACAGTCCGCCGTTCGGCGGCCTCTACATCGGCCAGCCCGAGCGGGCCGCTGCGGCACTGAAGTCCTGGGAGGCCGCCCACCCGAAGCCGCCGGTCACGCTCAGCGACGTGGCCGACCACATCGAGCACATCCGCCAGGTGGCGGGCGCCGATCACGTCGGGCTCGGATCCGACTTCGACGGCATTCCCGAGACCCCCACCGGCCTGGAAGGGGTCGACCGGTTCCCGGCACTGCTGCAGGAGCTGGCACGGCGCGGCTGGAGTGATGCAGATCTCGGCAAGGTCGCCGGCGGCAACCTGCTGCGCGTCATGGAGCGGGCGGAGAGCGTGAGCGCGCGGCTGCGTGCCGAGCGTCCCCCCTCGAGTGCAACGCTCGAAGCGCTCGACAGGCCGGCCAAGACTGCGGCTCGTTAGGTGAGCCTCTCGAATCTCTGGAGGAGCAGCATCGTGAGCAGATGTGTCCGCGGCTTTTGTGCCTTCGTCCTGTTGTCGCCACTCATCGCACGTGCGGATGTGATCACCGACTGGGCGGACATCACGACGGAGATTGCCGATGACGGCCCCGATACCATACGCACGATCGCGCTGGCCGAGAATGCCGTGTACGAGGCGGTGAATGCCATCACCGCGCGCTACCCACGCGACCGCGCCGATCTCGGCCCGGCGCAGGGAGCCTCCGTCGAGGCGGCCGTGGCGGCCGCGAGCCGTGCGGTGCTGTTGCAGGAGGCGCCGGCGTTGAAAGAGAGAATCGAGGCGGCGTACGCCCGCGGGCTGGCTGGGATCGCCGAAGGCGAGGCCCGCACCCGCGGCGTCGGCGTGGGCGAGCGCGCTGCGGCCGACGTGCTTACCCGGCACAGCCACGATCTGGACTCCATAGAGCCCTACCGGCCGGTAACGTCACCGGGCCTTTACGTGCCCACGACGATCCCGACCGGCTGGTCGCTCGGCGAGCATCGGCCATGGTTCATGAAGAGCGCGGCGCAGTTGCGGCCGGGACCTCCTCCGGCGCTGAAGAGCGAGCTGTGGGCGCGCGACTACAACGAGATCAAGGTGCTCGGCTCCGCGACCAGCACCGTGCGCACGCCGGAGCAGACGGATATTGCGAGGTTCTGGGCCACCAACCTGCCCGACGTCCATCTGGGACTGGCGCGCTCGCTGGCGCTCGCCTCCGGCCGGGAAGTGACGCGCAATGCGCGGCTGTACGCGGCGGTGGCTGCCGCGATGAATGAGACCGAGATCTCCGTGTTCGAGGCCAAGTACCATTACCTCTTCTGGCGTCCCATCACCGCGGTGCGTAACGGCGACCGCGATGACAACGCTGCGACCGAACGCGATCCCGACTGGGTGCCCGCGGTCGCCACACCGATGCAGCCCGAATATCCATGTGCGCACTGCATGCTGGCGGCGGCCATCACCACCGTGTTGCGAGCCGAGAGCGGCGGCAAATCGGCGCTCGATCTCAGCACCACGAGCAATACTGCGCGTGGAGTCACGCGCCGCTGGAGCAGCACGGATGCCGTCGTGCAGGAGGTGTCCATGGCGCGCATCTGGGCCGGTGTGCACTACCGCACCTCGACGGAGGTGGGGAACCACATGGGTGAGCAGGTCGGCGCTCTGGTCGCGGCGGCGTACGGACTGCGTTAGGACTCAGGTCTGCCCAGCGCGCTATTTGCGCTGCAGAGTGCTCGCCAATTCGCTCCCCGGCGCAAACCTCGTCGTATCCGCTCGTGAGCTCGTGAAATAGACGTCCTGGTTCTTGAAATCGATGCCGAGGGAACCGACGGTACCCAGCACATCCATGCCGACGATGATGGCGGGCTTGTCCTCCATCCCCCATACCTTGAAGATGTGGAAATCCCCGTAGACGACCTGCACATCGTTGATGCGCATCGCATCGATGGCGATCGTGGGCGCGATCCAGAGCTCGCCGCGCTCGATCTGCTCCGTCGCGCCATACACCGAGGTGACCAGCGCCTCGGCTCCGGTCCGGTTGCGCAGCTTGAGAGCATTCCGGAGCGCGAGGTTTCCGAGCGTGCGCTCCGAGCCGGTGTCGATCACGGCGAGCGTGCGGATCCGACCCACGTGTGAGTCGAGCGTGATGAGCCCATAGGTCAGCCGCGCCGCATGGATCTTGGTCGCGTCTTTCCTGAGCGCGGGATCGACGCCCCGGCCGACTCTGACCCGGTTACGCTCGAAATCGACCGACAGCGTCTTGTCGGTGAGCCCCGCTGCCCCGAAGATGCCGTCCGCGCCCGCCATCACCGGCGCCCATACGACCGGGGCCACCAGTCCGTCCACGGTCAGGTCGCCCGTCTGCAGCGTGTCGAGGGTCACCGTGATCACCTGCGCGGTGCCCGTGATGCCATTCAACACGATGGAAGGCATTTGCCTCGGCTTGAGACCGAGTGCGCGCACCAGGTCGGGCGAAACGGTCGAGTGTGTCGCGCCGGTGTCAACGATGAAGCGAAACGGCCCTTTGCCGTTGACCATGGCGGGCAGGACCACGCGACCGATGTGGTCGAACGTGGTCGGCAACGCGAAGAGTGATGACTCTTCGGATGCCGGCGCGGCTCTCGACGCTTGGGTCGAGCCGGCCGGTTCCGCTACCCCGGCCGGTTCCGCCACCGCCGGCCCGGTCGGGCTCGCGAGCAACGCAGCCAATAGGAACCCGGCCCACAGAGCGAGCTGCAGCCGACCGACTTCGAGCGTCCCGGCACGCACGCGGCAGACGCTAGCACGAACCCCGGCTGGCGTCGTGGCCGAGGGCGCAGTTTCATCGCAAAAGCCGGCTTTTCATCGCAAAACTGCGCGGCGGCATAGGGCTGACCCGCGATCCGCGTAACCGCTAGACTTACGGCCACGCATGTCCAATACCGAAGCACTTACCGCCCTTGAACGCGACCCCGATCAGTGAAGCCGAAGCCCGCGCCCTGGCGGATGCCATCAACGAGGTCTCGAGGACCCAGCCACCCGAAGCTGCGCTGAAGCTGGTGGAAATGGCCCTGGCGCGCGCGCCGCAGCAGCCGATCGTGCTGAACGCCGCGGGCGGGCACATGCTCCGGGTCGGGGAGGCGCGCCGTGCCCGGGACCTGTACCAGAGCGCCATCGCCCGTGACGGCGCTTCCAAGGTGCTGTGGCTCAATCTCGCGCAGGCGTGTCGCGCGCTCGGGGATAGCGCGAGCGAAAGGCAGGCACTGGAAAAGGCTTTGGCTATCGAGCCCCGCTACGTGCTTGCATTGCTGCAGAAGGCCGATCTCCTCGAGCGGCTCGCGGAGCCGAGGAGCGCAGCGGTGGTTTTCGAGGCGGCGCTCGACTCGGTCGAATCGGGCGCACCCGCGCCACCGCAGGCTGCGGCGGCGCTCGCGCACGCCCGAGCGGTAGTTGGCGCCATGCGGCAGGAGCTCGAGCGGTTTCTCGAGAAGGAAATGGCGCCGGTGCGCGCGCAGCACGCCGGCGCGGACCAGGGGCGCTACGAGGCCTGCCGCGACCTCTTTCTGCGCAAGCGCCGCGTCTACTACAGTCAGCCCAAGCAGATTCTGTTTCCCTACTTGCCCTCGATCGAGTTCTTTCCGCGGCAGCACTTCCCGTGGCTCGAGGTGCTCGAGGCGGCGACCGAGGAGATCGCGGCTGAGGCCCTCGCCGCGTTGCACGAGGATGGTGCTGGATTCAAACCGTATGTCGACTTCCCTCCCGGCGCGCCGATCGATCAGTGGGGACCGCTCAATCACTCCCTCGACTGGAGCGTCTACCCGCTGTGGCACGATGCCGCACCGATTCCCGAGCACCTGCAGAGATGCCCGAAGACGGCAGCGGTGCTCGCTCAGCTGCCCCTGTGTGACATCCCCAACTATGCCCCGGGCGCCTTCTTCTCGGTGCTGAAGCCGCGCACCCACCTGCCGCCACACACCGGTACCACTAACACGAGATCGATCGTCCACCTGCCGCTGGTGGTGCCCGAGGGTTGTCGATTCCGGGTCGGGTCGGACGTGCGCGTCTGGCAGAAGGGCAAGGCCTGGGTGTTCGATGATACGATCGAGCACGAAGCCTGGAATGACAGCGATCAGGTCCGCATCATCCTCATATTCGACATCTGGAACCCCCTGCTCACCGCCGCGGAGCGCGATCTCGTCAGCGCGCTCACCATCGGCATCGGCCGTCACTACGGTGTGGACGCACCTGAGCTGGGGTCACGTTGAGGGCTTCGCTCGCACGGTGGCGCGCGCTTCTGGCGCTCGCGGCAAGCTGTCTACCGGTGCTGGCGTCCGCCCAGGCGCTCGATGAGGGGCTGCGACGCTGCTCGAAGGAGCATGACCAGACGAAGCGCCTCGCCTGTTTCGATGCCCTGGCGAAGAGCCTCCCGCAGATCGAGGCGGATCGCTTCGGCCTGACGGCCGACATCAAGCGCCAGCGCGATCCGGTGGCGGTGGAGCAGGCGAAGCATGAGGTGCTGACGGGCAAGATCGTTGGCCTGCGGCAAGCACCGCGCGGCGAGTGGATCTTCACCCTCGACAACCAGCAGGTGTGGATCCAGGCCGAGCCGAGAGCCAACATCCAGTTCGCGGTCGGGGAGGCCGTCCACATCGAGCACGGCGCGATGAGCTCCCTCTGGTTGGCCGCCGACAAGGGTCGCATGGTTCGCGTCAAGCGCCTGCAATAGCGCTGCAGGAGCGCGCTCAGGCGACAGGGGCGTGTTCGAGATCTCCTGCTCGCTGCGCCGCGAGCGAGGCGAGCGCCGCCGCGATTGCGGCAACCACCGCGCCCCAGTCGCCGCCGGTCGACTGCCGGAAGAGGCGCATGGTCGGGTACCACGGACTGTCATCGCGCGCGAGCAGCCAACGCCATTCGGGCGAGAGGCTCAGAGCCGTCCAGACCGGCCGGCCGAGAGCTCCGGCAAGGTGCGCGATGGAGGTGTCGCATGTCACCACCAGATCGAGGTTAGCCATCACCGCCGCAGTATCAACAAACGCATCCTCTCCGGAATCGAGATCCGCACCGAGATCGACGATGCGGTCGGCGAAGGGCACCCGCGCGAGCTGGTCGTGTCCTGGCCCCTTCTGCAGCGAGACCAGGGTCACACCAGGGAGCTGCGCCAGCGGCTCGAGCGCGACGAGTGGCAAAGAGCGTCCGCGTGCCCAGATCAGTTTCTCGACCCTGGGGTTACCCTGCCAGGCGAGACCCACGCGCACGCCCGGCAGTGCACGCAACCGCTCGGCCCATTTGGCGATGCGTGCCGGCTCCGCGGCGAGGTAGGGCACATCCGCGGGAATCGTGTCGAGTCCCGTCTTCAGGGCATGCGGCAGGCTCAGCAGCGGGCAGTAATAGTCGCAGGGCGGCAGCGGTTCGCCACGGCCGATCAGGTGGATCGACCCCGGGAGGGTACGCAGCAGTGCCTCGAGCGAGGGCATTACCTCGAACACGAGGGTCGCGCCCTGAGCCGCAAGCAACGGCAGGTAACGGCAGAACTGAATCACGTCGCCCAAACCCTGCTCGGCGTGGACCAACAGTACCTTGCCCCCGAGCGGCTCGTTGCCGTGCCAGCGCGGCACGCTGAAGCGGCGGCGGGGATTTCCGAATTCCGGAACATCGAAGCGCGCTTCATAGAGTGGCCATCCCGACGCGAATTCGCCCAGCGAGAGATAGAGGAACGCCAGCGCGAATTTCGCCGCGGCGTCCGTGGGCTTGAGCGCAAGTGCGCGGTCGAGACTTGCAGCAGCCTCGCGATGACGTCCGAGAGCCCTGAGGACGATGCCGATGTTGGTATGGGTAGCGGCATCCGTGCCATTCAGCACCGAGGAGCGAATGAAGCTGCCGAGCGCCTCAGACAGCCGTCCGGTCTCCGTCAGGGCGATGCCGCGGTTGTTGAGCACCTCCGGCACGTTCGGCCGCAGCTCGAGCGCACGGTCGAAGCTCTCGACCGCCTCGGCGTGGCGCTCGAGGTTGAGCAATGCCACCGCGCGCTGGATGTGCGCCTCGGCCTCCGCGGGCAGTAATTCGATGGCCCGCTCGAGCGGTGCCAGCGCTTCGGCGTAGCGGTGCAGCGCAACCAGCGCGGCGCCGCGGCCGACCAGGTCAGCCGCGCTTTCCGTTCCCGTTGCATTGAGCGCCTCGTAGTCAGCCAGCGCCTCCGCGTGTCGCCGCAGCAGTGAATACACGACCGCGCGGTTGTGCAGGGTCTGCGGATTGCCCGGTTCGAGGGCGAGCGCAAGCGAGTAACTCTCGGCGGCTTCCGAGAGACGCTCGAGGGCCTTCAACGTGTTGCCGCGCTGCGCGTGCAGGACAGCCTGTTGGGGTTGCAGGGCGAGTGCGCGCTCGAAGCTCTGCAACGCGCGCTCATGCTGCCGCTGACGGGTGAGCAGGACGGCGAGGTTGTGATGCGCCGCGGCCAGGTTCGGGTCGAGCGCGGTGGCACGCTCGAAGCACTCGATTGCCTCGCGCTCTCGTCCCACCGCGACCAGCGCCGCTCCCAGATCCGCATGGGCACCGGCGTCCTGGAGCGCCAGACGCACGGCCTGCCCGGCGTTGGCGAGCGCCTCGTCGCGCCGTCCGAGAGCCGTGAGCACCGCCGCGCGCGTGCGGTAGCCGCCGGCGAGCGAGGCATCCAGGGCGAGCGCACGATCACAGGCGCGCAGGGCTTCTTCTTCCCGCCCGAGGGTGTGCAGTGCCTGCGCGAGATTGAGAAGAACGGTCGCGCGGTCCGGTTGCAGCTCGAGCGAGCGCGAGAGGAGCACAGCTCCTTCGGCATGACGGCCGAGTTGAGCCAGCGCGACGCCGAGTAACTGCAGGAGGTCGGCATCGTGCGGACTACGGGCCAGCAGCGCCTCGTAGCCCGAGATCGCCTCGCGCAACCGCCCGGCGCGATGGTCGCGAACCGCGCTCGCAAGGCTCACGGCGTTGGCGCGGTCAGTGGCGCTCACGAGTTCCTTCACCGGTGCTCACGGTGGAAGGATACACCGGCAATGCTCATCGGCCTTCGGCCGGTAGCGTAAGAGCGGCGCCGAGCCGTTTTGCTTTATGCTCGTGTCCGCACCGCCGCGATGAACGGATTGTCCCTGATGGTGTCCACGTCCGACCCCGAATTGCTCCTGCAACTCGCGCAGCAGGATCTCGCCCGCAACCAGCTGGCAGCGGCCCAGGAGAAGTGCCTGCAGGTGCTCGGCGCCCACCACCATCATCCGGGGGCGCTGGAGGTGCTCGGGACGGTCCTCGGTTCCGAGGGGCGTTACGAGGATGCCGTGCGGGTGTTCAACGCGCTCACGCTGCTGCAGCCGACCGTTGCCCGACATTGGGAACATCTCGGCACCGTGTTGCGGCCGGCGAAGCGCTACGACCAGGCCCTCGCCGCCTTCGAGCGAGCCCTGCGGCTCGCTCCGCCAACCCCGGGCGTGCTGTACAACCTCGGCGTGCTGCAGATGGATCGGTGCGACTACCGCGCCGCCTACCTCACGCTGCGCGACGGCGTGGCGCTGTCGCCCAGCGACGGCCGGATTCGCTGGGCATTCGCACAGTGCTGTCTCGATACCGCGCGGCGCGAAGAAGCGTTCGACGCTCTGCAGGGCTGGGAAAACCTGGAGGGGCTCACGGTCGAGTTCACCGCGCTCATCGTCCAGATCCTCGGAATGCTGGCGGCAGTGGATCCGGAGCGGCCGGTGGTCAAGAAACTGCTGGCGAATCCGCCCTCGACCGGTCGCGCGGCGCTCTGCTGCGTGTCGGTCCTGGAGCGGCTGCATCGCCTGGATGAGGCACGTGCGGCGCTCGAGCGGCTCGAGCTCAATGACCCTCGGCCGGAGCCTGATCTGGATCGGCTGATGATGTCGGCTGCGCTCGGAGCGAGAGCCCGCAGGCACGACGAGGCTTACCGGCTCCTGCGGTTGGCGCTCGAGAACCACAAGGAATTCCCACACCGGCACAAGCTGCTCTTCCCGCTCGCCCGCATCTGCGATGCGCTGGGGCGCTACGACGAAGCGTACGCAGCCGCCGAGGAAGCGCACCGCTCGCAACTCGAGTTCATCGAGCTGGCGCAGGGCAAAACCTCGATGGAGGAGTCCCGCTACTGGACGCTTACGGCGAACAGTTGCGATCCACAGGATGTGGCCACCTGGGGAAACGACGGCCCATCAATCGAGGAGAGCCCGGTCTTCGTCATGGGATTCCCGCGCTCCGGGACGACACTGCTCGAGCAGGTGCTCGATGCGCACCCGCAGCTTCGGTCGATGGACGAGCAGGGGTTGGTGCTGTGGGCGGTTACCGAAGTGACGAAGCAGGATATTCGCTACCCTGCCGAGCTCGGCAGGCTCAGCGCGGAATTCCTCGACGAGGTCCGCGCGGGCTACTGGAAGCGGGCGCACAAACACGTGCGGCTGCTCCCGGGGCAGCGCCTCGTCGATAAGGTTCCCCTGAACTTCGTGTTCGTGCCGGTGATCCGGCGGCTGTTTCCCAACGCACCGATCATTCTTGCCATCCGGCATCCGTGCGACGTGCTGCTCAGCTGCTACCTGCAGCACTTCGCCGCACCGCAGCTGGCGATCGCGTGCCGCGATCTCACTACGCTCGCCACCGTGTACTCCCGTTGCTTCGGTTTCTGGTATGACCAGTGGCCGTTGCTGCGCCCGTCGAGCTATGAGCTGCGCTACGAGCAGCTCACCGCGGATTTCCCCGCTGAGGTGCGCAAGCTGAGCGCTTTCCTCGAGTTGCCCTGGGACGAGGCCATGCTCGCCCCCCACGCGCATGCGCGGGCCAAAGGTTTCATCGCTACGCCGAGCTACAGTCAGGTGGTCGAGCCGGTCAACAGCCGCGCGGTCGGTCGATGGCAACACTACGAATCGCACTTCGGCGGCGAAGTGCGCGCGCTGCTCGCGCCCTGGATCGAGCGCTGGGGCTATTCCTACACCGAGTAGCCCGCTGTTCCGGGCGCGCAAAAGAAGACGGCGGGCTCGCGCCCGCCGTCGTAGTGTCGACCAGAAACCTTTGTCTTTATCTTTAGAAGTCCGCCGTCACGTTGACGTACAGGTACCGGCCCGCCGTGTCGTACATGCTCGGGAACGTGTTGCTCTCGGCGAACGCCTGGTTGCCACCGGAATTGACCGTGTCGAAGAGCGGTGGATCCTTGTCGGCGACGTTGTTGCATCCGACGCGGACGGTGTACTTCTCCCACGTGTACGAGGCGCGCAGGTCGATGTAGCTCACCGTCGGGAGGCGGGGATCCGGTCGGCCCAGCGCGATGCCCGCCGCACTGTAGCTCGATGGGAAGCCGGCGTTGACGAGCTCGTTCTTCGCTTCCCCGAAGTACCGCCAGGTGACGCCGGCACTGAAGCCCGTGAGTGGCGTATCCCAGTCCGCTGACAGACGATGACGCCACTTCGGGGTCGCCGGCGTGCAGTCCGGACCGAAGTAACCGGCGCAGTCGAACGATGCGGACCCGCCGCCCGGAGTGATCAGGAGCTTCCGCAGATAGGTCCCGTCCAGCCGGGAGCGCAGTCGTCCGAAGCTCCCGAGCCCCGCGTTGTAGGCGAGGCCCACGTCGATCGACTCGTTCTCGAGCTGCCCCAGGTTGATCAACGGATCGATCGTGTAGCCCTGCGGGCTCGCCCACAGCGTTCCGCCCGCGTCGCGATGGATGCCCGGCTGGCCCGGCGCCGGATTCGTCTGGCACCAGATGCTGTTCGGGTCGTTGCTCGCGACGCAGTTGGCCTGGATGAGGTTCGGACCATAGGAGGTGATGACGTTCGAGATCTTGATGTCGGTGTAATCGACCGTTGCGCTGAAGCCCGTGAGGAAGGACGGTGTGAACACGATGCCGAAGTTCTTGGTCTTGCCGACCTCCGGCTGGAGCAGCGTGTTGCCACCGATCTGGCCGTTGTACTGTCCCGCGGGCGAGGCGGGCGACGGATAGACCGGAAGCGGCTTGCCGCCGTTGGTCAGTTGGCACTCGGGCGCGCTGTAGGTCCCGTTGGCGCAACCATCGCCCCCGCTATCCAACCCGACGTAGGTCGGCTTGTACAGCTCCGCGACGTTCGGCGCACGCACGGCCCGGTTGTAGCTGCCCCGCAGGCGGACATCGTTGATGGGCGCCCACGTGAGTCCGATCTTGTAGGTGTTGGTGTTGAAGCCGCTCGTATAGCTCGAGTAGCGGTAGCCACCCTCGAGGTCGAGCGACTTGGCGCCGGGTGCATCGCTCACGAGCGGCATCCGAAGCTCGGTGAAGCCTTCCCAGACGTGGAAGCCGGCGTCGTAGCCGATGAGGGGTGAGCCATTTCCGGCGAGATCGGCGGTGTACAGCTCCGCATCCGGGCGGAAGATCGCGGTCTCGCGGCGGTACTCGGTACCGAACACCGCCTTCAACCCGTCTTTTGCGGTCGGCAGCTTGAAATTCTTCAGGTCGCCGCTGACGAACGCGTTGAAGATGTCCTCTTCGCCGTAACCCTGCAGCTCTCCGGGCACGGAGAAGTAAGTGAGCTGATCGGCCGTCGGCGGTGTCGAAGGATTCCAGATATTCCACGGGACGCAGCCGACCTGGCCACCGCGACAGACTGCGGTGCCGGGTATCGGATTCCCGGCCGCATCGAGTTTCGGCACTACGAGCAGGGCATTCTGCATGCGGGCCGAAGAGGTGTCGTTGTTGTGCCAGTCGGTGGTGCGGACCCGGCTGGAAGTCCAGGACCCATCGTAGGTCCAGTCTTCGCTGAGCTCGCCCCGCAGGCCGAACGTCATCCGCCAGGTGTTGTGCGTGTACTCGTCCTGGCGCGGGCCGCCTTCGACGTTGCGGCGCGCCATGAGCAGCTGCACATCGCCGTTGGCGGCCGGGTTGACGCCGTAGGGGTTTCCCGGAGCGCAGACCGTGTTGAACATGCTCTGCGTCAGGAAGGGGTTCATGCCCTTGTTGCCGTAGGCACCCGTGCCGCAGTTGAGCAGCCAGTCACCGTTGCGCAGCCCGGTCGCCGGGTCAGTGGCAAAGCCGCTCGAGAGGAAGATGCCCGAGGCGGCATAGTTGCCGCGGGTCGAGTCGTCCATGAACATGAACTCGGTGTACGCCTCGACGTGCTCGTTGAACTTCAGATGGCCGAAGAATCCCGCCGTGTAGCGCTCATCGATGCGCTGCAGGTAGTGGCTGGCGGCGTAGTTGTAGCGCTGGTACTTCGGCACCGGGTTGCCGTTCGCATCGAGCTGCAGTGACGAGAAGGTGCTCTGGTTGTAGAACACGGTCGGCGCCGAGTTGCTCGAGCCGCCGCAGACGTACGGAGAGCCGGGAGACGACGCGCTGAGCACGCAAGCCGCATGGTCGCGGTGATCGGCGGTGATCGGCGATGTGCGGCGGTAACCGAGATAGGCCTCCATGTTTCCCGCGCCGTCGGCGAAGTTATGGCCCATGATCAGAGCCAGGTCCTTGTTCTGCCCGTCCCAGTTGGTTCCGGTGACGGCCGGGAACTTCCTCGCCTCCAGCAGAGGATTGACCCAGTCGTTGTGGTTGCTGTGGTTGTAGATGCCCGCGCTGGCATCGACGCGCAGCCCCTCGAAGTGGTCGTTCATGATGAAGTTCACGACGCCCGCGACCGCATCCGCGCCGTAGGTCGAGGAGGCGCCGCCGGTGAGCACGTCGACGCGCTCGACGAGGGCCGCCGGAATCTGGTTCACGTCCCCGGCCGAGGCGTAACCGAGGTTGCTGACGCTCGCGCCGCCGGCGGTGGGATCGCCGGGCATCAGCCGGCGGCCGTTGACGAGGACGAGCGTGCGTTGCACGCCGAGGCCGCGGAGGTCGAGGTTGGCGACACCGGTCGAGCCCATGGAGAGCCCCGAGCCCTGGTCGGCAACGACCTGCGGCAGGCTATTGAGGAGGTCTTCGACTCGGGTCACGCCCGAGTCCTTGATCTCCTGCGCCGACACCGCCGTGATGGGGCTGACCGATTCGAGCTGCGGTGTCGCGATGCGTGACCCGGTCACCACGACCTCCGTGATCGGAGGTGCGGCCTCGGCGGCGGCCGCCGGAGCAGCCTGCGCCTGCGCGAGAGAGTAGTGCGACATGAGACCGGCGACCGTGCCGCCGCTCAAGAGCGCAGTGCGCACCGCACGTCTCAGGATAGGGTTGTTTCCCATGTTCATTTTCCGGTGACTCCCCAAGAGTTGAAACCAATTAGGAATGTGAAAATGCGATTAGAAACACGAATGCGAATGCAGGACCCGCCAGTCCGAATCTCTGACGATCCCTCACAAAGCTCCATTAATTTGGATCACTGAGGGTCCTGCGTAACGCTCGATTGAGTCGCTCGCTGTGCTTTTTGCAACAGCCGAAACTGCCGATTAGCCCAGTGGAGATCCATCGTATGGGCGGCGACCTTATATGATTCTCCCAAAAGCTACAACCTAGATACCCCTCATGTTGCTACTTAGCAACAACATCCTGACTCAAGATTCAGTCCAAGTGGACCCATAGCTCGGTCTTTGCGCGAGCTTGTACGGCGCGCCAGGCCGGCAGATCGGCATCACCCGCCTCGAGCGCCCGCACGGCCTCCTGCTTGCTCACACCGGCCACGACGAATGTCAGCTCCTCGACCTGCGAGAGGAGTTGCGGTGTCACGCTCACCGCCGACATGCCGTCCGGACGTTGCACGGGCACAGCCAGGTGCCCGCCCGCGCGCGCGAGGTCGCCGGCCGAGAAGAGCGAAGCCGTGTGGCCATCGGCACCGAGTCCGAGGAGGCCGAGCGTGATCCGGACTCCGGACTTCAGCAGATTCCCGAGTGCGCGCTCGTACTCCTGCGCCGC
>DATKMV010000012.1:0-15818 GCA_035541695.1 Steroidobacteraceae bacterium
ACAACGGCGCCAGCGTTCCCGGCGGCGGCCTCGATGGCCGCGGTGACGCCTACTCCTCGAGCGCCCTCGGCCTGCCCCTCACCTGGAACGGCAATACCTACTCCTTCGGTGCCGCTGGCAGCGCCGATGCGGTCAGCAACACCACCGTGCCGCTGCCGGCGGGCAACTTCACTGCCATCTCGCTGCTCGGTACCGCGGTGGGCGCCAACCAGCCGAACCAGGTATTCACCGTCAACTACAGCGACGGGACCTCGGTGAGCTTCACGCAGAGCATGAGCGACTGGTACACGCCGCAGAGCTATTCCGGCGAGTCCCGGGTGCTGGCCGTGCCCTACCGCATCACCGCCAACGGCGTGCTCGATACGCGCACCTTCTACGTCTATGGGTATTCCTTCGCGCTCAATCCTGCGAAGACCGTGACGAGCCTCACCCTGCCGAAGACGCGCAACGTCATCGTGCTCGCCATCGATCTCACCGCGAGCGCCGCGCTGCCGCCCGCGGCGGCGCCGATGTTCACTCCCGCGCCCGGAAACTACAACAGTCCGCAGTCCGTGACGCTCGCCGATACCACCCCGGGTGCCACGATGTATTTACACCACCAACGGGGCGACGCCCACGGTGAGCTCGACGCCCTACACCGGTGCCATCACGGTGAGCTCCTCGACGACGCTCAAGGCCATTGCGGCGGCGAGCGGCTACTCCCCCGAGTCCCGTGACGAGCGGCAGCTACGGCATCAGCACCGGCGGGGCAACGGTGGTCGCGCTCGCCGGCAGCGCCAATGTGGTCGGCATCGGCAACAACGGCACACCCGTGCCCGCCGGTGGCCTCGATGGCAACGGCGACGCCTGCTC
This sequence comes from Steroidobacteraceae bacterium, assembly GCA_035541695.1. Taxonomy (GTDB): domain Bacteria; phylum Pseudomonadota; class Gammaproteobacteria; order Steroidobacterales; family Steroidobacteraceae; genus 13-2-20CM-66-19. The sequence goes on from DATKMV010000012.1 coordinate 853, forward strand.
CGCAACGCTGCTCGGATCATCGCTCGGCTGGAGTGGCAACACCTACGCCTTCGGTGGCGCCGACGTCGCCGATGCCGTCAGCAACACCACCGTGCCGCTGCCGGCGGGCAACTACAGCGCCATCTCGCTGCTCGGCACCGCGGTGCACGGCAATCAGGCCAACCAGGTCTTCACGGTCAACTACGCCGACGGCACCTCCGTCAGCTTCACGCAGAGCGTGAGCGACTGGTACACCCCGCAGGGCTATGCGGGTGAATCCGCCGTGCTGGCGATGCCCTACCGCCTCACCGGCAGCGGCGCAGCCGACGCCCGCACCTTCTCCGTGTACGGGTACTCTTTTGCGCTCAACCCGGCGAAGACCGTAACCAGCCTCACGTTGCCGAAGACACGCAACGTGGTGGTGCTCGCCATCGATCTCACTGCGGCCGTTGCGCCCCCGCCTGCGGCGGCCCCGAGCTTCAAGCCCGCGCCGGGGACCTACGGCACTGCCCAATCGGTGACGCTCACCTCGAGCACCTCCGGGGCGAGCATCTACTACACCACCGACGGATCTGCGCCGACGCCGAGCTCGAGCCTCTACACGGCGCCGATCGTGGTGGGCTCCTCGACGACCCTCAAGGCCATCGCGACGGCGAATGGCTACTCCGCCAGCCCGGTCGCGAGCGGCACGTACGTGATCAACACCGGAAGCGCCATCGCGGTATCGCTCACGAGCAGCGCCAACGTCGATGGCATCGCCAACAACGGCGCGCCGGTGCCCAATGGCGGGCTCGATGGCAGCAGCGATGCCTACTCCGCTACGCTCCTCGGCTCAGCATTGAGCTGGGGCGGCAACACCTACCTCTTCGGCGGCGCGGACGTTGCCGATGCGGCGAGCAACACCACGATCCCGCTGCCGGCGGGCAACTACACCACGCTGTCGCTGCTCGCGACCGCGGTGCGGGGCAATCTCACCAGCCAGGCGTTCACCGTCAACTACAGTGACGGCACCTCGGCGACCTTCACGCAGAGCCTGAGCGACTGGTACACCCCGCAGAACTACCCCGGCGAGTCGCGGGCGCTGACCATGGCCTACCGCATCACACCGACCGGCGCGCTCGACAACCGGACGTTCTACCTGTACGGCTATGCCTTTGCGCTCAACCCGGCGAAGACGGTCGCGAGCCTGACGCTGCCGAAGACACGCAACGTCATCGTGCTGGCCGCGGATCTGCACTGAGCGCGCCGGCCACGGCCGGCGACGGGCCTAGCTGGAGGGCAGCGGGCGCGCCTCGGCGCTCTGCAGGCGGGCAATGAGCGTGCTCAGGAACACGCGGTTGAAGCGCAGCTGACACGAGGCTGAGACCTGCTCGAGCAGCGTCGAGCTCACCTTGAGCACGGTCACTCCACCGGCGGCGCGGATGGTGGCGGTGCGCTTCGCGCCCGGTACGTAGCTCGCCTCGCCGAAGCAGTCGCCGGTGTCGAGCGCACCGATGCGCTGGCCGTGACGCTCCACATAACAGCCGCCGGTCACGAGAATGTAGAAGCGATCGTCCATCTCGCCTTCCTTGACGATCTCCTCGCCCTCGGCGTAGTCCTGCCAGTGGCTGGCGCGCAGCACTTCCCAGATCTCCGCGTGGGAGAACTCGTGGAAGAACTTCAGCCGCCGCAGCACCCCGAACTGCTCCTGCCGGTCGATACGCGAATTCTCTTCGCGCAGGCGCTGGTGCACGCGGGTGAGCTCGGCGGCAAAGTCGAGCCCGGTCTTGCAGCGCTTCTCCGGCTCCTTCTGCATCGCCATCGCCACCACCATCTCGATCTCCTCCGGCACATCCTTGCGCAGTGTGTGGATCGGCGGTGGTGTGGCATAGACGATCTGGTGCAGCAGCTTCTGCAGGTTGCCGGCGCGAAACGGGCGGGCGCCGGTGAGCAGCTCGTACATCACGGCACCGAGCGAGTAGAGATCCGAGCGGTTGGTGAGCTCGAGGCTCTGCACCTGCTCCGGGGACATGTAGGAAGGGCTGCCGGCGATCCCCTCGATGCGCGAGATGTCCGAGTCCGACACCAGCGCGATACCGAAGTCGATGATGCGCACGTCGCTGTCCTGCGTGAGCATGATGTTCGAGGGCTTGATGTCCCGATGGATCACCCCGCGCGAGTGCGCGTAGTGCAGCGCCTTGGCGCACTTGAACATAATCTCCACGGTATCATCGATGCGCAGCAGGTTGTCGGGACGACAGTAGGCCGCGAGCGTGCGCGCGCCGTGCACGTGCTCCGTGACGATGTAGCAGTGGCCGTTCTCCTCGCCGGCGTCGTAGATCGGCAGGATGTGCGGATGCTGCAGCATGCCGACCAGGTGAGCCTCGGAGAGAAACATCTTGCGCGCGATGCGGGCCCGCTCCTCATCGCCGCCTGCGTCCATGTTGTAGACCTTGATGGCGACGTCCCGGCCGTAGTAGGCATCATGTGAGAGATAGACGATGCCGGTGCTGCCGCGTCCGACCTCCCTGATGACCACGTACTTGCCGATCCGCTCCGGCGTGCGCGCACCGGGCTTGGGCATGGGGACGGACTTGGAGACCGGTAGAGTCATCGTGCGGCGCGGTTGTTCGGAACGCCGCCTCAGGATAAGGTCTCGCGCGCTCGAGCGACTGTGATGCACCCCTCGCGGCGCGGGCGCGGGGCGCCGCCTGCGGCGTCGCGCCCGTCCAGCGCGCTCAGCGGAAATGCTCGTACCCCGAATGCGAGAACTCCATCACAGTCCCATCGCGCACCACGACCGTGCCCGCTGCGGCGCGCAGCGCGCCGATGCGCGTGTAGCTCCACTGCTGCGGTGGCAGCTGCGCCATGAGCCGTGCGAGGTTGTCGGCCGGCACGGCGAAGCACAGCTCGTAGTCGTCCCCACCGGTGAGCGCGAGCTCGCGCGCGCGCCGCTCGCCGAGCAGCGTCGCGAGCGGCTCCGATGACGGCAGCGCGCTCCACTCGAGCTCGGCTCCGAGGTGACTCGCACTCGCCAGGCGGCCCGCGTCCGCCAGCAGCCCGTCGGACACGTCGATGCATGCGCTCGCGAAGCCACGCAGTTGCTCCCCGAGCGCCACGCGCGGCGTCGGGTAGAGGAACCGTCCGCGCAGCCAGTTGCGCGCCTCGGCGGGTGCGGCGAGGCGCCGCTGCTCGATGGCAAGACCCGCTGCGGCGTCGCCGCAGCTTCCCGAGACGAACAGTACGTCGCCTGCGTGGGCTCCAGCGCGCCGCAACGCGCTGCCGGCGGGTACGCAGCCGAGCAGCTGCACCGTGATGGTGAGGGGCCCGCGCGTGGTATCGCCGCCCACCAGCGCCACCCCGTGGCTGCGCGCCAGCTCACCGAGCCCGCGCGCGAACTCCCCGAGCCAGCGTTCGTCCGCTTCCGGGAGCGTGAGTGCGAGCAGCGCCCAGGCGGGCCGCGCACCCATCGCCGCGAGATCGCTGAGATTCACCGCGAGCGCGCGGTGTCCGATCGAGTCTGCGGGCGAGTCCGGCGGAAAATGCACGCCGGCGACCAGCGTGTCGGTAGCGGCCACCAGCTCATGACCGGACGGCACCTGCAGGAGCGCGGCATCGTCGCCCACGCCCAGGGTCACATCGGCGCGCTCGGCGCCGCAGGCGCGGAAGTAGCGCTCGATCAGCGCGAACTCTCCGATCGACATGTTCTACCCCAGCGGATATCCGGCAAAAGCGCCGCCGGCGATATGTGCGCCATGAATCAGTGCTCGTGCGGACGCAGCGAGCGGGCGGCACGATCGAGCACCGCGTTGACGAACTTGAAGCCATCGGTCGCCCCGAAGCGCTTGGCGAGCGACACCGCCTCGTTGATGGCGACGCGGTACGGCACCTCCGGCTGGGCCGTGAGCTCGTAGAGGGCGATCAGCAGCACGGCGCGCTCGACCGGGTCGAGCAGGCGCGGCTCGCGATCGGCGAAGGCAGCGAGACGTGCATCGAGCTCGGCGCTGCCGCGACACACGCCTTCGACCAGCGTGCGAAAGTAGTCGGCGTCGGCGCGCGACATGTCCTCGGCTTCGCCGAACTCCTGCACCAGGTCCTGCCACGGCGCCGCATTCAGCTGCCAGCGGTACAGCGCCTGCAACGCGAGCTTGCGCGCCACGCTGCGCGTGCCGCTGAAGCCGCGTGCACCCTGCGATGCACCCGCGCCGCCGCTCACAGTTGCGCCATCACGGCGGCCATCTCGAGCGCGCTCTCCATGGCCTCGCCGCCCTTGTTGCCGGCGGTCGTGGCAGCGCGCTCGAGCGCCTGCTCGAGCGAGTCGACGGTCAGCACGCCGAAAGCGACCGGGACACCGGTCTCGAGTCCGGCGAGCTGCAGGCCCCGGGCCGCTTCGCCGGCGACGTAATCGAAGTGCGGTGTATCGCCGCGAATCACGCACCCGAGCGCGACGACCGCGTCGTAACGTCCGCTGGCGGCGAGCCGGCGCACCACCACCGGCAGCTCGAATGCGCCGGGCACGCGCACCACCGTGAGGTCCTGCGCGCTGCCGCCGCGCTCATGCCAGGCGGCGCTCGCGCCTTTCAGCAGGCTGGTGACGATGAAATCGTTGAAACGCGCCGCGACGATCGCGATGCGCCGGCCGCTCGCGCTCACCTCCCCTTCGATGAGCTGCGCGCTCACGCCTCATCCCCCACGTAGCTCTCGACCTCGAGATCGAACGCGGAGATGCCGTGCATCTGCTTCGGCGCCGACAGCACGCGCATGCGCTTCAGGCCGAGGTCCTTGAGAATCTGCGCGCCGACGCCGAAGGTGCGCAGCACCGTCTTCGCGGCGGCTTCGGGGACATCGTGCGGGGTCGCGGGTGCGGTCCCGGCGAACGAGCGCACCGCCTCGGCGAGCTCGCGGGCGGTTTCCGGGTGGCGCAGCACCACCACGACGCCATTGCCCGCCTCGACGATGCGCTGCATCGCCGCTCGCAGCGTCCAGGCACGCGAGCTGCCGCGCAATCCGAGCAGGTCGCGCAGGGTGTCGGCCACGTGCACGCGCACCAGCGGTGTGTCCTCGCCATCGAGCCGGCCGTGCGCGAGCGCGACGTGCACCTCGAGGTTCACTTCGTCCTGGTAGGCGTAGAGGCGAAACTCACCGAGCTCGGTCTGCACGCTCTGCTCGGAGATGCGCACCACGGTGCGCTCGGTGTGCAGCCGGTGGCGGATGAGATCGGCGATGGTGCCGATCTTCAGTCCATGCGCACGCGCAAACTCCTGCAGCTGCGGGCGCCGGGCCATGCTGCCGTCATCGTTCATGATCTCGCACAGCACACCGGCGGGCTTGAGCCCGGCGAGCCGGCACAGGTCGACCGCCGCCTCGGTATGTCCGGCGCGCACCAGCACCCCGCCGCGACGTGATCGCAGCGGGAAGATGTGCCCCGGGCGCGCGAAGTCGCCTGCGCTCGAAGCCGGGTCTGCCAGTGCGCGGATGGTCGCGGCGCGATCGAGTGAGGAGACGCCGGTAGTGGTGCCGGCGCGCACGTCCACCGAGACGGTGAACGCGGTACGCTGCGACTCGTCGTTGACCGGCACCATCTGCGGCAGATCGAGCCGCGCCAGTGCCGCTTCCTCCATCGGCACGCAGATGATGCCGCTGGTATGCCGGATCATGAACGCAACCGCTGCGGGGGTGGCGTGCTCCGCCGCCATGATCAGATCGCCCTCGTTCTCGCGATCCTCATCGTCCATGACGATCACCATGCGGCCGGCACGCAGCTCGGCGAGCATCTCCCCCACCGAGTTGAGCGCGATGGCCGCCGTGGACGTGGCCGCTTTATCGCTGAGAGGCAGGATTTTCGGCATGCGCGCGGCTGCGTGGGTTGGGTGCGCCAGTATAACCGAGCCTCCGCCGCGCCCGGGCGCTGCGGCAGGTGAGGGAGGCGCTGAGGCTCGTTGCTGATGGCGATGGGCAGGAAAACATCGGAGTTGCCGAGCGGATTGTGGTCGAGGAAGTGCCGCGCTCGATCTCGAGATAGTCGATGTCCTGCGGATCGATCTGCGGCCCGAGATTGCCGGCACGTAGTTGGTGATCATTGCCAGCTTTGGTGCGTTCCGCCCCCGGCGTGAGCCGGATGCTGTCGCGATCGATGAGCAGCGGCACCAGCTTACATAATGCCCGCACCGGCCGGAGATCCGTCGCAGTATCGATCCGGCTCGCTCGCGCAGCGAGTGAGCTTGTGCTGAGCTGGCGGCTGATGCCGCGCTGCACCGATCGAGGAAAGGGACAGCCCATGAGATATCTGCCGCTTTATCTGCTGCTGCTCGGAGGGTGTGCGGGCCACGCGGTTACCGATGCCGGAGCCGGGCGTCACAATGTTACGGCCAGCTCCACACACGGGGTGCTTGCCGCGCGGGAGCAGGCCCTCAGGCAGGCCGACAGGTACTGTAGCCGCAGCGGGCTGCGCGCGGTCGTGGAGAGCTACGAGGACAAGACCCTCGGTGGCGTCATCGGCGATCCGACCAGCAGCGTCGTGTTCACCTGCGGCATTCCGAACACCACGGCGTTCATCCGATGACCCGCGAGGGACTCGACGCAGTACATACGGGTGACGCGCTATAGTGGGCGATGAGAAGAACGCTGCCCTCGCACTGCATCTACCAGGGGAGAATTGCCATGACCAAGTCGATCGCGCTGCTGCTCGCAGCGATTTGCGCCGTCACCGCCTCCGCCGCGTACGCGCAGGAGGATCACGCTTACACCCAGGGGCCGGTCACGCTCGTGAGCTCGGTTCGCACCGAGCCGGGAATGTTCGAGGAGTACCTGAAATATCTCTCGAACACCTACAAAAAACTGATGGAGGAGCAAAAGAAGCAGGGCATCATCGTCGACTATGCCGTATATCAGACCCTCCCCGGCAATCCACAGGATGCCGATGTGATTCTGACGGTGACCTACAAGAACATGGCGGCATTCGATAGCCTGCAGGCCCGGACCGATCCGCTCATCAGGGAAGTGTTCGGTTCCCTGCCCAAGGCGGCCGCGGCGTCCGCGGATCGCGAGAAGCTGCGCAAGCAGCTCGGTACGCAGATGGTCCGCCAGTTGATTCTCAAATAAACGGAGCCGGCGACCCGACCCCGGACATACGACATAAATGCAAGCGCCCGACCCCGACCCGCGTTCAGCCGCAATTCAACGTGCCGCGCGCACGATGGGCAGCATGCTCATCGCGTCGGGTTTGCGCGCCTGCACGCCGCGGCTCCTGCGGGCTTTCGTGGCGGTGGTGCCCTTGACGGCCTCGTGCGCGAGCTCGGGCTTCTACTACATGTCCGACGACTGGTGTGGCCGGCACGTGGATGCCGGCGCGGCGCGCTGTCCGGGGAGTCCGGAGCGCGCGCACCCGGCGACGGCGGAGCCGGAGAGCCCACCGCCGCCGCGCCCGCAGCCGGAGATCGCGCAGCGGGACAGCGAGCAGGCGCCGGCTGCCGCCCGCGCCTCCGCGCAATAGGCGCGGATTTCGCCTCGCGCGCTCCGCGTCAGCAAGGTCCGACGCGGCGATGGGCGCGCGCCCGATACGCACCTCACCGTCGCGTCACTATCATTCTCACCAGCGTCGCGGCCCAGGGATAGGCCGGGCGACCGCGTCAGGATGACGTGCGCGACGCTTTGAACAGCGAAAGGTGAGCACTGCCAGCCCCCCTGCGGTGCTCGCCGACCTCTTGGCGGCCGCCAGCGCGGCCGCTTTTTCTTTTCCCACGAGTCCTCTTAGCGGCGCGGCGAGTCAGGATGCCGAGCGTCCGAACGGCTCGAGAAGCCGCGCCACGTAGCGCGCCAACTGATCGACCTCCAGGTTCACGCGGCCGCCCACCTGCAGATCCCCGAGCGTCGTGTGGGCCTGCGTATGGGGAATGATGTTGACGCCGAAATGCACGCCCGCGACCGCGTTGATCGTGAGACTCACCCCGTCGAGGGCGACCGAGCCCTTCGGCGCGAGGTAGCGTGCCAGAGGGACGCTCGTCTCGATGCTGAGACGCCGCGAGCGTGCCTCATCGCGCAGCTCCGTGACCAGCGCCACTCCATCGATGTGACCCGAAACCAGGTGGCCACCGAGTGGGTCCCCGGCACGCAGCGCCGGCTCGAGGTTCAGCGCCGCTCCGGGCTGCAGCTCCCCGAGTGTCGTCACGGCAAGCGTCTCACGCGAAAGATCTGCAGCGAAGCTGTTGCCGTGGAGCTCCACGACCGTGAGGCAACATCCCTGCACGCACACGCTGTCGCCCACACGTGTGGCCGACAGATCCAACCGAACGCAGCCGATCGTCAGACGCATATCGCCGCCGCGTGGCTCGCGTGCGACCAGCCGGCCGACGTCCTGCACGATGCCCGTGAACACCGCTCCCCCCTCAGCGCTGCGCCGTGGCCCGTGGCCGCAGACGCAGTCGCAGATCTTCGCCCACCTGCTGCATCTCCAGGAGCTCGAACGACGGCGCGTCCGCCAGCCGGGCGAGCGGCGGCAACGTGACGAGCGCCCGTGCCGCCGGACCGAGGACGCGCGGACCGACGTACAGCAGCAGCTCGTCCGCCAGTGACTGCCGCAGCAGCTCCCCGGCAAGCGTTGCGCCCGCCTCCACCAGCACTTCGTTCAGCTCGAGCTCGCCGAGGCGGTCGAGGACCGCAGGTAGCGCCACACGCTCGCCCTCCTGCGGCAGTGACTCGAGACGCGCGCCCTGCGCGGCCAGACTCAGCGCGCGCGGATCCTCGGGCGAGTCGAGCACCGTGAGTATCAGCACCTCGCCGCGGGTCTCGAAGAGCCGTGCACTGGCGGGTGTACGCAACCGGCTGTCGAGCACCACGCGCAGCGGCTGCCGCCGCGCTGCACTGCCTTCCTGCGACAGGCGCACATCGAGCCGCGGGTCATCGGCGAGCACGGTGCCGATACCGGTGAGGACCGCGGAGCTGCGCGCCCGCCAGTGCTGCACGTCGGCGCGTGCCGCCTCCCCGGTGATCCAGCGGCTCTCGCCATTGGCGAGCGCGGTGCGGCCATCGAGACTCATGGCGAGCTTTACCCGTATCAGTGGCCGGCCGGAGTGCATGCGGTGGAAGAAGCCCGCGTTGAGCGCGGTCGCCTCCTCTTCCATGAGCCCCGGCTCCACTGTCATCCCGGCGGCGCGCAGCGCCGCGACTCCCTTGCCATTGACGAGCGGATTGGGATCGCCGACCGCAATCACGACACGCGCCAGGCGCGCGCCGATCAGTGCCTCGACGCACGGCGGCGTGCGGCCATGATGACTGCACGGCTCGAGCGTCACGTACGCGGTGGCACCTGCGGCCTGACTGCCCGCGGCACGCAGCGCCGCGATCTCCGCATGCGCCTCGCCGGCGCGCTCGTGCCAGCCCTCGCCGACGATTCGGCCGCGCTGCGCGATCACGCAGCCGACACGCGGGTTGGGGTCCGTAGTCTCAAGTCCACGGGCGGCGAGAGTCAGCGCACGCTGCATGGCGAAGCGGTCGAAGTCGGAGAACATCGCGCTGCCCGAGCGCGGCGGGGTCGCGCTCATTTCTTGATGTCCGTCCCCGGCACGGCATCGTTGGCGGCGGGGTCCGCCGGCAGGAGCGGCAACTGGTCGCGGCTCGCGCTGCGGGAGCTCACCCGCTTACGTGCGCCGTGCGCTGCATGCAACGGCGTCGGAGCCTGAGCGCGAGTGCTGCGCAGTCGCTCGATCTCCGCATGGAAGGCCTCGACGTCCTCGAAGTGCCGGTAAACCGACGCGAAGCGCACGTACGCCACCTCATCGAGGTGACGCAGCTCCTCCATCACGAGCTCGCCGATGGCGCGCGCCGAGACTTCGCGATCACCGAGGCTGCGCACGCGATGCACGATGCGGCTCACCGCCTCGTCGATCTGCTCGCGCGCTACCGGGCGCTTCTCCAGAGCCTTCTCCATGCCGCCACGCAGCTTGGCCTCATCGAAAGCCTCACGACCGCGATCTGCCTTGATGACGAGCGGCATGAGGAGCTCCGCCGTCTCGAAAGTCGTGAAACGCTCACCGCACTTGAGGCACTCGCGGCGGCGGCGGATCTGTCGCCCTTCGCCCGCGAGGCGCGAGTCGTTCACCTTCGTTTCCTCGTGACCGCAGAACGGGCAGTGCATGTGCGCCCGCTAGGCGCTCAGGGCCCGTAGACCGGAAAGCGCCCGCACAACTCGATGACCTGCGGGCGCACGCGCTCGATGGCTGCCGCCGCGCACTCGGCGTCGAGCACCTCGGCGATGCAATCGGCGACCTGCCGCACCTCCGGCTCGCGGAAGCCGCGCGTCGTCGCAGCCGGTGTGCCGATGCGCAGGCCGCTGGTCACCATCGGCGGCCGTGGGTCGTTCGGCACCGCGTTCTTGTTCACCGTGATGTTGGCGCGCCCGAGCGCGGCGTCGGCATCCTTGCCGGTGATGTTGCGGTCGGCGAGGCTCATGAGGAACAGGTGGTTGTCGGTGCCGCCGGAGACGATCTGGTAGCCGCGCTCCTTGAGCCGTGCGGCCATGGCGCGCGCATTCGCGAGCACCTGCCGCTGGTAGTCGCGAAACTCCGGCTGCAACGCCTCGAGCAGCGCCACGGCCTTCGCGGCAATTACGTGCATCAGCGGCCCGCCCTGGGTGCCGGGGAAGACCAGCGAGTTGAGCTTGCGCGTGATCTCGTCGTTGGCACGCGCGAGGATCAGGCCACCGCGTGGGCCGCGCAGCGTCTTGTGGGTGGTCGTGGTGACGACATCGGCGTGCGGCACGGGGTTCGGATAGATGCCGGCGGCGACCAGCCCGGCCACGTGCGCCATGTCGACCACCAGATACGCACCGACGCTGCGTGCGATCGTGGCGAACCGCGCCCAGTCGATGACGCGCGAGTAGGCCGAGAAGCCCGCCACGATCATGCGCGGCCGGTGCTCCTCCGCGAGTCGTTGCACCTGCTCGTAATCGATCTCACCGGTGTCGGGGCGGATGCCGTATTGCGCCGCGCGGAAGAACTTGCCGGAGAAATTGACTTTGGAGCCGTGGGTGAGATGCCCGCCATGATCGAGGCTCATGCCGAGAATCGCCTCACCCGGCTGCACCAGTGCGAAGTAGGCCGCGGCGTTCGCCTGCGAGCCCGAGTGCGGCTGGACGTTGGCGAAGTCGGCAGCGAACAGCCGCCGCGCGCGGTCGATGGCGAGCTGCTCGACCTGGTCGACGTACTCACAACCGCCGTAATAGCGTTTGCCGGGATAGCCCTCGGCGTACTTGTTGGTGAGCACCGAGCCCTGCGCCTGAAGCACCCGTGGGCTCGCGTAGTTCTCGGAGGCGATGAGCTCGACGTGATCCTCCTGCCGGCGCTGCTCGGCTGCCAGCGCCGCCGCCAGCTCGGGATCGAAGCCTTCGATGGTCATGGTCTTGCGGAACATGCGCGCCCGCCCGCCTGTCGGGCACCGGTGGAGATGACAGAATGGTACCGGGAAATCGCGCCGCTTGTTCGGCGGGCGGGGGCGACCGGACCTACAGCAGGTTCTCCACCACCCCGGACCAGGCCTGTGCCAGATTGGTGCGGTTGTAGCCGCCGCCCCCGAGCGCGAGCACCCGCCCATGCCCCAGCTCATCGGCGAGCGCCCGCAGGTCACGCGCCGCCCGGCCGTGAACCCCGGGCGAGAACCGCAGATGCGTGATCGGGTCGCCTTCGAGGCTGTCCGCACCGCACTGCAGGATGATGAATTGCGGTTCGTACTTGCCGAGGTGCGCGAGCACCCGCGGCCAGACGCTCGCAAACAGCTCATCGTCCGCGCCCGGTGGCAGCGGCAGATTGAGCTTCATGCCCAGCGCTGCGCCACGACCGGTCTCGCTGGCGGCACCGGTGCCCGGATACAGATAGCGTCCATCCTCGTGGAGATCCGCGAACACCACCGCCGCGTCGTCCTCGAACGCGTAGAACACCCCATCGCCGTGATGCGCGTCGATGTCGACGTAGGCGATGCGCGCGAGGCCGCGACGCTTGAGCTGCTCGATGGCGACACCGCAGTCGTTGAAGACGCAGAAGCCGGCCGCGCGGTTGCGCGCCGCGTGATGGAGCCCGGCGATCGGTACGAACGCCCGGCGGCACTCGCCACGCATGATCGCCTCCACGCAGCTGAGGGTCGCGCCGACCACCCCCGCTGCCGCTTCGTAGACGCCACGGAACGCCGGAGTGTCCCCGGCATCGAGCAGCCCCGTGCCGCTCGCGGAACGCTCGCGCACGAACTCGAGATACTCCGCAGTGTGGAACGACGCGAGCTCGGCGTCGCTCGCCTGCCGTGGCTCGAGCACCGTCACGCGCTGCGGCAGCCCGCGCGCGGAGAACTCACGCAGGAACGCCGCCAGGCGGTCCGGACCGAACGGATGCCCGTCCCCGAACCCGTAGCGTGCGAGGCGCTCGCTGAGGACCACGGCGACGCTGTTCATGTTGCGACACGCTCCTCACCAACCGGTGTGTCGAGCCGGGGCAAGCCTAACACAGCGGCGCTCGCCGCACGGCCTGCCGCCAGCGATAATCCCGCCATGGCCCAATACATCTACACCATGAACCGTGTCTCGAAGGTGGTGCCGCCGAAGCGCATCATCCTGCGTGACATCAGTCTTTCCTTCTTCCCCGGCGCGAAGATCGGCGTGCTCGGCCTGAACGGTGCCGGCAAATCCTCGCTCCTGAGGATCATGGCCGGCATCGACACCGCCTTCGATGGCGAGGCGCGGCCGCAAAGCGGTATCCGCATCGGCTTTCTGCCGCAGGAGCCGGAGCTCGACCCGGCCGTGACGGTGCGCGCCACGGTCATGGAGGGCGTGGCAGGCACGTTCCGCCAGCTCGAGGAGTTCAACCAGATCAGCGAGAATTTCGCCGAGCCCATGGACGATGAGCAGATGAACGCGCTCCTCGCGCGACAGGCACAGTTGCAGGACGCGATCGATGCGGCCGGCGGATGGGAGCTCGAGCGCAAGCTCGAGATCGCGGCCGATGCGCTGCGGCTGCCGCCCTGGGAATCGAGCATCGGCACGCTCTCGGGCGGAGAGAAGCGGCGCGTCGCGCTCTGTCGGCTGCTGCTGTCGGCGCCGGACATGCTGCTGCTCGATGAGCCGACCAACCATCTCGACGCGGAGTCCATCGCCTGGCTCGAGCGTTATCTCGAGGAGTACCCGAGCACCGTGATCGCGGTGACCCACGACCGCTATTTCCTCGACAACGTCGCCGAATGGATCCTCGAGCTCGATCGCGGCTACGGGATTCCCTGGCACGGCAATTACTCCTCCTGGCTCGAGCAGAAGGAGCAGCGGCTCGCGATCGAGGAACGCGAGCGCGAGGCGCTGCGCAAGACGCTGCAGCACGAGCTCGAATGGGTGCGACAGAACCCGAAGGCGCGTCAGGCCAAGAGCAAGGCGCGCCTGCAGCGCTACGAGGAGCTCGCTTCGCGCGAGTTTCAGGAGCGCAACGAGACGAGCGAGATCTACATCCCGCCGGGCGAGCGCCTCGGCGACACCGTCATCGAGGTGCAGCATCTGCGCAAGGGCTACGGCGAGCGGCTGCTCATCGATGATCTGTCGTTCAGCCTGCCGCGCGGCGGCATCGTCGGCATCATCGGACCGAATGGGGCAGGCAAGACGACGCTCTTTCGCATGCTCACCGGAGCGGAAGCACCCGATGCGGGCAGCATCCGCATCGGTCCCACGGTACAACTCGCCTACGTCGACCAGTCGCGTCAGAGCCTCGATGACAAGAAGACGGTGTGGCAGGAGATCTCCTCGGGGCTGGACATCATCAAGGTCGGCAACTACGAGACGCCCTCGCGCGGCTACGTCGGCCGCTTCAACTTCAAGGGCACGCAGCAGCAGCAGCGCATCGGCGAGCTGTCCGGCGGCGAGCGCAACCGCGTCCACCTCGCCAAGGTGCTGAAGACGGGCGGCAACGTGCTCTTGCTCGACGAGCCGACCAACGACCTCGACGTCGAGACGCTGCGTGCGCTCGAGGAGGCGCTGCTCGCCTTCCCGGGCTGCGCGGTGGTCATCTCGCACGACCGCTGGTTCCTCGACCGCATCGCGACCCACATCCTCGCCTTCGAGGGCAACAGCGAGGTGGTCTGGTTCGAGGGCAACTACCAGGACTACGTCGCCGACCTCAAGCGCCGCAAGGGCGAGGACGCCGACCAGCCGCATCGCATCAAGTACCGGAGGCTGAGCGCATGACGACCGCCGATCAGGTGCTGAGCGGGCGCGACCTCGCGCTCGACACGGTCGCGACGCTCACGGCGGGCGCGCGTTTCAGGCTCACCGGCGGCGCGCACGAGCGCATGCAGGCCAGCCGGCGCGCGGTCGAGCAGGCCATCGCGCGCGGCCAGACCAGCTACGGCATCACGACCGGCTTCGGCGTGTTCGCCAACAAGCGCATCCCGGCCGACAAGCTGCTCGAGCTGCAGCGCAACCTGGTACGCAGCCACGCCGCCGGCGTCGGCGCGCCGCTCGCCGCCGAGCACGTGCGCCGCATCCTGCTGCTCAAGGCCAACAACCTCGCCGCCGGCCACTCCGGCATCCGCCCGGTGGTCGTGGACGCGCTCTTGAAGCTCCTCGAGCACGACGTGCTGCCGCTGATCCCGGGCAAGGGCTCGGTCGGGGCGTCGGGCGACCTGGCGCCGCTCGCGCACCTGTCGCTCGCGCTGATCGGCGAGGGCTCGGCCACCGGCGACGGCCGGCGGCTCGAGGGACCGGCGGTGTGCGAGGCGGCGGGCTTCGCGCCGTTCACGCTCGCCGCCAAGGAAGGCCTCGCGCTGCTGAACGGCACGCAGGTCTCCACCGCGCTCGCGCTGCATGGACTCTTCGCTGCGCAGAACCTGCTCGCCGCCGGACTGGTCGCGGGCGCGATGAGCGTCGATGCCGCCATGGGCAGCGACACGCCGTTCGATGCTCGCATCCACGAATTGCGAGGGCAACCGGGGCAGATCCAGGTCGCCGCATTGTTCCGCAAGCTGCTCGCCGGAAGCCGCATCCGCGCCTC
>DATKMV010000013.1:0-22648 GCA_035541695.1 Steroidobacteraceae bacterium
GGGCTCGGCGCACAGCACGGCGTGGCCCAGGCCGAGCGCTTCCTGCTGGCGCACATAAATGCATTTCACGTTCTTTGGCACGACGTCGCGCACCATCGCCAGCATCGCCTGCTTGCCGCGCGCCGTGAGTTCGGACTCGACTTCAAATGCCTTGTCGAAATGATCCTCGATCGCGCGTTTGCTGCGGCCCGTGATGAATACCAGTTCCGTAATGCCGGCGGCGACCGCTTCCTCCACCGCGTACTGAATGAGCGGCTTGTCGACGACCGGCAACATCTCCTTCGGGCTCGCCTTGGTGGCCGGCAGGAAGCGTGTGCCGCGCCCCGCCACGGGAAACACCGCGGTCCGGATCACCGGTCTCGACGTGGGCTTCATCGCCATCGTTCCTCGCCTCCCTGAGCTCTCAGGACGCGCGCACCGGATGCTCGGCGCGCTCGGCCCACTTGAAGATCGTCGGACACAGGCTGTCCCAGGCATGACACTTGGGGCAGCGCCAGTACCAGCGCACACTGTGGAGGCCGCAGTCATCGCACTGATAGCGGCCGCCCGCCTCGCCGATCCGCGTGAGCAGGGCGCTGAGCGAGCTCGCCTCGGCGAGTGAATCAACGCCCGCGCCGAGCTCGGTGGTGATGGCGGGCAGCTGTGCGATGTGCTCGGCCGGCACTGCCGTCGCCAGCAGCCATGCGAGCTGGCGCGGTGTCACCTGGGCATTCTGCCGCAGCCGCCGGCTGAGCTCGCCCAACATGTCGGGGTTGCGCATCTGCCGGGCGATCCCGAGCACGGCAGGAACGATCTCGAGCGCGAGCCCGGGAGAGGTCTCCAGCGCGTGCAGGTAGAGCGGCAGGGCAGCGGCCGGATCGCCGGCCTGCTCGGCGAGCCGCGCGGTGAGCATGTCGGCGCGCGGCAGCTGCGGCTGGTGTGTGCGTGCCTGCCGCAGCAGCGTGCGCGCCCGTGCGGCATCGCCCTGCACCAGAGCCTGCTCGGCGAGCTCGCACAGATAGTGCGCCGCGACCCGCGCGCGCTCGAGCTGCAAGGGCTGCGGCAGCTCGTGGAAGACCTTCAACGCCTTCGCCCAGTCGGCCTGAGCCTCGTAGATGCGCTCGAGGTGATCGAGCGCAGCGTGGCGGTAGTCGCGCGAGGCGGCGAGCTCCTCGAGCACACGCTCGGCGCGGTCCATGAGGCCGGCGCTCTGGTAATCGAGAGCGAGCGCGAACGCCGCTTTGTCCGCCAGCGCTCCGGTGCCGTGCTCGCGCAGCCGCGAGTGGATGGCGATGGCGCGGTCGACCTCGCCGCGCCTGCGGAACAGGCTGCCGAGAGCGAACTGGATCTCGGCGGCGTCACCATCGGCCTCCGCCATGCGCGCGAAGATCTCGGCGGCATGATCGAAGCGATCGTTGATCAGGTGATCGAGGCCCACGTAGTAATCGCGCGGCAGCCGCACGGTGCGTGCCGCTCCGTTACGGCGGCCGAGGAACCAGGCCGCCAGGCCCACGAGGATGAAGGCCAGCGCGAGTAGCAGTGGGGGGAGCTCGAACACAACCGCTGACGATAGCAGGTCCGCGCTGCAGCGGCGACCGCCGCCGGTTGCGATTCAGTCGCGAATGGGACGCCCGGCACCCTCGTTCACCCGCTCGCGCAGGTCCTTGCCCGGCTTGAAGTGCGGAACGTGCTTACCCGAGAGCGCCACCGCTTCGCCGGTCTTCGGGTTACGTCCCTGGCGCGGCGGCCGGAAGTGGAGCGAGAAGCTGCCGAAGCCCCGGATCTCGATGCGCTCTCCCTGGGAGAGCGCATCGCTCATGATCTCCAGAATCTGTTTCAGCGCGAGCTCGACGTCCTTCGCCGGCAGATGCTTCTGCTTGGCGGTGATGATCTCGATCAGCTCCGACTTCGTCATGTGCAGCTAGCGGGTCTCTCCGGACCCGATCTGCTCCTTCAGCAGATCGCCGAGGCTCGTCCCCGAGGTCGCGGTCTCGGAGCGGTAGCTCTGCACCGCCTCCGCCTCCTCGTGAGCTTCCTTGGCCTTGATCGACAGCGAGATGGTGCGCGACTTGCGATCGACGCCGGTGAATTTCGCCTCGACCTCCTCACCCACCTTGAGCACCGCGCGGGCGTCCTCCACGCGGTCGCGGCCGAGCTCGGAGGCACGCAACTGCCCTTCGATGCCGTTGCCGAGGTCGATGATCGCGCCACGCGCGTCGACCTCCTTCACCACGCCGCGCACGATGGTGCCCTTGGGGTTGTCCGCGATGTAGGCGGAGAAGGGATCCTTGGCGAGCTGCTTGATGCCGAGCGATATGCGCTCGCGCTCCGGATCGATCGACAGCACCATGGCCTCGAGCTGCTGGCCCTTCTGGTAGTTGCGCACCGCCTCCTCGCCCGGCTGGTCCCAGGAGATATCCGAGAGGTGCACCAGCCCATCGATGTTGCCCGGCAGACCGATGAAGATTCCGAAGTCGGTGATCGATTTGACCTGGCCGGCGACCTTGTCGCCGCGGTTGTAGTTCTCGGCGAACTCCTTCCACGGATTCGCCTGGCACTGCTTGAGACCGAGCGAGATGCGCCGCCGCTCCTCGTCGACATCGAGCACCATCACCTCGACTTCCTGGCCGGTGTGCACGACCTTGGCGGGGTTGACGTTCTTGTTGGTCCAGTCCATCTCCGAGACGTGCACCAGTCCCTCGACGCCGTCCTCGATCTCGACGAAGGCGCCGTAGTCGGCGATGTTGGTCACCTTGCCGAACACCCGCGTGCCCGGCGGATACCGCCGCGCGATGTTCTGCCAGGGGTCGGCGCCGAGCTGCTTCAATCCGAGGCTCACGCGTGAGCGCTCGCGATCGAACTTGAGGATGCGCACCTCGATCTCATCACCGACCTTGACGACCTCGGAAGGGTGCTTGACGCGCTTCCACGCCATGTCGGTGATGTGCAGCAGTCCGTCGATGCCGCCCAGGTCGACGAACGCGCCGTAATCGGTGAGATTCTTGACCGCGCCGCGCACCACCGCCCCTTCCTGGAGATTGTCCATGAGGGCGGAGCGCTCGGCGGAGAACTCCTGCTCCACGACCGCGCGCCGCGACACGACCACGTTGTTGCGCTTCTGATCGAGCTTGATGACCTTGAATTCGAGCGGCTTGCCCTCGAGGTAGGAGGTATCACGCACCGGCCGCACGTCGACGAGCGAGCCCGGCAGGAATGCGCGCACGTTCTCGATCTCGACCGTGAAGCCTCCCTTGACGCGGCCGGTGATGACTCCGGTCACGATCTCGGACTTGTTGAATGCCTCCTCGAGGCGCGTCCAGGTGCGCGCGCGCTTGGCCTTCTCGCGCGAGAGACGCGTCTCGCCGGTGCCGTCCTCGACGGAGTCGAGTGCGACCTCCACCTGCTCGCCCGCCTTCACCTCCACCTCGCCGCGCTCGTTCTTGAACTGCTCGAGGGGGATCACGGCTTCGGACTTGAGGCCGACGTTGACGATGACGACGTCGTTGGTGACTTCCACGACGAGCCCGGTAAGGATCATCCCCGGGCGGATGCGCTGGTTGGCGAGACTTTGCTCGAAGAGCTGGGCGAAACTTTCTGTCATACCTTCACTGAGTGGCACGCCGCAGGGCGTGTGTGCACTGGAACCGCCTTCCGCTGCGATCCAGGAAAACATAACGGGCACTCGCGTCCTGCGTGTGCCTTCCTCCGGACTTCCTTCTCCCGTGCGTATCGCGCGAGGGCCCTCAAGGCCACAAGTGACGAGCGGCTCCCAGATCCAGCACCCGCTGCACCACCGCCTCGACGGAGAGAGCCGTCGAGTCGATGACATGAGCGTCGGGCGCCGCCTTCAGTGGGGCGACCTCACGGGTCTGATCCCTTGAATCCCGCTCGGCTATCTCGCGCGAAAGGGCGGCAAGGCTAACATCGGACCCCTTGTCTTTCAACTGCTTATGCCGGCGCAGGGCCCTCTCCTGGGGGGTGGCGGTGAGAAAGACTTTAAGCTGCGCCTCAGGGAACACCACCGTGCCCATGTCGCGCCCGTCCGCGACCAGGCCGGGCGGTACGGCGAAGGCGCGCTGCCGTGCGAGCAGAGCCTCGCGTACAGCCGGCCAGGCGGCCACGCGGGAAGCCCCCTGTCCTGCCTGCTCGGAGCGGATGCGTGAGGTCACATCGGTTCCATCGAGCAGGATGCGCTCGTTGCCATCGCGGGTGACGATGAACTTCGCGTCCATCCGCCGCGCGAGCGCCGCATGGGCTGCCTCGTCCTGCGCCGGGAGGCCGGCTTCCGAGCCGGCGATCGCAACCAGACGATAGAGCGCCCCGCTGTCGAGGAGGTGCCAGCCTGCCTTTCGGGCCACCGCTCGACTGATGGTCCCCTTGCCCGACCCGCTCGGGCCGTCGATGGTGACAATGGGACAGGCCCGCTCTGGCATGCGGAAAGTGTCGCTCAGAGTGCCGTAAGTCCCAAGCCGGCCTGCCGCGCGCAGTCCTCGAATCCGGGGAAGCTGGTCGCCACGTTGGCCACGTCCTGGACCTCGAGCGGCGCACGCGCCCGGAGTGCCGCCACGGCAAAGGCCATGGCGATGCGGTGATCCCCGAAGCTCTCGATGCGGCCTCCTGAGAACTCCGGGGTTCCGCGAAGGCGCAGCCCATCGGGCAGGAGCTCGTGCTCGACGCCGAGCACCTGGAGTCCCGTGGCCATCGCGGCGAGCCGGTCGCTCTCCTTCACGCGCAGCTCGCTCGCGCCGCGCACCACGGTCTCCCCCCGCGCCGCGGCGGCGGCGATGAAGAAGACCGGCAGCTCATCGATCGCGAGCGGCACCAGCGCCTCGGGCACCGTGATGCCCCGCAGCGGCGCGCGGCGCACCTCGATATCCGCCACCGGCTCGGCGTTATGTTCACTGCTGCCAGGTCGCGGCCGCACACGGATGTCGGCGCCCATGAGCCGCAGCAGCTCGAGCAGCCCGGTACGTGTCGGATTGACGCCGATGTTGGTGAGCGTGAGTGACCGCTCGGCCGCGAGCGCACCGGCCACGATGAGGAAGGCGGCGGAAGAGAAGTCCGCAGGCACCGCCACCGCGGTTGCGTGCAGCGGCTGCCCACCTTCCAGAGCAATCATCCCCGCTTCATGGCTCACCCTCACACCGAACGCTCGCAGCATCCGCTCGGTGTGGTCCCTCGAGGGCGCGGGCTCGGTGAGCTGCGTACGCCCGCGCGCGGCGAGCCCGGCGAGCAGCAACGCGGACTTCACCTGGGCGCTCGCCACCGGCAGCCTGTAGGTGATGCCGACGAGCCGGGGGGTACCGTGGATCACGACCGGCGGCCGCCCCTGCTGCGTCTCGATCGAGGCCCCCATGAGGCGCAGCGGCTCGGCGACGCGCTCCATGGGACGGCGCATGAGCGAGGCATCGCCGATCAAGGTCGAGTCGAAAGGCTGCGCTGCGAGCAGGCCCATCATGAGACGCATCGCAGTGCCCGCATTGCCCATATCGAGCGGCTGCGCGGCGGCGCTCAGCCCCTGGGCCCCGCGCCCGTACACCCGTGCTTCGGTCCTCGCCGGCCACTCGATCCGCACCCCGAGCGCGCTCAGCGCATGCGCGGTCGCCAGACAGTCCTCGCCCGCCAGGAAGCCGCTGATGTGCGTCTCACCCTCGGCCAGCGCACCGAGCATGAGCGCGCGGTGGGAGATCGACTTGTCGCCGGGCACCGTCAGAGTCCCGGCGACCGAGCCGCCCGGGGCGACCCGCCAGCCCTGCGCCGCAGCGCTCACTGTACGGCTCGTGGATAGGAGCCGAGCACCCGAAAGAGCGACGCACGCTTTTTCAGCGCGGCGAGCGCACGCGCCACGTGCGGCTCCTCGGCGTGCCCCTCCAGATCCATGAAGAAAACATAGTCCCATTTGCGGCGCCGTGAGGGACGCGACTCGATGCGTGTGAGACTCACCCGATGGCGCGCGAGCGGCTCGAGCAGCCGATAGAGCGCACCCGGGGCGTCGGTATGCCCGACCGAGACCAGCAGCGTGGTGCGATCCTCGCCGCTCGGCGCGAACAGCTTGCGCCCGAGCACCAGGAAGCGCGTGGTGTTATCGGCGCGGTCCTCGATCGCGGCGGCGAGCAGCTTCAGGCCGTAGACCTCGGCCGCGGTCTCGCCGGCAATCGCCGCGCTGCCTTTCTCGTCGCGGGCGCGCCGCGCGCCCTCGGCGTTGCTCGACACGGGCACCTGCTCGACACCCGGGAGATGCTCCTCGAGCCACTGCCGGCATTGCGCGAGCGATTGCGGATGCGAGCACACGCGCACGATCCGCGACAGCTGGCTCATCGCGCCCATGAGGTGATGCCGGATGCGCAGCTCCACCTCGCCACAGATCTTCAGCGGCGAGCTGAGGAAGCGGTCGAGCGTGTGATTGACCGTGCCCTCGGTCGAGTTCTCGATCGGCACGACGCCGAAGTCCGCATTCGCTGCCTCGACCTCGTGGAATACCTCATCGATCGAGGCGAGCGGCAGCGCACGCACCGAGTGACCGAAGTGATTGAGCACGGCGGTCTGGGTGAAGGTGCCCTCGGGGCCGAGAAACGCCACCTTGAGCGGCTCCTGCTGCGCGAGGCAGGCGGACATGATCTCGCGGAACAGGCGCAGCACCTCCTCATCACGCAGCGGGCCGGCGTTGCGCGCCCGCGCCTGGCGCAGAACCTGCGCCTCGCGCTCCGGGCGATAGAAGTCCACGGTGTGACCATCGCGGGATTTGGAGATGCCCACCTGCTGGGCGAGCCGCGCACGCTCGTTCAGCAGACGGTGGATCTGCTCATCGACCGCATCGATGCGCCCGCGCACATCCTCGAGCGGCGCGCGCTGCGCGGGCTTGACCTGCGGAGTGAGTCGGCGCGCGCCGGTGCGCTTCATAGCAGCCGCGCTGACAGCACGCCGGCGATCGCGCGGATTTCCGCGAGCGGGCGTTCACCGAGCACGCCATCGGCGTCGATGAGGGTATAGGCATACTCGCCGCGCGACTTGTTGAGGAGGTCGGCGATGTTGATGCCGTGCGCGGCGAGACAGGTGGAGATCTGCCCCACCATGTTGGGGACGTTGCGGTTCGCCACGCCGAGGCGGGTGGTGTTCGGCACCCGCGGCAGCACGGTGTCCGGGTAGTTCACGCTGTTCCTGATGTTGCCGTTCTCGAGGAAATCCCGCAGCTGCTCGGCCACCATGATCGCGCAATTCTCCTCCGCCTCACCGGTCGAGGCGCCGAGGTGCGGCAGTGTGATGACGCGCGCATGGCTCCTGAGGGAGCGCTTGGGGAAATCGCACACATAGGCGTGCAGCCGTCCGGCGTCGAGTGCCGCGAGCACTGCGGCCTCATCGACGATCGCGGCGCGCGCGAAATTGAGTATCGTGCCGCCGGGCCGCAGCAGCGCCAGGCGGGTGTCGTTCACCAGCGCGCGCGTCTCATCGTTGAGCGGCACGTGCACCGTGATCGCGTCGCTGCGCGCGAACAGGTCCTCGAGCGAGAGCGCCTGCTCGACGCTCGATGAGAGCTGCCAGGCGCGCTGCACCGTGAGCTGTGGGTCGTAGCCCAGCACCTTCATGCCGAGCGCCAGCGCGGAGTTCGCCACCTCGACACCGACCGCACCGAGCCCGATCACACCGAGCGTGCGCCCGGGCAGCTCGAAGCCGACGAAGCGCTTCTTGCCGGCCTCCACCGCCTGCTCGATGGCGACATCATCGCCCTCGAGGCTGCGGGCGAACAGCCACGCCGGACCGATGTTGCGCGCCGCCAGCAACAGCCCCGCCAGCACCAGCTCCTTCACGGCGTTGGCGTTGGCCCCGGGGGTGTTGAATACCGGGATGCCGCGCCGGCTCATCTCCGCAACCGGAATGTTGTTGACGCCGACGCCGGCGCGGCCGATGGCGCGCACCGCCGGGGTTATCTGCTGCGCGCTGAGCTCTGCGGAGCGCAGCAGGATCGCATCCGGATCGGAAATATCCGCGCCCACCTGGTAGCGCTCCGCGGGCAGGCGGGCGAGTCCGCGCGCGCTGATCTGATTGAGCGTGAGGATGCGGAACGGCATGGCGGCGCGTCAGCCGTGGCGGCGCGCGAACTCGCGCATGAACCCCACCAGTGCCTCCACCCCGGCGAGCGGCATGGCGTTGTAGAGACTCGCCCGCATGCCGCCCACGGAGCGGTGTCCCCCGAGATTGGCGAGCCCGGCGGCACGGGCCTGCGCCAGAAAGCTCTCATCGAGGCGTGCATCGGCGAGCGTGAAAGGCACGTTCATCCACGAGCGGCACGCGACATCGACGGGATTGCGGTAGAACCCCGAGGAATCGATGGCATCGTAGAGCAGCTGCGCCTTGCTGCGGTTGCGTGCCGCCATGGCCTCGAGCCCCCCCTGCGCCTTCAGCCAGCGCAGCACGAGCCCGGCGACGTACCAGGCGAAGGTCGCCGGCGTGTTGAGCATCGAGCCCTCGGCGGCCATCGCGGCGTAGTCCCAGACCGCCGGAGTCCCGGCACGCGCCCTGCCGAGCAGGTCCTCGTGCACGATCACGACGACGAGCCCCGCCGGCCCGAGGTTTTTCTGCGCTCCGGCGTAGATGAGGCCGAAGCGGCGCACATCGAGCGGTCGTGACAGGAGCGTCGAGGACATGTCCGCGACCAGCGGCACACCCTCGCTCTCGGGCACGTAGGGAAACTCCACTCCGCCAATCGTCTCGTTCAGGGTGTAGTGCAGGTAGGCGGCGCCGCGTGTGCGGCGCAGTGCCTGCGGCGCAGGCACGGTGGTGTAGCGCGAGGCGTGCTCGTCGGCGGCGATGTTCACCGTCGCGAAGCGCTGCGCCTCGCGCAGCGCGCGCTGCGACCAGTGGCCGGTGTTGAGATAGTCGACCGTGGAGTCCGCGCGCGCCAGATTCATCGGTATCGCGGCGAACTGCCCGGTCGCCCCACCCGAGAGAAACAACACGCGGTAAGCTGCGGGAATAGCGAGCAGCTCGCGCAGCAGCGCCTCGGACTGCTGCGCAACCGCCATGAAGGCCTTGCCCCGATGGCTCACCTCCATGACCGAGGTGCCGCTGCCCTGCCAGTCGAGGAGCTCGTCCCTCACCTGCTCCAGGACCTCGACGGGCAGCATCGCCGGGCCCGCAGCGAAGTTGAATACGCGCACGGGGCTCAGCCGTCCGCAGCGGGCGGTGCGTCCCCGGGGGCGGGCTCGGCGAGGGACTCTTCCGCCCCACCCTCGAAGCTCTCGATGCGCTCGATGCCGACGAGCCGCTCGCCTTCGCCGAGACGGATCAGACGCACACCTTGTGTATTGCGACCCTGCACCGAGATCTCATCCACGGTCGTGCGTACCAGCGTGCCGGTCGAGCTGATCAGCATGATCTCCTCCCCCGGCATCACCTGCAGCGCCGCCACCGTGAAACCGTTGCGATCGGAGGTCTGCAGTGCGATCACTCCCTGGCCACCGCGGCCGTGACAGGGAAACTCGGAAAGCGGCGTGAGCTTGCCGTAGCCGGTGGCCGATGCGGTGAGCACCCGCGGCGCATCCTCCGCAGCGGGACCGCCGCTCTCGCCGGCGACGATGAGTGCGATCAGATCCTGGCCCGCGCCGAGCTTGATGCCGCGCACACCGGCCGCCTCGCGTCCCATCGGCCGCACCTCCGCCTCGTGGAAGCGGATCGCCTTGCCGCCGCTCGAGACCAGCATGATCTCCCGCTCCCCATCGGTGAGCGCCACCCCGACCAGCTGATCGTTCGGCGCCAGATCCACGGCGATGATGCCGGTCGTGCGCGGACGCGAGAACGCCGCGAGCGGGGTCTTCTTCACCGTGCCGGCGCGCGTCGCCATGAATACGAAGTGCTGCTCGTCGTACTGCTTCACCGGCAGCAGGGCGTTGATCTTCTCGCCCTCCTCGAGCGGCAGGAGATTCACCATCGGCTTGCCGCGCGCGCCGCGACCGGCCTGCGGCAGCTCGTATACCTTCAGCCAGTAGACCTTGCCGCGGTTCGAGAAGCACAGCACCGTGTCGTGGGTGTGCGCGACGAACAGCTTCTCGACGAAGTCCTCATCCTTGACCGCGGTGGCCGTCTTGCCGCGGCCCCCGCGCCGCTGGGTCTGGTACTCGGTGAGCGGCTGGCTCTTGGCGTAGCCGGCGTGCGAAAGCGTCACCACCACATCCTGTGGCTCGATCAGGTCCTCGGTGGTGAGATCGAGATGATCGCGGTTGATCTCGGTGCGGCGCGCATCGCCGTAACTGTCGCGCACCGCGATGAGCTCGGCCCGCACCACCTGCGTGAGCCGCTCGGGGCGCGCGAGGATCTCGGTGAGATCGGCGATGCTCAGCAACAGCTCGCGATACTCGGCGATGATCTTGTCCTGCTCGAGGGCGGTGAGCCGGTGCAGGCGCATGTCGAGTATCGCCTGCGCCTGGGCCTCCGACAGCCGATAGCCATCGCCATGCAGCCCCGCTTCCGCACTGACGCCGGCGGGACGGGTGGAGATCGCGCCCGCGCGCGCCAGGAGCTCCGTGACCGCGCCCGGGGCCCAGGCCCGTGCCTGCAGCGCGCTGCGTGCCTCGGCCGGCGAGGGCGCCGCCTTGATGAGCGCAATCACGGCATCGATGTTGGCCAGGGCGACCGCGAGCCCCTCGAGGATGTGCGCGCGCTCGCGCGCCTTGGCGAGCTCGTAGATGCTGCGCCGGGTGACCACCTCGCGCCGATGCCGGATGAAGGCCTCCAGCATCTCCTTCAGGGACATGAGCTTCGGCTGCCCGTCCTGCAGCGCCACCATGTTGATCCCGAACACGGTCTCCATGGGGGTGTGCGCGTACAGGTTGTTGAGCACGATCTCGCTCACTTCGCCGCGCTTGAGCTCGATGACGATGCGCATGCCGTCCTTGTCGGACTCATCGCGCAGCCCGTCGGCCGCGATGCCATCGAGCTGCTTCTCGCGCACCAGCTCGGCGATGCGCTCGATCAGGCGCGCCTTGTTCACCTGGTACGGGAGCTCGGTGACCACGATCGCCTGCCGGTCGCCGCGGCCGACGTCCTCGATGAGCACGCGCGCGCGTACCGACAGCCGCCCGCGCCCGGTGCGATACGCCGTGGCGATCTCCTGCGCGCCGTTGATGATGCCGCCGGTCGGGAAGTCGGGCCCGGGGATGTGCTGCATGATGGCGGCGAGCGGCAGCGCCGGGTCATCGAGCAGCGCCAAACAGGCGTTGACGGTCTCGGTGAGATTGTGCGGCGGGATGTTGGTCGCCATGCCGACCGCGATGCCGGTCTGGCCGTTCACCAGCAGGTTCGGGATACGCGTCGGCAGTACCGAGGGCTCGGTCTCGGACTCGTCGTAATTGGGATTGAAATCGACGGTTTCCTTCTCGATGTCCGCGAGCAGCTCATGGGCGATGCGCGCCATGCGCACCTCGGTGTAGCGCATCGCCGCAGGCGGGTCGCCATCCACCGAGCCGAAGTTCCCCTGGCCATCCACCAGCAGGTAACGCATCGAGAAAGGCTGCGCGAGCCGTACGATGGTGTCGTACACCGCGCTCTCACCGTGCGGGTGGTACTTACCGATCACATCTCCGACGACGCGCGCCGACTTCTTGTAGGGGCGGTTCCAGTCGTTGCCGAGCTCGCGCATGGCATAGAGCACCCGGCGATGCACGGGCTTGAGCCCATCGCGTACATCGGGCAGCGCACGCCCGACGATGACGCTCATGGCGTAGTCGAGGTAGGACTGCCGCATCTCTCCTTCGAGAGTGACCGGCAGGATTTCGCGGGCAATCTCAGCCATCGGGAAGGACTTAATGAGCGCCGCTCGGGCGCAGAAATCAAAGGAGAAATTCTAGCACGAACTAGACCTGAGGCGGCCTGTGGAGCCAGGCCACCGGGCAGGAAGGAGCGCCGCGGGCTGCCGCTCGCGGCGGCTCGCGCTATGCGCCGGGTGCGCGGTAAGCGAGCTTCTTATCGATCGCCCGATCGATCTCCTCGGCGGAAAGCAGCGCGGTCGTCTTCACTCTCACGAGTCCGGTCGCGGAGGCCGCGAGGGAGAGCGCCGCGACGCTCACTGCATCGGGCACGTCCACGATCACGACGACATCACTCTCGCCCATGGAGAAATAAAAGGCCTCCACGCGGCCTTCGAGACTGTCCACCGCCTTCACGACCACCTGCCGTCGTCCGGATGCCTTGTCTTTGTGCAGACCGCGGAGACCTTCGGCCGTATAGGTCGCTTCGATGAGGTACTTCGGCATGACGCCCTCCGTTGCGCGGCTCCTGCTGCGCGCCGCGATTGTACGCCCGATATACTCACCCGCCATGTCAAGCTCAGGCGATGCCGCGCTTCTGATCGAGCCGCGCTGGCTGCTGCCCTTCGCGCCCGGTATGGCGGTGCTCGAAGGGCACGCGGTGAGCGTGCGCGCCGGCCGCATCGAGGCCGTGGGACCGGTAGCGGCGATGCGGGAGCGATGCGCGACGCACCAGCGCATCGTGCGCGAGCGGCATGCATTGCTGCCGGGACTGGTCGCTGCTCACACGCGCGCCTGCCACACGCTCTTGCGGGGTATTGCGGTGCGGGCACCGCGCGCGCGGTGGCTGCGCGAGACGCTCGGCCCGCTCGAGCGGCGGGCGCTGAGCGCCGAGCTGGTGCGCGATGGCACCCGGCTCGGCGTGGCCGAGATGCTGCGCGCCGGCATCACCTGCTACGCCGATGACAGCCCGCTGCCTGCGGAGGCCGCGCGAGTCGCTGCCGCGGCGCAGGTACGTGCGCTCATCGGTCTGCCCGTCAGCGACCGCGCGGACGCCTGGGCCGAGGACACCAACTCGCACTTCGCGCGCGCCGAGGCGCTGTGGGACGAATACCGGAGCGACGCGCGCATCGGGCTCTACTTCATGCCAAAGCCGGCCCAGGGAGTGAGCGATGCGACCTGGTCGCGCCTGCGGCGGCTCGCGGACGAGCTCGACGCGCGGGTGGCCGTCCACCTCGATGAGCTCGAGGACGCGCTCGGGTGCAAGCTGCCGGGAGCCGCGACGGATGAGAGCGGGGTCGCGGATGCAGACCCCTGGCGGCGGCAGCCGGCCGGCTCGCAGCGCCTCGCGCACCTTCACAGACTCGGGCTGCTGCGTCCCGGGTTTGCCGCGATCGGCGCGCTCGGCTGTCACGCGGAGGACGCCGGCCTGCTGGCGCGGCAGGGAGCCGCGCTCATCGGCTGCCCGCAGGCCGAGCTGCGCCTGCGCGGCGCAGCCGCGACGCTCGGCGCGAGCACTCCCTCGGCGCTCGGCACCGACACGCCGGCTGCAGCGGGCGCCCTCGATCTCCTCGCGGAAGCGCGCACGGCGGCACTGCTCTTCGGGCTCGCCCCGCTCGAGGTGCTGCGCCTCGCGACGCTCGGAGGCGCGATGACCCTCGGGCTCGCCGACGAAGTCGGCTCGATCGAGGCCGGCAAGTCTGCGGATCTCATCTGTGTGGACCTCGATGTCGCCGGCTGTCGCCCGGTGAGCGAGGTCGCGGCTGCGATCGTCTTCGGTGCGACGCGCGCGCAGGTGAGCGATGTCTGGAGCGCCGGCCGCGCCGTGGTGAGCGAGGCGCGGTTGCGGCTCTTCGATGAGTCGGAGCTCGCATCGCTCGCGGCGCGCTGGGTGCAGCGTCTGGCGCTCGAGGCGGCGGCGTGAGCGCGCCGGGCAACGTCGACCGCGCGGAGCTCGCCAAGTTCGACGCGCTGGCGGCGCGCTTCTGGGACAGCCAGGGCGATTTTCGTCCACTGCACCTGCTGAATCCGGTGCGTCTCGGGTTCATCGCCACGCATACCGCCATCGCGGGACGCAAGGTGCTCGACGTCGGCTGCGGCGGCGGGCTCCTCTCAGAGTCGCTGGCACGCGCCGGAGCGGAGGTGACCGGCATCGATCTCGCCCCCGGCATGATCGAGGTGGCGCGACTGCATGCCGCCGAGAGCGGACTCGCCATCGACTACCGCGTGGCCGCGACAGAGGATCTGGCACGAGAGGCCCCCGGCCATTACGCGGTCATCACCTGCATGGAGATGCTCGAGCACGTGCCCGATCCGGCCGCCATGACCGCAACGCTCGCGCGGCTGCTCGCTCCCGGGGGCGACCTCTTCATCTCCACCCTCAACCGCAATCTCAAGTCGTTCCTGCTGGCGATCGTCGGCGCCGAGTATGTGCTGCGGCTCATACCAGCAGGCACGCACGAGTACGAGCGGCTGATCCGGCCCGCGGAGCTGGCACGCTGGGCGCGTGCCGCGGGCCTGACGCTCCTCGGGATCGCCGGTATCGACTTCAATCCGCTCACGGGACACGTCGCCCTGAGCACGGATGTCTCGGTGAACTACCTCGCGCACCTGCGGCTGTGAGCGCGAGCCTCATCGTTCTCTGCACGCTCGCGGCACTGCTGACCGGCGTGCTGTTCGGCGCGCTCCTCACGCAACTGCGCGGCGTGCGGCGCATCGCGGCCCTGCGGGTCGAGCTGGCCGCGGCACAGGCGCGCCTCGAGGCCGGGGCGCTGCAGGAGGCGGAGCGGCTGAGTCTCCTCGAGCAATCGGAGGCGCGGCTGCGCGCCGCCTTCGACTCGCTTGCCGGGGAGACGCTGCGCGCGAACAGCGAGCTGTTCCTGCGACTCGCACACGAGGCACTCGGCCGGGATCAGGCCATCGCCCAGGGAGCTCTCAAGGAGCGCGAGCTCGCCATCTCGCAGCTGGTCGAGCCGCTGCGCGCAGCGCTCGAGCGTACCGAGGTACAGGTGCAGGCGCTCGAGCGCGAGCGGCGCGATGCCTTCACGGCGCTGCGGACGCAGCTCGAGAGCCTTGCGGGCGGACAGGCGCAACTGCAGCGCGAGACGCGCAACCTGGTGACGGCGCTGCGTCGACCGGAGGTGCGCGGCCGCTGGGGCGAGCTCACCCTGCGGCGGCTCGTCGAGCTCGCCGGGCTCACCGAGCACTGCGACTTCACCGAGCAGCTGCAGCTGGTTGGCGAGCAAGGTGCGGTGCGGCCCGATCTCGTGGTGCACCTGCCCGAGGCGCGCGACCTGGTCATCGACGCCAAGTCGCCGCTCGAGGGCTATCTCGCCGCGCTCGAGGCGGCTACGGAGGAGGAGCGTACCCAGGCACTGCGCCGCCACGCGCAACAGGTCGAGACCCGCGTACGCGAGCTCGCCTCCAAGAGCTACTGGTCCCAGTTCGAGCGCAGTCCCGAGTTCGCGGTGCTCTTCCTGCCCGGCGATCAGTTTCTTTCCGCCGCGCTCGCAGAGCGGCCGGATCTGCTGGAGAGCGCGCTGTCGCAGAGCGTCATCATCGCCACACCGTCCACCCTGATCGCGCTGCTGAAAGCGGTCGCGTACGGCTGGCGGCAATCGGCGGTGGCCCAGAACGCCGCCCAGATCCGCGACCTCGGCCAGGAGCTCTATCGACGCCTCGGCACCTTCAACGGGCATCTCGGCCGCATGGGGCAGCGTCTGGCGACGGCGGTCGAGGCCTACAACGCCGCGGTGGGGTCGCTCGAGCGCGGCGTGCTGCCGCAGGCGCGACGCCTGGGCGAGCTCGGAGTGACGACCGATGCGCCGCTGGCACCGCTCGAGCCGGTCGGCCAGCTCGTACGTGACCCCTCCACGAGCGAGACGCCGGGCGATGCCGCCGCCTGAGCGGGGTGCGAAAACCGTGTTCGAGCCCCGTGACCACGTTGCTGCCCCCGCCGAGCTCGCCGGACGCGTCATCGCGATCACGGGCGCGAGCTCGGGTATCGGGCGCGCCGTGGCGCTCGCCTGCGCACGCCACCAGGCGAGTCTCGTGCTCGTCGGGCGCGAGGCGGCACGACTCGAGGCCGTGCATGCCGAGATTGCGGCCGCCGGCGCGCCCGAGGCGAGCATCGCGGTGCTCGACCTCGAGAAAGCGGTCGCGCGCGACTACGATGAGCTCGCCGATGCCGTGGGCGAGCGCTATGGCCGCCTCGATGGACTGCTGCACAACGCGGGCCTGCTCGGCACCCTCTCGCCCATCGAGCACTACGACGTGCCGACCTGGTGTCGGGTGTTGCATGTGAACCTCACCGCCGCGTTCGTGCTGACGCAGGTGCTGCTGCCGGCGCTGAAGAAGTCCGAGGACGCCTCGGTGCTCTTCACCGCGAGCAGCGTCGGCCGCCGCGGCCGGGCCTACTGGGGCGCCTATGCGGCGTCGAAGTTTGCCCTCGAGGGTCTTGCGCAGGTGCTGGCCGATGAGCTCGAGGGCATCAGCCACGTGCGCGTGAATACCCTCAACCCCGGTCGTGCCCGCACTGCAATGCGCCGCCAGGCGTACCCGGCGGAGGATATCGACCAGGTCCCACTGCCCGAGACGCTCACTGCCGCCTACATCGCGCTGCTCGGCCCCGCGAGCCGCGGCATCACCGGCGGCGCCTTCGACGCTCAGCCCGCGGTCCGCTCGCCCGTGACCGCGGGTACCGCAGGCAGCAGCGCCGCGAGCTCCTCCTGAGTGAGCGGGCGGAAATGACCGCGGCCGAGTGAGCGCTCGAGGCTGAGCGGCCCGAGACGGGTGCGCAGCACGCGGCTCACCTGTGCGCCCTGACGCTCGAGGAGCTGGCGCAGCTCGCGGCCGCTCGCGCCCCGCACCGCGATCCGGTACCAGCGGTTGGCGCCCTCGCCGCCGGCCGCTTCGCAGTGCTCGATCTCGAGCCGCGCGCCGCTGTCGAGCTCCCCACCGCGCACGCCGGTCAACTGCGCATCGCCGAGCTCCCCGCGTACACGCACGCCGAACTCGCTCGAAAGTGCATGCACGGCGCGCTGCAGCCGCGCGGCGAGCCCACCATCGCTCGTGAGCAGCTCCAGGCCGCCGTCCGGGCGGGGCATCGGGCTCACCGCGATCAGCCGCCGCCCGGAGCGCCGCGGCAGCCGATCGGCCATGGCGATACGCTGCGCGCCCGGCTCGATGAGCGGCTCGCCCGGGGAGCGGTGGCACAGAAACACCTCCGCGGTGGGCGCCGTGCGCAGCCGCACCGGCCTGCCATCGAGTGCGAGCGCATCTCCCGGAGCGACGCGGGCCCCGAGCGTTGCGACGACGCCGTTGATGCTGAGACGGCCTGCGCGGATCCACGCTTCGGCCTCGCGTCGCGAGGCGAGCCCGGCGCGCGCGAGCACTTTCTGGAGCCGCTCGGCCGCGTTTGCGGGCGCAGCGCCGCGGCCGCTCGCGCGAGGCATTCAATCCTCCAGTGAGCGCGGCCCCGCCACGAGCTCCGCCGAGGCGCCGCCCTCGGCCGAGAGCTCATCCTCATCACCCGCATCCTCGGCAGCGCCGGGGTCCTGCGCGACCTCGAGGTCTGTGCCGGGAAGCTCCGCGGACCGCGGCGCGGCCGCGGCTTCCCCGGCGAGAGCGAGCTGCAGCGGGAAATCCCCGATCGCCTGCAACTGCGCGAGCGGCGGCAGCTCATCGAGGCTCTTGAGGCCGAAGTAATCGAGGAACTCGCGCGTCGTGCCGAGGAGCTCCGGGTGTCCCGGCACGTCACGATGCCCGACGACGCGCACCCAGTTGCGCTCGATCATGGTACGGATGATGTTGGGATTCACGGCGACGCCGCGCACCGCCTCGATCTCCGCGCGGGTGATCGGCTGGCGGTAGGCGACCAGCGCGAGCGTCTCGAGCAGCGCACGCGAGTAGCGCGGCGTGCGCTCCGGCCACAGACGCGAGATCTCACCGGCCAGCTCGCGCCGCACCTGGATGCGAAAGCCGCTCGCGGTCTCCTTGAGCTCGATGCCGCGGCCGGCATACTCGGCGGCCAGCGATTCGAGCGCCGCCCGCACCGCCTGCGTGCCGGGCCGCGCACCCTCATCGAACAGCCGTATCAGCTCCGCGAGTGGCACGGCGCCGCCGGCGGCGAGCAGCGCCGCCTCGATCACGTTACGGATATAGCACTCGTTCATGCGGGATCCTCGTCCGAGACGATGTGCAGCACGCGCGCGGGGCCGGTAGCGCGCACGTGCAGCGGCGCGTACGCCTGCGCCTGCACGATGTCGATCAGACCCTCGCGCATCAGCTCGAGAATCGCCACGAAGGTGACCGTGACACCCATGCGCCCTTCCTCCGGCCTGAACAGCTGCGTGAAAGCCAGGAATCCCCCCGCACCGAGTGCGGCAAGGATATCGCTCATGCGCTCTCCGACCGAGAGCCGCTCGCGTTGCACGTGATGGTGCGCGAACATTTCCGCGCGCGCGACCACCTCCTTGAAGGCGATCAGCAGCTCCTGCAGCGTGATCTGCGGGAGGCTGCGCACCACACGGCGCTCCGTGAGCTCCGCGGAGGCGCTCCACACGTCGCGCTCGAGCCGGGGCAGCGCATCGATCTGCTCGGCGGCGCGCTTGTAGCGCTCGTATTCCTGCAGCCTCCGCACCAGCTCCGCGCGCGGGTCCTCCTCGGTGTCCTCCGCGAGCTTCGGCCGCGGCAGGAGCATGCGCGACTTGATCTCCGCGAGGGTCGCGGCCATCACCAGGTACTCCCCCGCGAGCTCGAGCTGCAGCTCCTGCATCAGCTCGATGTACTGCATGTACTGCCGGGTGATCTCCGCGAGCGGAATGTCGAGGATGTCGAGGTTCTGGCGCCGGATGAGGTAGAGCAGCAGGTCGAGCGGCCCCTCGAAGGCCTCGAGAAACACCTCGAGAGCCTGCGGCGGGATATACAGATCGCGCGGCAGCTGCGAGATGGGCTCGCCGTTCACCACCGCGAAGGGCATCTCGACCTGCTGCGGCGGTTGCTCCGGAGCGGCAGGCGCTGGCGGAGTACTCGGCACCAGGCGCAGTTCCGGGCGGCGCTGTTTCACTGTGGCATACCTCTGGCGGGCCGCAGGTGCATCGCCTGGCGCACGTCATCGAGCGTCTCACGCGCCGCCTCGCGTGCCTTGTCCGCGCCTTCGGCGATGATGTCGCGCACGAGCTGCGGATTGTCCTCGAACTCCTGCGCGCGGCGGCGCATGCCGCCCACCTCCTCCACGATGCGCTCGATGAGCGGCCGCTTGCAGTCGAGACAGCCGATGCCGGCGGTGCGGCAGCCCTCGTTCACCCAGCTGCGCGTCGCCTCATCGGAATAGATCCGGTGCAGATCCCACACCGGACATTTCTCCGGATCGCCCGGGTCGGTGCGCCGCACGCGCGCCGGATCGGTCACCATGGCACGCAGCTTCTGTGCAACCGTCTCCGGATCCTCGCGCAGCCCGATGGTGTTGCCGTAGGACTTGGACATCTTGCGGCCATCGAGTCCGGGCACCTTCGGTGTCGCGGTGAGCAACACCTGCGGCTCCGGCAGGATGGTGACGCCGGTGCCTTCGAGGAAACCGAGCAGCCGCTCGCGGTCGGCGACGGTGATGCGGTTGTTGCTCTGGACCAGCGCCTGCGCGCGCTGCAGCGCCTCGGTGTCGCCGCTTTCCTGGAAGCGGCGCCGCAGCTGGCGGTAGTTGCCGCTGTTGCGGCCGCCGAGGCTCTTCACCGCGCGCTCGGCCTTGGCCTCGAAGTCGGGCTCGCGTCCGTAGAGATGGTTGAAGCGCCGCGCGGTCTCGCGCGTCAGCTCGACATGCGCCACCTGATCCTCGCCCACCGGCACGTACGCGGCGCGGTACACCAGGATGTCGGCGCTCTGCAGCAGCGGGTAGCCGAGAAAACCGTAGGTCGCCAGATCCTTCTCCTTGAGCTGCTCCTGCTGGTCCTTGTAGCTCGGAACGCGCTCGAGCCAGCCGAGCGGTGTCATCATCGAGAGGAGCAGGTGCAGCTCCGCGTGCTCCGGCACGTGCGACTGGATGAAGAGTGTCGTGACGCCGGGGTTCAGTCCCGCAGCCAGCCAGTCGATCAGCACCTCGCGGATGTTGTCCTGCAGGTGCGAGGTGTCCTCGTAGCCGGTCGTGAGCATGTGCCAGTCGGCCACGAAGAAAAAACACTCGTACTGATACTGCAACTCGACCCAGTTGCGCAGGGCGCCGTGCCAGTTGCCGAGGTGCAGCGGGCCGGTGGGCCGCATGCCGGAGAGGACGCGCCGCGCCGGCGCGGGGGAACTCACGTGCGTGCAATGACAGAATGTTTCACGCGCTGAATTATAGCGCACGCGCCGTGATGGGACCGAGCGGGCCCTTGCCGCTGCGCACGAGCAAGGGCGGGGTGACCGACAGGTCGACCACCGTGGTCGGCTCGGTGCCGCAGTCACCGCCGTCGAGCACCGCGTCGATGTCGTGACCGAGGCGCGCCTGGATCTCGCGCGCAGCGGTGAGCGGCAGCTCATCCGTGGGCAACAGCAGTGTCGAGCTCATGAGCGGCTCTTGGAGCTCGGCCAGCAGCAGCCGCGGCACCGGATGGTCGGGTATGCGCACACCGATGGTGCGCCGCCGCTCGTGTTGCAGGCGCCGTGGGAGCGCGCGCGTCGCTCGCAACAGGAACGTGTAGGGTCCTGGCAGGCAGGCGCGCAGCATGCGGAACTGCCAGGTCTCGAGCCGGGCGAAGCGGCCCACTTGCGCCAGGTTGGCGCATACCAGCGTGAAATGGTGATGACGGTCCGCCTGGCGAATGCGCCGCACACGCTCGAGCGCACCGCGGTCACCGATGTGCCAGCCGAATGCGTAGCACGAGTCGGTTGGATAGGCGATCAGGCCGCCGGCGCGCACGATGTCCGCGGCCCGGCGGATGAGCCGCGATTGCGGGTTGAGCGGATGCAACTCGAGGTATTCGGCCAAGTGAAAATCCGTGGCAGTCCGGCGCAGCTCGTGACAATATACGCGGCCGTTTTGCCGCATCTACGTAAGTCGTCAGGTTCCAGCGCTTCATGCAGGCTCTCGCCGAGTTTGCGCCGCTCGTGGCGTTTTTCGTGACCTATTCGCTGCGCGGTCTGTATGCCGCGACGGGCGTGCTCATGGTGGCGATGCTGGTCCTGCTCGCTTACGACTGGCTGCGGCAGCGGCGCATCCCGCCGCTGCACGGTCTTTCGGCGCTGCTCGTGCTGCTGCTCGGCGCCGCGACGCTGCTGCTGCACAATCGCCTGTTCATCCAGTGGAAGCCGACCGTGCTCTTCTGGCTGGTGAGCATCGCGTTCGTAGCAAGCTCCTGGGTCGGCGAGCGCACCCTCACGCAGCGCTTCCTCGAGCCGGCGCTCGCCGGGCGCGCCACGGCGGACGCCGCGCAGTGGCGCCGCATGAACGTTTTCTCCGCGCTGTTCTACCTCGGCCTCGGTGCGCTCAACCTCGCGGTCGCCTACGGCGCGAGCGAGCGCACCTGGGTCTACTTCAAGCTGTTCGGCCTGGCGCTGCTCACGTTCGTATTCATCGCGCTGCAGGTGCTGTGGTTGAGCCGCAGCGCCGCGGCTCTGCCGCCGCGTGCGCCAGCCTCCGACGCCGCGCCATGAGTGCGCCGGTGCTGGCACAGCTGCGCAGCGCGCTCGAGCAGGCGCTCGCGCCCACGAGCCTCGAGATCTTCGATGACAGCGCCGCGCATGCCGGGCACGCCGGCAGCCGCGGCGGTGGCCATTATCGTGTCAAGGTGGTCGCCGCTGCCTTCCGCGGGCACTCCGCGCTCGAGCGCCACCGCCTCGTGTACGCCGCGGTCGCCCCGCTGCTGAGCGGCTCGGTGCATGCACTCAACATCCAGGCCCGCACCCCGGACGAGCCTGCATGAGCTCCCCATCCTGCCCAAGGTAACAACGGAAAACCGTATGAATCATCCGCGACTCGCTCTCCTCGTTGTCACGCTGGCCGCACTTGCGGCCTGCCAGCCCAAGACCCCGGGCGGCGTAGCGAATGACAACTCACCCCCGGTTGCCACGGTGAATGGCGCGCCGATCACCCGCAACTTCTACGATTTCTTCATCAAGGGCATCACCGGCGGAAAGGCGCCCGCGGATCTCACCACCGAGCAGCGCAGCCAGGCGCTCGACAATCTGATCCGCGCCGAGGTGGTCGCCGAGCAGGCCACGAAAGAAGGGATCGACAAGAGCGGCGATACCGCCTACATGCTGCAGCTCGCGCGGCTGAACGTGCTCGAGCAGGCGGTGCAGGAGCGCTACCTGAAGGACCGTCAGCCGACCGAGCAGGAGCTGCGCGCCGAGTACGAGACGCAGATCGCCGCGATGCCCAAGACGGAATATCACGCACGGCACATCCTCGTGGCGACCGAGCCGTTCGCACAGAAGATCATCGAGCGCCTCGACAAGGGCGAGAAGTTCGACGCCCTGGCCAAGTCCGAATCGATGGACTCCTCCAAGAACAACGGCGGCGATCTCGGCTGGTTCACCCCGGGACGCATGGTGCCGGAGTTCGCGGCCGCAGTGATGGCGCTGAAGCCCGGGGAGTACACGCACAAGCCGGTGCAGACGCAGTACGGATGGCACGTCATCCAGCTGCTCGACACACGCGAGGTGACGCCGCCACCTTTCGAGCAGGTGCGTCAGCGCCTCGTGCAGGTGGTGCAGGCCAAGAAGTTCCGCGTGTACCAGGATGAGCTGCTGCGCAACGCGAAGATCGAGAAGTTTCTCGACAAGACCACGAGCGCCGCGCCGGGCGCCGCTGCCCCAGGCGCCGCTGCCCCGGGCGCCGCTGCCCCGGGCGCAGCGGCTCCCGGTGCGGGCACGCCCGCCCAGCCCCCCGCATCGCCGCCGGCGCCGGCACCCGCCAACCCGAAGAAGGACTGACATCGAGGTGGCGGCGGGCCCCACGT